>NZ_JBICUR010000015.1:0-254879 GCF_043198355.1 Streptomyces sp. NPDC048825
TTCAACTCCGTCGACGGCAACATCCGCGGCGGCTTCATGCAAGGCCCCATCCCGGTGGTGCTGCCGCACACTCCCGGCCTCGACGTCGCCGGCACGGTCGACACGCTGGGCGAGGGCGTCGACGGCATCGCGGTCGGCGACCAGGTTGTCGGCTTCCTGCCGATGGACAAGCCCGGCGCCGCCGCGCAGTACGTCATCGCCCCGGCCGAGATCCTCGCGGCGGCGCCGAAGAGCGTCCCGCTGGCCGACGCCGCAGCGCTGCCGCTGGTGGGCCTGACCGCGTACCAGGCGCTGTTCGACCACGCCAAGCTGACGGCGGGTCAGCGCGTGCTGGTCAACGGCGCGGGCGGAGCGGTCGGCGGCTACGCCGTGCAGCTGGCCAAGAACGCCGGCGCGTACGTCATAGCCATCGCCGGCCCGCGCAGCAGCCAGCAGGTCAAGACGGCGGGTGCCGACGAGGTCATCGATCACACCACCACCGGGGTGACCGAGGCGGTGACCGAGCCGGTCGACGTCGTGCTCAATCTCGCGCCGATCGACCCGTCGCAACTGGCCGCGCTGCCCGCCCTGATCGCTCCCGGTGGAGTGCTGGTGAACACCACGGTGTGGATGCCCGCACCCAGCGACGAACAGCGCGGCGTGCGCGGCATCGACCTGTTCGTCCGCAGCGACGCCGACCAGCTGTCGCGGCTGGTGGCACTGATCGACTCCGGCGAGCTGCGCGTCGACGTCGCGCAGCGAGTGCCGCTGGCGGAGCTGCCGGCAGTCCACGCCCAGGCCGCCACGGGCGAGCTGCACGGCAAGGTCGTCATCGTCGCGACCGCCGCCTGACACCGACCGACCAGCCTCTAAAGGAAAAGACCATGACACTGTCCCTGGATCCCGAGATCGCCGAGGCGCTGGCCCCGATGGCCGGCGCGATGGCCGAGGTCAAGCCGCCGGCTGTGGGCGACATCGCGGGCCGCCGCGCCATGTGGGAACCGATCATCGGCGCCGCGGGAGCCGCGCAGCCGATCCCGGCCGACGTGACGACCCGCGAGCACTATGCGACCGCGGACGACGGCACACAGATCAAAATGCGCTGGTACGTCAAGGACGGCGCCGAGCCCGGCCCGGCCGTGCTGTTCTTCCACGGCGGCGGATACGTCTTCGGCCACATCGACCTGTTCGACGGCCCGGTCTCCCGCTACGTGTCCTCCAGCGGCGTGCCGATGCTGTCGGTCGAGTACCGCCGCGCCCCCGAGCACCCCTTCCCGACACCGCTCGAAGATGCCTACGCCGCACTGCGCTGGTTGCACGAACACGCCGCCGAGCTGGACGTCGACGCCAACCGCATCGGCGTGATGGGCGACAGCGCCGGAGGCGGCATGGCAGCCGCCCTGACCATCCTCGCCCGCGAGCGCGGCGGCCCGCGGATCGCCCGGCAGATCCTGCTGATGCCGATGCTCGACGACCGCACCACCACACCCGACCCCCACATCGAGCCCTATCTCCTGTGGTCCTACGACGACAGCCTCACCGCATGGCCGGCACTGCTCGGCAAAGCCGTCGGCGGCCCCGGCGTCCCGCCCACGGCAGCTCCCGCCCGTCTCGAGGATGCGACCGGCCTGCCTCCGGCCTACATCGAGGTCGGCCAACTCGACGTGTTCCGTGACGAGGACACCGCCTACGCGACCAAACTCAGCCGCGCCGGCGTGCCGGTGGAGTTCCACCTTCACCCCGGCGTCCCGCACGAGTTCGACTCCATCGCCTTCGACACCGACGTCGCGCGGCGTGCCATCACCGATCGGGTCCGGGTGCTCAAGTCGATCTGAGCCGTGACCAGCGGCCTGCTGTCACTTACCAACCCACGTCTCCAGCCACATATCGCTGCACTTCCTCAACGACTCTCAGTAAAAACGATCGCTGCTGCACCACCGCACGCCTACATAGGGGTGATGAGGAGACGCCTCCGTTTCAGGTGGCGGCGACAAGGCACGCAATACGGAACTTGAACCGTTCATCGAACGGTCCCTGGTTCAGCGAGGAAGGGGCCAGCCGGAATGCCGGGCTGTCCCTACCTCGACGTCTCCCCTGAACCGCCTCGGCGCCGGCACGCAGGTGCTCGTCCACCCCGTACTGCGCCAGGCTGCTGACCGCCGTCAGGAGGTGAAGCAGGCACTCGATGTTCCGGCCGGTGGTCGGGTCACTCACATCACGAATCTGCTTGCTTCCCATTCGAAGCATTTCATGTTCGTTAATGCTTCACAGTGGATTCACATCACCAAGACAGGAGAACATCGATGTCCGACAAGAAACCGATCGCGGGGAAGAAAACGACCGAGCCTCAGCAGGCCGCAGTGGTCCAGGCGATACCCCTCCTTATCGGCTCAACCGACAACACTGTTCCGATCACAGTCCAGCGGCGAACTTCGGTGGCGCCCGCCAACGCGTTCCGATTGATCGTTCCCATCGACCTGTCGAGCGTTTTCCACCGGGTGGCACCCTTTCCCGGTGTCAAAGGTGTGGCAAACCAGACCGAAGCATGGGATCACGTCGGTCCCACCAGGAACCCGCAGTTCGACGACGGGTCACAGGCCGACGAACAGTTGATCGAGTACACGGAAGGCTCTAGTTTTGCGTATCAGCTGACGGGATTCACGAACATCCTCTCTCGACTCGCGGCAGGCGTTCGAGGTGAATGGAACTTCAATCCCGACGGCGATGGCACCCTCATTCGGTGGACCTACGAATTCAAGCCTCTTCCGGGTCGTCGCTGGATTCTCGCCGGTCCATTCACTCCCCTCTGGCGCCGATACATGGTGGCCGCCCTCGCGAGGTGCCTGCAAGTGATCGAATCGGAAGAAAACCGCTCGTAGGCGTAGTTATCGAGCCCTTTACAATCCAGGGTGCAGTCGTGGCCTGAAGTCGCCGCTTTCTATCCTTGATCAGCGCAAACTCTTCGCCACGAGGATCGAGGAACTACTGGAGACCCACCCTCTTTCGAAGGTCCTGATCTCGATGCCCGGAATCGGGGTCAGGACCGTAGCCCGCATCCTCATCGACGCCGGCGACGCCAGCACCTTCCCGACCGCCGCCCACCTGGCCTCCCACGCAGGTCTGGCCCTGCGACCAGGAGTTCGGGCTCCTCGATCCGCGGTGAACAGCCCTCCCGCCGCGGCAACAAACAGCTGAAGCGGGCCTTCTTCCTCTCCGCGTTCGCCTCCCTGGCCGACCCGGCATCACGGGCCTACTACGACAAGAAACGCGCACGTCCGGCAGCGTCCCCATCTCATCCAGGTCGAAGAAGTACTGGACGTCGTCCCATGGCAGATCAGACACACCGCCATGCTGCCTGGGCTCACGTCTCTGATGCAGCCCGATTTCCTTGACGAACCACATAGGGGCACCCCCCACGTGCACGACGAAAGGCAACAGCATGAGCACACCCTCCCTCTCTCTTCCCGGCGGCACCTGGACTCTGGGTGACCTGACCGTCACCCGGTTCGGCTACGGCGCCATGCAACTGGCCGGCCCGTGGGTCATGGGGCCGCCCACCGATCGCGAGGGCGCCCTGGCCGTTCTGCGCGAAGCGGCGGTCGACCTCGGTATCACCCACATCGACACCAGCGACGCCTACGGGCCGCGCGTCACCAACGAGTTGATCCGCGAGGCACTGCACCCCTATCCCGAGTCGCTGCACATCGTGACCAAGGTGGGCGCGACCCGCGACGAACAGGGTGGCTGGCCCACGGCCCGGCGACCCGAAGATCTGCGCCGCCAGGTCCACGACAACCTCAAGTCCCTCCGGCTCGACGTACTCGACCTGGTCAACCTCCGACTCGGCAACGCCGAAGGTCCCCAGCCCGGCTCGCTCGCCGAGGCGTTCGAGACGCTCGTGGAACTCCAGCAGCAGGGCTTGATCCGCCACCTCGGGGTCAGCAACGCCACCGAGGAGCAGGTCACCGAGGCACAGAGCATCGCGCCGATCGTGTGCGTGCAGAACATGTACAACCTCGCCCACCGCCACGACGACAAGCTCATCGACCGGCTCGCCACCGAAGGCGTCGCGTACGTGCCCTTCTTCCCCCTCGGGGGCTTTACCCCGCTCCAGTCCTCGGCGCTCTCGGCGGTCGCCGCTCGATTGAAGGCGACACCGATGTCCGTCGCACTGGCCTGGCTGCTGCAGCGATCACCGAACATCCTGCTCATCCCCGGCACGTCATCGACAGCGCACCTGCGCGAGAACATCGCCGGCGCGGGACTCTCCCTCTCGCATGAGGACTTGACCGAGCTGGACGACATCGGCCGCTGAATGCCCCGTAGCTGAACGGCCCACAAGCCACAAGGAGTCGTTGCCGCCGCTGAGGGTCATGCGTCGGACGTATGACCGGGCGCTGCGCGTCGGCAACGACTTGGGATCGCCGGCCACCTGTGCCATCAGCGTGCGGGGACTGGGCACCGCGGCAAGGAACAACTGCTCCTTGGACCCGAAATGCCGTATCACCAGGCCGTGCGTCACCCCCGCCCGGCGTGCGACCTCTCGGATGGTCGTCTTGCCGAAGCCCAGCTCGGAGAAGGCGGCCTGTGCGGCTGCGACGATCGCGGCCCTGCGTTCTTCAGGGGCCCGTCGGCGGCTCGACGATCTCGCCGCTCGCGGTGTTGCTCCCTGTCGGCGATGGTCCCTCCATACCGAAAGTGCACATCCGGCTACTAATTCATGCCCGAGTAGAGAGTGACTGGCCAGACAAAAAGCTTACAAACCCGGCATAGTCTCCTGAGTTTCCAGATTTAGTGACCAATCTGGAAATTGGACCCGGGGTCTGCGCACCTTCGTTAGTGACCAAGCGGTCACCCGTGCGCTAAGGCACCTGCCCACCGCTGCGCGATCAACGCGTCGCTGTCCTCCTCTTTGATCAGAAAGAAGCCATGTCATGACTCCTGAGCCCCTCGCCCCCGCCACCACCACCGTCGTTCTCGTCGACTACGCAGTCGGTTTCGCAAACCTTCTGCGCTCCCACAACCTCGCTGAACACATCAACAACGTCGTGGGCCTGGCGAAGACGGCGAAGTGGTATGAAAGCGGTCTGGTCGTGACCAACGGCCAGTCGAGCAAGCCGTCCGGCCCGCTGTACCCGGAGCTGTTGGAGGCCATCGGTGACCAGCCGGTCATCGAGCGTGCCGTCGACTTCAACTCCTTTTTGGACGAGTCGTTCGCCCAGGCGGTCCGGGAGGAAGGCCGGGAGAACCTGGTGGTCGGCGGCATCGCCACGGACGGATGCGTGCTGCAGACGGTGCTGGGCGGCCTGCGCGAGGGCTACCGCGTGCACGTGGCCGTCGACGCATCCGCCAGCCCCTCGCTCGAGGCACACAACGCGGCGGTGCAGCGAATGGTCCAAGCCGGCGCAGTACCGGTCACCTGGTTCTCCCTGGCCGCCGAGTTCCAGCTCGACCCCAAGTTCCACGACGCCCCGCACCGCATGCGGCTGATGCAGGAGAACGTGCCGTCCATGGGCATGAGTGCCCGGACCTTCTTTCACGCCCTCGAACTGGGCAAGCGCGCCGCCACGGCCGTCTGAACCCCTGGGGGCGGGCTCCGGCCCGCCCCACCCTGCGGGGCCCGCCCCCCGGCCTTCAGGAACCAGTTTCCCCGCCGACCTCCAAGAACGGACATCCCCACATCCCTCCTGGCGGAAGCATCCGAACTCTACGGCGGCGTCATCCTCGGCCCGCCGCGCTGAACCGCTCACGGACCCGAGTGCCCGTGCCGGAACAGCCGCCCCCCCCTGGCTGCCGCCCGGTCTCGAAGGCACTGCCTCCGAGCCGACGGCGAGCCCGTTCCCTTTCCCGCTCCCGACCACCGCGGCCGATGTCGAGCAAGCGCCGGTCGCTCAGGAGACTTTCATGCCCCTCCCTGTCCTGTTCGGCGCGAACGTAGAGCCAAATGCCCTCCCCGTCGGCCGCTCCAGTGAGCAGGCACTACTCATCGATAGTCTCGGCCTCGACCTTCTCACCATCCAGGACCACCCGTACCAAGCGGCGTTCGACGACACCTGGACACTGCTCACCTTCCTGGCCGCGCGGACGCGACATGTCACGCTCGTCCCGACGGTCAGCTCCCTGCCGTTGCGCCCGCCGGCGCTGCTGGCCAAGGCTGCGGCGACCTTGGACAGACTGACCGGCTCCCGGGTCCAGCTCGGCCTGGGCGCCGGCGCCTTCTGGGAAGCCATCGAGGCCATGGGCGGCTCCCGTCGCACGCCGAAGGAGGCCGTCGACGCACTTGAAGAGGCGATCACCGTCATCCGGGCCATGTGGAGTGGCGAGCGCAGTGTGCGGACGCACGGCGGGCACTACTCGCTCGCCGGCGTCCACCCCGGCCCGGCGCCGGCCCCCGGTCTGGGGCTGTGGCTGGGCTCGTACGGGCCCCGCATGCTGGCCCTGACCGGTGCAAAAGCGGACGGCTGGCTTCCCTCGCACGCCTACCTCGGACTCGACGCACTGCCCACGGCTGTCCGCCGCATCGACGACGCAGCCCTGCTGGCGGGCCGCGATCCGGACACGATCCGCCGGGTCTACAACATCGCCGGTGTCATCCAACCGGAGTCGGCCGGCCCGTTCCAGGGGCCCGCCGCCCAGTGGACCGAGCGCCTTGTCACACTCGTGCGCACCGTCGGCATGAACGGTTTCGTCATCTGGCCCCTACGAGATCACGGCCAGCAGATCCGCGCGTTCGCCGCCGAAGTCGTACCCGCAGTCCGCGAAGCCCTCGCACGGAAGACCTGACCACTCCGTGTCCTCGGGCCGGGCAGCACTCCTGGCACAACGGCACCGGCTGTACCCGTCAGAGTCCTTCCTTCCCCCCAGAGCAGCGTCTTGCTTCTCACCGGCCACAAGGGCGGCACGGTGAACTGCCCCTGTCCACCCCGCCCTCAGCAACGCCGACCACCCAACGATTCCCGCATCCGCTGCGCCGTCGAGCGCACCGGAGCCCGCGTCACCTCCACCGACCAGGTACTGGCCGAGCGCTCCGCCGGCTCTGCCGGCCCTCACGGACAGAAATTCCTGGTCTTTCTCTTCGACCCAGCCCCAGGTGATCCCATGAGCGACGAAACACCCCTCCCCGACGGATTCGAAAGCATCACCGTCACGGCGAACGGCACCCGGCTGCATGCCGTGGTCGGCGGGTCCGGTGAACCCGTACTCCTTCTGCACGGCTGGCCCCAGACGTGGCGAGCCTGGCGACACCTCATGCCGGCCCTCGCCGCGCACGGTTACCGCGTCGTCGTACCCGACCTGCGCGGCATGGGTGCCTCTGACCGTCCCCTGAGCGGATACGACAAGGACACACAAGCAGAGGACATGCGCGAACTCCTCGCACAGCTCGGCATCCACGGCGGCGTGCGCATCGTCGGGCACGACATCGGTGGCATGGTGGCCTTCGCCTACGCCCGCCGCCACCCCGAGGAAGTCGAACGCCTCGTCCTCGTCGAACTCGCCCTCCCCGGCTTCGGCTTGGAGCAGGCGATGGACGTGGCCTCCGGCGGTCTATTCCACTTCGGCCTCTTCATGACCGAAGAACTGCCCGAGCTGCTCCTCGAAGGCCGGGAGAGCGACTTCCTCACCTGGTGGTTCGACTGGTTGTCCGCGGTACCCGGAACCTTCCCGCCGGAAGAGGTCGACACCATCGCCTCCTCCTACCGCGGATACGAGGCACTGCGCGCCGGCTTCGCGCACTACCGCACCCTCCTTGACGACGGCCGCGTCAACCGGGCCTGGCACGAAACCGGAGGAACCCTTCCCATTCCCGTACTCGCCGTCGGCGGCGAGCACAGCTCAGGCGCCCTACTCGCCGACAGTCTGGACACGGCCGCGCCGCACCTGACCGGTGCGGTGATTGAGGGCAGTGGCCACTTCGTGCCCGAGGAACGTCCCGATGCCTTTGCCCGCGAGCTGCTCCCCTTCCTGTCTGCCCCGCCCCGACCCGCCGGGCACATCTGACTGGACTGGAAACGGCGACCTGTTGAACTACTGATCGGCTGCACATCGCGGCGCGATGAGCCTGAAAGAGGAAAGCGGCGTTGGGTGTGAGGGGACTGGCGGACAGGCTGGCGGCAGCACGAGCCGATGCGCCAGTGGCCCGGTAACCGGAGCGAGCCATGTTCCACCGGATGCTGTCGGCAGCGGCAGACGCTCCCCTTGTTGCGTACCTGTACACCCGGGAGGTATCGGTAAGTTCACGTTGCTGCGCCATGCCGCCCGGCAGGCGGAACTCGCCGGCCGCAACGTGGTGCATCTCGTCGTCCCCTGTATCTGCTCTTCGCCCGCGACCGGCTCCACCAGGCGGCAAAGCCACGACGTACGGGCGGTGGCCCGAGTCCCGGGGTAGTGCCTGCGGTACTTGGAGATGGGCAGCACACGGGTTGGTGACGGACCCTGTGCGCACGGAAATCTGTACGCATGACGCGACGCAAGGCAGTAATCATCCCCTCGGTCCTCCTCTCCCTCAGCGCGCTGACGGTCGCCACGCCTGCCATGGGCGCCACGGCGCACGGTTCACCGGCCCCGGCATCGAAGGCATCTGCCTCCTGGCAGAGCGGCGAGAGTGTGGTGGCCGGCATCGACCGCAGCTCCCACCCCCTGCGGACCACGAACCCCACGGGCAGTCTGCGGGACCTCGACGCGCTGGGCCGCATGCTCAAGGGCACCGAGGTGGTGGGACTGGGCGAGGCCACCCACGGTTCGCGGGACTTCTTCCGCATGAAGCACCGGGTCTTCCGCTATCTGGTCGAGGAGAAAGGCTTCCGGACCTTCAGCCTGGAACTCCCCTGGAGCAGCGGTGTGCGGATCGACGAGTACGTGGTGCAGGGCAAGGGCAACCTCAAGGACATCGCCCGTGAGGAGTTCCAGGGTTCCTACCGGATCTGGAACAACCAGGACTACATCGACCTCATCAGGTGGATGCGGGACTACAACCTCCACCACCCCGGCGACCCGGTGCGTTTCATGGGCAACGACATGGGCTATGCCGGCCCGGAACTGTACGCACGGGTCATCGACTACGTATCCCACGAGTACCCGCAACTGCTGAAGCAGGCGACCGAGTTGTACCGCGGTCTGGCCCCGACAACCGACGCCGGCACCTTCGCCGAGGAGTACTACAAGCTGCCGCTCGCCGAGCGCCAGGAGCGGGCGGAGCGGACCCGGAAGGTCTACGACCTCCTGCGCGCACAGCGCCCCGGCCCCGGTGACAAGCAGAACCATCTGTGGATGACACAGCACGCCCTGGCCATCCACCAGATGGCCAGGGGCCTGTCCTTCGACATCGGCGACGAGGAGCAAATCGCCCAGATGATGAAGCTCCGCGACCAGGTGATGGCCGAGAACGTGGAGTGGTGGCACCAGTACACCGGGAACAAGATTCTGCTGTCGGCCCACAACACCCACGTGTCCTACGACTCGTTCGACACGCGGTACCCCAAGACTCAGGGCTCCTTTCTCCGCGACGCACTGGGCAGCCGCTACGCCAGTATCGGCTTCTCGTTCTACAAGGGTTCCTTCATCGCGTTCGGCACCGACGACAACGTGATGCGCAGCTACCACGTGGACGGCGCGAAGCCGGGCTCCAACGAACAGACCCTGGACAAGGCCCGCCGGGACGACTACATCCTCGACATGCGCAAGGCCCCCGAGCCGGTGCGCGAGTGGCTGGACAAGGAGCGTGGCACCTGGAACATCGGCGCCGGATGGCCCGACCCCGTGGAATACACGGCCGCATTCGGCAAGGCCCACGACATCCTCATACACCTGCACGACATCCAGGCCACCACGTACCTCGGCACACCCTGACACCCCACCACCGACACACCTGGGGGAGGGCCGGAACGTTCCGGTTCGCCACGCGTCGTGGCGGCCGGGACCGTTGCGGCAGCCAGGCACGTCTCCGAGTAGCGTTCGCATGGCACGCCGGTACCTCACTGCTCCGGGGCACCGCAGATCAGATTCTGGGCGATTTCGTGCAGCATGCAAGGTGGCGATGTCGCTCTCGATCCGTTGTGCGGCGGCCGACAGCACAGGCAGGACCTCCCCGACGCATACGTCCTCGCTGCGACGGCTGCGGTGCGTGGCGACATTCACGGCCGCGACCCCGTGCCGGGCGTGATCCGGCACGGGGCACCGTGACGGACCGAAGCCCTTCCGCCGAGATTCGCCGCCCCAAGCCACTCGGCGTACTCAGCCGGTAGATTCTTCGCTCCGCGCCGACGTGTCCGAGGTGATCAGGTACCTGCGTACGTTTGCCCGGAACAGGCCAGTGGTTGGTCCTCGCGACGACGCCGGCGACTTGACGAAATCGCAGCCGAGCGCTGTCTTGGCCGACCTGATGCGGTCGACCCGCGCGAGTACGGCTCCCGCACCACAGCAACGTCCAATGCCGACCGACAGGAATGGCCGCAGCCGTTCCCACTCGGGCGTCTGTCAAGTCTCCCCACCCCATGCCTGATGCAACGAGCCGACAATCGGACTGTCCCAGGTGAGCTGGTCATGGGAGTGTCGACTGAACACGCAGACGCCCGCCCCGGGGTGGGGCGGGCGCTGGACGACGAGCGGCGTCAGTTGAGTCCGCGACGGTGAGCTTCCCGACGGATCCACGCCGCTTGGCCACCACCTGCTCCGGCACGTCCTCCAGCGTCGGGAAGTACCCCATGCGCTGACACAGCTTCAGCGTCAGCAGCACGGCCAGCAGATGCTCGTCCCCGTCCGTGGCCCCGGCCGCCCACTCCAGCTCATCGCGAGTCGGCGAGAAGAACAGATGCAGCTCGTGCGCGGTGATCAGCCGCTTGAACCGCGGGGGTACGCGGTCCGCTCGATCGAGGTCACAATCCTGCCCAGGGCCAAGACGCCAGCTAAACATCACCACCAACGACACTCCGCCGAACGGATGACGGCCCGGGCGCTCAGGGCTTCAAGATCAGCTCATTGCTCCCTTGACGCGTACGTGGGTCACACCCCTGGATCCCCGTGGGTTTAGGGAAACCGGAGGTCCTTCAGCGCGAACCCACGGGTCCACCGGTGTGCGACAGGCCAATGCATCCGTGGGTTCGGGTGAAACACGAGGATGCTGAGCGATCCGAAGGGTCTCGGCGGTGACGTCGGCCTGGATGTCCTCGGTCATCACGACCGCCTGCCGAACTGCCAGTTGTGCACCCAGGGTCGGCGTACCGGTCCGGGGTCGGAATGGCGCGTGCCGTGTCCGGGTCCGGCCTTCGGACCAACGCCACCGTCCCCAGCCGGGTGGCGCCGTTGTCGGACAGCCGCGGCCCGTAGGCGATCAGCTCGTCCCGGTCGAGCGGCACCGCGAGGTGGGCGGCCTGCCCCGTGCCGAGGCCGAGTACCAGGTCAGGTCTGATCCGCGGCGCGCAGGGCCCGCGCCAGCCATTCCAGCTCCTCGGTCGCGTCGGGCGACGAATCCTGCCCGCGCACACGGGCGACGAGCCTGCGGTAGTGCTCCGCTCCTGCCTCGATCCCGGCTTCCAGGCTGCGCAGCACGGCGGCCCGATCGGCGTCACCGAACAGCTCGGACAGCACCTCGGCCGCTGCCGGCCCCTCGGGAGCGACCCCGCCTTTTCTGACCTCCGCGACGGTCTGCACGATCTGCCTGGCCCACCAGATGGACGCCCCGGGGGGACGGCCCTGCCCCGGTACGGGCGTGTTGAGCTCCATCCATGTGCGCAACCGGGCGCGGAAATCGGGGTCCCGCACCAATTCGGCCAGTTCGATCCAGGCGTCGACCTGCTCAGGTGTGGGATCGTCGGGCAATTCGATGCTGAAGGTGCGCATGCGGTCGCGCAGGCGGCGGGGGTCGTCGAGGCCGCCGAACACCTCCTCCTTGAACTCGTCGATGATCTGTTTGCGCTCGGCGGCGGAAAGCCGCGCCAACCGGTTCATCAGTGCTGTCTCCTCAACGGTCGAACCCCGTTTCGCCACGGTGGACAGGACGGCCCGGCTCACCTTGAGTGAGCGGATCTGCGCATCGAGCGCGGCCACATGCGCGTCGGCGACCTCGGCGACCGTGGTGCGGCCGCTCAGGACGCGGCACACGTCGTCGAGCCCGAGGCCCAGCTCCCGCAGGGTGCGGACCAGCTCGACGCGGGCCACGGACTCGGCGTCGTACAACCGGTAGCCGCCCGCGGAGCGGGCCACAGGCGGCACCGCCCCCTCGTCCGACCAGAAGCGCAGGGTACGCACCGGAAGTCCGGTGCGGTGCGCGAGCCGGCCAATGGTGAGCACGTCGGGGCGTTCGTCGTCCATGAGTAAGATCCTGAACCCTCCGGCGGCTGGAGACTCAAGCGCCTCAGTGCGACATCCCGTGAGTTCTCCAGAGCTCTGCCGAGCTTTCTCACCACCGTCAGCGCCGACAGCATGCGCCTCCTCGCCTTCGACCAGACTGCAGACTGATCAGATCGGACGAGAAAGCTTCAGGAATCACCTGATGCACCCCGACCGGCTTACCGCGCGGACGCATGACCAGCGCCTCCCGCCCACCGGCCTGCCACTTCGCCCACCAGATGTCGACCGCCTTCAGCGACACCCCGAACACCGCCGCCACATCCTCACGGCCCCGCCCCGCCGCCAACGCCGCCAACGCGGCCACCGCGGGCAGCCGCAGGGCCTCCTGCGCCGACGGCGAAAGGCGCCGCGCTTCCCCCACCAGATCGTTCACACTCCTCCAACGGCCCAGAACCTGAACCGCTTCTGATCAATAGATGTAGCGCGAGGTGGTGAAGCGGGCATGGACGTCAACCAGCGAGCGCTCAGGCATCATGCCCTCCCGTCACGTCGGCCGGTGTCAGGCGGTGGCCCCGACGCCACACCGCGCGGGTGTTGAGCGTCGCGGAGAGCTGCGAGGTCGGGTCACCGTCCACGAGCACCAGGTCCGCCGAGGCGCCGGGCTCGATCCGCCCGCGGTCGGTCAGGCCGAACCGGTCAGCGGTACGCCGTGTCGCCGCAGTGAGCGCCTCGACCGGACTCAGCCCGCCGGCCTCGAGCAGGCGGAGCTCGTCGTGCAGGCTGGCGCCGTGAGCGAGGCCCGGGGCACCGAGGTGGGCCGCATCGGTACCGGCCAGGACCTCGACGCCGGCGGCGTGGAGCAGCCCGACCACGCAGGTCGACGGCCAGGCGGGGGCCAGCGCCGCAAACTGGAAATAGCGACCAGCGTAGGAAGTTCTCCACGGATCTGAACGGCCCAATTACGGGAGCGCGCTATGCCACCCTCCGGCAACAGTGGGACGTGCAGGCCGCCAGCCGCTACCACCGTCGCTGAGCACTGTGCATCGTGAATTGCAGGTCACGGGGCTGGTGTGCGCGCTTCTTGCCGCGCTCGCGCTGGCCCGAGGCCGGTGTCCACGTTGAAGATCGTCTGACCTGGCGGCTGGGCCGTTCTCGGGTTCTGCTGCGCTCACCGTGGCGTCGCTCCTACGGTCCGTCACCGGGCCGGTGCGCCGGGATGGCGTGGGGAGGGTGCGGGGATGCAGGATCTGGAGCGGATCACGGATCGCCGCAGTGAACTGGATACGCTCGCCGAGGAGTTGGCCAAGCACCTGCAGGAGGTCCAGGCCGAGCGGGAGGAGTTGGTGATCGCCGAGCGGGTCCTGAACCGGCTGGCCGAGCAGGACCGGGCCGCGGAGGAGGCCGCCGCGACTGTTGCCCCAACTCCCGCCCGGGTGGCGGGACGGGCGATGCTGCTGATCCCGCACCGCAGCGAGAATCCCGACGAGGCCGCGCTGACTACCGCAAGATCCTGGCGATCGTGCGGGCCGCCGACGGCCCGGTGCAGGTCAGGGGTGTCGGCGAGGAACCGTGCCTGGAAGTCGCGGTGCGCGGCAAACTGGAACCGCTGCGCGCGAAGATGACCAAACTCGCCGACCGCGGCTGGCTGCACAAACGACCCGACGGCAGGTTCACCGCACGCCCGTAGCGGCGCCGGACGCGGGAATCGCCAGGACGTAACCAGCGGGCCCCCGACGGCAGTTGAGTTTGGTGTGAAGAAAAACAACGGTCTCGCCGAGGGCCCTGACGGCCTTGTCTACACCGCCCGCTTGCCGCTGTCGAGTACCACCTTGAACTGGCTCGCCGACCTGATACGCGGCCGTCTGAAGAAGATCGGCTCGCGGTGTCGGGCGCTGCCCGCCGGGAGGATCGCCGCCATCGTGCTGGCGGTGCTGCGATGTGACCAGCGGCCGGGTGACCTGGCCGGCGGCAACGGGATACACCGCACCACCGTGACCCGGTGGGTCAGGGAAGTCGTCGCTTTGCTGGCCGCCCGCGCCCCACGCCTGGAGAGGGCCCTGAAGAAGATCGCCCGAATGGGCGGCGGGGTGGTCCTGCTGGACGGCACGCTGATCCGCACCCGACGCCGCACCGGGACACAGAACCGGAAGCACTACTCCGGCAAACAGAAATGCCATGGCCTGCTCGTGATCGCACTCCGACGACAGAGGCCGACTGCTCTGGGCCTCCGCGGCCCGGCCCGGGCGGACCTCGGAGATCACCGCCTGCCGACACGCCCAACTCACCGCCAAGCTGCGGGCAGCCGGCCTCGGCGCCATCGCCGACCTGGGCTTCATCGGCCTCGACGACAGCGATCCCGACGCCGACCCAGCGGTGATCACCGGCTACAAGGCCGCCCGGAACCGTCCTCTGACACGTGGTCAGAAGTTGTCCAACACGGCGCTGGCCGCGGTCCGGGCGCCGATCGAGCACGGCTTCGCGCACCTGAAGAACTGACGGGTCCTCCGCAAGGTCCGCACCGACCCGAAGTGGGCGACCGCCCTGGTGAGGGCCATGCTGGTCCTGACGAACCGCGAAGTCTCCCGCTGACCGGCGATCTTCCCCGAAGTCATCCGCCCGCGACAGCATCCCGAACCCGGCGCACGCCAGCCCCGTGACCTGCAACTTCACGATGCACAGTGCTCATTGGGCTGGGACGCGTCGCGAACGCCAAGTCTCAAACTGGCGTGGAGGCGAACAGCTTTGAGTCCGTGCTCGGTTTCATCGTCGCTGAAGTTGTGTTGCACAGCCAGGGGACGGGAGCGGTCTCGTTGACTCATGGTGACCATGATGGCAAAGCCGCTCCGTAGTACTTTGACTGTCCGAAGAAGCGGGCGGGGTTTTCGTCCATGATCGTCTTCGAGTGTGCTGGTCTTTAACTCGTGGTGTTCTGCGGGGTGGTGACATTTGGTAAATACAGTACGGTCAACTTCCCGGCGTCATCGGTCAGTTCATGCATCAGGCCCTGTTTCAGGTCGGTTCAGCGTGCGGCCGATCCGGTCGAGCGGGCATATTCGGTCGGCGTTTGGCCGTAGTGTTTCTTGAAGGCGCGGATGAAGTGGCTGCTGTCGACGAAGTGCCAGTGGGCGGCGAGTTCCGAGATGCTCCACCGGCCGGATGGCGATGTGAGGGCGAGCCGGGCTTCTTCCAGCCGCCGGTGGCGGATGTAGGCGGTCACCGACTCTCCTACCGTGGCGAATGCCCGCTGCAGGGTGCGTACGGAGACGTTGAGCTCGCGTGCCAGCATCGTCGGGGACAGCTCGGGATGGGCGAGATGGCTGTTGGCGAGGTCCTTCGCGGCCCGGGTGAGTGCGGGAGCCAACTGTGGTTCCACGTCGTCGAAGCGGCGCACCGCCACGGCCTTGGCCAGTTCGATCAGGGTGCTGTGGGCGGCGTGCACACCGGCCGGGCCGAGGTCGGTGGCCGTCTTCTGGATCATGTTCGTGTGGGCCGTCAGCAGGCGCATCTCGGCCGTGTCCGCCGGCCCGATGACAGTCCGGTTCCCGAGCAGGGATCTGAGCGTCGCGGAGGGCAGGAAAAGGAACTGCGCCGTGGTGTGCGGCGCCGTCTCGAAGGGCATCTGCCGCCCAAAGTGCCGGAAAAGGAACTGCCCGGTCGATACGGTGTGCTCGTCGCGATCGGGCAGGCCGCCCAACGTCCATGCGCCGCGCCGCAATACGTGGATCTCCACCAGGTCCCGATCACCGCCCGCGGGGTCCGCGATCCGGGTGGCCGACGCCATGTGGAGGTCAGCGATCACCACATCGCGCACCCGGGCGACGGATCCCTTGAGCCGGAAGTCGGCGATCGTGGCCGGGCTGAAGGCCGGCAGGGGGAAGACATCGCCGATCTGCGTCTGCCATCCACGACGGAAGGCATCGAATCCTCGCGGTGCGGCACCCGGGACCCTGGAATCCACGGCGAACGCCCCGGGCGCCAGGTCGGTCACCGATCCAGTGCTGTTCATCTCCGGTGATCCACCTCGTGTTCGATGTTCCGACGCCTTCTTGTGGCGTACATGTTCTGTCCCGACGCCGCTGCGGTTCAAGTGCCTGCCGTGCCGAGTTCCTAATGCCGTGACCGCGAACGTTCACGGTGTCGGCGGCCATGCCGTCGGCCTGCCGGTGTGGCGGTGGGAGTTCAGCCGACCTCGTTGCGGACGGCGAAGTCGAAGTCGGTGGCGGTCAGGCGGAAGGTGTCAGCTGCCTCCGTCGCGTCCATGTGGAACGGCGCGTACCACTGGTAGTCCATCTCGGCCATCTCGCGGGCGATCGGCACGATCAGCCCGGCCGTACGCATCACGAAGTGCGGCATGATGAGCCAGCGGAACGAGCGGGTCTCCGCCCGACCGTCGCCATCCACGAGGACGAGTCGGCCGAGTTGGCCGTGGACGTCGTCAACCGTCCACTCGACGCCATTGAGCGCGACCTGCCTGCCCGGCGCGATCTGCAAGAACCCCCTCGCTGCCATCACACCGCCAGACCAGTGAGCTGTGGCGCAAGGGACTGCCCAGGTCAACGCCGAGCTCGCGTTGCCAGAGCAGCCGGACGATGTTCGCCCGGCCAACGGAAGGCACGCTCGTCGCGTCCGCCAGCTCGGAGAACGCCATCGCCCGCCCCTGCTGCCCGCTGATAGCGGTGAGCAGCTGCTCGCGCATACCGAGAAGGTCCCTCGCCGGCCGCCGACGCGAGGACAAGTGATCAAGAACGCTCCAGACGTGCGGGCGCCAGCCCGCGACCACCGAGTACCGCCAGCCGCAGGCGGCCGCCACTTCCCTGGCCGCCGCAAACTTCAGCGCGTCCTCCTCCTTGATCAGCTCCATCGGGCGGACGTCCAGCAACCACATCCCGCCGCCGATCACGGCCAGGAAGTCCGGGATGTGCCAGGCATGCCCGCCCGCATGCTCGAAGTCCAGCCGGAACG
Source organism: Streptomyces sp. NPDC048825 (assembly GCF_043198355.1). Taxonomy (NCBI): domain Bacteria; kingdom Bacillati; phylum Actinomycetota; class Actinomycetes; order Kitasatosporales; family Streptomycetaceae; genus Streptomyces; species Streptomyces sp. NPDC048825. The sequence goes on from NZ_JBICUR010000015.1 coordinate 17,227, forward strand.
GCTGCGACAGCACTTCCGATGCCCTCAAGAAGTCCAGCGCGACCAGCAGGCACACTTCCTCCAGCGACTCGAAGCCATGCTTCCAGCCCGTTGACGCCATCACCTCCAGGCCGGGACGGTGCCGCTGCTTCGCCCGCCACGTGAACCCCCGCATCGGCCGGGACGACATCACCGGTACGTGAGCCATATCGGACCTCGTCCGCACCGACATGCCACGTCGAACTCCACCGACGCGGCCAGTCGTGCCCGAGCTGCAGCCGATTCCGCAGTCGAGCGTCCCCGTCGTACGCCGTGACAAGGTGGTCCAGCTGACTTGAGTCCGACGGGATCTTCGCTATCGCTGCCTCGCCCACTCATCCAGAGAAGCACCACTCGACCGGCAACGTGGGCGTTTCTTCAGTACTGGCCGCAACACAGCGTGACGGGACCAAGATTTGCCAACTGGCGTGCTCCATGTGCCAACTAAAAATCTCGGTCACACCCTGGCGGCCTGCGCACATCGTCACACATTGCATAAACGTGCAGCGAAACGTATAGTCATGCCATCAAGGAGGAGGCTTCCATGGTGGTACGTGCGGCGGTGGCCGGAGCGAGTGGGTACGCGGGCGGGGAACTGCTGCGGCTGCTCCTGGTGCACCCCGAGGTCGAGATCGGTGCTCTGACCGGCAACTCCAACGCGGGGCAGCGCCTCGGTGCGTTGCAGCCGCATCTGCTGCCGCTCGCCGACCGTGTGCTCCAGGAGACCAGCCCCGACGTCCTCGCCGGGCACGATGTCGTCTTCCTCGCTCTGCCTCATGGGCAGTCCGCCGCTGTCGCCGAGCAGCTCGGTCCGGACGTTCTCGTCGTGGACATGGGTGCCGACTTCCGGCTCAAGGACGCGGGGGACTGGGAGAAGTTCTACGGTTCCGCGCATGCCGGGACCTGGCCTTACGGGCTCCCCGAACTGCCGGGTGGCCGCGCCGCGCTGGAGGGGTCCAAGCGCATCGCGGTACCCGGCTGCTACCCGACCGCCGCCTCGCTCGCCCTCGTTCCGGCGTACGCGGCCGGGCTCGCCGAACCCGAGGCCGTGATCGTCGCCGCCTCAGGGACCTCGGGCGCCGGCAAGTCGCCCAAGCCGCACCTGCTGGGCAGCGAAGTCATGGGGTCCATGTCGCCGTACGGCGTCGGTGGCGTCCACCGGCACACCCCCGAGATGATCCAGAACCTCGGCGCGGCAGCCGGCGAGCCCGTCACCGTCTCCTTCACACCGACCCTCGCCCCGATGCCGCGCGGCATCCTCGCCACGTGCACCGCCAAGGCCCGCCGCGACGTCACCGCCGAGTCCGTGCGCGCCGCGTACGAGAAGGCGTACGGCGACGAGCCCTTCGTGCATCTGCTGCCGGAAGGGCAGTGGCCGGCGACCGCGTCCGTCTACGGTTCCAACGCCGTTCAGATCCAGGTCGCGTACGACGGGGCCGCGCACCGCATCATCGCGATCAGCGCCATCGACAACCTCACCAAGGGCACCGCGGGCGGCGCGGTGCAGAGCATGAACATCGCCCTCGGGCTGCCCGAGGACACGGGTCTTTCCACGATCGGAGTCGCACCGTGAGCGACGCACGTGCAGCCGCCGGGCCGCAGACAACGACGAAAGCCGCACCTCTGCGCTGCACGGGCGGAGAAGCGAACAAGGAGGCACAGTGAGCGTCACCGCTGCCAAGGGCTTCACCGCCTCCGGCATCGCAGCAGGCATCAAAGAGAGCGGCAACCCGGACCTCGCCCTCGTGGTCAACAACGGGCCCCGTCTGGCCGCCGCGGGCGTCTTCACCTCCAACCGTGTGAAGGCCGCGCCGGTGCTGTGGTCCGAGCAGGTCCTCAAGGGCGGCCTCGTCTCCGCCGTGATCCTCAACTCCGGTGGCGCCAACGCCTGTACGGGACCCAAGGGCTTCCAGGACACGCACGCCACCGCCGAGAAGGTCGCCGAAGTACTCGGTCACAACGCCGGTGAAGTCGCCGTCGCGTCGACCGGGCTCATCGGCCTGCTGCTCCCGATGGACAAGCTCCTCAAGGGAGTTGAGACCGCCGCCGCGTCCCTGAACGAGCACGGCGGTGAGAAGGCCGCCATCGCCATCAAGACCACCGACACCGTTCACAAGACCTCGGTTGCCGAGGGGAACGGCTGGACCGTCGGCGGGATGGCCAAGGGCGCCGGGATGCTCGCTCCCGGCCTCGCCACCATGCTCGTCGTCCTCACGACGGATGCCGACGTGGAGAGCGACGTACTGGACAAGGCGCTGCGCGCGGCCACCAAGGTCACCTTCGACCGCGTCGACTCCGACGGCTGCATGTCCACCAACGACACCGTGCTGCTGCTCGCCTCCGGGGCCTCTCAAGTCACCCCGGAGTACGGGGAGTTCGCCGAGGCCGTACGGAAGGTGTGCGACGACCTCGGGCAGCAGCTCATCCGGGACGCCGAGGGTGCCGGCAAGGACATCAAGGTCGAGGTGATCAACGCGGCGAGCGAGGACGACGCCGTCGAGGTGGGCCGCTCCATCGCCCGCAACAACCTGCTCAAGTGCGCGATCCACGGCGAGGACCCCAACTGGGGCCGCGTGCTCTCGGCGATCGGTACCACCCGAGCGGCCTTCGAGCCGGACCAGTTGAACGTCGCCATCAACGGCGTATGGGTCTGCAAGCACGGCGGTGTCGGCGAGGACCGTGACAAGGTCGACATGCGCTACCGCGAGGTGCACATCGTCGCCGACCTCGCGGCCGGCACCGAGACGGCCACCATCTGGACCAACGATCTCACCGCCGACTACGTCCACGAGAACAGCGCGTATTCGTCATGAGTACTACTCGCAAGCACACCGCCCTGCCCAAGGCGCAGATCCTCATCGAGGCGCTGCCCTGGCTGGTGCGGCACAACGGCAAGACCGTCGTCATCAAGTTCGGCGGGAACGCCATGATCGACGAAGACCTGAAGGCCGCGTTCGCGCAGGACGTCGTGTTCCTGCACCACGCCGGCCTCAAGCCCGTCGTCGTGCACGGCGGCGGGCCGCAGATCAGCGAGGCCCTGGACCAGCACGGCATCGTCAGCGAGTTCAAGGCGGGCCTCAGGGTCACCACCGAGGACGCCATGGACGTCGTACGCATGGTCCTGGCCGGACACGTGCAGCGCGAGCTGGTCGGGCTGCTCAACCAGCACGGGCCGCTCGCCATCGGCATGACCGGCGAGGACGCGCACACCATCACGGCCACCAAGCACCAGCCCGAGATCGACGGGGAGTTGGTCGACATCGGGCGGGTCGGCGAGATCACCGCAATCGACACAGGCGCGATCGAGGCACTGCTCGAGGACGGCAGGATCCCGGTCATCTCCTCGATCGCCCGTTCCCAGGACGACGGACATGTCTACAACGTCAATGCTGATACGGCGGCTGCGGCACTCGCTGCGGCACTTGGCGCCGAAACACTCATGGTCCTCACGGACGTCGAGGGCCTCTACGAGGACTGGCCGAACTCCGACGAGGTGATCAGCCGCCTCACCGCGAAGCAACTGGAGAAGCTGCTGCCCGAGCTGGCCAGCGGCATGGTCCCGAAGATGGAGGGCTGTCTGCACGCCGTGCGCAATGGCGTGCACACCGCCCGCGTGATCGACGGGCGCGTCCAGCACTCGATCCTGCTGGAGATCTTCACCGACGAGGGCATCGGCACGATGGTCGTGCCGGACGAGGACGACAAGAAAAAGGGGGACGCGGCGTGAGGGGCAATGAGGAGCTGACTACGCGCTGGCAGGGCGCGCTCATGGACAACTACGGCACTCCACGGCTGCCCCTCGTCCGCGGTGAGGGCACCAGGCTCTGGGACGCCGACGGCAAGGAGTACCTCGACTTCGTCGGCGGGATCGCGGTGAACGCGCTCGGCCACGCACATCCCGCGATCGTCGAGGCCGTCAGCAAGCAGATCGCCTCCCTCGGCCATGTCTCCAACCTCTTCGTGGCCGAACCGCCCGTCGCGCTCGCCGAACGGCTGCTCCAGCTCTTCGGGCGTGACGGCCGCGTGTACTTCTGTAATTCCGGTGCGGAGGCCAACGAGGGCGCCTTCAAGATCGGGCGACTGACCGGGCGTTCACACATGGTCGCCACGCAGGGCGGCTTCCACGGCCGGACCATGGGCGCGCTCGCCCTCACCGGTCAGCCGGGCAAGCAGGAGCCGTTCCTGCCGCTGCCGGGCGACGTCACGCATGTCCCGTACGGCGACGCGAAGGCGCTGGCCGCCGCGGTCACCGAGGACACGGCGCTGGTGATCGTCGAGCCGGTCCAGGGCGAGAACGGAGTGGTCGTACCGCCCCCCGGCTACCTCAAGGCGGTTCGGGCCATCACCGCGGCCACCGGCACGCTCCTCGTCCTCGACGAGGTGCAGACGGGCGTCGGACGGACCGGGCACTGGTTCGAGTACCAGGCCCACGAGGGCGTCCTGCCCGACATCGTCACGCTGGCGAAGGGACTCGGCGGCGGGCTGCCCCTCGGCGCGACCGTAGCCTTCGGCCGCGCCGCCCAGCTGCTGAAGCCCGGTCACCACGGCACCACCTTCGGCGGGAACCCGGTCGCGTGCGCCGCCGGTCTCGCCGTCCTCGACACCATCGGGGCCGAGGGGTTGCTGGAGAACGTGAAGCGGACGAGCGAGAAGCTACGGGCCGGGGTGGAGGCACTGGGCCACCCAATGATCGACTATGTCCGTGGCTCGGGCCTGCTCCTGGGTATCGTGCTCACCGAGCCGCTCGCGCCTCAGGCGCAGCAGGCGGCTCAGGACGCCGGCCTTCTGGTGAACGCGCCCGCCCCCGATGTCGTACGGCTGATGCCGCCGCTGAACATCGGCGATGACGAGGTGGACGTCTTTCTCCGGGCACTGCCCGGCGTCCTCGACGCAGCGGCTGACGCGGCCGCGGCAGCCAACGGGGATGGACGAGCCGGAGAATGAGACGACGATGAGTCAGGCGCAGGATCACGAGCATGCCGGGCCTGCCGTACCGCAGACCCGCACCGCACGCCACCGCCGGATCGTGGACATCCTCAACCGGCAACCGGTGCGCTCCCAGAGCCAGTTGGCAAAGCTCCTCGCCGACGACGGGCTGACCGTCACGCAGGCGACGCTCTCCCGGGACCTGGACGAGCTGAACGCGGTGAAAATCCGCAACACCGACGGCGACCTCATCTACGCGGTCCCGAGCGAGGGCGGCTTCCGCACCCCGCGCGCACCGCTGGGCGGGTCCGCGAAGGAGGAGCGGATGCGGCGCCTGTCCGCGGAGCTGCTGATCTCCGCGGAGGCCTCCGCCAACCTCGTGGTCCTGCGCACGCCGCCCGGCGCCGCGCAGTTCCTCGCCTCTGCCATCGACCAGGCCGAACTGCACGACATCCTCGGCACGATCGCGGGTGACGACACGCTGCTGCTGATCAGCCGTGACCCGACTGGTGGGCAGGCGCTGGCTGATCATTTGCTGCGTCTGGCCCAGAACCACCACTGAGAACCACTGACGCGTACGGTGAGCACGCGCTCGCTCGTACGGGGCTGAAGCCTCACCCCAGGCGTGCGCCCAGTCCGCCGGTGCAGCGGACCTCGTCGCCCGCCGTGATGAGCAGCGCCTCGACGTCCGGGAGGGACTCCAGCCAGCTGAGGGCCTGCCGGGAACCCATCGCGAAGGCCGCCGTCGCCCAGGCGTCCGCCCAGGTCAGCCGGGGGCTCACCACGGTCACGGCCACCAGGTCGGTGACCGCGGACCGGCCGGTGCCGGGGTCCATGATGTGGACGCCGCGCTCGGCGGAACCCGAGGTGGCGACGGCCAGTTCGGCGGCGCCCGCCGCGGAGACGACCGCCGCGAGGGAGCCGGGGCGCAGCGGGTCCGAGACGCCGACCCGCCAGGGCCGCTCGGGCCCCGGCGTGCCGAGCAACTGGACGTCGCCACCGCCGTTCACGCTGACGCCGCTCGCCCCGGCAGCCATCACATGCCGGGCCGCGCGCTCGACCGACCAGCCCTTCACCAGACCGGTCGGGTCGACGACACCGCCGTACTTCGTGCTGAACCAGCCGTCGCTCAACCGCTCGGCCTCGGCGCACAGTTCGAGGACTTCGGCGACCTCCGGGTCGCACTCCTCGACGGTCAGCTCCTCCCGGCCGAGCCGCGAGATCTGGCTGTCCTCTTTGTAGGTGCTGAACACCGCGTCCACCACGTGGAGTTGGGCGATCGCCTCCTCCAGCGCGGTCTGCACGGCCGTTGCTTCGCCCCCGCGCACGTCGAACGAGACGACCGTGCCCATCACCTCCTCCGCGTGACGCACCGCGGGGGGCGCCTGCGCGGGATCCGCCACCTCAGCCACCGACCTGGTCCAGGGCGTTCTGGAGGGACTTCTTGTAGCCGGCGCTGGTGTAGGAGGCGCCGGAGACGGCGTCGATGTCGGCGCTGCTCGCGGCGACGGCGGCCTGGTTGAGCTTGGGGATCGAGTTGGCGCTGACCTGGTCGCTGCGTCCGCCCTTCGGCTTCTGCACCGCCTCGGCCTTGGTGATCTTTCCGCCGTTGTAGGTGATACGGACCTGGACGGGGCCGTACTGGGTGTCGGCCACGCTTCCGGTCACGATGCGCGCGTCGGCTGCCACGTCGGTGGACCCGCCGCCCCCGCTGCCATCGCCGGAGCCTGCGGACCCGCTACCGCCACTGCCGGAACCGGCCTGGCCGGAGCCGGCAGCGGAGCCGCCACCGGACTGAGGAGCCTTGTCGAGAGCCGATTGAAGCGACTTCTTGTAGCCGGCGCTGGTGTAGGTGGCTCCGGAGACGGCGTCGATGTCGGCGGTGCCCGCGGTGACGGCGGCCTGGTTGAGCTTGGGGATCGAGTTGCCGCTGATCTGGTCGCTGCGTCCGCCGGTCGGCTTCTGCACCGCCTCGGACTTGGTGATCTTGCCGCCGCTCATGGTGACGCGGACCTGGACGGGACCGTACTCGGTCGTGGCCACGTCTCCGGTGACCGTCTGAGCCTGGGCCGAGCCGGAGGACGAGCCGCCGCCGCCACCCGACTGGGCGGCCTTGTCTATTGCCGACTGGAGGGACTTCTTGTAGCCGGCGCTGGTGTAGGTGGCTCCGGAGACGGCATCGATGTCGGCGCTGCCCGCGGTGACCGCCGCCTGGTTGAGCTTGGGGATCGCGTCGGCGCTGATCTGGTCGCTGCGTCCGCCCTTCGGCTGCTGGACCGCCTCGGACTTGGTGATCTTGCCGCCGCTCATGGTGACGCGGACCTGGACGGGGCCGTACTCCGTCGTGGCCGCGGTTCCGGTGACGGTGCCGTCCTGGACGGCCGACTGCTGCGCGCCGCCCTGTGGCGCCGCGCCGCCCTGCGCGGATGCGGACGATGACGGGTCCGACGCCGGCTTCAGCGAGAGGACCAGGACGATCCCGGACACGGTGGCGGCGGTGGCGAGCATGGCACGCCGAATGGGGTGACTCTTCTTCATCGCTCCTGACTCCCGTCGCTCACATCTCGAACGACTCGTGATGGATGCGGCGGGCCGGTACGCCCGCGCCGCGGAGTGCTTCGTAGACCTGCTGTGCGAAGCCGGGCGGCCCGCACAAGAAAACGTCGTGGCGGTCGACGTCCGGCAGCTTTCTGCGCAGGGTCTCCGCCGAGATGTCGGGGCGCTCCCCGTCCGGGCTGTTGACCGCGTACATGAGCCGGGCGCCGCGCTCGTCGGCGATGGCGGCGAGCTCGTCCCACAGGGCCAGGTCCTGGGTGCTGTTGGCCCGGTACAGCAGCGTCAGATCGCCGGGCGAGCCGGGCAGCGTCTCGAACAGTGCCCGCATCGGGGTGATCCCGACACCGCCCGCGATCAGCAGCACCTTGCCGCTTCGGCGCCGGGAGGCGGTCATCGCGCCGTACGGGCCCTCGGCCCATACGCGGGTACCGGGCTCCAGTTCGCGCAGCCGGGAGCTGTGGTCGCCGATCGCCTTCACCGTGATGCGCAGCATGTTGGGGCGGGGCGCCGCCGACAGGGAGTACGGGTGCGAGCTGAGCCGCATGCCCGGGGACAGGAACCGCCACCGGAAGAACTGCCCGGCCTCGGCACCGATGCGGTGCAGCCGCCGTCCCGAGATCAGCACCGAGACGACCCCGGGTGCCTCCTCGACGACATCGGCGACGCGCATACGGTGCCGCATGTTCAGCCGGATCGGCACGAGCACCCGGTACCAGAGCGCGAGCGCGGTCACGGTCCCGTACAGCGCGTACCAGGCCGTGGTCGCGGCGGGCTGGACGGCGAAGTCGTTGCCCGTGGACAGCTGGTGCCAGAAGGACAGGTACACGGCCGCGTAGGTGAGCAGATGGACGTGGTACCAGGTGTCGTACGGGATCCTGCGCCGGATGCCGCCGATGGAGATCAGGCCGATGAACAGCAGCAGGCTCGTGCCGATCGCGGCCTTGCCCATGTCCGGCAGCGTGTTCACCGAGTCGATGGTCTGCTGGACGATCCCGGAGAAACCGAGCCCGGCCTGCAGCGCGTAGCCGTACATGGTCAGGATGAGATGCGCGAGGACCAGGCAGAGCGTGTAACGCCCGCTCATCGCGTGCCAGCGGGCGACTCGGTCCGAGCCGACGCGGCGCTCCAGCGCGGGCACCCGGGCCATCTGCAACACCACGAGGGCCATCAGATAGCCGGCCAGCAGACCGGTGATCCGGCCGGCGTTGAGTATCCGGTCCGTGTTGTTGGCGATGGCAGGAGTGTTGCTCCACCACAGCCAGACCACCCCCACCGCACCCGCCCAGACAGCGAGCAGCAGCGGGACTGCGGGATTGCGGCGAGGGCGGATACGGCGCAACGTCTGGCGCCGCGCAGCGCGACCGCCGGCGATCGTACTCACGGTTCCTCCGTGGGACTGGCGAGAGGGGGAGTGGCCCTTGGCCCAGAGGTACGTCCCGGGACGGCAGCTTGTTCAATGGACCAGGGAACAAGGGGTGAACTGCTGCGACGCGCGGTAACCCGGTGGCGGCACGGAGGGCCTGCGCAAAGGGCCTGGCCGACCTCAGTAGCGGACGATCGAGGTCGGACCGCTCGCCGTCCCGATTGCGATGTGCGGCCTGCGCGCCGGATCCGCCCAGTCCAGGATCCGCTGCATGGCGTCCCGCGGTACGGACACACAACCGGCCGTCGCCCCACGCCCGTTGACATGAAGGAAGATCCCGGCGCCGCGCCCGCGCACGGGCCGCTCGTAGTTGAAGCCGATGACGAGCGCGTACGCGTACCGCGTTCCGTACGAGATCAGGTGCTCGGACTCGGCGGCTCGACAATCGGCGGCACGGGGCTCGGTCCACCGGTTGTATGCGCGGGAGTCGTTGTCCTGGCACCACCACGAATTCTGGTGAACGCGGCGGTACGGGACTTTGGTCCCACCGGGCGCGGCCTTGATCCCGAACGCGTACGGAAGGTCGTAGAGCCCGGTGGGTGTCGTGTTCGTCCCCTGTCGGCGCGAGCCGCCCTCGACCAGCCCCTTGGCGCCGAAGCGCGCGGCTGAGGAACCGGCCTTCACCCAGCGCCCGTCGCGCCGGTTCCACCACGTGAGGGTCCCGGTCGTCGAAGACGGGCGCGAGGCCTGCGCGGTGATGAGCTGGGTGCCGCCGCCGGTGTCCGCCATCCGCTCGGGAAGGGCAGGCGGGCCACTCGGGGCCAGGGTGAGGAGGGACGCGGACACGAGGAAGACGGCGGCACCGAGACGCATGAATCGGACGCTACGGGGAGGCAGCGGCAGGGGCAGCCCGGGTAGGCCTTACAGGCGCCGTCCGTTGGTGTACTCGCCGGTGTTCCCGTGGGTTCCGGGCGGCCGGCCACGGCGCCCGGAACCCACGGTGTCCCCGGGGTCCGCGCTCACAGACCCGGCGGGGGACCCAGCGGGTTGAGAAGTTCGGCCTTGCCCTCGAACGCGTAGAGCAGCAGATCGCTCATCCGGAAGGTGCTCTGGTCCACAGCGAGGGTGGGACGCCACTCGGGATCACGGACGATGGAGTGCTTGCTGCCCTCCATGGCCCGGTGGAAGACCTCGGCGACGATACGGCCGCCGACCCCGGTGAGCCGGCCGCCGCCCTTCACTTCGGCCTCCCTGAGGATGTAGAACCACAGGGGAGTCTTGGTCCTGACCAACTCCAGGTCCTCTGGGCTCAGTTCCGCCAGCGACGCACCGTCGCCGCTGCCCCGCTCGATCTCGTCCTCGGTGAGCCGCTCGTCCTCGTCGAGCTTGAAGAACTCCGCCATCTCCTGGCCGGTCGCGAGCTTGAGCATGTTGGCCCGGGTGAGGTTCCGGAAGGCGAGATTCCGCTCGATCTCCGGGACCGTGGCCCCCCGGGCGCCGAACGACCCGAGCGGGAGTTGCTTGAGCACGTCGACCAGCAGGGTGTCGATCCGCTTCGCCAGGTTGAACTGGTCCGCGGTCCTCATGAGCTCCTTGCGGCCGGTCTCGCTGAAGTCGAAGAGCCGGGGGAGATCGGCGACCCAGTTGGTCGGCAGACGCTCCGCGGTGCCCGCGTCCGGGTTGTCGTCGTCGGGCGGGAAGGGCTGGAAGTTCCCGCTGGTCGCGGAGAAGACGAAGATCAGCCGCAGCGTCGCGGGAGCGATGACGCCGGGGCCTTGTCCGCTGTTGAACACCCGGTTCCACTCGTACTCGGCGCGGACCATGCTGTGGCCCAGGCGGAAGGCCGCCACCGAGAACTCGATGGGCATGGTGGGCGCGTCGCCGGGCTGAAGGGTTCGGTACGCATCGTCGTCGACAGCGCCGTCGTCGTACCTGATTTCGGGCGCCACATCGAAGTACCTGCGACCGTGGGTGAAGACGTCGTCCACGATCTGGTCGTCGACGATCTGGATCAGGTAGTCCGTGCGCAGCATCCACTGGTAGTGCTTGACGACCAGTTCGCGCGCGGTGTCGAAGAGCACCGCGCTGTCCGTCCCCTTTGCGGCCAGGTCGCTGACGACCTTGTTGTGGAAGCGGATGAAGGCGCAGTGGATCTGGGCGACGGCGAGGTTCTCGTCGTTGCGGGGATCGGGGATCAGCGCTGCCCGCCGCTCCCCGATCGACGAGCCGATGCCGATCCTTGGCAGGTCGAACCCGTCCAGTTCCTGTTGCGGGACATCGTTGACGCCGTCCGGGGCTCCTCCCACCGGCTGGGTCCTGCCGGTGCGCAGCCGGATTCCGTCGGGCCCGTAGAACTTCCGGTCCTGCGGCTTCTGCGGCCCCCGCCCGTACAGGCTGTCGAGGTCCAGGGCGGGAGAACGGCCCTGGATGAGTTCCTCTACGGTGACGTCCTGCTCCAGGTCCCGGATGGTGGCGTCGAGCGTCAGATCGTGGTCGACGAACTGCCCCAGGTAGGTGAATCCCGCCGGAATGGCGGGGCGGGAGGAGTCCGGCGACTCTCCGGCAGGGCCGGCGGGGTCGGGCGTCATCGCCTTGGCCAGCGCCTCGCGCACTGTCCTGCTCGTCACCGTGGTCCCGGGCACGGGGCTCAGGCGGGAGAAGCGGAACTTGCGCAGCGAGGCGATGGTCGACGGCGTCGACGGTTCGACCGGGGCGTCGCTGCTCGTGCCCGGATCGTTGAAGATGCCCTCGCCGAGGACGTAGTAGGAGTTGCGGACATGGCGTTTGTTCTGAGGTTCGCGTGCGGGTCGGAACATGGATCCCCCATCTGTTCCTGATGTCGTGCTGTCCCTGTGTTCCTTGTGGGCTCAAGCCCCGGGTCCGGACACTTGGCGACTTCTCCGGACGTCCCCTGACAGCGCCTTGGGCGCGCTGGCGCCGAGCGTAGGCGCTGCGAACGGTGGAGGGGAGAATTCCGTCAAATGGCCCAACAGCCTTGTGTGGCAAGAAGGTCCGCAAACCACGCGCATTCGTGCATGGCGGAACGGAATGTCACAAGGTTCTCAAGGTGTACGAGCTCAGGCTGGGGTGGGAGGCAGTGGCAGGGGTAGCCCGGGCAGGCCGTCCAGGCTCGTCGCTATGTGCTCCTTCTTCCCGAAGTACTCGCTCAGTGAGGTGTCGTCCTCGCGTGCGAAGCGCTTGGCGTGCAGCTCGCGGTCTTCGTCGTACGTCATGAAGGGCACCGCGTAGCCGCAGGTGTCGCGGATGAGTTCGGCGGTCACGACGATGATCGCGCGCAGGCCGTGCGGGGTCGGGTCGATGTCCGGGAAGTGGGCGAGCAGTTCCTTGAAGCGCGGATCGTCACGGAAGACGGGCTCGCCGCGGCCGTGTACGCGGACGATGTTCGGCGGGCCCTGGAAGGCGCACCACATGAGGGTGATCCGGCCGTTCTCCCGCAGGTGGGCGATCGTCTCGGCGTTGCTGCCGGCGAAGTCCAGGTAGGCGATGGTGAGTTCGTCGAGGACCGCGAACGAGCCCTTGAGGCCCTTGGGGGAGAGGTTGACCGTGCCGTCCCCGGACAGGGGCGCGGTCGCGGTGAAGAAGAGGGGCTGCGCCTCGATGAACGTACGCAGCCGGCCGTCTATGCGCTCGTAGGTCTTTCCCATGCCTAACAATTATTGGGGCAACTCCTTTGGCTGTCTAAGGAATTGCGCCCTCTGGGAACTGCACACAGGTCAGGCGAAGGCTCCGTGGCCGCCCCGGCCCAGCGCTCGGGGCGGCCACGGAGGGCTTACTCGGTGGCGTCAGTTACTGGTTGAGCTCGCAGGCCGCGAGGGCTTCGAGGCCCTCGGGCTTCTCGGCTGCGCGGCCGATCGCCGTTTCGATGCGGTTCAGTGCGGCTACGCGCTTGTCCTCGAGCGGGCCGAGGATGGCGTTCTGGACGAAGTTGGGGCCGCCCTGGCCGACGGTGTCCACGAGGCGCTGGTTGGCCTCGGAGATCTGGGTGTCGAGCTGGGTGAGGTTGCTGTCCACCTCGGCCTGTGCGGAAGCGGGGATCTCGGCGGGGAGGCTCGGCTCGACATCGGGGCAGCTGATCGCGCCCGCGGCGCCGGCGTTGCCCGCGTCCTCGGCTCCGGCCCCGTTCTCGTCGTTCTCCGCGTTTCCGGCGTCCCCGGCTCCGCCCGCGTTCTCGCCGGCCGCGCCGGTCGCCGCCTCGGTCGGCTCCTCCTCGGCCTCGCCGCCCGCTTCAGCCGCGCCACCCGCGTTGAGCTCGCAGGCCGCGAGGGCTTCGAGGCCCTCGGGCTTCTCGGCTGCGCGGCCGATCGCGGTCTCGATGCGGTTCAGTGCGGCTACGCGCTTGTCTTCCAGCGGGCCGAGGATGGCGTTCTGGACGAAGTTGGGGCCGCCCTGGCCGACGGTGTCCACGAGGCGCTGGTTGGCCTCGGAGATCTGGGTGTCGAGCTGGGCGAGGTTGCTGTCCACCTCGGCCTGCGCGGAGGCCGGGATCTCGGGGAGACTGCCTTCCACGGCCGGACAGTTCACCGTGCCGGGCGACGCGTTCGTGGCGGCCTGGCCGCCGTTGTTCGACGTCTCTCCGGCCAATGCCGATCCGGCAATCACGGCACCGGACAACACCACCGCGGCGGCGCCGCCGATCATCGCCACGCGGCGCTTGTGGTACTTCGGGAGAGCCCTGGACATGCGGAAGCCTCGCTCTGGTCGGGGGTTGGGCCGCCCGTGGTCGATCGGACGGCGTACTCCAGCTGTCGTTTACAAACGCGGCGCCTGCGTTCAGCGGGAGATACGGGAAACCGATTTCCCTCGTTCAAACGAAACCTGAGATTTGTTCGCGACCTTCTCCGCCAGACCCCGCGATTGACGAATCATGCGGACTCCTGCATACTCATGCATGTCAGCGAATGCACTGTGAGGAGAAACCCGTGACCGAGCGCGTCGTACTCGCCTACTCGGGCGGCCTGGACACCTCCGTCGCCATCGGCTGGATCGCCGAGGAGACGGGCGCCGAGGTCATCGCCGTTGCCGTGGACGTCGGCCAGGGCGGCGAGGACCTGGACGTCATCCGCAAGCGCGCGCTCTCCTGCGGTGCCGTAGAGGCCGAGGTCGCGGACGCCAGGGATGAGTTCGCCGAGGGGTACTGCCTCCCGGCGATCAAGGCCAACGCCCTCTACATGGACCGCTACCCGCTGGTCTCCGCCCTCTCCCGGCCGACGATCGTCAAGCACCTCGTAGCCGCCGCCCAGAAGCACGGCGCCACCACGGTCGCCCACGGCTGCACCGGCAAGGGCAACGACCAGGTCCGCTTCGAGGCCGGCATCGTCGCCCTCGCCCCCGACCTCAAGTGCATCGCCCCGGTCCGCGACTACGCGATGACCCGGGACAAGGCGATCGCCTTCTGCGAGGAGAAGGGCCTGCCGATCGCCACCACCAAGAAGTCGCCGTACTCCATCGACCAGAACGTCTTCGGGCGCGCCGTCGAGACCGGCTTCCTGGAGGACATCTGGAACGCCCCGATCGAGGACGTCTACGAGTACACGCAGAACCCCGCGCTGCCGCGTGAGCCCGACGAGGTCGTCATCACCTTCAAGGCGGGCGTCCCGGTCGCCATCGACGGCAAGCCCGTCACCGTCCTGCAGGCCATCCAGCAGCTCAACGAGCGTGCCGGCGCCCAGGGCATCGGCCGGATCGACATGGTCGAGGACCGCCTCGTGGGCATCAAGTCCCGTGAGGTGTACGAGGCTCCCGGCGCCATCGCGCTGATCACGGCCCACCAGGAGCTGGAGAACGTCACCGTCGAGCGCGAACTCGCCCGCTACAAGCGGCAGGTCGAGCAGCGCTGGGGCGAGCTGGTCTACGACGGCCTGTGGTTCTCCCCGCTCAAGCGCGCCCTGGACGGCTTCATCAACGAGGCCAACCAGCATGTCTCCGGCGACATCCGGATGACCCTGCACGGCGGTCGCGCCGTCGTCACCGGCCGCCGCTCCGAGTCGTCGCTGTACGACTTCAACCTCGCGACGTACGACACGGGTGACTCCTTCGACCAGTCGGCGGCGAAGGGCTTCATCGACATCTACAGCCTGTCGTCGAAGATCGCGGCGAAGCGGGACCTGGCGTAAGCCTCGCTCGTACCGACCTGACAGCCGCCTCCTCACCTGCAAGGGTGGGGAGGCGGTCGCACATTCACCATTCTCCGAGGAGTAGAGCAAGTGAGCAGCAACAGCGGTGACGTACGGCTCTGGGGCGGCCGTTTCGCCGACGGTCCCGCCGAGGCCCTGGCGAAGCTGTCCGCGTCCGTCCACTTCGACTGGCGGCTCGCGCCCTACGACATCGCCGGTTCGCGGGCCCACGCGCGCGTGCTGCACAAGGCGGGGCTGCTCACCGACGACGAGCTGACGCGGATGCTCGCGGGACTCGACCAGCTCGAAGCCGATGTCGCGAGCGGCTCGTTCGTCGGCACCATCGCCGACGAGGACGTCCACACGGCCCTGGAGCGGGGCCTGTTGGAGCGGCTGGGCCCGGACCTCGGCGGCAAGCTGCGCGCGGGCCGGTCGCGCAACGACCAGGTCGCCACGCTCTTCCGGATGTACCTGCGCGACCACGCCCGCATCATCGGCGGCCTCATCGCCGTCCTCCAGGACGCCCTGATCGGCCTGGCCGAGGCCCACCCGGACGTCGCCATGCCGGGCCGTACGCACCTTCAGCACGCCCAGCCGGTGCTGTTCGCCCATCACGTACTGGCCCACGCGCAGGCCCTCTCCCGGGATGCCGAGCGCCTGCGCCAGTGGGACGACCGGACGGCGGTGTCACCGTACGGCTCGGGGGCCCTGGCCGGCAGCAGCCTCGGCCTGGACCCGGAGGCGGTCGCGAAGGACCTGGGCTTCGAGCACGGCAGCTCGGGCAACTCCATCGACGGCACGGCTTCCCGTGACTTCGCCGCCGAGTTCGCCTTCATCACCGCGATGATCGGCGTCAACCTCTCCCGGATCGCCGAGGAAATCATCCTCTGGAACACGAAGGAGTTCTCCTTCGTCACCCTTCACGACGCCTTCTCCACCGGCTCGTCGATCATGCCGCAGAAGAAGAACCCGGACATCGCGGAGCTGGCGCGCGGCAAGTCGGGCCGCCTCATCGGCAACCTGACCGGCCTGATGGCCACGCTGAAGGCCCTCCCGCTCGCGTACAACCGCGACCTCCAGGAGGACAAGGAGCCGGTCTTCGACTCCTGCGACCAACTGGAGGTTCTGCTCCCCGCGTTCACCGGCATGATGGCGACCCTGACCGTCAACCGCGAACGCATGGAGGAACTGGCTCCCGCCGGTTTCTCACTCGCCACGGACATCGCCGAGTGGCTGGTCAAGCAGGGCGTCCCGTTCCGCGTAGCGCACGAGGTGGCGGGCGAGTGCGTAAAGGTGGCCGAGTCCGAGAACAAGGAACTGGACCAGCTGACCGACGACCAGTTCGCAAAGATCTCCGCACACCTGACCCCCGAGGTCCGCTCGGTACTGAACGTCCCCGGCGCCCTGGCCTCCCGCAACGCCCGAGGTGGCACGGCCCCCAGCGCGGTGGCCGTGCAGCTGGCAGAGGTGAAGGCCGACGTGGCAGCGCAGCACGAGTGGGCAACGGCGAAGGAGAAGCGGTAGGCGAGCGCCGGGGAGCGCCCCTTTCCAGGGGCGCAGCCCCTCTGGGTGACGGGGGAGGGTAGGGGCGGCGGGGGCGAGAAACACCTGTGGGGAACCCGCCGCGAGTTACGTTGGTCGAGCACCCCGTACCGGAGCCGACCGAACGGAGCCCGCGATGCCCTTCGCACGTCTCGCGACCGCCACGACGCCCACCTGCCACATCGGCCTTGGCCTGGCCGCCGTGGGCCGCCCGGGCTACATCAACCTGGGCCGCGATCGTGACCTGCCGGAGGCACGTAGCGTCGACGCCCTACGAGACCGCACCCACGAACTCCTGGACGCCGCCTACGCCCAAGGCGTCCGCTACTTCGACGCAGCCCGCTCGTACGGCCGCTCCGAGGAATTCCTGGCCGACTGGCTGCGCACCCGCCCCGACATCGACGACGTAGTCATCGGCAGCAAGTGGGGCTACACCTACACCGCCGACTGGCGCACGGACGCCGAGGAACACGAGGTCAAGGACCACAGCGTCACCACGTACGAGCGCCAGCGCGCCGAGACCGCCGACCTGCTCGGCGACCGCCTCGACCTCTACCAGATCCACTCCGTGACCCCGGACAGCCCGGCCCTCACCGACAAGGAACTCCACGCCAAGCTGGCGGAAGCCGCCGCCCAGGGGCTCACGATCGGCTTCTCCACCAGCGGACCGGCCCAGGCCGACGCCATCCGGGCCGCGCTCGCCGTGACCGTCGACGGCGAGCCCCTCTTCCGTACCGTCCAGGCCACCTACAACGCCCTGGAAACGTCCGCCGCGCCCGCACTCGCCGAGGCCCACGACGCCGGGCTCACCGTGATCGTCAAGGAGGCCATGGGCAACGGCCGCCTCGCCGGTCCGCAAGCCCCCGAAGCGGTACGCGCCGTCGCCGAGGCGGCGGAACTCGGCGCCGACGCGATCGCCCTCGCCCTGATCCTCCGGCAGCCCTGGGCCGGCATCGTCCTCTCGGGTGCAGCCACCGTCAACCAGCTCGTCTCGAACCTGCACGCCGCCGTCGTCGACCTCGACGACGAACAAGTGGCCCGACTGGCCGCACTCGCCGAGGAGCCGGGCGCGTACTGGGAGCGACGCGGGCAGCTGCCCTGGCACTGAACATCCGCTCGTGGCACTGAGCACCCACTCCTGCCACTGAGCACCCACTGATCGACGGAGTGCATCACCAGGTACGCATGGATGAGTCACGTACGCCTTGAATGAGACATCAATGTCTCACATGAGTTATCGTCGTCTCATGGCTGTCGATCGTGCACATGTACTCCGCAGCGCCGCCGCGCTGCTCACCCGTAAGTCCACCGCCACGATGGACGAGGTCGCCAAGGCGGCCGGGATCAGCCGGGCCACGCTGCACCGCCAGTTCGCCGGACGGGACGCGCTCGTCCGGGCCCTCGAAGCCCTCGGCATCGAGGAGTGCGAGGCCGCGCTGGACGCGGCGCGGATCGCTGACGGGCCCGCGAGCGAGGCCGTACGCCGGCTGGTGCGCGAGATCGAGCCCGTCGCTGGACTGCTCTCCTTCCTCTACACGGAGAACCAGCTCTTCGAGGGCGAGCAGCAGAACGAGGGTTGGGAGCGGCTCGACGCCCAGATCGCCGCCCTTTTCCGGCGTGGCCAGGAGAGCGGCGAGTTCCGTATCGACCTCACCCCGGCCTGGCTCACCGAGGCGCTGTTCGGACTGATCGCGTCCGGCGCCTGGGTCGTCCTGAGCGGCAAGGTCGCCGCCAAGGACTTTCACCACATGATCGTCGAGCTGTTGCTCGGCGGCGCACTCCGGAGGGAATCATGACCAGCACGCAGCAGTGGACGGCGGCGACGGCGGTGGAGAAGCGCCCCGGGCGCTGGCTCGCGCTGGCCGTGCTCGTCCTCGCCGTGCTGCTGGTGGCCGTCGACGCGACCGTGCTGGGGCTCGCCACCCCGTACATCAGCGAGGACCTGAAGCCGTCCGGCACGCAGCTGCTGTGGATCGGTGACGTCTACTCGTTCGTGATCGCCGGCCTGCTTGTCTCGATGGGCAGCCTCGGTGACCGTATCGGCCGTAAGAAGCTGCTGCTCATCGGCTCGGTCGCGTTCGGTCTGATCTCCGTGCTCAACGCCTATGCGAGCACTGCGGAGTTGATGATCGTGGCGCGGGCGCTGCTCGGCGTCGCGGGCGCGACCCTGATGCCCGCCACGCTCGCGATCATCCGCCACCTCTTTCACGATCCGCGTGAACGCAGCCTAGCCATCGGCATCTGGGGTGCGACCTCCTCCGCGGGAGTGGCGATCGGCCCGATCGGCGGCGGATTCCTGCTGGAGCACTTCTGGTGGGGCTCCGTCTTCCTCATCAACCTCCCCGTGATGGCGGTCCTCGTTCTCGTCGGCATGAAGTTGCTGCCCGAGTCCCGCAATCCCGAGCCCGGCCCGTGGGACCTCAGCAGCGTCTTCCTGTCCCTCGTCGGCATGGTCGGCATCGTGTACGGGGTCAAGGAGGCCGCCGCGCACGGGGTGAGCGGGCAAGCGGCTGCGGCGGGTCTGCTCGGCGGCGTCGCGCTCTTCGGCTTCGTGCGCCGTCAACTCGCCCTGGATTCACCGCTGCTGGACATGCGGCTGTTCCGCCACCGTGGCTTCTCGGCTGCCGTGCTCGCCGATCTGCTGACCATTCTCGGTCTGTCCGGGCTGGTCTTCTTCCTCTCGCAGTATCTGCAACTCGTCCAGGGGATGCGGCCGTTGATGGCGGGTCTCGCCGAACTGCCCGCCGCGGTGGGCGCGGTGGCGGCCGGTTTGATCGCAGGCACGGTGGCGCGCCGGTACTCGGTGCGTTCCGTCGTCGCGTGCGGGCTCGCCGCGATCGGCCTCGCGCTGGCCACGCTCACACTGCTGCGCGAGTCCACCGGCTACCCGCTGCTCGGCTGCGCGCTGCTGTTCGTGGGCGTCGGCGCGGGATTCTCGTTCACCGTGACCGCCGACGTGATCCTCTCCAGCGTGCCCAAGGAGCAGGCGGGCGCCGCGTCCGCGGTCTCCGAGACGGCGTACGAACTCGGCGCCGCCCTCGGTATCGCGCTCCTCGGCTCCATCGTCACCGGCGTGTACGCCGGCTTCACAGCTCCGGCCGGTACGCCCCCGGAGGTGGCCGCCGCGGCACACGAGTCCCTGGGCGGTGCGGTGGAGGCGACGGCGGGCCTGCCGAACGCGGAGGCGCTGCTGGATGCCGCCCGCGCGGCCTTCGTCGACGGGCTCGCGTTCGCGGCGGGCGCCGGCGCGGTGGTGCTGCTCGGCGCGGCGGTGGCGGCGTGGTTCCTGCTGCGGGGGCAGCGGCTGGAGGGCGGGGCGGAGCACCCGTAGGCGCCGTGCCGGTGCACAGCTCGAATCACCTGGTCAGGGATTCCTTTAAGCTCGCTTTCGCCTTCACCTGATGGTCTTGGTCGCGTACCCGATGTCGTCCCACACGGCTGAAGGAGCCACCGACCATGACACGTCGTACCCGTAAGACAGTTTTCGTCGCCGCCACCATGCTGGCCGCCGCGGGTCTGGCCGGAGGCGGCGTCGCCATCGCCGCCGACGGTGACGAACCGCCGCGCGACAAGGTCGAGTTCGTCGTCGAGGAAGGCACGTCCAAGAGCGGAACCAGCCTCTACGACCGGGAGGACTGCCCCGAGAAGGACGGGACCGGCGGCAGCAGCCCGTCCGAGTCCACGGGCGATCCCGCCGAAGCGCTGTGACCGCCGCACTCCCGTCCCCTGGAGGCCACGAGGGCCGCGAGAGCCTTGACGGCCGTGAGAGCTTCGACGGCCGGGAAGGCAAGCTTCTCGAGGAGGCGCTCTTCGAGGTCAAGCGGGTGATCGTCGGCCAGGACCGCATGGTGGAGCGGATGTTCACCGCGGTCCTGGCCCGTGGGCACTGCCTGCTGCAGGGCGTGCCGGGTGTCGCCAAGACGCTCGCCGCGAAGACCCTGGCCGAGGTCGCGGGCGGAAAGTTCGCGAGGCTCCAGTTCACCCCGGACCTCGTACCGTCCGACATCTCCGGCACCCGGATCTACCGGCAGTCCAGTGAGAGCTTCACCGTCGAACCCGGCCCCGTCGTCGCGAACTTCGTCCTCGCCGACGAGATCAACCGCGCCCCCGCCAAGGTGCAGTCCGCGCTCCTCGAAGTGATGGGCGAGCACCAGGTCTCCATCGGCGGCACCACCATCCCCGTCCCCGAGCCGTTCCTCGTACTCGCCACCCAGAACCCCATCGAGTCCGAGGGCGTCTACCAACTCCCCGAAGCCCAGCGCGACCGCTTCCTGCTCAAGGTGGAGATCGCCGCCCCGAGCGAGTCCGAAGAGCTCGCCATCCTCTACCGGATGAGCGTCGACCCGCCGCGGGCGCGCCCCGTCCTCACCCCGGAGCGGCTCATCGCGCTCCAGCGCACCGCCGACGAGGTGTTCGTGCACCACGCGATCGCCGAGTACGCGGTACGGCTGATCGTCTCGACCCGTGAACTCGCGGGCCGCGACGGCCGGCTGGCGCACGGTGCGGGACCTCGCGCCACCCTCGGCCTGGTCGCCGCCGCCCGCGCGCTCGCCCTGCTGCGCGGCCGGGGCTACGTCCTTCCCGAGGACGTACACGATCTGGCCCACGAGGTCATCGCGCACCGGCTCGTGCTGTCCTTCGACGCGCTCGCCGACGGCGTCACCGGAGCCGAGATCGTCGACGAGGTGCTGGCCGCGGTGGAGCAGCCACGGGTCAGTCCACGCCACGACCTCGGGCCCGACCCGGAGGGGAACGCGGCATGAGCGGCAGCACTCCGAGCCTGCGCGAACTCACCCCCGAACAAGCCCTGAAGCACCTGGAGTTGCTCTTCACCCGCCGCCCCGACGGCCTCCTCCAGGGCGATCACACAGGGCTGGTGCCCGGTCCCGGCAGCGAGGTGTCCGAGACCCGTCCGTACGTCATCGGGGACGACGTACGCCGGATGGACTGGAGCGCCACCGCGCGCACCACCGTCCCGCACGTCCGGCTCACCCTCGCCGACCGTGAACTGACCACCTGGATCGTGCTCGACGCCTCCGCGAGCATGGACTTCGGCACCGCGCACATGGAGAAACGGGATCTGGCCGTCGGCGCCGCCGCGGCCGTCGCCTTCCTCACCGAGCGGGCCGGGAACCGGATCGGCGCCCAGATCACCGGACCCGACGGTATCCGGCGGATCCCGCCGCGCACCGGCCGCGCCCACCTCCTCAGAGTCCTGCGCGCCGCCCTGGACCGTCCCCGCGTGGCACCCGGCCCGGCCGCCGCCGGTCAGAGCCTCGCCGACGCCCTGTACGCGCTGCGCACCCTGCCCGGCCGCGGCCTAGTCGCCGTCGTCTCCGACTTCCTGGAGACCGGCTGGGAGCAGCCGCTGCGCATCATCGCCCACCGCCACCAGCTGCTCGCGGTCGAGACGGTCGACCCCCGCGAACTGGAGCTGCCCGACGTCGGGTTGCTCACCGTCGTCGACCCCGAGACCGGCCGCAAGCGTGAAATACCCACCAACGCACGGCGGTTGCGCGAGCGGTACGCCGCGGCGGCGCTGGAACAGCGGGCGTTGATCAAGGCCTCCATACGCCGGGCGGGCGCGGCTCATCTGCGGCTGCGCACGGATCGCGACTGGGTGCGTGATGTCGTACGCCATGTCGCGGCCCAGCGGCGCAGGGCCGGAGGCGGTGCCGCGTGAACGCCCGGCCCGCGCAGGTGAGGGACACATCACCGCCGTCCGCATCCGTCCTCCGGGAGCTGCCATGAGTCTGCGTTCCCCCGGCTGGCTGCTGCTCCTGGTGCCGCTGCTCGGGCTGATCGCCGTTTATCTGGTGGTGCAGCGCCGACGCGGCCGGTACGCCGTCCGGTTCACCAACCTCGATCTGCTGGACAAGGTCGCGCCCAAGCAGCCCGGCTGGCGCCGGCATGTCCCCGCGGCCGCCTTCTGCGCCATGCTCTGCCTGCTGATCGTCGGCTTCTCCCGGCCCACCACCGACGTTCAGGTACCGCGCGAACGGGCCACGATCGTCGTCGCCTTCGACGTCTCGGCCTCCATGGAGGCCACCGATGTCGAGCCGACCCGCTTCGAGGCGGCCCAGCAGGCGGCCCTCGCCTTCGTCGACCGGCTGCCCGAACGCTTCAACGCGGGGCTTGTCCCCTTCAGCGGCACCGCGAACGTGGCGGTGCCGCCGACCACCGACCGGGCCGCACTGCGCACCGCCATCGAGCGGCTCACCACCGGCGAGGGTACGGCGATCGGCGAGGCCGTCGTGGCCTCGCGCGATGCCGTGCGCATGCTCGACCGGGAGGCCGAGCGGCGCCCGCCGCCCGCGCACATCGTGCTCCTCTCGGACGGCTCCAACACCACGGGCCGCTCCATCGAAGAGGCGGCCCGAGAGGCGGCCGGCGACCGGATTCCGGTCTCGACGATCGCGTACGGCACGGAAGGGGGCACCATCGAGCTGCCCTCGGGCGACAGCATCCCCGTCCCTGTGGACGGCCCCGCTCTGGAGAACCTCGCTTCCAGCACGGGCGGCGACTTCCACGAAGCCGCGACAGGAGAAGAACTCCAGGCGGTGTACGAGGACATCGGCAGCTCCGTGGGGCACCGCACGGAGGAACGCGAGGTCTGGCAGTGGTTTGTGGCTGCCGGGCTGCTTGCGGCACTTGCCGCCGCAGCGACGTCTCTGCTCTGGTTCTCGAGGTTGCCGTGACGCTCGGCCGGGTTCGGGCGGTTCGACGCTGCGGGTCCGTTGTGGCTGGTCGCTCCCCCCACTCTCGGCTTCGCTCGAGCGGGGGGACCCCCATCGCGGCGGAGCCGCATATGTCACAGCCCCGCGCCCCTTTATGCGGCGCGGGTCACGCCCGCGCGGCAGGGGCGCATGTGTCGCCGCCCCGCGCCTCGAAAGGGGCTCGGTACCGCACCGGACTTCGGCAAGTCCGCTCACTACGGCCCCGACCAGTTCCCGTTCCGGTCCGTGACCAAGGAGGAGCTTTCGTGTCCGACAACCGATACACCGGCCACCCGGGACCCGCGGCCCCTCCGGGCCCCGGGCCCGACGGCCGCGGCCATCCGTACGGTGACGCCGGAAGTGCGGACGACGGCTGGTCGAGGCCGGAGGGCGGCGACCGGTACCCCGGTCTGGCCGCAGCGCGCGGCGGCCCCTTCGACGGCGCGGGCGTCGGCGGCGCGGACCCGGTCGCGCCGTCGCACGAGCCGGACGCCGGTGCGAAGCCGGGCGCTCAGGCCGGCGGCCCATCCTCGGGTGGGCCTGCCGACCCCCCGCATGTCGGCCTCGGCGAGCCCCGCGGGCCCGCGTTCGTGCCGGGCCGGCCGCCGCCGGCCTTCGGGCCGCTGCCGCAGGCGGATCGCACACCGGAGGTGTATGCGTCCCCGTACGCCACTCCGCAGGCACCGGCACAGCGGGCTCCCCGTAAGCCGCGGCCGGTCGTCGCGGCGGTGATCGCCGCCGTGCTCGCGGGTGGGGCCGCGGGGTACGCGGCCGGGGGCTTCGGCGAGTCGGACTCCGACGCGCCCGCCGCCGCGCAGGACGTCGGTGGGCTTGAAGCCGTCGCCGCGCGGGTGCTGCCCAGTGTGGTGTCGATCCAGACGGACGACGGGCAGGGCTCGGGGTTCGTTTTCGACGAGCGTGGCCGGATCCTTACCAACGCCCATGTGGTGGCGGGCAGTTCACAGGTGTCGATCGAGCTGCAGGACGGCCGTCGGCTTCGTGCGGACGTGCTCGGCGATGATCGCGCCAACGACGTGGCCGTCCTCGAACCCGAGACGGCACGCGGTCTGCGCGCCGCTGATCTGGCCACCGGCGCCCGGCCCGGCGTGGGCGACACCGTCCTGGCCATCGGCTCCCCGCTGGGCCTGAGCGGAACCGTCACCTCCGGCATCGTCAGTGCCCTGGACCGCTCCGTACGGCTCGGCGAGGGCGGCGAGCGACGCCCCGCCCTGCAGACCGACGCGTCGATCAACCCGGGGAACTCCGGCGGACCCCTGGTGGACGCAAGGGGGCGCGTCATCGGCATCAATACGGCCATCGCGACGTTGGACCAGCAACGCGGTGGTTCCATAGGGATCGGGTTCGCGATCCCGGTGGCCGACGCCAGGGAAGCCGCGCAGGCGATCATCGACGGAAGTTAGCGGCAGGGAGTGGAGCAGCCATGAGGCTCCTGGTGGTCGAGGACGAAGAAGACCTGGTCGTCGCGCTCAAGGTCGGCCTCGTCAGGGCCGGGTACGCCGTCGACGTCGCCCCGGACGTCGACACGGCCACGGAGAAGCTGGCCGTGAACGACTACGACCTCGTCCTGCTCGACCTCAATCTGCCGGACGGCGACGGGTTCTCGGTGTGCCGGGCGGCACGAGCGACGCCGGGCGGACCGCGCATCCTGATGCTCACCGCCCGGGACCGGCTCGCCGACCGGGTCCGCGGCCTCGACGAGGGCGCCGACGACTACCTGGTGAAACCCTTCATGCTGCCCGAGCTCCTCGCCCGTATCCGCGCCCTGCTGCGCCGCGAGGACGGCGGCACCTCGGTCGTCGAGGTCGGCGAACTCCGCCTGGACACTGCCCGCTTCGAGGCCTTCCGCGGGGACCGCCCACTCCACCTCACCCCCAAGGAGTTCGGCGTCCTGCACTACCTGATGACCCGCCCCGGCCGCGTCGTACCGGCCGAGGAACTGCTCGAACACGTCTGGGACGAGAACGCCGACCCGTTCACCAACACCGTGCGGGTCACGGTCGGCTCACTGCGCCGGAAGATCACCGGAGACGAGGAGCCCCTCATCGAGACGGTGATCCGGCAGGGCTACCGGCTCAAGGAGGACAACGGGCTCAGGGAGGATGCGCGATGAACGGCCACCGCCGCCGGGGCCGGCTGATCGCCGCACTCCGGCTCGTGCGGGCGAAGCTGCGCCTGCCCGCCTTCACCCACACCATCCGCTTCCGTCTCACCGTCCTCTACTCCGGCCTGCTGTTCGTCCTCACCGCCCTCGTCCTCGGCGCGACCTACATCGCGGTCGAGCGCAGCGGCGAGGCGCACCCCGTCAGCAATTCGTTCCCGGCGAAGAAGTACATCAACGGCGTCTACATGGGCGAGTTCGACGCCGTGAAGCTCAAGGAGGTCGAGGCCGCCGTCAACTACTCCACCCTGGACAACCTCCGCCGCTCCTCCTTCTTCGTCCTCGGCGGCCTCGGCGTCACCAGCCTCGCCATCGGCTGGATCCTCTCCGGCCGCGTGCTGCGTCCCGTACGGGCCATCTCCCGTACGGCAGCCGACATCCAGGCCACCGACCTCTCGCAGCGCATCCGGCTCGACGGGCCGAAGGACGAGCTGCGCGACCTCGCCGACACCATCGACTCCATGCTCGACCGGCTGGACGAGGCCTTCCGCGCCCAGCGCCAGCTCATCGACGACGCCTCGCACGAACTGCGCAGCCCGCTCGCCATCATCCGCGCCAACCTGGACGCGGTGCTGACCACCGAGGAGTCCGACGAGGCGGAACGCAGGGCCGCCGCCCGCAGCGTGGACCGTGCGACGACGCGTATGACCCGGCTGGTCGAGGACCTGCTGGCGACGGCCCGCCGTACCGCGCCCGCGCTCGCCGACGCCGACGTGGACTTGGCCGCGGCGGCCGGCGAGGCCTGCGAGGAGTTCGCGCCGCTCGCCGCCGAGCGCGGTCTCGTCCTGCACCGCAACCTTGCCACGGGCCTGACGGTCATCGGCGACCACGACGCGCTGCGCCGGGCGATGGGCAACCTGCTCTCCAACGCCGTACGACTCGCTCCGCCCGGCACCCGAATCACCATCGCGGCAGGCCGCTCGGAGGGCTGGCTGTGGACGTCGGTGCAGGACGAGGGCCCCGGCATCCTCGACGACGACCAGGTACGAGTCTTCGACCGCTTCTGGCGAGCGAAGGGAAACGGCGGCGGCCGCGACCGCCACGCGGGACTGGGCCTCGCCATAGTCCGCCAGATCGTGGAGTCCCACGGCGGCCAGGTCCGCCTGTTCTCCCGGATGGGAGAGGGCTCGACGTTCGTCCTGTGGTTCCCCGCACCGGGTGTCGAGCACGTGGACGGCGGACCACCAGAAGAAAGGCCCACCTGACTGCGCGACGTTCAGGGGCGCGCCCCTTAAGGGGCGCGGGGCTGTTTCAATTTGCGGCTCCGCCGCGCGGGCGCGACCAGCCACGACGAACCCGCAGCCGACAAATAACTTGCAGTTCCCGGTGCTTAGTCGCCCCAGCCCAACCCAGCGGAGGCGCTTACGCTTACGCCGCTTTGGCCTTCGTGGCGTACATGTCGACGTACTCCTGCCCCGACAGACGCATGACCTCCGCCATCACCGAGTCGGTGACGGCACGCAGCACGTACCGGTCGCGATCCATGCCCTCGTACCGCGAGAACTCCATCGCCTCACCGAAGCGAACCGTGACGCGCCCGGGGCGCGGCATGCCCGCGCCGCCCGGCTGGAGCTTGTCGGTGCCGATCATCGCGAACGGAACGACCGGCGCGCCGGTCATCAGGGTCAGGCGAGCGATGCCCGTACGACCGCGGTAGAGGCGGCCGTCGGGGGAGCGGGTGCCCTCCGGGTAGATGCCGAAGATCCGGCCCTCCTCCAGGATCCGGCGGCCGGTCATCAGCGCCGCGACCCCGCCGTTCGCACCGTCCCGGTCCACCGGGATCATGCCGACACCGGTGAAGAACCAGGCCATCAGGCGGCCCTTGAGGCCCTTCCCGGTGACGTACTCGTCCTTGCCGATGAAGAAGACCTGACGGTTGCAGACCAGCGGCAGCACGATCGAGTCGATGAACGTGAGGTGGTTGCCGGCCAGGATGACCGGTCCGGAGCCAGGGATGTGCTCCGCGCCTTCCACTCGTGGGCGGAACATCAGGCGCATGATCGGTCCGAGCACTGCCTTGATGAGCGCGAAGCGGGACAACGGGCCCTCCGGTGTCAAGGGAAAGAGAAGAGTCTCTGCAGGTGAGGACGATACTCGCGGCACCCGGGGTATTGCACACCGGGTTCACGCAGTGGATACGCACTGTCGCTACTTGTTTACCTGGGGTGGCGCGCTGTTGCACGCCCGACACCTGGACGAGATGTGTGACAAATGCCGCATCCATCAGGCCCGGGTGCCCCAACTCCGGCACCTGATACGACACTCAGCATCATCCGTGTATTCCGTCCCAGGTCTCCCATCCGTCACCCAAGGGCACCTACGATCGTCCGGATTTGGCAGGTGCAGGGCAGCAACCGGAGGAGCGCTCATGGGGACGCAGGGGTTGGACGAGCAGGGTCGGGGCACGAGACGGCGGGCGCTGCTCGGGGCCGCGGTGCTGGGTGCGGGAGGAGCGGCCATCGGACTGCCCGGCACGGCCGCAGCCGCCGAACGCGGCTACAAGAGCCTGCCGGTGCCGACGATCATCGGGCACCGCGGGGCCAGCGGCTACCGGCCGGAGCACACCCTGGGCGCGTACCAACTGGCCCTCGACATGGGCGCGCACGTCATCGAGCAGGACCTCGTCCCCACCAAGGACGGCCACCTCGTGTGCCGCCACGAGAACGACATCACCGGCACCACCGACGTCGCGAGCCGCCCCGAGTTCGCCGGCCGCAAGACCACGAAGAGCGTCGACGGCGTGTCCTTCACGGGCTGGTTCACCGAGGACTTCACGCTCGCCGAACTCAAGACGCTGCGCGCCAAGGAGCGCATCCCGGGCAACCGCCCGCACAACACGCTGTACGACGGCCGCTGGGACGTCCCCACCTTCGAGGAGGTCCTGCGCTGGGCCGAGCGGGAGAGCCGTAAGCGCGGCAAGGAGGTGTGGCTGCACGTCGAGACCAAGCACCCCACCTACTTCCGCGGCCTTGGCCTCGGCCTGGAGGAGCGGCTCGCCAAGCTGCTGCGCAAGTACGGCAAGCACAAGAAGAACTCGCCCGTCTTCCTCCAGTCCTTCGAGCCCAGCAGCATCCAGCGGCTGAACAAGCTGGTCGACAACCCGCTCGTCGTGCTGCTGTCCTCCGCGAACAGCCGTCCCTGGGACTTCGTCCAGGCGGGCGACCCGCGCACCGTCGCCGACCTCGTCAAGCCCGAGGGCCTGAAGTGGATCGCCTCGTACGCGCAAGGCCTCGGCCCCACCCTCGACCTGATCATCCCGAGGGACGCGAGCGGCAAGCTCACCAGGCCGACCACCCTGGTCGACGACGCGCACGACGCGGGGCTGATCCTGCACCCGTACACGATGCGCAACGAGAACAGCTTCCTGCCCGCGGACTTCAGGAAGGGCGCGGACCCGAACGCCTACGGCGACGTCTTCGGCGCCTTCGAGGTCTACTTCGCCACCGGCATCGACGGCGTCTTCACCGACAACCCGGACACCGGCCTCCTCGCCCGCGAGGACTTCGTCAACGGCTGAGGTCAACGGCTGAGCCACGATGCAGCAGTTGGGGTGATAAACGGTCGCTCCGGGCAACCTCTCCCGGGGCGGCCGGGTCGTGCCGCATATGACGCATGACATGTCTGCCACGGATATGGCTGCCACGTATATGTCCGCCATGGGTATGGTCGGCGCGCTGAGCCCGCTGCTCGCCGCCGAGGCATCCGCGGAGGCGCATGCCTCCGGGGTCGAGCCCGGCGACCTCGAACAGGCCGTCTGGCTGCGGCTCCTGGAGCGCCTCGACGAGGACGGTCCGCCCTCCGACCCTGCCGACTGGCTGCGCATCGCCGTCCGCACCGAGGCCCGCCGCACCCGTCGCACCACCGGCATCGAGCTGCCGTACGCCACCGAGCCCGCCGACGACAGCGGCCCGGACCCGGAGCAGCTCGCGCTCACCGCGGCCCGGCGCCGCGCCCTGCACTCCGCCGTACGCCGGCTCCCCGGCCGCTGCCCGCGTCTGATGGCTGCCCTCTTGTCCCCGCAAGACCTGACATACCGGGAGATCGCAGGGGAGTTGGGTATCTCACAGGGCAGTCTTGGTCCGGAACGTTCCAGATGCCTGGGATGTCTGCGTCGAATGCTCACCGCGGAGGTTGCGGCCGACGAACCGCGGGGATAGGAGTGAGGGACAACCGGCGGAACAGGTGAGCGGGAGGCATGCACACATGGGCATGAGCGTGACCATCTCGGGGGCGACCGAGCAGGACGCCGAACAGATCCTCAAACTGCAGTTCCTCTGCTACCAGAGCGAGGCCGAGCTGTACGGCGACTACAGCATCGAGCCCCTCACCCAGAGCCTCGCCTCCCTCAAGGCGGAACTGGCGAGCGGCACGGTCCTGGCGGCCCGGCTCGGCGACGAGGTGGTGGCCTCGGTGCGCGGCTCCGTGGACGCGGACGGGACGGCGCGCATCGACAAGCTCATCGTTCACCCCCGCATGCAGCGGCACGGCCTGGGCGGACGGCTGCTCCACGCCATCGAGGCCAAGCTCTCCGAGGGCGGCGCGGTCAAGAGCTTCCAGCTGTTCACCGGGCACCGCAGCGAGCACAACCTCCAGCTCTACCGGAGGCACGGCTACGAGGCCGTGGCCAGGCGGCGCATCCACGAGCGCCTCACGCTGGTGACGCTGGCCAAGCCGGTGGAGGCGGGCGCGTTCGTCGCGAGTGCCTAGCTCCGCTCCGCGGCAGGCGCCCTGGTACGCGCCTTGCGCAGCCAGAACATCGCCGTGACCGGGAGCAGTACGGGGATGAACAAGTACCCCATGCCGTAGTCCGACCACACCGTGGCGTCCGGGAAGGCGGAGGGGTCCGCGAGGGTCCAGGTGCCCACGGTCAGTACGCCCGCGAGCTCGGCGGCGCAGCACACCAGCGCCGCCTTGCGGGCCGTTTCGCCGCCGCGGACCAGGGAGTACGTGATGAAGCCGTATACGAGGCCGGCGACCGCCGACAGCGAGTAGGCGAGCGGCGCCTTGTCGAACTCCGTCGCGATCTGCACGACGGAGCGCGAGACTGCGCCGACGACCATCACGCCGTACAGCCAGACCAGCAGCATGCCCGGACCGCTGATGAGCCGCGTCCGCGCGGGCTTCTCCTCGGCCACAGGTCCTCAGCCTCCCCAGATGTCATAGAGCCGCACCTGAAGCACGGCGAGCACCACACCACCGGCCGCGACCGTCACCGAGCCCCAACGGGTGCGCTCCGCAAGCGACATGAAGCCCGCCGCCGGGATGCAGGCGAACGCGCCGATCAGATACGCCACGAAGATCGTCGTGCCCTGCTCCGGCTTCTCACCGCGCGCCAGCTGGACGATCCCGACCACCATCTGCACCAGGGCGAGCAGTGACACCACCGCCATACCGATGAAGTGCCAGTCCTTCGTCGGCTGGTCGCGATAGGCGGCCCAGCCGCACCACGCGGCGAGCACGAGCGCGGCGACGGTGGTCGCCCACGTCAGGGCATCAAGCATGCTCAGACCCTATTACGGGCCAAAAGAGGCGGCGCCCTCGCCCCGGCCCGTGCTCCTGACCGCCCCGTGGTGCAGTTCGGTGCGCTGATGCTGCATGCTGGGCAGTTCAGCAGGCCCGACGGTCCCTGAAGGTTACGGAGCGGCGCATGACGAACACCTTCCCCGACATCTCCCTCAGCACGGAGCGGTTGGTGCTGCGCCCTCTCGAGGACGACGATGTTCCCGCGCTCACCGAGATGATGAACGACGAGCTGGTCGTCGCCTGGACGCCGGTGCCCCAGCCCTTCACCGAGGGTGCGGCCCGTACCTGGGTCACCGACGAGGCACCCGTCGAGCGCACCGAAGGCCGGGGTATCGCCCTCGCCGTCACCGAGTTCCTCACCCAGCGTCTGGTCGGCGTCATCCAGCTGAGCAAGGCCAACTGGCATGTACGCGCCACCGAAATGTCGTACATCATCGCGCCCTGGGCGCGCGGCGAGGGCTACGCCTCCGAGGCCGCGCTCGCCACCGCCCAATGGCTGCTGCGCGACCAGAAGTTCGAGCGCCTGGAGCTGCGTACGGCGGCCGACAACACCGCCTCCCAGCAGGTCGCCCAGAAGATCGGCTGTATCAGCGAGGGCGTCCTGCGCGGTGCCTGTATAGCCAGGACCCGCACGGAGGACGGCGGCTGGGCCGACCTGCGTACGGACTACATAGTGTGGAGCCTGCTCCCCGAAGACCTCGACGGCGTCGGCGAGGAGTCCGCCGACTCCGGCGGTTTCACGTACTCCGACTGGAACTAAACGGAAGGGCGGCCGCCGCGACCCCCACCCACATCACCACAAGTCACCAGGTACGCTCACGGGGCTCCGCACTCCCCCACTCTCGGCTTCGCTCGAGCGGGGGGACCCCCATCACCACACGACCTGCGAAGACTTCAGGAGACTGACGACGATGGCCGACCGGGTCACGGTGATCGGCTGGGACGGCTCGCCACTGACCGACGCGGCGCGCTCCGCACTCGGCGCCGCCACACTGGTGGCCGGCGCGGCCCATCACCTGGCGCTGCCCGAAGTGCCCCTGGCCGCCGAACGCATCCGGCTCGGCAGCGTCGGCCTCGCCGCCCGCCGTATCGCCGGACACCGCGGCAGCGCCGTGGTCCTCGCCGACGGCGACCCGGGCTTCTTCGGAGTCGTACGCACCCTGCGCGCCCCCGAGTTCGGCCTCGAGGTCGAAGTGGTGCCCGCCGTCTCCTCGGTCGCCACCGCCTTCGCCCGTGCCGGAATGCCCTGGGACGATGCCCAGGTGGTCGTCGCCCACCGCCGCACCCTGCGACGCGCCGTGAACGTCTGCCGCGCCCACACCAAGGTCGCCGTCCTCACGTCGCCCGGTGCCGGACCGGCCGAACTCGGCCTGCTGCTCGAAGGGGTTCACCGCACCTTCGTCATCTGCGAGGAACTCGGCACCAACCGCGAACAGGTCACGATCCTCACCTCCGACAAGGCCGCCGACCACACCTGGCGCGACCCGAACGTGGTCATCGTCATGGGCGGACCCGTCGCCCCGGCCGAACGCGGCGGCTGGATCGCCGGACGCGACCCGGGCGCCGGCCCGCGCGGCTGGGCCCTGCCCGCCGAGGCGTACGGCGGCGCGGTCGGCGAGGGCGAGAACGAGCCGCTGCGAGCCGCTCAACTCGCCCATCTGGGGCCGCGCGTGGGCGACCTCGTATGGGACATCGGCTCCGGCAGCGGCGCCTTCGCCACGGAGGCCGCGCGCTGCGGCGCCGGGGTCATCGCCGTGGACCGCGACCGGGACGCCTGCGCCCGCACCATGGACGCCGCCCGCCGCTTCGGCGTACAGCTCCAGATCGTGCAGGGCACCGCGCCGCACATCTTGGAGAACCTGCCCGAACCCGATGTCGTACGCGTCGGGGGCGGGGGCGCCGCGGTGGTCTCCGCCGTCGCCGACCGGCGCCCCCAGCGGATCGTCACGCACGCCGCGACACGCGACGCGGCCGAACTCATCGGCAGGGACCTGACGGAGCACGGCTATCAGGTCGAGTGCGCGCTTCTGCAGTCCGTCGAACTGGACACCCGCGCCTGGACGGAGAAGGAACGCAGCGTTGCTTTCCTGCTTACAGGCAAGCAGGTGCGGCGCGATGGGGGTACCCCCAGGCGTTAAGCACTGGGGGAGCCTCGTTGAGGGGTGGTGGTCGGGCGACGGGCGGGATGCCCGATAGCGCCCCGTGATCCTGTTGTCGTACCGCTCGCGGTAGGCTGGCCGACCGTTGTACTGCGTCGGCTTGTCCGAAATTTCGTCGGTCAATGTCCGGAAAACGGGCCCGATTTGGGGTGCGTGTGGTACGGCGGACCGGAGGGCGCGCAAACGTGGCGCAGTCCACAGCGGGCCATGGCGGATCACGCTGCCATGGTGACCGGCCGACCGCGACAATGCCTGTTAATGGCTTTGTCGACTGGCCGTTCGTGCCGCCCGGCACGCATGCTCGTTCTTCACTGCGGGCGGTCGACGCACCGCTCCGGACGAGCAGGTCGTAGAGCACAAACCGATGGGCGAGGGGTACGCATGACCGACACCGGCCAGGTCCCGGGCGAAGGACTGCCGGAGAGCGCAGGCGTGGTGGAGCAGCCGGGCGCCCAGGCGCCGGGTGCGTACCCCTCCTACCTCTCCGAGACTTCCGCCGAGGACCACGAAGACCTGTTGCTGCTGCCGGGCGCCCAGGGCGCCTGGGGCAACGAGGTCCCTCCGCCACCACCGGATCCCGTCCCCGAGGTTGTGCACGAGCCCGGGCCGCACGAGATGTCGGGCCGGGACAGCGGCTCGGTCGACTTGGGAGGGGTCCGGCTGCCGGAGCCCGAGCGCGCCCCTGCGTCCGTTCCTGAGTCCGCGCCACAGCCGCCCGCAGCCCGTCGTCCGCTGCACCTCGGTCCGCCGACACCGGACAGCGCCGGGAGCCCGGTGCGCTCGCTGGCCGACCGTGGTCCGGCTGGGGCGACGCCTTGGGGAGTCCAGGCCCAGGCGGGCCCTGAGGTGGGTGTTGCAGAAACGGTCGTCCGTGGTGCTGAGGATGGCGACGGAGCGCGGCAGGGCTCCGAAGGCGTGGGGATCGGTGAGGTTCCTCAGGCCGGGGTGGGCCAGGAGGTTGCCGCTCCGCAGGCCGTTGAGGAGGCGGCTGGTGAGGGGGCTGCTGGTGCCGATGCCGCCCAGAGTTCCGAAGCCGCGCAGGCTTCCGCCGATGTGCCGGTGACGGAGTCCGTACAAGCTTCCGAGGTCACGGGCCCGGCCGGAGTCCCGGACGCCGCGGAGGAGTTCGCGCTTGCGGCTGCGCAGAGCCCGGAGGCCGAGCAGTTCCCGCAGGAGCCCGCTCCGGAGGCTGCGCAGGTCCCGGATGACGCGATCCGGGCATCGGAACCCGCACAGTACGAGGAACCGGCTCAGTACGCGGAACCCGCACAGTATGAGGAATCCGCACATCTTGAGGCTCCCGCGCAGGCGCCGCACACGGCAGACCACGCCGAAGCCGCGCACTTCCAGCCCGCACCGGCGGTCTCGCACTTCCCGCCGGCGCCCGAGCCCCAACTGCCCGCGCACGCCGCCGAACCGCAGTTCCCGGAGTACGCCGAGCAGCTCGCGGAAGCCGAGCCGCAGGCCCCGGTCACCGGCGCGGACGAGGTGGCACAGCCCGTGGTCACCGAGGAAGCCGCGCAGTTCACGGATGATGCGGAGGCGCCGGCTCCGTCCGACGCCCCGACCCCGGATCCCGCCGAGCCGCAGCTGGTCACGCCCGCAGACGCCGCCGTACCCGCGCAGGCCCCTGAGCAAGCCCAAGCGGGCCAGCCCGTCGGCCAGTTCGTGCCCGTCGAAGGCACCATCCCGACGACGCCCCACCTCGCCCCGACACCCCCGCACGCCATGACTTTCCCGCCCCTCCCGGAGGCAGAACACCCCGCTCAGGCGGAACCGGCACCGGCCGCCGAGGAGGAGCCCGCACCCGCCGCCGCGGAGACCGCCGAACCCCCGGCCCCCGAGAACCCCGTGGTCACGCTCCCGGCTCCCCGCGAGGCCGAACAGACCGACCAGGCTGAACCTGCCGTCGCCGGACCGGAGGCAACTCCCGTGCCAGAGCCCTCCGTTGAGGACGCCGAGGATGCCGAGGCCCCGGAGCAGCAGCAGCCCGTAGCAGCTCAGCGGGCGGAGGACCTGGACACCCTGGCTGCCGCCGACCAGCCCGATGAGGCTGAGCAGGCAGAACAGAGCGAGCAGGAGGAGAGCACGGCCCCCGCAGCGGATGTACGCGAGTCCCCCGGCCCCGCCGCGCCCGGCTACGACGACGCCGAGCGTGAGGCCGTCCTGCGCGTCATGCGCGAGCGCCGCGACATCCGCAACGGCTTCCGCAGTGACCCCATCCCGCACGAGGTACTGCTCCGCGTACTGGAGGCGGCGCACACCGCGCCGTCCGTCGGCCACTCCCAGCCCTGGGACTTCGTCGTCATCCGCTCCGCCGACACACGGCGCACGATGCACGAACTGGCCATGAGGCAGCGCGACGCGTACGCGAAGTCGCTGCCGAAGGGCCGCGCGAAGCAGTTCAAGGAACTGAAGATCGAGGCGATCCTCGACACCCCGGTGAACATCGTCGTCACCGCCGACCCGACCCGCGGCGGCCGTCACACCCTGGGTCGCCACACACAGCCGCAGATGGCCCCGTACTCCTCCGCTCTCGCGGTCGAGAACCTGTGGCTGGCCGCTCGCGCCGAGGGCCTCGGCGTCGGCTGGGTCAGCTTCTTCGACGAGCGCGAGATGGTCCGCACCCTCGGCCTGCCCGAGCACCTGGAGGTCGTGGCGTACCTCTGTGTGGGCTACGTGGACGAATTCCCGGAGGAGCCCGAGCTGCTGCAGGCCGGCTGGTCCAAGCGCCGCCCGCTGTCCTGGGTCGTCCACGAGGAGACGTACGGCCGCCGCGCCCTGCCCGGCGAGGAGCCGCACGACCTGCTCGCCGAGACCGTTTCCAACATCCGCCCGCTGGACGCGAAGGCGCTCGGCGAGGCGTGGGAGCGCCAGAAGCGCATGACGAAGCCCGCGGGCGCCCTCGGCATGCTGGAGATCATCTCCGCACAGCTGAGCGGTCTGTCCCGGATGTGCCCGCCCCCGATCCCGGAACCGGCCGCCGTCGCGATCTTCGCGGGCGACCACGGTGTGCACGCCCAGGGCGTCACCCCGTGGCCGCAGGAGGTCACCGGCCAGATGGTGGCCAACATCCTGGGCGGGGGAGCGGTCGTCAACGCCTTCGCAAGCCAGGTCGGCACCGAGGTCTGCGTCGTCGACGTGGGAGTCGCCTCCGACCTGCCCGCGACCCCCGGCCTCCTGCCGCGCAAGGTCCGGGCCGGCACCGCCGACATGACGACCGGCCCCGCGCTGACCCGCGAGGAGGTCAAGCAGGCCATCGAGGTGGGCATCGACACGGCCCGCGACCTGGTGGCCGCGGGCAACAAGGCCCTGATCACAGGTGAGATGGGCATCGCGAACACCACCGCGTCCGCCGCCCTGATCGCGGTCTTCACGGACACCGACCCCTCCGAGGTCACCGGCCGCGGCACCGGCATCAACGACGAGACGCTGGCCCGCAAGACCGAGGTCGTACGCCGCGCCATCCAACTCCACCAGCCGGATCCCGCCGACCCCATCGGCGTCCTCGCCGCGGTCGGCGGCCTCGAACACGCCGCGATGGTCGGCCTGTTGCTGGGCGGCGCATCCCTGCGTACGCCGGTGATCCTGGACGGCGTAAGCGCCGGCGCCGCCGCCCTGGTAGCCCGCGCCATCGCCCCCGAGGTCCTGGCAGCCTGCATCGCAGGCCACCGCAGCGCCGAGCCGGGCCACGTAGCCGCCCTCAACAAACTGGGCCTCCGCCCCCTGGTAGACCTGGACCTCCGCCTGGGCGAAGGCACAGGCGCCCTACTGGCCCTCCCCATGGTCCAAAGCGCAGCAAGAGCAATGCACGAGGTAGCAACGTTCGACTCGGCAGGGGTAACCGAGAAGTAAGCGAACCAGACTCCGGAGTCGGTGGTCTGTGCCCAAGAGCGCTGCCCACCCACCCCACCGGGGGCCCGGGGGCGGAGCCCCCGGTTTCGGGAAGGGACGGGCGTGGGGAAAGAAAACCCACCCGCCCCAGCCACCCACCACCCCGCACCTTAAAATCCGCATGTCAGGGGCGCTCCAGAGCCGCAGGGCCCCGCCCCCGCACCGCCGCATGAGGAGCCGCACCTCCATGGCCGAACACCCCGCCTACCCCGTAGGCCTCCGCCTCACCGGCCGCCGAGTAGTAGTCCTCGGCGGTGGCCAGGTGGCCCAGCGCCGCCTCCCGGCCCTGATCGCAGCAGGCGCGGACATCCACCTCGTATCCCCAACAGCCACCCCCTCCGTAGAGGCAATGGCAGACGCAGGCGAACTCACCTGGGAGAGGCGCCCCTACGAGGAGGGCGACCTGGCCCAGGCCTGGTACGCCCTCATCGCCACCAGCGACACGGAAGCGAACACAAGAGCCTCGGCCGAGGCAGAGGCCCACCGCGTCTGGTGCGTACGCTCCGACGACGCGGACGCAGCCACAGCCTGGACCCCCGCGACAGGCCACAGCGAAGGCGTCACGGTGGCCGTACTCACGACGAACGCCCGAGGCCGAGACCCCCGCCACACCGCCGCCATCCGCGACGCGGTGGTCGAAGGCCTCCGCGACGGCACCCTCGTGGCCCCGCACCACCGCACCCGCACCCCCGGCGTCGCCCTGGTCGGCGGCGGCCCCGGCGACCCGGACCTGATCACGGTCCGCGGCCGTCGCCTTCTCGCCGAGGCGGACGTGGTCATCGCGGACCGCCTGGGCCCCCGCGACCTGCTCGCCGAACTCCCGCCGCACGTCGAGGTGATCGACGCGGCGAAGATCCCGTACGGCCGTTTCATGGCCCAGGAAGCGATCAACAACGCGCTCATCGAGCACGCGAAGCAGGGCAAGTCCGTGGTCCGTCTCAAGGGCGGCGACCCCTTCGTCTTCGGCCGTGGCATGGAGGAGGCCCAGGCGCTCGCCGAGGCGGGTATCGCCTGCACGGTCGTCCCCGGCATCTCCAGCTCGATCTCGGTCCCGGGCGCCGCGGGCATCCCGGTCACGCACCGAGGGGTGGCCCACGAGTTCACGGTCGTCAGCGGGCACGTCGCCCCCGACGACGAGCGCTCCCTGGTCGACTGGCCGGCTCTGGCCAGGCTCCGCGGCACCCTGGTCGTCCTGATGGGCGTCGACAAGATCGGCGCCATCGCACGCACGCTGATCGGCAACGGCAAGCCGGCCGACAGCCCCGTGGCCCTCGTCCAGGAGGGCACGACGGCCGCCCAGCGCCGGGTCGACGCGACCCTCGAAACGGTGGCAGAGACCGTACGCGCCCAGGACGTGAAACCCCCGGCGGTCATCGTCATCGGCGACGTGGTGAACGTGGGCCCGGAGACCTCCGCGTAACCCGGGGTAACCCAACCCTGTCCGAGCCGTTGGCACCGCACCCAGGACAAGGCAGTATCACCCTGTGGCCGATCTCATCACCGTTGAGGAACCCGACGACCCGCGCCTGCGCGACTACACAGGCCTGACCGACGTCGAGCTGCGCCGCAAGCGCGAGCCCGCCGAGGGCCTGTTCATCGCCGAGGGCGAGAAGGTCATCAGACGGGCCAAGGACGCCGGTTACGAGATGCGCTCGATGCTGCTCTCCGCCAAGTGGGTCGACGTCATGCGCGACGTCATCGACGAACTCCCCGCCCCGGTGTACGCGGTGAGCCCCGAACTCGCCGAGCAGGTCACCGGCTACCACGTGCACCGCGGCGCCCTCGCCTCCATGCAGCGCAAACCGCTGCCGACCCCCGACGATCTGCTCCAGACGGCCCGCAGGGTGGTCGTCATGGAGTCGGTCAACGACCACACCAACATCGGCGCGATCTTCCGCTCCGCCGCCGCCCTGGGCATGGACGCGGTCCTCCTCTCACCGGACTGCGCGGACCCGCTCTACCGCCGGAGCGTGAAGGTCTCCATGGGCGCGGTCTTCTCCGTCCCGTACGCGCGTCTCGACACCTGGCCCAAGGGCCTGGAGACGGTCCGCGAGGCGGGTTTCGCCCTCCTCGCGCTCACTCCGGACGAGAAGGCCAAGAGCCTCGACGAGGTGGCCCCGCACCGGATGGACCGAGTCGCCCTGATGCTGGGCGCGGAGGGCGACGGCCTGTCCACCCAGGCCCTGGTGGCGGCGGACGAATGGGTCCGCATCCCGATGGCACACGGGGTGGATTCGCTGAATGTGGGGGCCGCCGCCGCGGTCGCGTTCTACGCGGTCACGACGGGGCGCCCTCAGCCCTGAGGCTGCGTCTCGATCGTCGACTCGTACCGCTCGGACATCAGCGGCGGCAGGTCCTGCGCTTTGAACTCCGGCTGTACGGGCTCGAGTTGCCGCTGGTCACCGCCGAGCCCGCGCTCCGGTCCCTGGCAACCTTGCGCCGCCGCGATCCCGAGGGCCACCAGCAGCGTCACCACGACGAACACGAACAGCCGCTGCCGCAGCAACCGTGGATTGGCGGGCCGCCGCCCCGCTCCGGTGGTCCGCGGCCCCGGACGCCCGGCACCACTGCGCGGCGCCGTGGACCGACTGCCGGAGCCGGAGCGCGTCGAGTTGCCCCGCGACGGCACCGGCCGCGCCCCGGACCGCGGCGGCGTGCCGTTCCGAGGCGGCGGGGGAGTGCCCTGCGTACGCCGCTGGGTGCGCTGGTCCGGGTGGTTCTCGGTGAGCCGCCCCGTCGGCCGCTCGGCCTCGCTCCGGCGCGGCGCGGGCGGCCGGGCGGCACTCAGCCCCTGCGCCTCGCGGGCCGCGATCTCCTTGAGCCGCAAGGACAGTTGAAGCGTGCTGGGCCGCTCCTCCGGGTCCTTCGCCAGACACGCCCGTACGAGAGGTGCCAGCGCATCCGGCACGCCCTTCAGCTGCGCCTCCTCGTGTACCACCCTGTAGAGCATCACTTCGGAACTGCCGTGCCCGAAGGGCGAGTCGGTGGTCGCCGCATACGCCAGCGTGGCCCCAAGCGCGAACACGTCCGTGGCCGGCGTGACGGCGGCACCCCGCACCTGCTCGGGCGCGAGGAAGCCGGGCGACCCCACCGCCGTACCGACGTGCGTGAGCGTGCTCGCCCCCGTCGCCCAGGCGATGCCGAAGTCGATGATGCGTGGCCCCTTCGGGGACAGCAGGATGTTCGACGGCTTGAGATCCCGGTGCACGACACCGGCCTCGTGCACGGCGACGAGCCCCTCGGAGAGGGCGGCGCCGACGGCCGCGATCTCGGCCGCGGTGAGCGGCCCCTCCTCGGCGACCTTGTCGTGCAACGAGGGCCCGGGGACGTACTGCGTCGCGAACCACGGACGGTCCGCTTCCAGATCCGCGGCGACGAGACGGGCCGTACACCCGCCCCGGATCCGCCGCGCCGCCGACACCTCGCGTGCGAACCGAGACCGGAACTCCTGGTCCTCCGCCAGATCCGGCCGGATCACTTTCAGTGCGACTCGCTGGCCACGCCGGTCGGAGCCCAGATAGACAACGCCCATCCCACCCGCGCCGAGCCGTCGATGGATCTTGAACGAGCCGACGACACGCGGGTCCTCGCGCCTCAGGCGCATCATCGCCATGTCCATCCCCGCTGCCCGGTCCGTTTGACGTGGCACAGCTTACGTTTCCGTGGCCGGGCGCGCGCAGAGGCCGCGCCCTCGTGGCCCGGCCGATTGTCAGTGCCGGGTGCGAAACTTGAAAGGTGGTCAGGGGACGGGCGAATTCAGCGGCTTTGGGCTGCCGGGATCCCCAACCATCTGTCGCAGAAGGGGGATTGGGCCCGTGAAGGGTGATCGAGTGGAGATAGTCGTGGACGCCGGGGACACGACACGCACATACGAGGTGGTGGCGAGCCGCGCGGGGCGCCGGGTGGAGACGGCGGTCCGCAGGGGAGTCGTGGAAGTGAGCGAAGTCACCCGCAGCGGAGGGGTGGTCCGAACGGCCCGCTTCATGGCGAACAGGGTGCTGGCCCTGGTCGAACAGCCCGTGCCCAGGGAGGACAGCTCGGAACAGACGGGGCAGACCGGACGTCCCCTCCGGGAAGACCCCGAGACCTAGGACCTCTTCTCCACCCAGGGGAGTACTTCGCAGGTCATCGCTCATCCTCCGGGAGGCCCGGCAATCGATACGACGGCATGACGCCCCACGGGCCCCGCCCACCTAGATTTGAAGTCAAGCGGCGGGTGCAGCACTCGTCCCCCGAGGTCAGCCACCCGCCGCTGTCAGACAGCAGGTTCAATCAGCAACAAGAGCTTCATCAACAGAAGGTCAGGAGAGGGACCATGGCGGACACGGCATCGCGGACGATGATCCGCACGCGGGGACGCAGGGCGAACAGCGCCGCGTTCGGTACCCGCCGGTCCGGCCAGCGCCACCCCTTGGTGGCGACGGCCATGGTCCTCCCCCTGGCGACCCTGCTCGTGGTCGTCTTCGGCGGCTGGGAAGCAGTGGTCACACAAGCGTCGTCCGTGGGCGTGATGCTGGGGCGCTGAGCGGCGCCCCAGGCCCGGAAGAGCGGTCCGGGCGGGGACATCCGGCCATGAAACCCCGTGGGGACGGGGGTGCGGCGGACGGCACAGACGCCCGCGCAGCTGGGGAGCTGCGCGGGCGTTTTTTTTGCGCCTAAGCCGGCGCCGCTCTCGCGGACCCAATGCTCGCCGTTGTGGTTGCTCAATTGATGGTTGCGGTTCGAGGGCCGTCGTGGATGGTTGCGGTTCTGGGTCCAGGGCTGGCTGCGTACGCTCACGGGGTTGACCCGGGCTCACTGGGTTGAGCCGGCGATGTACGACCCCAGGGGGATCCGAGTGACCGCAGACGTGCTGCCCGCCCTCACCGCGAAGGTGCGCGCCGCGGTGCACCCGGGGGCGAGTGTCTGTGCCTGCGGTACGGACACGTCCGTGCTGGCCGATCGGCCCGATGGCACCGTCGTGCGGCATGCGGACACCGTGGCCAAGGCGCACGCCCCCGGCACCGACACTGGCGAGCTCGCGGCGCGTCTGGCCGTCGCCGCGCACCCGGCCCTCGACGGCGTCCTCCTGGCGCCGCTCGCTGCGAGCGCTGCCGAACTGCACGGCCGCCTGGTCACGTTCTGGCCGTACGGCACCCCCGTGGACCCCGAAACCCCCGAAGCCGCCCCCTGGGAGGACGCCGCCACCCTCCTCGCCCGCCTCCACCGGACGTCCCGAGCCGCGCTCGCGTCCGGGCTCCCGCCGATGCGCGGTCCGGCGAAGGCGGCCCGAGCCGTCGAGCGGCTCCGGGCGGCGGGCCCGCACCCGGCCGCCGAGCCGGTTCTGCGCGCCTGGTCCGTCCTCCCAGCCTGGGCGAAGAACGAGGCCCCGATGGTGAACGCACACACGCTGTGCCACGGTGACCTCCACCTGGGCCAGCTCGTCCGCGACCCGGGCGGCGCCTGGCTGCTGATCGACATCGACGACCTCGGACTGGGCGAGCCGGCGTGGGATCTGGCCCGCCCAGCCGCCTGGTTCGCCTGTGGACTCCTCCCGCCCGACGAATGGACCCGCTTCCTGACGGCGTACCAGAAGGCCGAAGGCCCCGCGCTCTCTGCGGACACCGACCCCTGGCCCGCCCTGGACGTCCCGGCCCGTGCCCTCACCGTCCAGACGGGAGCTCTGGCGATTGTGAAGGCGATGGCAGCCGGCCGTGCGCTCGACGAAGTGGAGGTGGCCGTGATCGACGCCTGTGACCGAATGGCAGCCCACCCGCCGGAGTTGGCTCCGGGTTTCCCGACGTAGG
Organism: Streptomyces sp. NPDC048825; assembly: GCF_043198355.1. Lineage (NCBI taxonomy): Bacteria > Bacillati > Actinomycetota > Actinomycetes > Kitasatosporales > Streptomycetaceae > Streptomyces > Streptomyces sp. NPDC048825. The sequence goes on from NZ_JBICUR010000015.1 coordinate 60,023, forward strand.
GTGCAACCGACCGAAGCCGGGCAGTGTCTGTCCTGGCGAAGCAGTACCGACCGGCGAGGAGTTGAGCCGACCATGCAGTGTCCGAAGTGCCGTGCGCCGATGCACACGTACAACCGCAATGGCGTCCAGATCGAGCAGTGCAGCGGCTGCCGCGGGATCTTTCTCGACTACGGTGAGCTGGAGTCACTGACCCGCCTGGAGTCCCAGTGGCAGCAGCCCGCGCCGCCGCCCCCCGCCGCTCCGGCGGCCCCGCAGGCCTACCCGGCCGCTCCCGCACCCGCCTGGGGCGCCCCGCACGGCGGCCATGGCGGTCACTACGGCCACAAGCGTCAGAAGAGCTTCGGCCACATGCTCTTTTCCTCCTGACCGCGTCCACGGAGAGTGCACAACGAAGCCCCCGGCCGTACGAGACGGCCGGGGGCTTCGGCTGGTGCGCGATACTGGGATTGAACCAGTGACCTCTTCCGTGTCAGGGAAGCGCTCTCCCGCTGAGCTAATCGCGCGGGCGGCCCGTCCGGGCCGGTGGAGAGATATTGACACGCCTCTGGCCTGCACCGCAAATCCGTTGACGTCCGTCGATGTTCGCCGCTGTGCGTGCCGGTTGTCACGCAGTTAGTCACTCAGTCCGCGCGGTAGTCACTCACACCGACAGGTCTGGACTGAGGTCGGCGGAGTGCCACTCTGCTGCTCGCGCTCCTCGATGCGAACTACGGGCGGGGAGGCCGCTGAGGTCTGTGCGGCTGGTCGCCCAGTTGCCTGCGGTCGGTGGTGACTGGCTGCGGTCGCGATGGTCGCTGTACCTCGCTGCTGTACGGCAGAGCAGCCGCCTCTTCATGCCAGTTCTCCGGGTGCAGGCATAACCCTCCCAGTGTGGCAGATCAACTCTGGCAGCCCAGGCCAGAGCGGGGTGGGGGCGGTCACCCGTGGGTGCCGACTGTCAGCTTTGGTCGGCCTCGCACGGCCCAGGGACGGCCCAGGACTCAGTGAGCCCTCGACCGGCCGGGTCCAGGCAGCGGCGCCACCGTCCGTCACTCCAGCTGCACGGGAGCGACCGGGAGCTGTTCCCTGTAGGGCCATGTGAAGGTGCGGTCGGGTTCGAGGTGGGCGTCTCCCCAGTGGATGGCATGGATGCCGTTTTCGGCGTCGGCCGTGAAGAACACACAGACCAGCCTGGTGGAAGCTCCCAGCTCCTCGAACGCTTCGTGCAGCCCCAGGTACTCCTCGGTCGCCAAGTCCTCATCGACGTCGAACAGGCCTTCCGGAGGCTGCGGCCCGTGCGCCCGGAACAACCGGTGCCGAGTGGGCGACGCGTTGGCGGGCAATCGGGCTCGGTCCAGGGGCCTCGGCCTATCCGCGTACCGGAACGGGAAGAGTGCGTGATCGTTGATCACCGCATACTCATATCCGCGCACGTCGCGCACGGCTTCCCCCAGCTCCCGCGCCGTCTCCGCCAGGTTCTCGCGCACCACCCCCGCAAGGGCGAGACCGTACGGACTCCGCTTCTTCAGCCCCGCAGCGAGGTGCGCGGCATGAGCCTTCCCGTGTGCTTTGGCCAGTTGCGCCGGAACCGCAGCGGCAAGCGCGCCGGCATGCCGCCCAAACCGCTCGACGGCCCAGGCCGACGGCCCTGCCGGATAGCCACCCAACACCGACATGCAGTGCTCCCCTCCCCCAGGTCCCGCCTCTGAACTGTGTGACACGTACACGAAGGGCGCACAAGGGGGCGATCTGGCCAGGACGCGGCTACACACGCTCGTTTCTCAGAACAGCCATAACTGATCATCGGCGGCCGTGACCTGCGGTCGCCTAATCGATCAACGCTCTGACCTGCTGCTGAGGTGTCGACAGTTGTCGGCTTTGGTCATCGCTGAGCGCCCTTCCCTGGCCTGAGTACGGCCCGGGAGGACGCTCGTGCATTGTGGCGACCGGGTCCCACCTTGATGGGTTCGAGGCGGTCACCCACTGGGAATAGTCCAAGCGAATGCGAAGTCAACCATTCCGCTTACCTGTGGGTAGGTAAGGCAATCCATTCCTTCCTTGCGAGGGGGGTGGTTTTCCCTTCTCATGGATCGCCAAGGCGGGCGTACAATCGGAAATGCTCGGGCTGGTGATCACCATGCCGGACGTTTGCATGGAGGTCAGCAGTGCAGGTGTGGACAGGCCAGCAGGGTCAAGATCGGTTTGCTCGCGACGCTTTTAATCGGTACCGAACGCTCACGGCCTCGGCCGGGACAGTATCGAAAGAGGCACGTGCCGCAGCAGCTACGTTGCCTTCTACGGGGCACCCCGATTTCGAGCACCTCGGCTTGGGGGAGAGTGGGTACTGTCACGGTGTAACCGCCTTCATTGACCTCGTCTCGTTCACGGCTCGCACCTTCTGGGAGTCGCCTGAGTCAGTACTCCGCCTGAACACCGCCGTCATGACTCAGATCGCGCTGGCCGTCCAGGACTTCGGCGGCTATGTGCTCGGTTTTCGAGGTGATGGCGTCTTCGCGTGTTTCGGTGATCCAAGGGTTCAAGATCATCGTATTTCGGCGGCGGTTGCTGTGACGGCATGCGCCTTTGCTCTTGACGCTACCAGGAATGCCCTCAACTCTCTGCTCAAAGAGTCAGGGATGCGGCCGGTGCAGGTTCGTGCAGGTGCAGATTTCGGGAGGCTCGACTTTGTGCGTATCGGAAGTGAGGTCGCTAGCGAAGTAAACGTCGTTGGCTTCAGTGCCAACTTCGCCGCCAAATGTGAGAAGTATGCGAACTCCTGGGAAGTGGTCGCAGGGGAAGAGCTAGCTGGGCTTCTCCCCGATGATGACTTGTGGCGCCATGACAAGTCCCCGAAGCGATACACCAGAGACGATGAGACAAAGTCCTATGATTTCTATCAAGTGAAGTGGGGTTCGTACATTCAACACATCCCAGGCATCCGAGAAGCCCTAGCCGGCAGGCCGGTAAGCGCTATTCGTTATTAATGGAGAGATCGTGAGCATTCCAACCCTGCTCCGTCATGTCGGAATCAATACGCCGCGCTCCGTGACCGTGGACGGTCGCATCGTTTTGGACGGAGCCCACACGGCAAGTCAGCCCAGCACCAGGATGGAGCCCCACAGGTTCCACGGGGGCGAAGATCCTTCTCCCGTCCGTTCCGAGTATCAGTCGGCCTGGTGGAACACAGACCTAGCAGGAAGGCACAGCGACGTAGAGGCTATGCGTGCCGCTTTTCCGGCGTTCACTCTGGTCGACGACGAGGGAGACTACTTCTACTTCGGCGAAATCAATACTGGGCGAGGAGTGTTTCCGGTAGCGGTCTTCCCTCAGGTCGACAAGTCTCTGCCCTCGGTTCGAACTACGCGTCGGCTCGGACGTCAGGAAGGGAAGCGCTGGAAGAAGCCGCCGCACCTCTATACTTCGGATGCCCTGTGCATTGCCGGTGCAAGTGACTGGGATCCTGAACGGCACAGCACGGCCACTGCGGTAGCCTGGGCTGCCCACTGGTTTGCCGCTTACACTGAGTGGCGTATGCGTGGATTCTGGCCGACGGATGGTTACAGTGAGGTTGCGTAGAGCGGGATCGCGTAGGCGTCAAGCCTCCATGTCTGACGAGTCGCCGGTGAATCATGACCCGGGCGAGGATGTACGCTTTACGCTGGAGCAGGTCGGAGAATGGATCCGTTCAGCTGATACAAAGGCGGGTCTGCTGGCGCCAACCCTCGCGCTGCTGGTGAGCCCCGCCTTCGATAATTTCAGCAAGAGGCAGCTTATTGATTTTCTTGACTCGCCCCGCGATTTCATCGGCACATTGCTCTTCGTGGGATTCAGTCTGACCTTCGGCATGGCCGCTTTCTTCGTGGCCAAGGTTTTGATCCCCAGAACCCAGCATGCAGTACGTAGCTCGCGGTATTCGTGGCCATGGCTATGTGAGACTGATCTGCACGTTCTGACTGCACTAAGTCCTTCTGAGTCGCGTGAAGAGGCCTGGGCGCAGGCGAAAAACCTTGCGCAGATTGCTCAGTGGAAGCACAAGAACTTCAAGTTGGCGCTCCGCACCACGATTGCGAACGCGGCCTTTCTGACTGCTTGGCTATTCGTATCCGCATGGTGAAGCGTAGGAGGTCGGTGGAGTCTCAATGGGCGACGCAACCCCTTGAGCGATCTTGAAAACCGTCGTGGCAGCGATGTCACCGTGGGTTCAAATCCCACACCCACCGCAGATGAACGGCCCCTGACCAGGTAAATCGGTCAGGGGCCTTCGTCATGCAGGTTGCCTGTTGGTGACCGCAGTTCCCCGTGAGTTCCCGGTCTATCGGGCACGGATGGGGCACGACGCGTACAGGCTTTGAGTTCGGCCCGCATCCTTGCGTTGGTCGTTGCGGTCCGCCCTGATCCGCCTTCGTACGGGGCTGTTGGCGTCAGCCGTTGGTGTCAGGTTCAGCGGCAGACTTGGCACGCGACTGCGGAAGGTGTACCGCAATCGCCTGCACAACGATCAGAACGACGACCGCCACTATCAGCCAAGTGGCCTGGCGCAGAACGCCAGTCATCGTGTCGCCGTTGATCACGCACGCTGCGACCACAGCCAGCGACAGCATGATCTTCTTGCGGCTGTCAGTCCCTCGTGCGAGAGTTGCAAGCAGGTGGGTGTCAAGCACCGACAGTCCACCGAGACCCGGGATGGGCATAGTCCTCCTTGGTTGTCAGAAGGGTGCGCCCGGAGCCTCTTCCCAAAGGCGGGCGCGCCCTTCGGTGTTGGTGGTTAAACGGTATGGCACGCCCCTGACAGTAGGCGCCCCTCGCCTTCAAGTCTCCGACTTGTACGCGGCGCTCTCGGCGAAACGAACTCCAGCTAACTTAGGCGAACTTAGGCGAACTTAGACGTTCACACGTCAGTTAGCTGACCTGCAAAGACTCATCCCCATATCACACGCCACTGACAATCAGGCCCCCCATTCGCGGGTATGCCCCTAGCCTACACAGGCCTTATGAGGCATATACCCGACTTTGCGGCGTGACGGAGATCACTATATTTGCGAGTCGATCGGCTTCGCACCCACCGCTCCCCACCACTCACCCCAGCTCGCATCCCGTCCGCCGTCGACCCACACACCGTGGAGCAGGCGTGGTCCATGGCGTCCAGGTGGAGCGCGCCACTGTACGAACGACCTGGACGCCATGGGCCGCGTCTGCTCGGCTTCGCCTGGGTCGACGGTGGACGGGATGGGAGCCCTTCACGCAACCACCTGCGAACCGGCAGCCGACAGCGGCGCCCCCTGCCCCCGGTGCCTGAGCGCCCCCGCCGGAGGCATCGTCTTTGACCGTGGCCTGGCCGGAGCGGGTCTCTTCCCTCTGCCCGCATGTACGCGAGCGCGCCGCGTGGCGCGGCCAGCCGGTGCCGAAGGCATGGAGGCGGGCCGCGCCTGGAGCGGCGCGCGCCCGCGCCGTGCGCGGGCCTTGATGAAGTAGGGAAAGTCCTACCGCGCCCTTGCTGCTCGGCGACGACATCGGACCACCTACGGATTTTCGTATGTGGTCGCTACGCTGGAGCGGACCAGCATCACAGGCGCAAGGAGTGTGCTCACCGGATGGGACCGAAGTCAGAGCGGGTCTACCGCACGATTCGCGAGTGGATCGCGACGGGCACGTACTCGCCAGGTTCCAAGCTCCCGTCCGAGCGGACCCTGTCGGAAGAGCTGAGCATCGGCCGTACAGCACTGCGCCAGGTGCTGGCCAAGCTCGTCGCTGAGGGCGTCGTCGAGGTACATGGCCGTAGCTCCTACCGGGTTCCGGATCGCTCCGTGACTACGGTAGCGCCGGCCGATGTCGAGCCCTGGCAGATCCATGGCGAGCGAACGGTGTACGACAACCGCTGGGTGAAACTCAGTCTCGTCGACGTCGAGCCTCCCGGTGTGGACCGCTTCGAGCATCACGTTGTGCGCCTGCACCACGTCGCCATTGCCGCCGTGATCGACGACGAGAACCGCGTCTTGATGATATGGCGATACCGCTTCGTCCCCGAGGCCTTCGGCTGGGAGTTGCCCGGCGGCATCGTCGACGAGGGCGAAGACCCCATGCAGGCGGCGCTGCGCGAAGTCGAGGAAGAGACTGGCTGGCGGCCGGACGCTCTTGAGCACGTGGTCACCTACCAGCCCATGGTGGGCATGGTCGACTCGCCGCACGAGATCTTCGTAGGCCAGGGCGCGAAGCTCGTCGGGGAGCCGACGGACCTCGAAGAGGCGGGGCATATCGCCTGGGTACCTCTTACCGACATTCCCGGACTCATGGCCCGCGGTGAACTCATGGGTTCGGGAACGCTCGTGGCCCTACTCCACGTACTCGCGACCAGGAGTATCGGAGTCTCCCCTACAACTGCTGCGTGAGCTGCTCGATCAGACGCCTATAGCGGACTGATCCCGTACGGTTCGCCACCAGCCGGGCCTGCCGCAGATGGTCGTGCGCTTGGTCGTATTCGCCGCGCGACATGTGCGCCTGTGCGAGATCGCAACGCAGTCCCGCCGACGCCCGTATGAAGGTGGGATCTGCGGAATCAAGGGCGTCATAGAGGCTGGACACCGCTTCGTCGTCGCCTATCAGGGCGAGCGCGCTACCGCGCCACCTGCTGAGGTGCCCCTCGTTCAGGAAGATGCTCAACATGTCCGCGTCACGGGCCTCGTCCCCCGGCGGCAGGTACCGCATCGCACTTTCGAGCGCCCGCCGGCAGTCGTCCGGCATTCCCGCTCGGGCGCAGATTTCAGCTTCGGCCGCGTACAACCAAGCCTTGAGGCGCGGCGACATCGCCTTGCCACCGACCCGTTGGGCATCCCGTACCAGCTGGACTGCGACGGAGGTCCGGCCCGCGTCGCACAGCACGTATGCCTGCTCGGCCGTGGCGTGCGCGAGATACATCGGCTCGTTGGCCTCCTGCGCCGCCCTCTTGCCCAACTCGTAGTGTCGCCAGGCACGTTCGACGGCACCAACGTCTAACGCTTGCCAAGCGGCCATCGTCGCCGCCCCGGCCAGCGCGAGGGCAACCGGGCGCCGGGTCTCAGGGAGTACCGCGAAGGTGAGCGCGTCCTCCAGCGTCGCCAGGTGCCCCGTCACCTGGTCGACGAGGCTCGCGGCTCCCAGTTGCCGGTCCATGGTCCGGAACAGTTCCGTCTGATCCATGAACGTCTTCACCATGGTGAGGCTGACGCTGCGGGCAGAGTCGATACGGCTTATGAGTTCCTCGTACCCGTCAGCCGAGATTGGCGCGGACAACGCATCTGCCTTGCCGTGAAGTTCGTCATCGGTGATGCCGAGCAGAGAGCGCAGGATCTTCGCGTAACGGGCCGAGATCGGGCGGCGGCCGTTCTCCCACTCCGAGACGTAGACCCGCAAGCTGGCCGTGGATGCGACGGTGAGCATGTGCTGATGCGCATGGCGCTCGATCTCTCGGACCAGCCGCTCCTGCGACCACTCCCGCGCACTCCTCGCTGACTTGAGTCCGTTCGTCACGTCGCCTCGCCCTGCATGTGGTTGCCAAGCCCTAATAGCAGCATGCCTCACATCCCCGCAGGTCGGCAGGGGTTAACGAGCCGGGTGTTAACCCCTGTTGGCTACCGGAACGTTGGCAGAAACGCTTCTCTAGAAGTGTCGCAGGTAGGCGAGTTGAAGAGCCGAACCGACGACACCGCTTGACATCTGGTGCGCACCAGATGCAACCTATTGGTGCGCACCAGACGGAAGCGCAAACATGCGTGGCTTTGCTACGCATCCAGTCAACGCACAGGAGCGGCGACCCACCGCCAAGCAAGTACGCCGCTCCCGTCCCTGAAAGGGAGTTCCATAATGCGTCAGATTCCCGTCGACACCTCCAACGCGACCGTGATGGTCGCCAAGGCTCCGCAGCCGAAGGTCAAGGACCGCCGTACTGGTGAGATCGCCATCGACAAGGACGGCGTCACGCTGATGACCGTGGAGGTCATGTTCTCCACGCCCGACGAGGTCGAGATCCTGAAGCTCACCGTTCCGCAGCCCGGCGTCTCCGAGGACCTGGCCATGGGTACCCCGGTCGCGCTGACGGGTCTGGTCGCCTCGGCGTGGGAGAACGAGTTCAACGGGCAGAAGCGGCACGGGATCGCGTTCCGTGCGGTCGCCGTGACCTCGCTGGCCGCCGGTGCCTCGAAGCCCAAGGCGGCCTGACCATGGCCTGGTTCACGGTCACGCTGGTGCTGGTCGTCGCTGCCGCAGTCATCCTGCGGTGGCGGCGCCCCGCCTGGTACTGGCTCACCTTCGGCGTCACCCTCGCCACCCTGCGGGTCCTGGTCCGCTACACCTCCGTCATGGACGCCTGCGGCCTGACCGTCCCGCCCTCCCGCTGGCGCCTCGCCCTCGCCCGGATGACCAACCGTCCGGCACCCGAGTCCCGTCCGCCGCGCATCCTGCGCATCCGCCCGACTCGCACCGGCCTGGTCCTGCGGCTGGGCCTGCGCCCCGGGCAGGACGCTTTCGACGTCGCGGCGGCCTCGGACCGGCTGCGCCACTCCTTCAACCTGTACGGCGTCACCTCGCGTGAACTGTGCTCAGGCGTCGTCGAAGTGCGCATGACGGGCTACGACGTACTGAAGCGGGTGCAGATGCCCGCCCGGACCGACACTCGCCCGATGCGGGTCCCGGTCGCCCTGCGCGAGGACGGCTCGGTCCACTACCGCGACTACCGCGCCGTCCCGCACGGTCTGACCTTGGGCGCCACGGAGTCCGGGAAGTCCGTCTACCAGCGCAACCTGGTGGCCGGGCTTGCCGCGCAGGATGTCGCCCTGGTCGGCATCGACTGCAAGCAGGGAGTCGAACTCTTCCCGCTGGCACGCCGGTTCTCCGCGCTCGCCGACAACCCGGACACCGCCCTCGACCTCCTGGAAGCCCTCGTCTCCCACATGGAGGACGTCTACCAACTCATCCGCGCCCAGCAGCGCATCAGTGTCGCGATTCCGGACGCCGAGATCGCCGCCGACATCTGGGACCTGCCCGCCGACCTGCGCCCCGTGCCGGTGGTGGTCCTGGTCGACGAGGTCGCCGAACTGGCCCTGTTCGCCACCAAGGACGAGGAGAAGCGACGGGACCGCATCATCACCGCCCTGGTCCGCCTGGCCCAGCTCGGCCGCGCCGCCGGGATCTACCTGGAGATCTGCGGGCAGCGCTTCGGCGCCGAACTCGGCAAGAGCATCACGATGCTCCGCTCCCAGCTCACCGGCCGCACCGCCCACCGCGTCAACGACGAGACCTCCGCCAACATGGCCTTCGCCGACATCTCCCCGGACGCCGTCCTTGCGGCCGTCCAGATCCCCACCGACATGCGAGGGGTCGCCATCGCCGGGGACTCCTCCGGCGGCTGGGCCCGCATCCGCGCTCCGCACACCTCGCTGCGCGAGGCCGTGAACATCTGCAACAAGCACGCCGATCGCGTCCCGGACCTGCCCGCCCTTGAGGCCTTCCGCCCCGCGGTTGCCCCGCTGCCCTCGGCCCGCGTGCCGCTGTCCATGACGGCCCCCGCCACCGCCTGACCCACCCCCGCTTCCCGGTCGGCGCGGCCGTCCTCGCGCCAGGTCCCTACCCCTGCCATGCCTCATCACCGGAAGGAGCTGTGATGGCCCGCCCCGCCCTCCGTGTCGACGCCGTGCTCGTCCAGGCCGTCATTGCCGGGGCACTGTCCTTCGCCCACCTGCACGACCTCGCCGCCGCTGCCGGACAAGACGGCTGGAAAGCCTGGGCCTACCCGGTCTCGGTGGACCTGCTCCTGGTTGCCTCCTGGCGGCGGCTGCGCTCCGATGGCCCGTCCCGGCTGGCCTGGTGCTGGTTCGTGATCGCGCTGGTGGCCTCGCTCGGCGCCAACGTCGCCACTGCCGGACTCCTCGACCTCCAGCAGGTTCCGGCCTGGCTGCGGATCCTGGTCGCCGCCTGGCCCGCCCTGGCCTTCATGGGCGGCACCCTCCTCGCCCACTCGACCACCGACCACCCGGCACCAGAAGCGCCGGCCCCTACACCCGACCCCGAATCGGTCGCCGCACCTGAGCCGGAAACCATCCCGGCCCCCGTGACTGACGCCGAGGAAACCCCCGCGCTCCCGGCCGCCGAGCCCTTGACCGCTGCGTCTACTGTCCCGGCTCCGCCGGTACCGGCCGCGCTGGTCGACCACGCCCGCAAGGTCGCCGACGACCACCACGCCCGCACCGGATCGCCGATCGACACCGACACCCTGCGCGCCCGCCTCGGCGTCCCGCCCCAGCTCGCTGACGCCATCGCCGCCCAACTCGCCTGACCCAGAAGGGAGCAAGACCGATGCTCCGTGACCCCGCCGACCTGACCGCCTCTGACTACCTCGACGGTGCCCGCGAGATGGCCGCCGCCAACCGGCCCTACCTCGCCCACCTGCTCGCCGAGGAAGCCGCCCAGCGCACCACCGACCCGGCCACCGCCGCCGGTATCCGCGCCAGTTTCCCCGCCCCGCTGACCACCCGAACGGAGAGCGACTGACATGCCTGCCCGCGACCACTTCCACTCCGTCATGCGGATCGGCCCCGTGCAGATAGGAACCCACCGCGACCGCCACGGCCGCACCAAGCACGCCGCCGTGTGCACCAACGACCGCTGCGGCTGGTCCGCCGACTACTCCAGCCAAACCGCCGCCCAACTCGCCGCCCGCACCCACCGCTGCACCGCCCGCTAGGAGGCCACCGCCATGGAAGTCCCGCTCTGGTTCGCCCTCGCCGCCGTCGGCTACCTCGGCATCAAGCTCATCCGCCCGCCGCTCTGGCTGGTCCTGGTGCTCCTCCTCGGCGGCTACCTCATCGCCGACAGCCTCCTCGCCCCCGTCATCGACACCGCCATCAAGTAACCACCGCTGAAAGGAGACGCACCATGTTCCGCCCCAAGCTCCCGGTCATGCCCCAGCCGACCGGCCTCGTCACCCCGCCCGCCGTTGTCGAGCCGACCACCGTCATCCAGTCCGCCCCGGTCACACCCGTACCCGCTTCGGCTGCCGTGCCTGCCCGGCCCACCGTCCAGCTCACCCCCGGTGCCGTCGTCGCCCTCGTCGGCGGTGGAACGGCCGTGGTCCTGGTCGTCGGCGTGGTCCTGGTCTCGATGCTCCTCGCGGTTGCCATCACCGGCGCATCCGTCGCGATCTGCGCCCTGGTCATCCGCTCGCTCATCAACAGCGAGGCAAAGCGCCGCTGACCGGCCCCAGGGCGGCCTCAACCGCCAAGTCTGCGCCGCCCGGGAGCCGTGCCCCACTCCGATCTCGCAACCGGAAGGAACCCCCAGCATGACCGACCGCACCACACCCTCGCCTCGCATCTGCCCGAACTGCGACGGGCACGCCTCCGCCGCCGTCACTCTCGGTGGCCGCGACCAGCACGGCCACCAGCGCACGATCACCGCGTACTGCCCGGCCTGCCACGGCACCGGCACCCGTCCGGTCCGCACTCGGGAGGGCGCCCGTGCCTGACCTGCTGCTCGACCCGGTCACCCTCGGCGATCTGCTGAGGGTGGCCTCGGCCGATGACTACGACCGCTGGCACGAACAGATCCGCCGCACCGGAGGCTGCGCCGACCCCATCCACCTCACCGGCTGGACGCTCGCCAAGGACAAGACGACCGGCGAGACCCTGCACCACTACTCGACCGAGAACGAGCCGGGCGGACGGCTCCGTGTCGCCTGCGGCAACCGCCGAGCCTCCCGCTGCCCCTCCTGCGCCTTCACCTACGCGGGCGACACCTACCACCTCATCCGCGCGGGCCTGGCCGGAGACGACCGGCGCGACATCCCCGCCACCGTCCGCGATCACCCGCGCGTCTTCGCCACCCTCACCGCCCCGTCCTTCGGGCCGGTCCACAACCGGCCCGACCGGGGCACCTGCCGCTGCGGCACCCGCCACGCCCCGGATGACCCGGTCCTCGGCACCGCACTCGATCCGGCCACGTACGACTACGCGGGCGCCGTCCTGTTCAACAACCACGCCGGGCAGCTGTGGCAGCGCTTCACCAACCGGCTCCGCCGCGAGATCGCCGCCCGCGCCGGCATCACCCAACGCGAGCTCAAGGAAGTCGCCCGCGTCTCGTACGGCAAGGTCGCCGAGTTCCAGAAGCGCGGTGCCCTGCACTTTCACGCCGTCATCCGCATCGACGGCCCCGACGGCCCCGAAACCCCATCTCCGGTCTGGGCCACCGTGCAGCTGCTCGACGACGCGATCCACGCAGCCGCCGCGCACTCGTACACCTCGGTTTCGATCCCGGCCGCTGGGGACCAGCCCGCCCGTACCTTCCGCTGGGGCACCCAGCTCGATGTCCGACCGGTCAAGGCCTTCGGTGACGGCTCCGACATCACCGAACAGGCCGTGGCCTCCTACGTCGCCAAGTACGCCACCAAGGCCGCCGAGAACACCGGCACCCTCGACCGCCGCATCGGCGAACTCTCCGAACTCGACCGCCATCAGATCCCCGACCACACCCGCCGCCTGATCACCGCATGCCGGGACCTTGATCCGCTCTACCCGGACCGTCGCCTGTGGGCCTGGGCTCACATGCTCGGCTTCCGCGGCCACTTCTCCTCCAAGTCCCGTCGCTACTCGACCACCCTCGGCGAACTCCGGCAGGCCCGCGCCGACTTCCGCGCCGCCCAGGAACGCGAAGCGCTCGGCCTGGACGACGTCGAGCCGGACACGGTCCTGGTCTTGGCCGACTGGCAGTACGCCGGACACGGCCACACCCCCGGCGAATCTGTCCTCGCCGCCACCATCGCCCGGGATCTACAGCTCAACCGCGAAACCGCCCGTGAAGCACTCGCCTCACTGTCTGCTGAGGGGGAGTGGTGAGCATGGCGACCGCCGTTGAGCATGGTCTGGTTGGCGAACCTGTCCTTTACCGGGTCGAAGACGCCATGAAGGCGCTCAGCCTCAGCCGCACCGTGATCTATGAGCAGATCCGCGCCGGACGCCTTCGCGCCGTGAGGCAAGGGCGTGCCCGTCGCATCCCTGCCTCGGCGATCCGCGAGTACGTCGCACTCCTCGAACGCGAAGCGGGGGGCGACCAGTGACAAAGCGGCGTAGCAGGGGAGACGGCGGCCTTCACTGGGACGACAAGCGCCAACGCTGGATTGCAACGGTCAGCCTGGGCTACGACGGTCGGGGAAAGCGGATCGTCAAGCGTGGCAGTGGCCGGACCAAGACTGAGGCCAAAGCCAAGCTGAAGGAGGTGATTCGGGACTACGAAGACGGCCTTGCCATCGCGCCCTCGGGCTACACGGTCAAGCACGCTGTTGATGACTGGCTGGCCTACGGCTTGGCGGGACTGGACGGAGCGACCGTGGCCAAGTACACGACCCTCTGTCGGCGGCACATCATTCCGGCGCTCGGAGCGCGGAAGCTCCGCGACTTGACCGCCGACGAGGTGGACAAGTGGCTGGCTGACAAGGCCAAGGCGCTCAGTACGAGCACGTTGCAAGTGATCCGGTCGTGTCTGAACCGAGCGGTCAAGCGGGCCATGGTGCGGGACAAGGTGAAGCGCAACGTCGTTGAGCTGTGCTCCGTCCCGACCGGCCAGGAGGGGCGTCCGTCCAAAGCGCTCACTCTCGCGCAGGCTGAGGCGGTGCTGGACGCTGCCGCTGATACGCCGCTGCACGCCTACATCGTGCTGTCTCTCCTCACTGGAGGTCGGACAGAGGAACTGCGCCCGCTCACGTGGGATCACGTGGACCTTGAAGGGGCGCCGGCCGCGGATCCCCCGATCCCGCCGCACATCGCCGTCTGGCGTTCCGTCCGTGCGAGCGGGGACACCAAGACCCGGAAGTCGAGGCGCACGCTCGCGCTGCCTGCTCGCTGTGTGGAGGCGCTTACCGAGCAGCGAAAAGCGCAGGATCGGCAGCGTGAGAAGGCGGGGGAGCAGTGGAGGGAGAAGGGCCTCGTCTTCACGTCCGCAGTCGGCACAGAGCTCGATGCGGCCAACGTCCGGCGGGCCTATCGAACTGTCCTTGCCGCGGTGGATGGTCTCGACCCTGCGGACTGGACGCCTCGGGAGCTCCGGCACAGTTTCGTGTCCTTGCTCTCCGACAACGGCGTACCGCTGGAGGAGATCTCTCGGCTCGTGGGGCACTCCAGCACGGCGGTCACGGAGAAGGTCTACCGGAAGCAGATCCGCCCGGTGATCCAGACAGGAGCGGTGACCATGGACCGCATCTTTGAGGGTGGCGAGGATCGGTAGTCACGCAGATAGTCACTCGCTACGCGCCAGAGGCCGTCTCCCGAATCGGGAAACGGCCTCTGGCCTGTGTGGACGATACTGGGATTGAACCAGTGACCTCTTCCGTGTCAGGGAAGCGCTCTCCCGCTGAGCTAATCGTCCTTGGAGGTGGAGACGGGATTTGAACCCGTGTAGACGGCTTTGCAGGCCGTTGCCTCGCCTCTCGGCCACTCCACCAGGGGGTGGGGTTCGGGAAGATCCCCCACTTCCTGCGAGCGGACGACCAGGTTCGAACTGGCGACCTCAACCTTGGCAAGGTTGCGCTCTACCAACTGAGCTACGTCCGCTTGTCCTTTCCGCCCCGCTCGCGCGGGTCGGTGACGTGTTGAACTCTAGCGGATTCCGGGGCCAGTACAAAAACGCGTTTGTGCAGCGTGCTGCGCTGCACCCGCCAGGCGACACGCCCGGGGCACCCGTGCGGCGCCCGCCATAGACTCGCACCTGTGCACGACCTCCCAGCTCTCGCCCGCTTCGGCGCGCTCGTCGCGACCGGCCTCCGTGACGTCACGAGTGACCCCGCGGCCCTGGAATCGAGTGGCTTCTGGGCCGTCATGGCGGACTTCGAGGGGCGCCTGGTGTGCGCCCGCTTCCATGACATACGTCATGAGCCGGTGCCCGCGCCGGTGCCGGGGGAGTGGCAGGGGCCCGCGATCGACGACTGGACGTCGTCACTCGACCACGCCGCGTACACGGCGGGCGTGCGCCGCATCCGCGAGCACATAGCGGCAGGCGAGGTCTACCAGGCGAACCTCTGCCGGGTCCTGTCCGCACCGGTCGCTCCGGACGCCGACGTGGACGCGCTCACCGCGCTGCTCGCCCGCGGCAACCCGGCACCGTATGCCGGAACGATCCGCCTCCGCGACCACGGCGTCGAACTGGCCACAGCGTCACCCGAGCTCTTTCTGCGCCGCGACGGGCGGTTCGTCGAGTCGGGCCCGATCAAGGGCACCGGACGCACCGGGGCCGACCTTCTGGAGAAGGACTACGCCGAGAACGTGATGATCGTGGACCTGGTTCGCAACGACCTCGGGCGCGTCTGCGCCACCGGCTCGGTGACCGTGCCCGACCTGTGCGTCGTCGAGAAGCACCCGGGTCTCGTCCACCTCGTCTCGACCGTGTGCGGCGAACTGCGCGATGGCGCGGGCTGGCCGGAGCTGCTGGAGGCGACGTTTCAGCCCGGCTCCGTCACCGGCGCCCCCAAATCGAGCGCTCTGCGGATCATCGACGCCCTGGAGACCGCGCCCCGGGGCCCGTACTGCGGCGGCATCGGCTGGGTGGACGCCGACCGCGGGACCGGGGAACTGGCCGTCGGTATCCGTACGTTCTGGATGGACCGGTCCGCCAAGCACGGAAGGGCCGCGGCAGTGCTGCGCTTCGGCTCCGGCGCGGGTATCACCTGGGGGTCCGACCCCGAGCTCGAGTGGCGGGAGACCGAGCTGAAAGCCGCCCGACTGCTGGCTGTAGCGTCAGGGGCGTACGACTCAAGTGGAGGGACCCTCACGTGAAGCTCTGGCTCGACGGTGGGCTGCGGGACATCGAGTCGGCCCGTGTCTCCGTCCTCGACCACGGACTGACCGTGGGCGACGGCGTCTTCGAGACCGTCAAGGCGATCGACGGCCGGCCGTTCGCGCTCACCCGCCATCTCGAGCGGCTGGCCCGCTCGGCGCACGGCCTCGGGCTGCCCGAGCCCGACCTGGATGAAGTGCGCCGGGCCTGCGCAGCCGTCCTGGACGCCAACCCGATGCCGCTGGGCCGCCTGCGGATCACGTACACCGGTGGCCTCTCACCGCTCGGTTCAGACCGCGGCGAGCACGGTCCGACCCTCGTCGTCGCCCTGGGCGAGACCAGCCGGCGCGCCGACTCCACCGCCGCGATCACCGTGCCGTGGACCCGCAACGAACGCGGCGCGCTCACCGGCCTCAAGACCACGTCGTACGCCGAGAACGTCGTCGCCCTCGCCCGCGCTCGCGAACAGGGCGCGACCGAGGCGCTGTTCGCGAACACCGTGGGTCGGCTGTGCGAGGGCACCGGGTCCAATGTCTTCGTGGTCCTCGACGGCGAGATCCACACCCCGCCGATCGCCTCCGGCTGCCTCGCGGGCATCACACGCGCGCTCACCGTCGAGTGGACCGGCGCCAAGGAGACCGACCTGCCGCTGGACGTCCTGGAGCGGGCGCAGGAGATCTTCCTGACCTCGACCCTGCGCGACGTACAGGCCGTGCACCGGGTCGACGCGCGCGAACTCCCGGGCAGGCCCGGGCCGGTGACCGCCAAGGCCATGCGGATCTTCGACGAGCGGTCGGGCGACGACCTCGATCCGTGAATGCCGTCCATAGCCGAGCACATTGGGCTGACGCCGGTAATCCACGGTGGGTACAACATCCCTGATGACCACCACCCTGCGGCCGACCGAGCCGCTTCAGCGCGAAGCCGACGGGGCGCTGTCACGCCACTACAAGGTCTGCGTGAACAGCCGGCCCGTCGGTGCGATACACCTTGCGACCCACCCCCTCGCCGGGCCGTCGGTCGCGCAGATCCGGGAGCTGGGGATCGACGAGCCGGACCGCCGGCGGGGGCGCGGCACAGTGGCCGCGCTCGCTGCCGAAGAGGTGGCGCGCGGCTGGGGCTGCCGGCGGATCGAAGTGCCGGTGCCGGGTGCCGCCGAGCCCGCGCTGCGGCTGGCCACGGCGCTCGGATACGTGCCGCGCGACCGCACCATGGAGAAGCGGCTCGGCGGCACTCCTCCCGTACTGCCCGCAGACAGCCGGGGCCGGCCGATGACAGAGGCCGAGGCACGCGCCAAGTACGGGAAGGATCATGCCACTTCGCTGTCGGCTGGGTTCGCCCCCGAGGGCATGGCGTTCAGCGTCCTGGAACACGAGGGGACACCGGTGGGCACGCTGTGTCTGGGGGCACGGGAGGGGATGGCGTTCGTCCTCGACGTGGAGACCGACGAGCCGTACCGGCGCCGAGGACACGGCCGTACGTTGATGCTGCTGGCGGAGGAGCAGGCGATCGCCGCCGGACGGACCGGGATCCGTATGAACGTCCCCGCGGGGAACACCCCGGCCGAGCGGCTCTCTGAGTCACTCGGCTACGAGACGATCACCTACCTCCTCAGCAAGGACCTGCTGTAGAGACCCGTACAGGAACCCGCCGTGGGGCTCAGGCCCGCTGTCCGGCCAGCAGCCGGTCCACGATCTCCTCGATGCGCTCGCGCAGCCCCTCCTGGCTCTTGCCGCCGTCGAGGCGCTCGCCGTCGATGACGTACGTCGGCGTGCCCGTCACGCCGATGGCCTTGCCCTCGGCCTGGTCGGCGTCGACGATCAGGATGTGCCGGCCGTCGATCAGGGCGGTGTCGAACTCTTCGGCGTCCAGACCGAGTTCACGGGCCACCTCGACCAGGAAGGGTTCTCCCTTACGGTTCAGCTCCTCGACCCGGCCCAGTACCGCCTCGACGTACGGCCAGGCCTGGCCCTGTTCCGCGGCCTCCTCGGCGGCCTGCGCGGCCGCGAACGCGTGCTTGTGCTTCTCCAGCGGGAAGTGCCGCAGCCGCAGCTCCAGCCGGTCGCCGTAGCGGGCGCGCAGCGCGCGCAGGTCGTCGAGGGCGCTACGGCAGTCGGGGCACTGGAGTTCGCACCAGACGTCCAGGACGGCGACGGCGGGGTGCGCGGGGGAGGAGTCGCTCATGCGCACCAGTCTCCCAGCCGTGGCCGAGGAGGCCCAAACCGTGGCCGGGGCGACCCTACGGGGGACCGTCCGGCGTACGGAGGGGCCGGGCCCTGAGGAGGACCCGACCCCGAGATGTCCCTGAGGTCTGCCCGGACCATGGCATACCGGGCACGGTGCGGTGCAGGATGGAAGGGACGAAGTGACCCTGCCCGAGTGAGTTCTGCCCTGGAGGACCGGATGATTGCCGAGACCGTCTGTTCCGCCGTCTCCGCGGCAGGCCTGGGTATCGCCGCGGTCACCGCGTACCGCAAGCGTTTCCTCGCGGCGGCTCGCCTGGCGGCGTACTCGTTGGTGCCCCTCGGCCTGGTGATGACCGGGGCTGTCGAATGGGCGGCCGACACCGCCTTCAGCCCGGTGGCCTGGGCGGGCTTCGGCGTGCTCGGCGCCTCGTGGCTGCTGTTCACGACCACGCGCGCCGTCGAGCGGCGCGGCGGCGGGACGCGCAAGGAGCGCAGGGCGGCCCGTGCCGCGCAGCGTGACGCGGTGGCGCCTTCGGCCTCGGCGCCCTCGCTGGGCCCGTCGACAAGCCCGGCGACCCGACCCGAGTCCAAGAGCAAGGCCAAGCCCCGCGCCGCCGAGTCCGGGGACGACTTCAGCGACATCGAAGCCATCCTGAAGAAGCACGGCATATGACGCCGTGAGCACGGCATATGCCGCTCCGAAACGACACAGTGAGCCGACTGTGAGCCGTGCGGTGCGCGGAGGAAGCCACTCCGGGATGCACGCCGGAATCCGCGTCGAAGCGGTCTATCCCAGATACTGGACCGTCACATCACGGATTTCGGCTAACTCCCCCATTTTTCGGGCGTGTTGATCGCGTCGGGGGTCTCAGCTGCGTCATCATCGCCCGCGAGATGCTGGACACAACACAGAGCGACACCGCCGCGCCCGAAGGGGAGCGGCGAGGTTGTCTCTTCGCACTTTCCCAGCCACCGCTGATGATCTTCCTTGCGGTGATCGGCTGTCTGCTGCTCATGGCTTCGCTGCACGATCTGCTGCTGCTCTGAGCCGTACGCGGAGTCCCTGGCGCCACCCGCCGAGGACTCCGTCAGCCCGCCGCTTCCTTGCGTCGCGCCCTGTAGGCGGCCACATGCAGACGGTTTCCGCAGGTCCGGCTGTCGCAGTAGCGGCGGGAGCGGTTGCGGGAGAGGTCCACGAAGGCGTGCCGGCAGTCGGGCGCCTCGCAGCGTCGCAGCCGGTCCTGTTCGCCGGCCACCACGAAGAACGCCAGCGCCATCCCGCAGTCGGCGGCGAGGTGATCCGCGACGGAAGCGCCGGGTGCGAAGTAGTGCACATGCCAGTCGTAGCCGTCGTGATCGGTGAGCCGTGGCGTGGTGCCGGCCGCGGCGACCAGCTCGTTGATCAGCACGGCGGCGGCCCGGGCATCGGGTGCCGCGAAGATCCCGCAGAACCGGCCGCGGATCTTCCGTACAGCCGTGAGATCGAGCTCGGACAGCGACCCGACTTCGCTGATGTCGTGCTTGCGTACGAACCCGTCCAGATCCGCGACGCTCGCGAGCCCGTCCGCCGTGTCGTCCTCCGGTGCGGTGTTCACCAGATCGACCACGATGTCGAGGGCGCACCGGGTGTCGTGGGTGATCAGCACGTTTCGCTCCCTGGCCTGGGGTCGGGCGGGCGCCCGCCGATGCTGGCCGATGCTAGCGGCTCCATGAATCGGGGGATTCGGCGCCATCCATGCCGAACGGTCGTTGGGCAAAGCGCGGCCCGCGTCCTGGTGTCGAGCGTACGTTCGGCCGCGGCCGGGGGCACGTAGGCGTTGGGTCGCACTTTGGGCGCGCACGCGGTTTGTCCATGCCGGGGGCACGCACGTAGACGCCGCCTCCGCGGAATCCGCGGCGACGGCGCCGGTGTATACCGTATGGGGACGGTCCGAGCCCGCGCCGTCTCCCCGAGTGGACGGCGCCGGGCGGCTTGTTTGGAGCCTCGGCCTAGCTCTCGGCCAGGATGTGGGAGAGCTCCGTGTCGAGATCGAAATGGCGGTGCTCCGTGCCCGGGGGTACGGCGGCGTCCGTTCGCTTCAGGAACGACTCCAGGGCCCGCGCCGGGGCCTCGAGCAGAGCCTCGCCCTCGGGGGAGCTCAGGGCGATGCACACGACGCCCTGACCGTGACTGCGGGACGGCCAGACACGGACGTCGCCCGTGCCGGTGGGCCGGTGCAGTCCCTCGGCGAGGAGATCGCGGGCGAACACCCACTCGACGGTTTCCTCGGCTCCGGTGTGGAAGGTGGCGTGCACGGCGTAGGGATCGGCCGTGTCATACCGCAGTCCTGCGGGAACAGGCAGTGAGGACTCGCTCGACACAACGAGGCGCAGGTGCAGCTCGCAGCTGACCGTGGTGTTCATAAGCGCCAGGGCCTTTCGCTCAGTGTGCGCTCGGGGATTCGCACGTCGGCGAAATCGACATGCCACCTACGGTGCCGTTGTAAACCCCTCTGAGTGTTTTGCGTGTCTTTAGGTAGCTCATCCGGCCGAGTGCGCGTTCGTCGACTACGACCATTCCAGTGACTGGTTTCTGTCCGGTAGGGTTTGGCCGTATGAATACGGGGAGTGACGAAACGGGGGAGGCCGTCGAGGCGGCCGACGAGACGAAGAGCGAGCCGGCGCTTGGATCCCGTGCGCCGCAATTCATCCAGGCGCGACGCGCGCTGCACCTGAGCTGGCAGGTGGGCGTGTTCGTGGTGGGCCTCGCGGTCGTGGTGGCCGGCGTGATCATGCTGCCACTGCCCGGGCCGGGCTGGCTGGTGATCTTCGGCGGCATGGCGATCTGGGCCACCGAGTTCGTCTGGGCGCAGCTGGTGCTCCGCTGGACGAAGCGCAAGGTCACCGAAGCGACACAGCGGGCGCTCGATCCCAAGGTGCGCAGACGCAACATCATCCTGACGACGATCGGTCTGGTGATCATCGGGGTGCTGGCCGGGATCTACCTCTATCGGTTCGGCTTCGTGATGCCGTGGAAGATCAAGGAGTAGCGGGGCTCCGCGTGCTCGGCGGGCGGTCGGAAGCACGCCCTGACATGGGGTAATGTTTTCCTACGTCCGGGCGATTAGCTCAGCGGGAGAGCGCTTCGTTCACACCGAAGAGGTCACTGGTTCGATCCCAGTATCGCCCACGATGTCGATGGCGGCTCGTGCCTGCGCAAAGCGCAGGCCGGGTCGCCATCGTCGTTATTGCGCGGCCTCGCCGCGTGTGGCGGGGGCTCGGTCGCCCGCACCCCCATGGTGCCCGTCGGGGTGAGCGCCCTCGTGCGCATAGCGCACCAGAAGGTCCGCCGGGGTCGAGGCCGGGTGCTGGGGCATCCCACCAGCACACGCCACGTTCGTCGTTTCCGTGAGGCCGTACCGGGTGCGGCCTCACGGAGGCTCCGGCAGCTTCGTACGCCCTCGTGGGCCACTTCTCGGATGGGCCAGGACCTTCCAGCAGCCGCAGCCCAGGTCGTACGCCCCTGAGGTCGGCCGAGGCGGCGAAAGCGACGGCAAGCTCCCGGCCGAGCCCTCATTGCATCGCGTGCCCACCCCGGCGGGCCTGCCCGACCCCCGCCAACTCCCCATCCCAGCCGCGAATCTCCTTCCCCATCCGCCCCAACTTCCGCAAGGCGTCCCCCGTTCGACCGGTCGACTCCACGCGCTCCACCTGCGCAGTCGTCCAACACCCGAGTCGGCCCACCCCTGTTCACGCTGCCGCGCGGGCGACCCCGTCCACATCAATTCCTGTCCGAGTCATTGACGCGCCCGAAGGGCCTCCGTAACTTGTGGCGGCAAGCGCTTACTTGAAACGATTCATGGGGCGGACGCATCGTCGCGGGGAGGCTCAGCCATGCAGCAGAACAGAAAAGTTGAGAGGCGAACGATCCTTAAGGCGGGGGGAGCCTCGCTGGCCGCGTTAGGGCTGGGAACGACAGCGACGGCCTGTGGGGGCGGTAGCGGCGCCGGGGACGGGACGGTGACGATCCGTTACGCGTGGTGGGGCGCTGAAGACCGAGCCAAGCGGATCAACGAGACCGTCAAACTCTTCGAAAAGAAGTACCCGAAGATCAAGGTGAAAACGGACTTCCAGGTTTACACGGACTTCTGGAAGAAGTTCAATACCCAGGCTTCCGGCGGCAATCCGCCCGATGTCTTCCAGAACGCCATCGGATTCCTGCGTAAATACGACGCGAAGAATGTGCTGCTCGATCTCAGCGAGCAGGTCGAGGCGGGCAACCTCTCCATGGACGGTTTCCGCGCAGGTCTGGAGAAGTTCGGCGAGATCGACGGCAAGCTGCTCGGTGTTCCGGTCGGCTCCAACTCGATGGCCCTGGTCATCGACAAACCCGTCTACACCAAGGCCGGCGTGAAGCCGGAGCAGGGCTGGACTTGGGACGACTTCGACGCGGCGATGAAGAAGATCCGCGACAAGGCGGGGCGGGCCGGTGACACCGGCCCGTACAACGTCATGTACCTCTACGACCTTTACCTCCGCCAGAACGGCAAGGCGTTCTTCACCGAGGACGGGCTCGGGTTCGCCGAGGCGGACCTGAAGGAATGGTGGACGAAGGCCGAGAAGGCCGTCGGGGAAGGCGTCTACGCCGACCAGAAGAAGGTCGCCCAGATCAAGCCCAAGTCGGCGGTCGCCGCGGAACTCTCCGGTGGTGAGTTCACCTGGGACAACTTCACCGTCCGCTACACCTCCGAGGGCAAGAGCGAGTACGGCCTGGCTCCCATCCCGACCACGGACGGCAAGAAGACCGGCCAGTACCTCGGCTCTCTCATGCTCAGCGCCTCCAAGCGCACCCAGCACCCCAAGGAAGTCGCCCAGTTCATCGACTTCATGGTGCACGACCCGGAGGTCGCCAAGATCATGGGCTACGACCGAGGTGTGCCCGCGACGCAGGCTCAGTACGACGCCTTCAAGCCGACCGACCCGGTCAACAAGGAGATAGCCGCCTACGAGGAGTCTCTCGTCGAGGCGGGCGTCCTGGAGCCCATCACCCCGCACCCGAGCGGCGCGGACGTCTGTGAGGCCGCCTTCCTGCGCCTCGGTGAGGAACTCGGCCTGGGCAAGCGGTCGGTGGACGACGCCGTCAAGCAGTTCTTCACCGAGTCGAAGACGGCTCTCAGCAGCTGATGGGAACCACCGTGACACACGCCCCTGCGATGGAGGGCCTGACCAAGGACTCCGAGCCGCGGCACGGTCCGGTGAAATCCCCGCGCCCCGCCGAACTCAAGCGGCGGGGCCGCCGGGAGAACCTGGCCGGCTATCTCTTCATGTCCCCCTGGATCGCCGGGTTCCTGCTGCTCACAGCGGGCCCGATGGTCGCCTCGCTCTATTTCGCGTTCACCGACTACAACCTGTTCGACTCGCCCAAGTGGATCGGCCTCGACAACTTCTCCGAGATGTTCGGCGACCCGCGCTGGCGTCACTCGGTGCAGGTGACGATCTGGTACGTCGTCGTCGGCACGCCGCTCAAGCTGCTCGCCGCCCTCGGTGTGGCTCTGCTCCTGGCCCAGAAGCGGCGCGGACAGGCCTTCTACCGGGCCGCCTTCTATGCGCCGTCGCTGATCGGGGCGAGCGTCTCCATCGCCATCGTCTGGAAGGCGATCTTCTCGGACGACGCGATCGTCGACCGTACGCAGAAGATCTTCGGCGTGAACGTCGGCGGCTGGACCGGCGACCCGGACATGATCATCTACAGCCTGGTGGCGCTCACCGTCTGGCAGTTCGGCGCCCCCATGGTCATCTTCCTCGCCGGCCTCAAGCAGGTGCCGCGCGAGTTGTACGAGGCGGCCGAGGTCGACGGAGCGGGCAAGCTGCGGCGGTTCTGGAACATCACACTGCCGATGATTTCCCCGGTCCTCTTCTTCAACGTCCTCCTGGAGACCATCCACTCCTTCCAGATCTTCAGCTCCGCGTACATCGTCGGTGGCGGCGCCGGAGGCAACTCCTGTGGCCCTGCGGACGGTTCGATGGTTTACACCTGCTACCTCTACGTCCAGGGCTTCGAGAACAGCCGGATGGGTCTGGCCTCCGCCATGGCCTGGATGCTGCTGGTCGCGGTCGCCCTGGTGACGGCGGTGCTGTTCTGGTCCCAGAAGCGCTGGGTGCACTACGAGGAGGGCGCCTGATGAGCGCGCAGGCCACAGAGATCACGCCGACGCAAGGTCCGTCGACATCGGGCCGGTCGGCGAAGGCGGGCAACTTCCGGCGCAGGCTGCCCGGTTCGCTCGCCTGGCACATCGGGTCCCTGGCGATCCTCGCGGTCATCCTCTATCCGGTGGTCTGGGTCATCGGCGGCTCGCTCAAGAAGAGCGAGGACATCGTCGGCAGCCTGGACCTCTTGCCGACCGACCCGATCACGTCCAACTACACGCGCCTGACCGAGGGCATCGCGGACATCTCGATCTCCACGTTCTTCTTCAACTCGCTGTTCCTCGCGGTCGGTTCGGTGATCGGGATCCTGATCTCCTGCTCACTGACGGCCTATGCCTTCGCGAAGATCAAGTTCGCGGGCCGCAACCTCATGTTCACGTTGATGATCGGCACGCTCCTGCTGCCGTATCACGTGCTGCTCATCCCGCAGTACGTGCTGTTCCGCAACATGAACATGATCAACACGTACACGCCGCTCCTGCTCGGCAAGTACCTCGCCATCGAGGCGTTCTTCGTCTTCCTGATGGTGCAGTTCATGCGCAACCTGCCCAAGGAACTCGACGAGGCGGCCCGTATCGACGGCTGCGGGCACTTCCGCATCTACTGGTCGATCGTGCTGCCGCTGTGCCGCCCCGCCTTGATCACCAGTGCGATCTTCACCTTCATCAACTCCTGGAACGACTTCATGGGCCCGCTGATCTACCTCAACGAGCCCGACAAGTACACGGTCTCGCTCGGCCTGAAGATGTTCGTCGACCAGGAGGGACTGGCCGACTACGGCGGCATGATCGCCATGTCGCTGGTCGCCCTGATGCCGGTGCTCGCCTTCTTCATGGCCTTCCAGCGCTACTTGATCGACGGCATGGCGACGTCGGGTCTGAAGGGCTGAGGCGCCACATGAGCCAGGCACCGGTCAAGACAAGCGGTCCGCCGCGGGAGTCCGTGTTCGCCGAGCGGTTCGGCCTCTTCGCCGAGTGTCTGCTCACCGGAGTGTGGATCGCGCTGGCCTCGCTGCCCCTGGTCACGTACCCCGCCGCGTTCGCCGCGGGGGCGCGGCATCTGCGGCGGCGTACGGAGCATCAGGGCGGCGGCTGGCGGGAGTTCGTCGCCGACTTCCGGGCGGCCGTGCGCCGCGGGTGGGTCGTCGGCGTCGCCGGCTGGGTCGCGGCCGTCGCGGTCTGGGTGGATGTGCAGGCCGTACGGGCCGGGATCCCCGGCGGGCCGCTCGTCGGCGTCGTCGGGATGTTCGCCCTGATCGGACTGGTCGTCGCCGGAATGCGTGCGGCGGCGGTCTGGGAGCCCGATGCGTCGTGGCGGGTGCTGCTCGGTGCCGCAGCGCGCCGTACCGTCCTCGATCCCGCCGGGTCCTTTCTGATCGTCGGCGGACTGGTCATGGTGGCCTGCTCCGCCTGGTTCGTCGCGCCGCTGGCGATCCCCGTCCTGGGGGCCGTCGCGGCGGCGGCCCTCGCCGTGGAGGCGCGCGGCCGGCGCCGCTGAGCGGTCGCACCTCAAGCAAGGTCGGCGCCCTTGGCGTCGTACCTCTCTCTGTCATGCCCCTGACTTCCCCGCACGGAAAGGAAAGGCCATGTCTCCCATCCCTCGCAGGTCCCTCCTGAAGGCCGCCGCAGTCGCCGGCGCCGCCGCCCAGTTCAGCTGGGCCTTGGGAACCCAGGACGCGCAGGCCGCGCCCAGAGCCGAGCCGGGCGATGCCGACCCGGTGACCCTGGACTGGCTGGAGGAGGGCGGCCTCGGCGCCGCCCCGGGCTCCACCGTGGGCGTGCCCTGGCCGAAGGGCGCGTACGAGAAGGACCAGACGTTCGCGCTGAAGGACGCCGACGGCAAGGAGGTGCCGGTCCAGTCCTGGCCCATCGGCTACTGGCCCGACGGCTCGCTGAAGTGGACCGCGCACGCGGTCGGGGCCGGAGTCGGCGCCGGGAAGCTGACGCTCGCCGCCGGTGCGCCGGCGGCGTCCGAGAAGAAGGTCACCGTCGACAAGAGCGGCGGCACGATCGACATATCGACCGGTGTCATCACCGCGAAGATCGGCAAGAGCGGCTCCACGCTCATCAAGTCCGTCACCCGCGGCTCCACCGAGATCGCCAAGGACGGCCGGCTCGTGCTGCTGCGCCAGCCCGAGATCGAGGACGGCGACCAGGGCGCGGAGAAGTACGAGCGGTTCGAGAGCGTCATCGGCGAGGTAGAGGTCGAGCAGGACGGGCCGGTACGTGCCGCGGTCCGCATCGACGGCAAGCACCGTAAGGGCGGCCGGAGTTGGATGCCCTTCTCGATCCGGCTCTACTTCTACGCGGGCGCCGAGTCGTTCCGCATGGTGCACACGATCACGTTCGACGGGAAGCAGGAGCCCGGCAAGGCGAGCGGCGACTTCATCCGCGGCATCGGTGTGCGCTTCAAGGTGCCGATGCGGGACGCCGCGTACGACCGGCACATTCGCATCGGCGGCGAGGGCACCGGTCTGCTGCGCGAGGCGGTCAAGGGCATCACCGGGCTGCGGCGCGACCCGGGGGCGGCCGTGCGGACGGCCCAGTTCGAGGGCAAGAAGCTGCCCGACCCGTCCACCTGGGACCAGCGGGTGACCACCCGGCTGCAATACATCCCCGAGTGGGGCGACTACACCCTCTCGCAGCTCTCGGCCGACGGCTTCGGCGTCCGCAAGCGCACCAAGAAGGGCCACGGCTGGATCCCCGCAGGCGGCGGCCGTCGGGCGAGCGGCTTCGGGTACGTCGGCGGCGCGAGCGGTGGATTCGCCTTCGGTCTCAGGGACTTCTGGGAGAAGTTTCCCGCCCAGCTCGACATCCGCGAGGCCCAGACCGACGAGGCCGAGGTCACGCTCTGGCTCTGGTCGCCCGAGGCGCAGCCCATGGACCTGCGCTTCTACCACGACGGCATGGGCCAGGACACGTACCCCGAACAGCTCGAGGGCCTCAACATCACCTACGAGGACTACGAGCCCGGCTTCGGCACGCCCTACGGCATCGCCCGCACCAGCGAACTCCTCTTCTGGGCCCACGAGTCCACACCGAGCGCCGAGGCGATGGCCCAGCAGGTCGAGGCCGTACGCACTCCGCCGCAGCTCGCCGCCCCGCCGGGGCAGCTCATCAAGGCGGGCGTCTTCGGCAAGCTGTTCGCCGAGCCGGACCGCTCCACGGCCGCCAAGGCGAAGATCGAGGACCACCTCGACTTCCTCTTCACCTACTACAAGGACCAGGTGGAGATGCGCCGTTGGTACGGCTTCTGGGACTACGGCGACATCATGCACAGCTACGACCCCAGCCGCCACCAGTGGTGTTACGACATCGGCGGCTATGCCTGGGACAACTCCGAGCTCTCGCCCGACCTGTGGCTCTGGTTCGCGTACATGCGCTCCGGCCGCGCCGACATCTTCCGCTTCGCCGAGGCCATGACCCGGCACACCGGCGAGGTCGACGTCTACCACCTCGGCAAGTGGGCGGGCCTCGGCACCCGCCACGGCGTCCAGCACTACGCCGACAGCGCCAAGCAGCAGCGCATCGCCAACACCACCTACCGCCGCTACTACTACTTCCTCACCGCGGACGAACGCGTCGGCGACCTCATGCACGCCAATGTCGACTCCGACGAGACGTTCCTCGTCCTCGACCCCATCCGCAAGATCCGCACCGAGCCCTACACCCCCGACCGCAACGCCCTCTCCATCGGCTTCGGCACCGACTGGAGCGGCCTGGTCTCCGCATGGCTCACCGAGTGGGAACGGCGCGGCCCCAAGTGGGAGAAGGCCAAGGCACGCGTCCTGTCCACGATGGAGACCATCGCCGCCCAGCCCAACGGCTTCGTCCAGGGCAACGCGCTGTACGACCTGGACACCGGGAAGTTCGCCGTCGCCAAGGAAGCCAAGGTCAGCGTCTCGCACCTGTCGGCGATGTTCGGCCTGGTCGAGCTGAACGCCGAGCTCATCGACCAGATCGACATGCCGAAGTTCAAGGAGGCGTGGCTCGACTACTGCCGCTACTTCAACGCCACGAAGGCCGAGCAGAAGGCCCGTTACGGCTCCGACTTCGGTTCCCTGCTGCTCTTCCAGGGCCATGCGCGGCAGGACGCGTACGCCGCTGTTCAGTTGGGCGACGACAAGCTGGCCGCGCGTGCGTGGCGGCAGTTCTACAACAGCGCCGACACCTGGGACTACAAGGAGTCCACCGACTGGTCCACGAAGAAGATCGAGGGCCCGACCGCGCTGGTGCCCGGCAGCGAGGCGGCGTGGGTGTCCACCAACGCGACGGCGCTGTACGGGCTGGCGGCGATCCAGAACCTGGCGCTGGTCGGCGACAAGATCCCGTCATGACGGTCGCCTGACGCAGCCTCCCCAGCTCCTCCCGCACTCGCCGCGCGCAACGACCGGCGAGTGCGGGAGGCACCACCGGGTCAGTGGGCAGACTCGGGTCATGGACTGGACGCACTACCGCTTCCGCAGCCTGTGGGTTCTCGGCGCATCGGCCGACGACGTCTACGACGTGCTGGCCGACGCCGAGAACTACCCCCGGTGGTGGCCGCAGGTGCGGGAGGTGACGCGGATCGACGACCGCAGCGGGATCGTCCGTATCCGCTCACTGCTCCCGTACGACCTGGTGTTCACCGCGCGGGAGGTACGCCGCGACCGGGCGGCCGGGGTCCTGGAGATCGCGATGACGGGCGACCTGGACGGCTGGGCACGCTGGACGCTCACCTCGCAGGGGCCGGGCACGCGCGCCCGCTACGACCAGGAAGTCCACGTGACCAAGCCCCTGCTCCGGCGCCTCGCCCTGCCCGGACGGCCGGCGTTCCGCGCCAACCACGCGCTGATGATGCGGGCGGGGCGGCGCGGGCTGGCCGCGTACCTGGGCGGGAACCATCAACAGGTTTGTTGAGAACCCCGCTCGGCCTGTATGGTTCAGTGCGTTCCCGGGCGATTAGCTCAGTGGGAGAGCGCTTCGTTCACACCGAAGAGGTCACTGGTTCGAACCCAGTATCGCCCACCCGGAGACAGCCGGTCCGTCACAGACGGACCGGTTTTTCGCATGTCAGAGCCAGGGCGCTTCTCTTGGGCCTACGCCGCCGCAGGGAGCTCCGGACGCAGAGGCCATGCCGGATCGACCGCCTCCTCCGTGCCACTGCGTGCGAACCACGCCTCCAGGCCGCGGGCCTGCGCCGCGTGCCACACCGCCTGCAGCGTGTGCAGTTCGGCCGGCGAGAGCCGCTCCAGGCGGGCCGCGAAACGCCGCCCCACCGCGCGTACGACATCCATCGCGGCCTGCGCGTCGGCCGCCGCGTCATGCGCGCCCGCCAGCTCCACACCGTAGTGCGCGCACAGATCGGTCAGCGTGCGGCGGCCCTTGCGGTAGCGGTCCAGGTGTTTGTCGAGGACCCGGGGATCGAGCACGCGCAGCGGCACGGTCTCGAACCAGTGGTCCAGCGAAGACGCCCGATGCCGACGCAACTCCCGGTCGAGCAGCGTCAGATCGAACGGCGCGTTCATCACCACGAGCGGGCGTCCCGCCGCGCTCTGCTCGGCCAGCTCCCTGACTATCTCGTCCATCACCGGCGACGGCCAGCGGCCGTTGCGCTGCAGGTGATCCTCCGTCAGACCGTGTACCGCCGTTGCCCCTTCGGGCACCGGAACGCCCGGATTGACCAGCCAGCGGCTCACCCGCGGCCGGCTTCCGGAAGCGTCCTGGACGACGACGGCGGCCGACACGATCCGGTCGGTCTCCACGTCCACACCCGTCGTCTCGGTGTCGAACGCGGCCAGTGGACCTTCGTACCAGCACGTCATGCGCACGCAACTCCTCGTTCGCCTTCGGCAGTTGACGCACCGTCCGCGCCGCCCTCTGCCCGATTCGGTGATACCCGTGCTGTTTGCGCCGTACGCCGGAAGGAGACAACAGAGATACGGGTCTTTGCAGTTCAGCGGCCCGTCGCGGGAATTCACCGGTTTCGGAAGGCTGTTGGAAATGGCCATCGCGCAGCCCGAACAGGGCGGGCTGCTGCCTCAGCGGACACCACCGCATCGCGGCACACTCGCCACCACCGCCTGCATGGAGACACTGCAGGTCGGCTATCTGCACGCAGTCGCGGCAGCCGCGGGCTGCTCCCTGTCCCAGCCCTTTCCGGACAACGGCATCGACTGGCACGTCAGCCACAGCGCCCCCGGGCACACGGTCGACGACGAAGTCACCATCAAGGTGCAGCTCAAGTGCACGTACCAGATCCCGCCGAACCCCCCGGGCCCGGCCTTCTCCTTCACGCTCGACAACGCCCACCTGGAGAAGCTCGCCCGCAGCCCGGTCTCGGTACACAAGATCCTGGTCGTGATGCTCGTGCCCAGATCCCAGGACGACTGGCTGCGCGCCAGCCACGACCGGCTCGATCTGCGGCACTGCTGCTACTGGACCAACCTCGCCGGACATCGCATCACCGGCCGGCGCAGGACCACCGTGCGGATACCGACCTCGCGCATCTTCGACGACCGGGCGCTCTGCGAGATCATGACGCGGGTCGGAACCGGAGGCAGACCGTGACGCACCGCCCGACCGACGAACCGGCACGACCAGCCAGGCCCCACCCGGTGGAGCCGCCGGGCCAGTGGGACCGGCCGCCCAGGCCCGACCAGGTCGACCCCGCCGTCCTCAGCGCGCTGCTGCATCGGCACGGCTGGCAGCGCCGTGGCGGAGCCGCCGGACGGTACGGCCGCTGGACCCCACCCGGGCCCGGCGGCGCCGGCACCAGCCTGCTCGTGCCGGAGAGCCGGGCCTTCCCCGACAGCGAGGACCTCCTCGGCGAGGCCCTCGTCGCGCTCTCGCGCAGCGGCCTGCCCTCCGCGCGTGACGTCCTGGTCGCCCTCGCCGTGCCCAGCGACGAGATTCACTGGTGGCGCGATGTGCCCACCGGGCCCTTGGGCGCCACGCCCTGGACCGTCGAGGAGCAACTGCGCAAAGCAGCCCGCCAGATGCTCCTTGCGGGCGCCCTCGCCGTACGCGCGCGTGCGGGCTATTACGGCGCCCGCCACCGCAGGCCCGCCGCCGCGTCCCTGGAGGACGTGCTCGTCTCAGCCGCGCCCGGCGGCCGGCAACTGACCGCCTTGGTGCCCGTCGCCACTGGACGGCCGCTCGCCGTCCGGCTCCACCAGGCGGTGTACGCGGCCCGCGAGGCCATCGACTACCAACGCGCCACCGGCGGCATGGACGCCTTCGACGGCGCCGTCGAAGCGGGCGTCAGCCATGAGTTCACAGAGGCTCTCGTAGCCCTCGTGAAGGGCACCGAGGGTGCCCGGATCGCCGTCGAGTGGGCACCCGCCGCCGGAGTCCCCGAGGGCTGCGCGACACCCGCCGAGCCCGTCGAGTTCTCACCCGGCGACCTGCCCGTGCTGCGCGAGGCCGGTGCCCGCTATCTGCGCGAGGAGCCGTCCGTGGCGGTGCGGATCACGGGCACGGTGGTACGGATGCGCAGGTCGGAGCCGCGCGGTGACGGCGCCGTACGGCTGCGGGTCATCGCGGGCGCCGAGATCCCACACGTACGGATGACGCTCGACGAGGAGGCGTACCGGATCGCGGGCCATGCCCATCTGGTGGGGCTGCCGGTACGGGTGCACGGGCGGCTGGAGAGCCGGGGCGGCTTCCGGCGGCTGACCGGGGCCTCCGGGGTCGTGCCGGTGCAGGTGGACGAGGCGGAGCGGGACCGGCTGATGAAGTCGCTGCAGGAGACGGCGGAGATCACGGCCTTCTTCGAGGAGGCGTGCGGCGGGGACTGAGGCGGCGGACGGCGGGGCAGGCCTGACCGTTTCGCAAGGGGAGCCCTGGGCTCGGTACGATCGCCCTTGTCTATTGCGCGCGTAATCAAAGATCCGCGTGCCCCTTGCAGTCAGGAGAGACCGGTGTCAGACGTCCGTGTGATCATCCAACGCGATTCCGAGCGGGAAGAGCGCGTGGTGACGACGGGCACTACGGCCGCCGATCTGTTCGCCGGAGAGCGCATCATCGTCGCCGCACGCGTGGCCGGCGAGCTGAAGGACCTCGCGTACGAGGTGAAGGACGGCGAGACCGTCGAGGGCGTCGAGATCTCCTCCGAGGACGGTCTGAACATCCTGCGCCACTCCACCGCGCACGTCATGGCGCAGGCCGTGCAGGAGCTCTTCCCCGAGGCCAAACTGGGCATCGGCCCGCCGGTCAAGGACGGCTTCTACTACGACTTCGACGTGGAGAAGCCGTTCACGCCCGAGGATCTCAAGGCCATCGAGAAGAAGATGCAGGAGATCCAGAAGCGCGGCCAGCGCTTCTCGCGGCGTGTGGTGACCGACGAGGCCGCGCGTGAGGAGCTGGCCTCCGAGCCGTACAAGCTGGAGCTCATCGGGCTGAAGGGCTCGGCTTCGTCCGACGACGGCGCGGACGTCGAGGTGGGTGCCGGCGAGCTGACCATCTACGACAACATCGACGCCAAGACCGGTGACCTGTGCTGGAAGGACCTCTGCCGGGGTCCGCACCTGCCGACCACCCGGAACATCCCGGCGTTCAAGCTGATGCGCAACGCCGCCGCGTACTGGCGCGGCAGCGAGAAGAACCCCATGCTCCAGCGCATCTACGGCACCGCCTGGCCGTCCAAGGACGAGCTGAAGGCGCACCTCGAGTTCCTTGCCGAGGCCGAGAAGCGCGACCACCGCAAACTGGGCTCCGAGCTGGACCTTTTCTCGATCCCCGAGCAGATCGGCTCCGGCCTCGCCGTCTTCCACCCCAAGGGCGGCATCATCCGTCGGGTGATGGAGGACTACTCGCGGCGCCGCCACGAGGAGGCGGGCTACGAGTTCGTCTACACCCCGCACGCGACGAAGGGGAAGCTCTTCGAGACCTCGGGGCACCTGGACTGGTACGCGGACGGTATGTACCCGCCCATGCAGCTCGACGACGGCGTGGACTACTACCTCAAGCCCATGAACTGCCCGATGCACAACCTGATCTTCGACGCGCGTGGGCGGTCGTATCGTGAACTGCCCTTGAGGCTCTTCGAGTTCGGTACGGTCTACCGCTACGAGAAGTCGGGTGTGGTGCACGGCCTGACCCGGGCCCGCGGCTTCACCCAGGACGACGCGCACATCTACTGCACGCGCGAGCAGATGTCCGAGGAGCTCGACAAGCTGCTCACCTTCGTCCTCGATCTGCTGCGGGACTACGGTCTGACCGACTTCTACCTGGAGCTGTCGACCAAGGATCCGGAGAAGTTCGTCGGCTCGGACGCGGCGTGGGAGGAAGCGACCGAGACGCTGGCCCAGGTCGCCGAGAAGCAGGGACTGCCGCTGGTCCCGGACCCGGGTGGCGCCGCCTTCTACGGGCCGAAGATCTCCGTCCAGGCCAAGGACGCGATCGGCCGCACCTGGCAGATGTCGACGATCCAGCTCGACTTCAACCTGCCGGAGCGCTTCGAGCTGGAGTACACCTCGCCCGACGGTTCCAAGCAGCGTCCGGTCATGATCCACCGCGCCCTGTTCGGGTCGATCGAGCGGTTCTTCGCGGTGCTGCTCGAGCACTACGCGGGTGCGTTCCCGGCGTGGCTGGCTCCCGTGCAGGCGGTCGGTATCCCGGTGGGCGACGCGCACGTCGAGTACCTGGAGAAGTTCGCTGCCGAAGCGAAGCAGAAGGGGCTGCGGGTCGAGGTGGACGCCTCGTCCGACCGGATGCAGAAGAAGATCCGTACGCAGCAGAAGCTGAAGGTTCCGTTCATGATCATCGTCGGCGACGACGACATGAACGCGGGGACCGTGTCGTTCCGCTATCGCGACGGTTCACAGGAGAACGGCATTCCCCGGGACGAGGCACTGGCGAAGCTCGTGGACGTGGTGGAGCGCCGGGTCCAGGTGTGATCGTGGCCCTGCCACAGCGGCGCTTTGGCCCCCGGGTTTTCCCCGGGGGCCTTTGCCGTGCATGGTGTGTGAAGCCATATGCTGCACCACATGACGAGTGAGCCGGAGCAGCAGATCGGGGTGGGGACGCAGGACGCGTTCCAGCGCTTGTGGACGCCCCATCGGATGGCGTACATCCAGGGGGAGAACAAGCCCAGCGGCCCTGGTGCCGACGACGGCTGCCCGTTCTGCTCGATCCCGGCCAAGTCCGACGAGGACGGGCTCGTCATCAAGCGGGGTGAGCAGGTCTACGCGGTGCTCAACCTGTACCCGTACAACGGCGGCCACCTGATGGTCGTGCCGTACCGGCACGTCGCGGACTATACGGAGCTGACCGCTGAGGAGACCGCGGAGCTCGCCGAGCTGACGAAGCAGGCGATGGCTGCGTTGCGCTCCGCGTCGGGGGCGCATGGGTTCAATATCGGCATGAACCAGGGTGGTGTCGCGGGCGCGGGGATCGCCGCGCATCTTCACCAGCATGTCGTGCCTCGGTGGGGCGGCGACACGAACTTCATGCCGGTCGTCGGGCACACCAGGATCCTGCCTCAACTCCTTGCGGACACCCGCAAGATGCTCGCGGAGGCGTGGCCTACGGCGGCCTGAGCGCTCCGCGGGGGAAGTGCGGTCGTGCGGGCCCTGAAGCAAGGGCGCCCTGTGACGACCGGGCGGGCAGTACCGCGCCCTTCAGGGGCGCGGGGAACTGCGCGACCGGCCACGACGGACTCGCAGCTTCGAACCGCGCCCAGTGTCACAGGGCACCCTTGCCTCCGGGCACCCCCACCCCCGCTGAACCGCCGGAGGCCTACGCGTCGTAGACGTCTGCCTTGCTGGGGGCCGCGTCCTGGACCTGGGTGCTCAGGAACGCTGAGCGGGTGCCGAACTTTTCGGTGTTCACGCCGTTCTCGTCGAGGACGCGGATGGCCGCGGCGTGGACCACGCGGAGGATGGGTGTCGCGGCGCGCAGGGCGTCGTCTGCCATGAAGCGGTGGCGCCAGGGCTTGTCGGCCCAGGCGTGGCGCAGGCCGAAGGGCTCGGGGAGGACCAGCTTGCCGCCCAGCCAGTCGAGGATCGGCGGATACCAGGTGAAGGGGGCGCGCACCGCGAGCCGTACCACCTCGTCCGTCTCGACCAGCGGCAGCTTCCGCTCCGTCGTCTCCCAGAACTTGACCGTCTTGGCGACTTCCTTCGTCTTGGCCGCGGGCTTCGAGGTGAACAGGGAGTGCACAGGCCCCAGGGCATGACCGGTGACCTCGATCCGCAAGGTCTCGTGCAGCACGGTCACGGTGATCAGCATCGTGATGATCAACTGGCCGTCCCAGAGCGTCCATTGGACCCCGAGGTAGTGCCGGTCACCGCTGCCGAACTGCTGCTTGTTGCAGATGTCCTGGATGGCGTGGGTCTTGATCTGGTACGCGTCCACGTCCGTACCCCCCGGCCGGGACACCTCCGCGGCGTTCTCACCGATCGGCGTGACCACCCAGTGCCGTATCGAAGGCTTCGGGAAGCCACCGGTGTTGAGCGGACCGCGCTCCAGCATGCGCAGCTGATCGTGGATCGAGCGTATGACGTCCCAGCTGCGGAAGGGGTGGATCTCCTTGTCGGCGTTTGCCGGCACCAGATCCTCGGCGAGATGCCAGCTGCCCCAGCGCGTACCCATGCCGAGTATGCCCTTGGGGCCCGCGTAGAACACGGAGTTGGACTGCTGCTCGGCGGTGAGCCGGGCCAGCCCCTGGCGCAGCCGCTCGGCCGCGGTCTCACCGGGACTGCCCGGCACCGCCTCGGGGATCTTGGCGCCTACGCCACCGCCGGCCAGCAGACTGGCCCAGCGCTCGCGCATGTCCTTCGCCGTACGCTCGCAGATCTGCCTCGCCCAGAACCAGCCGAGGACGGGTGCGACGACCGCCGCGCGCGCATACCAGGCCCAGAAGCCGGTGAACGGCATCCGGATCAGGAAGATCACGGCGAGGGCGGCCACACCGATCAGCAGGGCCGTGGCGAGGGCGGAGGCACGCTTGTTGGTGGTCTTGTCGATCGTCCGGCGGATCTGGAAGACCAGCAGCCACACCAGCAGACCGGGCAGGAAGATCAGACCTGTCAGCACCATCACGGCGGTGAGCCAGCTGTCCCGCTCCTTGCGGATGCGGTTCGCCGCCAGACAGTGCTCGACGACGACCTGCGGCTCCGTGCCGAACGACTGGATGAGCGGCTTGCGCGCACCGCCCAGCATCCTCAGCTGCACGGCGCGGGCGAACGCCTCACCCAGGTTCGGCTTGCAGATCGTCGCCCACTTGAGGCCCGGCTTGACGGTCGACTTGTGCCACTCGCTGTTGGCTTCGAGGATCTTCTCGACGGGGTCGTCGCGGTACGCCGCCGAGGCCAGGGCGAACGTCGCCGCCGTCTGTCCCGCGGCACCCTGGAGCGGAATCTGTGCCCCGGGCCTGAAATCGAATCCGTCGTCCGCCACTGACCGCCCCCATCGCCGCCTTGCTCCGCTGCTGCGGCTTTTCCCGACTTCCGTACTCCGCACACCTGTTGATCAGGTCGTCGCCTTGATCAGGTTCTCAGCGTAGCCGCCGGGACCGACAACCGTCGGCGGACAGCCCAAGCTGTCCGCCGACCCTACGGGAGATCAACTAGGGAGAATCCTGGGCCTGTTCGCGGATCTTCTCGGCCAGGTGCGCCGGCATCG
The DNA here is from genome assembly GCF_043198355.1 of Streptomyces sp. NPDC048825. Taxonomy (NCBI): domain Bacteria; kingdom Bacillati; phylum Actinomycetota; class Actinomycetes; order Kitasatosporales; family Streptomycetaceae; genus Streptomyces; species Streptomyces sp. NPDC048825. The sequence goes on from NZ_JBICUR010000015.1 coordinate 96,765, forward strand.
GCTCATGCCGCGCGTAACGCCGGCTGAACCGTGCGGTTCCGTGCGAGAGGGAGCGCAGATCGACCGCGTACCGGTCGATCTCGATCTCGGGGACCTCGGCCCGTATGAGCGTCCGCCCGCCGCCGGCCTGCTCGGTGCCGACGACCCGGCCGCGCCGCCCCGACAGATCGCTCATCACGGCGCCCACGTAGTCGTCGCCGACCAGGACCGTCACTTCGGCGACCGGCTCCAGGAGATGGATCTTCGCGTCGGCGGCGGCCTCGCGCAGGGCGAGCGCGCCGGCGGTCTGGAACGCGGCGTCCGAGGAGTCCACCGAGTGCGCCTTGCCGTCGAGCAGCGTCACCCGTACGTCGATGAGCGGATAGCCCGCGGCCACACCCTTTGCGGCCTGAGCGCGCACGCCCTTCTCGACGGACGGGATGAACTGCCTCGGCACGGCGCCCCCGACGACCTTGTCGACGAACTCGATGCCGGAGCCGCCGGGCAGCGGCTCGACCTCGATCTCGCAGATCGCGTACTGCCCGTGCCCGCCGGACTGCTTCACATGCCGGCCGCGGCCGGCCGACTTGCCGGCGAACGTCTCCCGTAGAGAGACCTTGTGCGGTACGACGTCGACCTGGACGCCGTACCGGCTGCGCAGCCGCTCCAGGGCGACGTCGGCGTGGGCCTCGCCGAGGCACCACAGGACCACCTGGTGGGTGTCCTGGTTCTGTTCCAGGCGCATCGTGGGGTCCTCGGCGACCAGCCGGCTCAGGCCTTGCGAGAGCTTGTCCTCGTCCGCCTTGCTGTGCGCGTGGATGGCCAGCGGCAGCAGCGGGTCGGGCATCTCCCACGGCTCCATGAGCAGCGGGTCCTCCTTGGCCGAGAGCGTGTCGCCGGTCTCCGCGCGGTTCAGCTTGGCCACGCACGCCATATCGCCCGCGATGGCGTGCGTGAGGGTGCGCTGCTGCTTGCCGAACGGTGCGGACAGGGCGCCGATGCGCTCGTCGACGTCGTGGTCCTCGTGCCCGCGATCGGCCAGCCCGTGCCCGGAGACGTGCACCGTCTGGTCGGGCCGCAAGGTGCCCGAGAAGACGCGGACGAGGGAGATCCGGCCCACATAGGGGTCGCTCGCCGTCTTCACGACCTCGGCGACCAGCGGCCCGTTCGGGTCGCAGGCCTTGATCCCGCGCGGTTTGCCGTCCGGAGTGGTGACCGTGGGTGCCTCGGGCTCCAGCGGGGTCGGGAAGCCGCCGGTGATGAGCTCCAGCAGCTCGACCGTGCCCAGGCCCTGACGGGCGCCGTCGGCCGCGGGCGCGGCAGCCAGCACCGGGAAGAAGACCCCGCGCGCCACCGCACGCTCCAAGTCCTCCACCAGCGTCTTGAAGTCGATCTCCTCGCCGCCGAGATAGCGGTCCATGAGGGTCTCGTCCTCACTCTCGGAGATGATGCCCTCGATCAGCCGATTGCGGGCCTCCTCGATGAGCGGCAGCTGGTCGGGACCCGGTTCGGACTCCTTGCGCTCTCCGGAGGAGTAGTCGAACAGCTTCTGCGAGAGCAGCCCGGTCAGACCCGTCACGGGCGCGTGCCCGTCGGGGCCCGGCGCTCCGTGGAGCGGCAGATACAGAGGCAGTACGGCGTCCGGGTCGTCGGCGCCGAAGGCCTCCGCGCAGGTCCGCGTCATCTCGTCGAAATCGGCTCTGGCCGCTTCGAGGTGAGTGATCACGATGGCCCGCGGCATACCGACCGCCGCACACTCCTCCCACACCATGCGGGTCGAGCCGTCCACCCCGTCCGAGGCCGAGACGACGAAAAGGGCCGCGTCCGCCGCTCGCAGACCGGCCCTCAACTCCCCGACGAAGTCGGCGTATCCGGGAGTGTCCAGAACATTGATCTTGTACCCGCCCCATTCGACGGGCACCAGGGAGAGCTGTACCGACCGTTGCTGCCGGTGCTCGATCTCGTCGTAGTCGGAGACGGTGCCGCCGTCCTCCACGCGGCCCGCCCTGTTCACCGCTCCCGCTGTCAGCGCGAGAGCTTCCACCAGAGTCGTCTTGCCCGATCCGGAGTGGCCGACCAGCACCACATTCCGTACGGACGCGGGGTGGTCGGCCGCCGTAGCCCTGCCGGCGGCTCCGGGGTGTGCGTTCGCCTTGTCGCCCATGGCCTTGCCTCCCGTGCACGGTGAGGTCATGTGTGGGCGCGGACATGCGGACCCGCGTGCCGCGTGCGGTTGGCGGCTCCGGTGACGCCCGCGGTCCTTTCGAGCTTTCCACTCACGTCACGGCGCGTCCATACAAAGGACGGGATCGTGCGCTCAGGGTCCCGCCCGCCGCCCACGCGCGCGCGTGACTACGATGGGCCAGCCGGTGGCCAGCAGGGGCCGCGCGGCCACACCGACCCTCGGGAAGGCCATGCTGAACAAGTACGCGCGTGCTTTCTTCACGCGTGTTCTCACACCGTTCGCCGCGTTTCTGATCCGCCGCGGCGTCAGCCCCGACACGGTCACGCTCCTGGGCACGGCGGGAGTGGTCGCGGGCGCGCTGGTCTTCTTTCCGAGGGGCGAGTTCTTCTGGGGCACGATCGTCATCACGCTGTTCGTCTTCTCGGATCTCGTCGACGGCAACATGGCCCGCCAGATGGGCCGGTCCAGCCGCTGGGGCGCCTTCCTGGACTCGACCCTCGACCGGGTCGCCGACAGCGCGATCTTCGGCGGCTTCGCGCTCTGGTACGCGGGCAGTGGCGACGACAACATCCTGTGCGCCGTCTCGATCTTCTGCCTGGCCAGCGGCCAGGTGGTCTCGTACACCAAGGCCCGTGGCGAATCGATCGGCCTGCCCGTCGCGGTCAACGGCCTCGTCGAGCGGGCCGAGCGCCTGGTGATCTCGCTGGTCGCGGCCGGTCTTGCGGGCTTCGAGACGTTCGGGGTACCCGGTATTCATGTGCTGCTGCCCATCGCCCTGTGGATCGTCGCCGTGGGCAGCGTCGTCACGCTGATCCAGCGGGTCGTCACGGTGCGCAGGGAGTCCGCGGAGGCGGATGCCGCGACCGGCCAGGAAGGCGACCGGCCGGACGGCCAGGACAACGGCCAGGACAACGGCAGGGACAACAGCCGGGAAGAGGGCCCGGAGAGCGCCCCACAGGGCAGCTCGCAGAGCAGCTCAAAGACCAGCTCACAGAGCAGCGAGGCCACATCGTGAGCGGTGTGCGTGAACGGCTGACGGACGGCGCGTACGCCCTGGGCTGGAGCACTGTCAAGAAGCTCCCCGAACCCGTGGCCGTACGGCTCGGCAGGACCATCGCCGACATCGCCTGGAAACGGCGCGGCAAGGGCGTACGCCGTCTGGAATCCAACTACGCGCGCGTGGTGCCCGACGCGACCCCCCAGCGGCTCGCCGAGCTCTCCAGGGCGGGCATGCGCTCGTATCTGCGCTACTGGATGGAGTCCTTCCGGCTGCCCGCCTGGAGCAGGGAGCGCATCGCGAGCGGCTTCAGCGCCCAGGATCTGCACTACCTGACCGACGGGCTCGCATCCGGCAAGGGCGTCATCCTCGCGCTGCCGCACCTGGGCAACTGGGACCTCGCCGGCGCCTGGGTCACCACCAAGCTGGAGACGCCCTTCACCACGGTCGCCGAGCGGCTCAAGCCGGAGACGCTGTACGACCGTTTCGTCGCCTATCGCGAGGGCCTCGGCATGGAGGTGCTCGCGCACGACGCGTCCGTGTTCGGCACGCTGGCCCGCCGGCTGCGCGACGGCGGCCTGGTCTGCCTGGTCGCGGACCGTGACCTTTCCGCCTCCGGAGTCGAGGTGAAGTTCTTCGGAGAGACGACGCGGATGCCCGCGGGCCCGGCGCTGCTCGCCCAGCAGACCGGCGCCCTGCTGCTGCCGGTGACGCTCTGGTACGACGACTCGCACATGATGCGGGGCCGTTTGCATCCTCCGGTGGATGTCCCCGAGACAGGTACCCGGACCGAGAAGACGTCTGTCATGACGCAGGCGCTGGCCGACGCCTTCGCCACGGGTATCGCCGACCATCCGGAGGACTGGCACATGCTGCAGCGCTTGTGGCTCGCTGACCTGGAACCCCGCCCCGAGCCGTCCGACGGGGAGCGCCCGTGAGGATCGGCATCGTCTGCCCGTATTCCTGGGACGTGCCCGGCGGCGTCCAGTTCCATATCCGCGATCTGGCCGAGCACCTCATCCGTCTCGGGCATGAGGTGTCCGTCCTCGCCCCGGCGGACGACGAGACCCCCCTGCCGCCGTATGTCGTCTCGGCCGGCCGCGCGGTTCCGGTGCCGTACAACGGGTCGGTGGCCCGGCTCAACTTCGGCTTCCTGTCGGCAGCGAGGGTCAGGCGCTGGCTGCACGACGGCACGTTCGACGTGATCCACATCCATGAGCCGGCCTCGCCGTCGCTCGGCCTGCTGGCCTGCTGGGCCGCACAGGGTCCCATCGTCGCGACCTTCCACACGTCCAACCCGCGCTCCCGTGCGATGGTCGCCGCGTACTCGATCCTCCAGGCTGCCCTGGAGAAGATCAGCGCACGGATCGCCGTGAGCGAGTACGCGCGGCGCACGCTCGTCGAGCACCTGGGCGGCGACGCGGTCGTCATCCCGAACGGCGTGGACGTCGACTTCTTCGCGAAGGCCGAGCCCAAGGCCGAGTGGCAGGGGGAGACGATCGGCTTCATCGGCCGCATCGACGAGCCCCGCAAGGGCCTGCCTGTCCTCATGAAGGCCCTCCCGAAGATCCTCGCCGAACGACCGGGGACGCGTCTCCTGGTGGCCGGCCGCGGTGACGAGAAGGAGGCCGTCGAGTCGCTCCCCAAGGAACTGCGCGGACGCGTCGAGTTCCTCGGCATGATCAGCGACGAGGACAAAGCGCGGTTCCTCCGCAGCGTCGCCCTGTACGTCGCCCCCAACACCGGCGGGGAGAGCTTCGGGATCATCCTCGTCGAGGCCATGTCGGCGGGCGCGCCCGTCCTCGCCTCCGACCTCGACGCCTTCGCGCAGGTCCTCGACCAGGGCGCGGCGGGCGAACTGTTCGCCAACGAGGACGCGGACGCGCTGGCGGCCTCCGCGGTACGGCTGCTTGCCGACTCCGGGCGCCGCGCGGAGCTGCGTGAGCGGGGCAGCGCGCATGTCCGGCGATTCGACTGGTCGACGGTCGGGGCGGACATCCTCTCCGTGTACGAGACGGTCACGGACGGAGCCGCCGCGGTCGCCGCCGACGAACGCAGCGGGTTGCGGGCGCGGTTCGGGCTGGCGCGGGACTGAGAGGGGCGTCTGGTGCGGGAACTGCGAAACGTGCGGAAAGTGCCGCAGGAGGGCGCCACGACGCCTCTGACGGCCGAGGAGGAGCTGCGGGCCCGGTCGGTGTTCGCCGCCGAGATCGGCGCGCAGCTGGCCCGTCAGGGATGGGCGACGTTTCCCGCTCACACGCCTCAGGAGCGCATCCGGCTGTACGCGGTGGCGCGGATGATCGGGGAGAGGCTGGGCTGCCTCGTGGAGGCCGTGCCGGAGGACACGATCACCATGCGCTTCACAGTGGTCGGGACGGGTGACGCACTCAGCTGATCCCGGTGATCCGCGTGCGGCCCCGGGCCGCGCAGGAGGCCTGGTCCCGCACCGGTAGCCTGTGCGCCCGTGACCTCCACCCTGATCTGGATCGTGGTCGCCCTTGTGGCGATCGGCCTCTACTTGAGCTGGACCGCGGGCCGACTCGACCGGCTGCATGCCCGGATCGACGCCGCGCGCGCCGCTCTCGACGCACAACTCCTGCGGCGTGCGTCGGTCGCACAGGAACTGGCCACCGCCGGAGTGCTCGATCCGGCCGCCTCGATCGTGCTCTACGAAGCGGCGCACGCGGCCCGGCAGGCCGAGGAGGAGCAGCGGGAAGTCGCCGAGAGCGACCTCAGCCAGGCCCTGCGGGCCGTCTTCGGGGAGGCACAGCAGGTCGAGGCGGTACGCGAGGCCCCCGGCGGCGAGGAGGCCGCCGGCGAGCTCGCCCAGGCGGTGCGCCGGGTGCCGATGGCCCGCCGTTTCCACAACGACGCCGTACGCGCCGCCCGCGCCCTGCGCCGCCACCGCAAGGTCCGCTGGTTCCGGCTGGCCGGCCACGCACCATTCCCGCTGGCCTTCGAAATGGACGACGAGCCTCCGGCGGCCTTGGCCGATCGCGCGGCCTAGGTGCGGGCTGGGCACCTGGCCTGGGTTTCGCTCCGCCGCCCCTATCCGTCCCGAGGCGCTGATCTTGAGCCCGTCCGGCGTTTGCGGACGAGGCCGTTCAGGCCGATGGGGGTCTGGGGGCGCAGCCCCCAGCGGGACCGGGGCAGCGCCCCGGCAGGGGACGGGTAGGAGCGGCGGGGGCGAAATCATGCCACCGGCTCCCCATTGGCCCTTGCAGTGGCCTGGTCCCCTCGCGTTTCCTCGGTGTTTGCAGAAACCCTCTTTCAGCGAGTGAGGTCAACCCGTGTCGAGCACGCTCTCCAACTCCGCCCAGGCTCCCGAAACCGGCACCGCGCGCGTGAAGCGCGGTATGGCCGAGCAGCTCAAGGGCGGTGTGATCATGGACGTCGTCACGCCGGAGCAGGCGAAGATCGCCGAGGACGCGGGCGCCGTCGCCGTCATGGCCCTGGAGCGGGTCCCGGCGGACATCCGCAAGGACGGCGGCGTGGCCCGGATGTCCGACCCGGACATGATCGAGGGCATCATCGAGGCCGTGTCCATCCCGGTGATGGCCAAGTCGCGGATCGGCCACTTCGTGGAGGCCCAGGTCCTGCAGTCCCTCGGCGTCGACTACATCGACGAGTCCGAGGTCCTCACCCCGGCCGACGAGGTCAACCACTCCGACAAGTGGGCCTTCACCACGCCGTTCGTCTGCGGCGCCACGAACCTCGGCGAGGCCCTGCGCCGCATAGCCGAGGGCGCGGCCATGATCCGCTCCAAGGGCGAGGCCGGCACGGGGAACGTCGTCGAGGCCGTCCGCCACCTGCGCCAGATCAAGAACGAGATCGCCCGCCTCAAGGGCTACGACAACAACGAGCTGTACGCCGCCGCCAAGGACCTCCGCGCCCCGTACGAGCTCGTCAAGGAGGTCGCCGCACTCGGCAAGCTCCCGGTGGTGCTGTTCTCGGCCGGTGGTGTCGCCACTCCCGCCGACGCCGCCCTGATGCGCCAGCTCGGCGCCGAAGGCGTCTTCGTGGGCTCCGGCATCTTCAAGTCGGGCGACCCGGCCAAGCGCGCCGCCGCCATCGTGAAGGCCACCACCTTCTACGACGACCCCAAGATCATCGCGGACGCCTCCCGCAACCTGGGCGAGGCCATGGTCGGCATCAACTGCGACACCCTCCCCGAGGCCGAGCGCTACGCGAACCGCGGCTGGTAAGCACCCCATGACTGAAGCACCCGTCATAGGCGTCCTGGCCCTCCAAGGCGACGTACGGGAGCACCTCATCGCCCTGTCCGCGGCCGATGCCGAGGCCAGGGCGGTGCGGCGCCCCGAGGAACTCGCCGAGGTCGACGGACTGATCATTCCCGGCGGCGAGTCCACCACCATCTCCAAGCTGGCCGTCCTCTTCGGAGTGATGGAACCCCTCCGCGCGCGCGTGCGGGCCGGAATGCCCGTCTACGGCACCTGCGCCGGCATGATCATGCTCGCCGACAAGATCCTCGACCCGCGTTCGGGCCAGGAGACCATCGGCGGCATCGACATGATCGTGCGCCGCAACGCCTTCGGACGGCAGAACGAATCCTTCGAAGCGGCCGTCGACGTGAAGGGCGTGGAAGGCGATCCTGTAGAGGGCGTTTTCATCCGCGCCCCCTGGGTCGAGTCCGTCGGAGCCGAGGCCGAGGTGCTCGCCGAGCACGAAGGCCACATCGTCGCCGTACGCCAGGGCAACGCGCTCGCCACGTCGTTCCACCCGGAACTGACCGGCGACCACCGCGTGCACGGTCTGTTTGTCGACATGGTGCGCGCGGACCGTACAGCGGAGTCCTTGTAGGATCTCTGCCGTTCGGACAGAGATGGGTTACGCGAAGGAGACAGGCAGATGTCCGGCCACTCTAAATGGGCCACGACGAAGCACAAGAAGGCCGTGATCGACGCCAAGCGCGGCAAGCTCTTCGCGAAGCTGATCAAGAACATCGAGGTCGCGGCGCGCATGGGCGGCGTGGACCTGGACGGCAATCCGACGCTGTACGACGCCGTGCAGAAGGCGAAGAAGTCGTCGGTCCCGAACAAGAACATCGATTCCGCGATCAAGCGCGGTGGTGGTCTCGAGGCCGGTGGCGCCGACTACGAGACCATCATGTACGAGGGTTACGGTCCGAACGGTGTCGCGGTGCTCATCGAGTGCCTCACGGACAACCGCAACCGCGCCGCCTCCGACGTACGCGTCGCCATGACGCGTAACGGCGGCTCGATGGCCGACCCGGGCTCGGTCTCGTACCTCTTCAACCGCAAGGGCGTCGTCATCGTCCCCAAGGGCGAGCTGTCCGAGGACGACGTCCTGGGTGCCGTACTCGAGGCGGGCGCCGAGGAGGTCAACGACCTGGGCGAGTCCTTCGAGGTGCTCAGCGAGGCCACCGACCTGGTCGCGGTCCGCACCGCCCTCCAGGACGCCGGCATCGACTACGACTCCGCAGAGGCCAACTTCGTCCCGACCATGCAGGTCGAGCTGGACGAGGAGGGCGCCAAGAAAATCTTCAAGCTGATCGACGCCCTGGAGGACAGCGACGACGTGCAGAACGTCTTCGCCAACTTCGACGTCAGCGACGAGGTCATGGAGAAGGCGAGCGCGTAGCGCTACCGCGAGCGCCGCAGGTTTCGGCGGGCCGGTGGGACCTCTCCCACCGGCCCGCCGCTGTTGTCGGTGGCAGCGGATAGCCTGGCGTCAATCAAAAGATCACCGTCCACGGACCGTAACCATCAATTGAGGAACCCGGATGGTGCTCAGCCAGGTCCGCGAGAGCGGCGGCGGTTCAGGCCGCAAAGAGGGGGGCTGGATGCGTGTACTGGGTGTCGACCCGGGGCTGACCCGATGCGGCGTCGGTGTTGTCGAGGGCGTCGCCGGGCGCCCCTTGACGATGCTCGGCGTCGGGGTCGTACGGACGCCCTCGGACGCCGATGTCGGCCACCGCCTCGTCGCCATCGAGCAGGGCATCGAGCAGTGGATCGACGAGCACCGGCCCGAATACGTCGCCGTGGAGCGGGTGTTCAGCCAGCACAACGTACGGACGGTCATGGGCACCGCCCAGGCCAGCGCTGTCGCCATGCTCTGCGCGTCCCGTCGCGGACTGCCCGTAGCCCTGCACACCCCCAGCGAGGTCAAGGCGGCCGTGACCGGCAACGGCCGGGCCGACAAGGCCCAAGTCGGCGCCATGGTCACCCGCCTGCTGCGGCTCGACGCACCCCCGAAGCCCGCCGATGCCGCCGACGCCCTCGCGCTCGCCATCTGTCACATCTGGCGTGCCCCGGCCACCAACCGTCTGCAACAGGCCCACGCCCAGGCCCGCGAGGCCCAAGCCAGGGCCCAACAGGCCCGGCAGCAGGCCCAGTCACTTGCCCGAAAGGCCCCCCGATGATCGCCTTCGTCAGCGGCCCGGTCGCCGCCCTCGCCCCCGACTCCGCGGTGGTCGAAGTGGGCGGCATCGGCATCTCCGTCCAGTGCACGCCGGGCACGCTGTCCGGACTCCGCATGGGCAAGGAGGCGAAACTCGCCACGTCCCTCGTCGTACGGGAGGATTCGCTGACCCTGTACGGCTTCGTGGACGACGACGAGCGGCAGACCTTCGAGTTGCTGCAGACCGCGAGCGGTGTCGGCCCGCGGCTGGCTCAGGCGATGCTCGCCGTGCACAGCCCGGACGACCTGCGCCGCGCGATCTCCACCGGTGACGAGAAGGCGCTCATGGCTGTCCCGGGCATCGGCAAGAAGGGGGCCCAGAAACTCCTCCTGGAGCTCAAGGACCGCCTCGGCGAACCTCTCGGCACGGGCCGCCCGGCCGTCGGTACGCCCGTCTCTACCGGCTGGCGCGAGCAGTTGCACGCCGCGCTCATCGGACTCGGGTACGCGACAAGGGAGGCCGACGAGGCGGTCTCGGCCGTCGCGCCGCAGGCAGAGGCCTCCGAAGGGGCTCCCCAGGTGGGCCAGTTGCTGAAGTCCGCCCTGCAGAGCCTGAACAGGGCGCGCTAGCAGGCGAGTTCCGCGCACAGGCACGCACGCCCGTACGAACTACCAGACCGCGAGGCACACGTAATGCTGCATCTTCCCGGGGGGCAACCCCCGGACCCCCGGCCGGACGACCTCCCCGGCACCCCCTTGGGAGGTGAACTTCAGTGAACTGGGACGACCCGACCGACGAGAGCGCCGCCGAGCGGCTCGTCGGTGCGTCCGCCGACCGTGAGGACCAGGCCGTCGAGGCCGCCCTGCGCCCCAAGGACCTGGACGAGTTCATCGGCCAGGAGAAGGTCCGCGAGCAGCTCGACCTCGTCCTGCGCGCGGCACGCGCGCGTGGCGCCACGGCCGACCACGTACTGCTCTCCGGGGCTCCCGGCCTCGGCAAGACCACCCTCTCGATGATCATCGCGGCCGAGATGGAGGCCCCGATCCGCATCACCAGCGGCCCCGCCATCCAGCACGCGGGAGACCTGGCCGCGATCCTGTCCTCCCTCCAGGAGGGCGAGGTCCTCTTCCTCGACGAGATCCACCGCATGTCGCGGCCCGCCGAGGAGATGCTCTACATGGCGATGGAGGACTTCCGCGTCGACGTCATCGTCGGCAAGGGCCCCGGAGCCACCGCCATCCCGCTCGAACTGCCGCCCTTCACCCTGGTCGGCGCCACCACGCGCGCGGGACTGCTGCCGCCCCCGCTGCGCGACCGCTTCGGCTTCACCGCGCACATGGAGTTCTACGAGCCCGCCGAACTGGAGCGCGTCATCCACCGCTCCGCGCACCTGCTCGACCTCGAGATCGGTGCCGAGGGAGCCGCCGAGATCGCCGGACGTTCCCGGGGGACGCCCCGTATCGCCAACCGCCTGCTGCGCCGCGTGCGCGACTACGCCCAGGTCAAGGCCGACGGCGTCATCACCCGGGACATCGCCGCGGCGGCCCTCGCCGTGTACGAGGTGGACGACCGAGGTCTCGACCGCCTCGACCGCGCCGTCCTCGAAGCCCTGCTCAAGCTCTTCGGCGGCGGACCGGTCGGCCTGTCCACGCTCGCCGTGGCAGTGGGGGAGGAGCGCGAAACGGTCGAAGAGGTCGCCGAGCCCTTCCTCGTACGCGAGGGACTGCTGGCCCGCACTCCCCGCGGCCGCGTCGCCACACCGGCCGCATGGGCGCATTTCGGCCTCACCCGGCCCGGGCCTTCCGCCGGTGGAAACGGACAACAGGACCTGTTCGGGGCGTGAGGGGGCGCAGACTCGCCGGACGAGGAACCACGGTGTAATGCTGGGCGTTGTTCCTTGAGTGCGGACTCGCTTAGACTCCGCCGATGCCGCCTTTGTCGGCGGCGCATATATACCCCCATCCATCAGGCCGCACAGCATCGCGGTCGAATGAAGGAAGTTCCGACCCGTGAGTCTCGTGACCCTCCTCCCGTTCATCGTGCTCATCGGGGCCATGTTCCTGATGACCCGGTCGGCCAAGAAGAAGCAGCAAGCCGCTGCGCAGATGCGCAACGAAATGCAGCCAGGCTCCGGTATCCGCACGATCGGCGGCATGTACGCGACGGTGAAGGAGGTCAACGAGGACACGGTCCTCGTTGACGCAGGCCCGGGCGTCGACCTGCTCTTCGCCAAGAACGCCATCGGTGCCGTCCTCAGCGACGACGAGTACAACCGCATCGTCCACGGCGTCGAGCACGACCTGAAGACCGACGAAGCCGTCGTCCCGGACGATGCCTCCTCCCTCACCGAGACCGACGAGCCCGCCGACTCTTCCGACGACCAGCCCATCGACCTCGGCAAGAAGGAAGCGGCCGACGAGACCGCCGACGAGGAGCCGAAGAAGGCCGATGACGCAGAGCTGAAGAAGTCCGACGGCGAGTCCGACGCGAAGTAGTCATGACCGGGGACCGCGGAGTGCGCCGCTCGCGCACCGCGGTCCCCGGGTCATGTTGTTTCGCGGGGAATCTCGACACCATTTATTGGCCGTCCGCGCAGGTGCCCCGTCGCCGGGCGGACAACGAGGGAGAACGAGAAGGTGGCAGCACCTAAGAAGGGCCGAAAGCAGAGCGCCCAGGGGAAGCCGGGTCGCACTCTGGCCCTGATGCTGATCGCGATCGTGGCGCTCACCGGTGGCATGTTCGCCTCCGGGCACACGACGCCGCGCCTCGGCATCGACCTCGCCGGCGGCACGAGCATCACGCTCGAGGCCCAGAACGAGCCAGGTCAGAAGAACGCGATCAACCCGACCAACATGAAGACCGCGGTCGGCATCATGGAGCGTCGCGTCAACGGCCTGGGCGTCTCCGAGGCGGAGGTCCAGACGCAGGGCGACAAGAACATCATCGTCAACATCCCCAAGGGCACGAACTCGGCGCAGGCCCGGGAGCAGGTCGGTACCACCGCCAAGCTCTACTTCCGCCCGGTTCTGACCGGGGCGCCGACGGGTAGTGCGACGGACCCCGGCGCTTCCCCGTCACCCAGCCCTTCCGGGAACTCCGCGTCGCCTTCTGCCTCCGGGAAGTCTCCCTCGCCGACTCCCTCCGCCACTGCCACCACCCAGGGCCGCGCGGTGACGGAGGGCCTCGCCGCGAAGGATGACGCGAAGAAGGCGGACCCGACGCCCTCCACGACGCCCAGCGGCAGCGCCTCCCCGCCGGCCGACCCCTCCGACGGCAGCGCCGCTGCCGCCGACGTGCAGAAGCGGCTGGACGCGCTGGACTGTTCCACGGCGAAGGGCCGTGCCGCGGCGAGCGAGAAGGCCAGCCAGGCCAAGGACTCCGAAACCATCGTCGCCTGCGATCCGGAGTCCCAGTACAAGTACGCGCTCGGTCCGGTCTCCGTGAACGGCGAGCGGGTCGAGGACGCCAGTGCCGTGTTCGCGACGACGACCGGCGAGGGCTGGATCGTCCAGATGAAGTTCGACAACAAGGGTTCGGATCAGTTCGCCGATGTCACCGGCAAGCTGGTGGGCCAGACGCCGCCGCAGAACCAGTTCGCCATCGTCCTCGACGGCGAGATCGTCTCGGCTCCGTCGGTCAACACGGCGATCACCGGCGGATCCGCCCAGATCTCCGGCGGCTTCACCCAGCAGTCCGCCGAGGACCTGGCGAACGTCCTGTCCTACGGCGCCCTCCCGCTCACCTTCAAGGAGGCGAGCGTCACCACGGTCGACGCCGCGCTCGGCGGCGAGCAGCTGGAGGCCGGTCTGATCGCAGGCGCCATCGGCCTCGCCCTGGTCATCATCTACCTGCTGCTCTACTACCGCGGCCTGTCGCTGATCGCCATCGCCTCACTGCTGGTCTCAGCGGTCATGACGTACGTGATCATGTCGCTGCTCGGTCCGGCCATCGGCTTCGCGCTGAACCTGCCGGCGGTCTGCGGTGCGATCGTCGCGATCGGTATTACCGCGGACTCGTTCATCGTGTTCTTCGAACGCATCCGTGACGAAGTCCGTGAGGGCCGTACGCTGCGGCCCGCCGTCGAACGGGGCTGGCCGCGCGCCCGGCGCACCATCCTGGTCTCCGACTTCGTGTCGTTCCTCGCCGCCGCGGTGCTCTTCATCGTCACCGTCGGCAAGGTCCAGGGCTTCGCGTTCACGCTGGGTCTGACCACCGTCCTGGACGTGGTCGTGGTCTTCTTCTTCACCAAGCCGCTGATGACGATCCTCGCCCGCAAGAAGTTCTTCGCGAGCGGCCACAGCTGGTCCGGCCTGGACCCGAAGCGCCTCGGCGCCAAGCCACCGCTGCGCCGCTCCCGCCGCGTATCCGCTCCCGTCGACCCGAAGGAGGCGTGAGATGTCGAAGCTCGGCAACCTCGGCGCCCGTCTCTACCGCGGTGAGGTCGGCTACGACTTCGTCGGCAAGCGCAAGCTCTGGTACGGCGTCTCGATCCTGATCACCATCACGGCCATCGTCGGCCTGGCGGTACGCGGCCTGAACATGGGCATCGAGTTCGAGGGCGGTGCCGTCTTCACCACTCCGAAGACCAGCGTCTCGGCCTCCCAGGCGGAGGAGTACGCGGAGGAGGCAGCCGGCCACGACGCGATCGTGCAGGGCCTCGGCAGTGGCGGGCTGCGCATCCAGGTCGCCGGTTTGGACACGGACACGTCCGACCAGGTCAAGTCCGAGCTCGCCCAGGACATGAACCTCGCTTCGGAGAGGATCAGCGCCGAACTCGTCGGACCCAGCTGGGGTGACCAGATCGCCACCAAGGCCTGGCAGGGCCTGGGGATCTTCCTGGTCCTGGTGGTGATCTATCTGGCGATCGCCTTCGAGTGGCGCATGGCGTTGGCGGCGTTCGTCGCCCTCATCCATGACATCACCATCACGGTCGGTATCTACGCCCTCGTCGGCTTCGAAGTCACACCAGGCACCGTGATCGGTCTGCTGACGATCCTGGGTTATTCGCTGTACGACACAGTCGTCGTCTTCGACAGCCTCAAGGAACAGACGAAGGACCTCACCAAACAGACTCGCTGGACCTACAGCGAGGTGGCGAACCGCTCGATCAACAGCACCCTCGTGCGCTCCATCAACACCACGGTGGTCGCACTGCTCCCGGTCGCCGGACTGCTGTTCATCGGTGGCGGCGTACTCGGCGCGGGCATGCTCAACGACATCTCGCTGTCGCTGTTCGTGGGCCTCGCGGCCGGTGCGTACTCCTCGATCTTCATCGCCACTCCGCTCGTCGCCGACCTCAAGGAGCGCGAGCCGCAGATGAAGGCGCTCAAGAAGCGCGTACTCGCCAAGCGCGCCTCGGCGGCCTCGCAGAGCGAGCCCCAGGAGGCCCCGGCCGTCGACGAGCCGTACGACGAGGGGCCGGAAGACGCGGCGCCCGCGGTCGTCGGGCCGCCGCGCGGCCAGCGTTCCCAGCCGTCGTCCCGCAACAGGGGCCGCGGCCGACCTTCCGGGAAGCGCCGATGAGCGAGCTCACAGACATCTCGGAGTTGCTCCTCAGCCGTATCCGGGACGTGGCCGACTATCCGGAGCCGGGCGTGATGTTCAAGGACATCACCCCGCTCCTGGCCGACCCGGCGGCGTTCACGGCACTCACCGACGCGCTCGCCGAGATCAGCGTCCGCAGCGGCGCCACGAAGATCGTGGGCCTGGAGGCCCGTGGCTTCATCCTCGGCGCCCCCGTAGCGGTCCGCGCCGGGCTCGGCTTCATCCCCGTCCGCAAGGCCGGCAAGCTCCCAGGGGCGACGCTGAGCCAGGCGTACGAGCTGGAGTATGGCTCGGCCGAGATCGAGGTGCACGCCGAGGACCTGGCCGTGGGCGACCGCGTCATGGTCGTCGACGACGTCCTCGCCACCGGAGGCACCGCGGAGGCCGCGCTCCAGCTGATCCGCCGGGCCGGCGCCGAGGTGGCCGGGGTGGCCGTCCTCATGGAGCTCGGCTTCCTCGGCGGCCGGGGGCGGCTGGAACCGGCCCTCGCCGGCGCCCCGCTGGAGGCGCTCCTCACGGTCTGAGCGACGCGCGGGCACCCTGAGGCAGGGCGTACGCAAGGCCTGGGACACTCGTAGGACACCGCGGAGGCGGGCCCGGAGGAATCCGGTGCCCGCCTCCTGCGTTTCTCCTGGACAAGGCCGTCTCTCCGGGCGAAGGCGAGTCCGCAGCACGGGATCGCTACCATGGGATCTCCGGAGCCTGACCGGGGGACCCGGATCGCGCACGAGGAGCCCTCTTGGCAGACGAGGCCCAGCCACTGACTCCCAGGGCTGAACACCTGGGGGCACCCCCAGCCGCCAAGCCCGATTCGACGACGGGCACCGCGGCCGCGCCCACGAAGAACGCCAGGAGCGACACCGGCGGGCCGGTCCAGCATGCCCAGCCCGCCTCCGGCGGCACAGCGGCCGAGCAGTCGCGCCCGAAGCCTGCTCCTGCCGAGCGCGAGCGGCCCAAGCCCTCACCCACGCCCACGACCGCACCCGCGGTTCGCCCCGCGCCCGGCCAGCCCGCCCGCTCCGGCGGCTCGTCCAATCGCGTACGCGCCCGTCTCGCTCGCCTCGGCGTCCAGCGCTCCAACCCGTACAACCCGGTCCTGGAGCCCCTGCTGCGGATAGTGCGCAGCAACGACCCGAAGATCGAGACCTCCACGCTCCGCCAGGTCGAGAAGGCCTACCAGGTCGCCGAGCGCTGGCACCGCGGCCAGAAGCGCAAGAGCGGCGACCCGTACATCACGCACCCGCTCGCCGTCACCACCATCCTCGCCGAGCTCGGCATGGACCCGGCCACCCTGATGGCAGGCCTGCTGCACGACACCGTCGAGGACACCGAATACGGGCTCGAGCAGCTGCGCCGCGACTTCGGCGACCAGGTCGCTCTCCTCGTCGACGGCGTCACCAAGCTGGACAAGGTCAAGTTCGGCGAGGCGGCCCAGGCCGAGACCGTACGCAAGATGGTCGTCGCGATGGCCAAGGACCCCCGTGTCCTGGTCATCAAGCTCGCCGACCGCCTGCACAACATGCGAACGATGCGCTACCTCAAGCGCGAGAAGCAGGAGAAGAAGGCGCGCGAGACCCTCGAGATCTACGCGCCGCTCGCCCACCGCCTGGGCATGAACACCATCAAATGGGAGCTGGAGGACCTCGCCTTCGCGATCCTCTACCCCAAGATGTACGACGAGATCGTCCGCCTCGTCGCCGAGCGCGCCCCCAAGCGCGACGAGTACCTGGCCATAGTGACCGACGAGGTCCAGTCCGACCTGCGCGCCGCCCGTATCAAGGCGACCGTCACCGGGCGCCCGAAGCACTACTACAGCGTCTACCAGAAGATGATCGTCCGAGGCCGTGACTTCGCGGAGATCTACGACCTGGTGGGCATTCGTGTACTGGTCGACACCGTCAGGGACTGCTACGCCGCCCTCGGCACCGTGCACGCGCGATGGAACCCGGTCCCCGGCCGGTTCAAGGACTACATCGCGATGCCCAAGTTCAACATGTACCAGTCGCTGCACACGACGGTCATCGGGCCCAACGGCAAGCCCGTCGAACTCCAGATCCGTACGTTCGACATGCACCGCCGCGCCGAGTACGGCATCGCCGCGCACTGGAAGTACAAGCAGGACCCCTCCGCGGGCGCCTCCAAGGTGCGCACGGACGCGCCGAAGGGCCTGGGCAAGGACAAGGACGCCGTCAACGACATGGCGTGGCTGCGCCAGCTGCTCGACTGGCAGAAGGAGACCGAGGACCCCAGCGAGTTCCTGGAGTCCCTGCGCTTCGACCTGTCCCGCAACGAGGTCTTCGTCTTCACGCCCAAGGGCGACGTCATAGCGCTCCCCGCGGGCGCGACCCCGGTGGACTTCGCCTACGCGGTCCACACGGAGGTCGGCCACCGGACCATCGGCGCGCGGGTCAACGGTCGCCTCGTACCGCTCGAATCGACCCTGGACAACGGCGACCTGGTGGAGGTCTTCACCTCCAAGGCGGCCGGCGCGGGCCCCTCCCGCGACTGGCTCGGTTTCGTGAAGTCACCGCGGGCCCGCAACAAGATCCGCGCCTGGTTCTCCAAGGAGCGCCGCGACGAGGCCATCGAACACGGCAAGGACGCCATCGTCCGCGCGATGCGCAAGCAGAACCTGCCCATCCAGCGCATCCTCACCGGCGACTCCCTGGTCACGCTCGCCCACGAGATGCGCTACCCCGACATCTCCGCGCTGTACGCGGCGATCGGCGAGGGCCATGTGTCCGCGCAGAACGTCGTGCAGAAGCTCGTCCAGGCGCTCGGCGGCGAGGAGGCCGCCACCGAGGAGATCGACGAGAGCGTGCCGCCCGCGCGCGGGCGCAGCCGCAAACGCCGCTCCAGCGCCGACCCGGGCGTCGTGGTCAAGGGCGTCGACGACGTGTGGGTCAAGCTGGCCCGCTGTTGTACGCCCGTCCCCGGCGACCCCATCATGGGCTTCGTCACGCGCGGCAGCGGCGTATCGGTCCACCGCACCGACTGCGTCAATGTCGACTCCCTGTCCCGCGAGCCCGAGCGCATCCTCGAGGTCGAGTGGGCGCCCACCCAGTCCTCGGTCTTCCTGGTCGCCATCCAGGTCGAGGCCCTGGACCGCTCACGCCTCCTCTCGGACGTCACGCGCGTCCTCTCGGACCAGCACGTCAACATCCTCTCCGCGGCCGTCCAGACCTCCCGCGACCGGGTGGCCACCTCCCGCTTCACCTTCGAGATGGGGGACCCGAAGCACCTGGGTCACGTCCTGAAGGCCGTACGGGGCGTGGAAGGCGTGTACGACGTGTACCGGGTGACGTCGGCACGCAGGCCGTAACGACCGCTGCGCCGCTAGTACGCAGAAGGGGCTTCCGTACGTTGCGTACGGAAGCCCCTTCTGCGTAGCAGCGGGAAAACTGCGGGAAGACTCAGCCGCCGAACTCCTGCAGACCCTTCAGCGCCTGGTCCAGCAGCGCCTGACGGCCATCGAGCTCCCTCTGGAGCTTGTCGGCCTTGGCGTTGTTGCCCGCGGCGCGCGCCGCTTCGATCTGGCCCTGGAGCTTGTCCACCGCGGCCTGGAGCTGACCGGTCAGACCCTCGGCACGCGCACGTGCCTCCGGGTTCGTCCGGCGCCACTCGGTTTCCTCGGACTCCTGGATGGCCCGCTCGACCGCGTGCATCCGGCCCTCGACCTTCGGGCGGGCGTCGCGCGGCACATGACCGATGGCCTCCCAGCGCTCGTTGATGGCGCGGAAGGCGGCGCGGGCCGCCTTCAGATCCGTCACCGGGAGGATCTTCTCGGCCTCTTGGGCCAGCTCCTCCTTGAGCTTGAGGTTCTCGGCCTGCTCCGCGTCCCGCTCGGCGAAGACCGAGCTGCGGGCCGCGAAGAAGATGTCCTGGGCGCCGCGGAAGCGGTTCCACAGGTCGTCCTCGTGCTCGCGCTGGGCGCGGCCCGCGGCCTTCCACTCCGACATCAGCTCGCGGTAGCGCGCCGCCGTCGGACCCCAGTCCGTGGAGCCGGACAGTGCCTCGGCCTCCGCGACCAGCTTCTCCTTGGTCTTGCGGGCCTCCTCGCGCTGCGCGTCCAGCTGCGCGAAGTGCGCCTTGCGGCGCTTGGAGAACGCCGAGCGGGCATGCGAGAAGCGGTGCCACAGCTCGTCGTCCGACTTGCGGTCGAGCCGCGGCAGCCCCTTCCAGGTGTCCACCAGGGCTCGCAGCCGCTCGCCGGCCGCCCGCCACTGGTCGGACTGCGCCAGCTCCTCCGCCTCGGCGACCAGCGCCTCCTTGGAGTGCCGCGCCTCGTCGGACTGCTTCGCCCGCTGGGCCTTGCGCTCCTCGCGGCGCTTGTCGACCGTCTCCACGAGCTTGTCCAGCCGGACCCGAAGGGCGTCCAGGTCGCCGACTACGTGATGGGCGTCGACTTGCTCGCGGATGTGGTCGATCGCGGCCATCGCATCCTTGGCCGACAGGTCGGTGGTCTTCACTCGTCGCTCGAGGAGGCCGATCTCCACAACCAGGCCCTCGTACTTGCGCTCGAAGTAGGCCAGTGCCTCGTCAGGAGAGCCGGCCTGCCAGGAACCGACGACCTGCTCGCCATCGGCCGTACGCACGTACACGGTGCCCGTCTCGTCGACGCGGCCCCACGGGTCGCTGCTCACAGCGCCTCCTCCACATGATGCCTGCGTAGGGTGGCTGTACCCCCGGCATCGTCCACAGTTTCGTCACGGCCAACATAGGCGACCGGCGGGGCGGCTGTCCGCATACCGCGCGACCGAAATTCCGCACCTGGCGATCAGGATTTCGTCACGGTCGCCTTGTTGATCACGACCGTCGCATTCGGTGCGGTGGTGCCAGTCGTGGGGTCGGCGGGCTGGGCGCCGGCGTCCGAGATCTTCTTCAGGACCTCCATGCCTTCCTTGGAGATCGTTCCGAACGGCGTGTAGTCGGGCGGCAGCTGACTGTCCTGGTACACGAGGAAGAACTGGCTGCCACCGGAGTCGCGGCCCTCCTTCGTCTGCGCGTTGTACTGGTTGGCCATGGCCACCGTGCCCGCCGGATACACCTTCCCCTTCAGGCGCTCGTCCTTCAGGTTCTCGTCCGGAATGGTGTAACCGGGACCGCCAGTGCCATCACCCTTGGGGTCACCGCACTGGAGCACGTAGATGCCCTCGGGGACGAGCCGATGGCACTTGGTGTGGTCCAGATAGCCCTTGCCCACCAGGAAGTTGAACGAGTTCACCGTACGCGGAGCCTTCGACGCCGGCATCTCGATGTCCATCGTGCCGCAGGTCGTCTCAAGCTTCATCGTGTAGTCCGCCGACTTGTCGATGGTCATCGCCGGCTCCTTCTTGTAACTGAGCGGCTTCACCTTGCCCGCGGCGGGCTTCTCGCAGGGGTCCGGCGCCTTGCTGGGGGAGGCGCTCGGGGTCACCTCCGCATTCGCGTTGTCCTTCGTGTCGTCGCCCTTGAGGGCATCCGTCATGGTCGCGACCCCGACCAGCACCAGGATCACACCGAGCGCCGACGCGATGGAGGCGTTGCGGACACGTGCCTTGCGCCGCGCGGCCGTACGCCGCTGCTGCTGCCGCAAGAACTTCTCCCGGGCGAGCTGACGCCGCCGCTGTTCCTGGGTGACCACCGGGTTCTCTCCTCATGCGTCTCGTACGTCAGGTGGGACGCGTGCGTCTTGTGAGCCGACCGCCTGCGTGTGCCCCGTACCGTATATGGGTTCGCTGTGGTTCCGGCAGCGCCGGTAGGCTCTGGTCCACAGCCACCCGCCCCCCTACGACATACCGAAGGACGATCGTGCTCATTGCCGGGTTCCCCGCCGGGGCCTGGGGCACCAACTGTTATCTGGTTGCCCCCGCCGCAGGCGAGGAGTGCGTGATCATCGACCCGGGCCACGAGGCCGCCGAGGGAGTCGAGGAAACGCTGAAGAAGCATCGGCTCAAGCCGGTCGCCGTCGTCCTCACGCACGGCCACATCGACCACGTGGCCTCGGTCGTCCCGGTGTGCGGCGCGCACGGCGTACCGGCGTGGATCCACCCCGAGGACCGGTACATGATGACGGACCCGTCGATGGGTCTCGGCCGTTCCATCGGGATGCCGCTCATGGGAGAGCTGACCGTGGGGGAGCCGGACGACGTCAAGGAGCTGACCGACGGCGCGAAGCTGGAGTTGGCCGGTCTGGAGCTGTCCGTCGCGCACGCGCCGGGCCATACGAAGGGGTCGGTGACCTTCGGGCTGCCCGAGGCGGCGGATATCCCGCCGATCTTCTTCTCGGGCGACCTGTTGTTCGCCGGCTCCATCGGACGCACCGACCTGCCCGGCGGTGACATGGCCGAGATGCTCGACTCGCTGGCCCGCGTGTGCCTGCCGCTCGACGACTCGACCGTGGTGCTGTCCGGTCACGGCCCCCAGACGACCATCGGCCAGGAGCGCGCCACCAACCCGTATCTGCGGCAGGTGGCGGCCGGCCCGGCAGCGGATCCCGAATCCGCTCCTCGACGAGGAATGTGACGAGAGACTTCCGTGAGCACCTTCAAGGCCCCCAAGGGCACGTACGACCTGATTCCCCCGGACAGTGCGAAGTTCCTCGCCGTGCGCGAGGCGATCGCCGCCCCGCTGCGGAACTCCGGTTACGGCTACATCGAGACGCCCGGCTTCGAGAGTGTCGAGCTCTTCGCGCGCGGGGTCGGTGAGTCCACCGACATCGTGACCAAGGAGATGTACGCCTTCGAGACCAAGGGCGGCGACAAGCTCGCGCTGCGGCCCGAGGGCACCGCTTCCGTACTGCGTGCCGCGCTCGAGGCCAACCTCCACAAGCTGGGCAACCTCCCGGTCAAGCTCTGGTATTCGGGCTCGTACTACCGCTACGAGCGCCCGCAGAAGGGCCGTTACCGCCACTTCTCCCAGGTGGGCGCGGAGGCGATCGGGGCCGAAGACCCCGCGCTGGACGCCGAGTTGATCATCCTGGCGGACCAGGCGTACCGCTCACTCGGCCTGCGGAACTTCCGCATCCTGCTCAACTCGCTGGGCGACAAGGAGTGCCGTCCGGTGTACCGGGCCGCGCTGCAGGACTTCCTGCGCGGGCTCGAACTCGACGAGGACACGCTGCGCCGCGCCCAGATCAACCCTCTGCGCGTCCTCGACGACAAGCGCGACGACGTGCAGAAGCAGCTCGTGGGGGCGCCGTTGCTGCGTGACTACCTCTGCGACGCGTGCAAGGCGTACCACGAGGAGGTCCGCGAGCTGATCACGGCCGCCGGGGTCTCCTTCGAGGACGATCCGAAGCTGGTGCGCGGCCTGGACTACTACACGCGGACGACCTTCGAGTTCGTGCACGACGGTCTGGGCTCGCAGTCCGCGGTGGGCGGCGGCGGCCGCTACGACGGGCTCTCCGAGATGATCGGCGGACCCGCGCTGCCGTCGGTCGGCTGGGCGTTGGGCGTCGACCGTACGGTCCTTGCCCTGGAGGCAGAAGGCGTCGAGCTCCAACTGCCCGCGTCCACCAGCGTGTTCGCGGTGCCGCTCGGGGAAGAGGCCCGGCGGGTGCTCTTCGGGGTGGTCACCGAGTTGCGCAAGGTCGGCGTCGCGGCTGACTTCTCGTACGGCGGGAAGGGGCTCAAGGGGGCGATGAAGAGCGCGAACCGAAGTGGGGCGCGGTACGCCATCGTCGCCGGTGAGCGCGACCTTTCCGAGGGTGTCGTCCAGCTCAAGGACATGGAGTCCGGGGAGCAGGAGGCCGTCGGGGTGAACGAGATCGTGGCGGAGTTGGAAGCACGGCTGAGGTGACGTTTCGAGCGAACGTTCCGGGGCCGCTGTGCGTACCTCCTTATGTCCAGCGAACGGTGGATACGCGCGCGCGTGCGGCACAATGACCGTGCCCGTCGACCCCCCTCAAGCTACGGAAACGGCGTGATGAGCAAGACGACAGTCAGGGAAGGCGTCTCAGTCGACCAGGCACATGCCGAGGGCCCGCCACGCACGGTGGGCGGGAGCCGCGCTCTCGCCCTCCTGCTGGTGATCACGGGCGCGGCCGGGCTGCTGGCCTCCTGGGTCATCACGATCGACAAGTTCAAGCTCCTGGAGGACCCGAACTTCACTCCGGGCTGCAGCCTGAACCCGGTCGTCTCCTGCGGCAACATCATGAAGAGCGACCAGGCCTCGGTCTTCGGGTTCCCCAACCCGATGCTGGGCCTGGTCACCTACGCCATCGTCATCGGCGTCGGCATGAGCCTCCTGGGCCGGGCCACGTTCCCGCGCTGGTACTGGCTGACCTTCAACGCGGGCACGCTCTTCGGCGTCGGCTTCTGCACCTGGCTCATGTACCAGTCGCTCTACAACATCAACTCCCTGTGCCTGTGGTGCTGCCTCGCCTGGGTCGCCACGATCGTCATGTTCTGGACCGTGACCGCGTTCAACGTCCGGCACGGGTTCCTGCCCGCGCCCGGCTGGCTGAAGGGCTTCCTCGGCGAGTTCGCCTGGGTGCTGCCCGTGCTGCACATCGGGATCATCGGCATGCTGATCCTGACCCGCTGGTGGGAGTTCTGGACCAGCTGACCGGACCAGTTGAACGCACCGGCTGACTGGACCAGATGTCCGGATCGTCGAACGGACCGGCTGACCGCGGCCCGGGGCGTTGTCAGTCGCGTGACATAGGGTTTTCCTCGTGGAGCCCGACCTGTTCACCGCCGCAGCAGAAGAACGCCAGGAGAAGGACCCGTCCAGCAGCCCCCTGGCGGTACGGATGCGCCCGCGCATCCTGGACGAAGTCGTGGGCCAGCAGCACCTGTTGAAGCCCGGATCGCCCCTGCGCCGGCTCGTCGGTGAAGGAGGCGGGGGCCCGGCCGGACCCTCCTCCGTAATCCTCTGGGGCCCGCCCGGCACCGGCAAGACGACCCTCGCGTACGTCGTCTCCAAGGCCACCAACAAGCGCTTCGTGGAGCTCTCCGCGATCACCGCGGGCGTCAAGGAAGTCCGCACGGTCATCGACGGCGCCCGCCGTGCCACCGGCGGCTTCGGCAAGGAGACCGTCCTCTTCCTGGACGAGATCCACCGCTTCAGCAAGGCCCAGCAGGACTCCCTGCTCCCGGCCGTCGAGAACCGCTGGGTGACGCTGATCGCCGCGACCACCGAGAACCCGTACTTCTCGGTGATCTCCCCCCTCCTCTCCCGCTCTCTGCTCCTCACCCTCGAACCGCTCACGGACGACGACCTGCGCGGTCTCATCAAGCGCGCTCTGACCGACGAGCGCGGCCTGAAGGACGCCGTCACGCTCCCCGAGGAGACCGAGGAGCACCTGCTGCGGATCGCCGGCGGTGACGCCCGGCGCGCCCTGACCGCCCTGGAGGCCGCGGCAGGCTCCGCGCTCGACAAGGGGGAGACGGAAGTGACCCTCCAGACCCTGGAGGAGACGGTCGACCGCGCCGCCGTGAAGTACGACCGCGACGGCGACCAGCACTACGACGTGGCGAGCGCCCTGATCAAGTCCATCCGCGGCTCGGACGTGGACGCCGCGCTGCACTACCTGGCCCGGATGATCGAGGCCGGCGAGGACCCCCGCTTCATCGCCCGCCGACTGATGATCTCCGCCAGCGAGGACATCGGCCTGGCCGATCCGAACGCGCTGCCCATAGCCGTCGCCGCCGCCCAGGCCGTCGCCATGATCGGCTTCCCCGAGGCCGCACTCACGCTCAGCCACGCCACCATCGCCCTCGCGCTGGCGCCCAAGTCGAACGCCGCGACCATGGCGATCGGCGCCGCCATGGAGGACGTACGAAAAGGACATGCGGGCCCCGTGCCGCCACACCTGCGTGACGGGCACTACAAGGGCGCGGCCAAGCTCGGGCACGCGCAGGGGTACGTCTATCCGCACGACCTGCCCGAGGGAATCGCCGCCCAGCAGTACGCCCCTGACGCGCTCAAGGACCGGGAGTACTACACGCCCACCCGGCACGGCGCCGAGGCGCGCTACGCGGACGCGGTGGAGTGGACCAGAAAGCATCTCGGGCGGAAGCAGCCCTGAACCCCCTGTAGACTTCTCTGCAGCGCTGAGTCCCGTGTCCGGCTCCGGTCGGCACCACCAGAACGGGACATCCAGCCGGAATCTCTTCGCCGAGCGGCTGTTCGCCGACAGGCGGGAGAATCCAGGAGCGTCGCGCACCGTCGAACGGTGTCGCGGGCAGCCCACCACCATCCGGTCTCCCGGAGCGGTCGGTGGGCCACTCGCGTGCTGCACGTATGTGCCCAGACCAGGGAGCGGCTGCCCGGCAGGTCCGTCAAGGGCCCGCAGGGTTTCCCAGGCTGCGGATGCGACCTCCCCTAACCCTGGTGAAGCCGTATTCGCATCAGAAACACGAGGTGTTTGGTTCATGGCGAACCAGTCCCGCCCCAAGGTCAAGAAGTCGCGTGCCCTCGGCATCGCGCTGACCCCTAAGGCCGTCAAGTACTTCGAGGCCCGCCCCTACCCGCCGGGCGAGCACGGCCGCGGTCGCAAGCAGAACTCGGACTACAAGGTCCGTCTGCTCGAGAAGCAGCGCCTGCGCGCGCAGTACGACGTGTCCGAGCGCCAGCTCGTCCGTGCCTACGAGCGTGCCGCCAAGACGCAGGGCAAGACCGGTGAGGCCCTGGTCATCGAGCTCGAGCGCCGTCTCGACGCGCTGGTCCTGCGTTCGGGCATCGCCCGCACGATCTACCAGGCCCGCCAGATGGTCACCCACGGCCACATCGAGGTCAACGGCCACAAGGTCGACAAGCCGTCCTTCCGCGTCAAGCCCGACGACGTCGTGATGGTCCGCGAGCGCAGCCGCCAGAAGCCGCTGTTCGAGGTGGCCCGCGAGGGTGGCTTCGCCCCCGACGGCGAGACCCCCCGCTACCTCCAGGTGAACCTCCGCGCCCTGGCCTTCCGCCTGGACCGCGAGCCGAACCGCAAGGAGATCCCGGTGATCTGCGACGAGCAGCTCGTCGTCGAGTACTACGCCCGCTGATCACTTTTCAGCGGACGTAGCGCCACAAGCGCGTCGGCCCGCCGTCTCCCCGCCCTTCCCGGCGGGCGAGGCGGCGGGCTTTCGCGCATCCGCCGACGGCCTGGCCGTAATCCGGTACGGAGCGCCATCCCGGGCGCGATAGGCTCGTGAGACGACTTTTCAGATGTGCAGGCACGAAATGCAGGGAGCGGGTGCGCAGTGTCCGGTGGAGAGGTGGCCGGGATCCTGGTGGCCGTCTTCTGGGCGATCCTGGTCTCCTTCCTCGCGGTGGCGCTCGCGAGGCTGGCCCAGACGCTCAGGGCGACCACCAAGCTCGTCGCGGACGTGACCGACCAGGCCGTCCCGCTCCTGGCAGACGCCTCCGCCGCGGTGCGCTCCGCGCAGACCCAGATCGACCGGGTCGACGCGATCGCCTCCGACGTCCAGGAGGTCACGTCGAACGCGTCGGCGCTCTCCACGACCGTCGCCTCCACCTTCGGCGGCCCGCTGGTCAAGGTGGCGGCCTTCGGCTACGGCGTACGCAGGGCCATCGGCGGCCGACGTGAGGACGCGCCCGCCAAGTCGGAGCGCCGTACCGTGATCGTGGGCCGCACCGTTTCGTCCGCGCGACGGGAGAAGCGGAACAGCCGGAACAACCGGGGTAAGAAGGACTGACGCAGCGATGTTCCGCCGTACGTTCTGGTTCACCGCCGGCGCAGCCGCCGGGGTCTGGGCCACCACCAAGGTCAACCGCAAGCTCAAGCAGCTGACGCCCGAGAGTCTCGCGAACCAGGCCGCGGGCAAGGCGCTCGAAGCGGGCCATCGCCTCAAGGACTTCGCGCTCGACGTCCGCGACGGCATGGCCCAGCGCGAGGCCGAACTCGACGAGGCCCTCGGGCTGAACGCGAACCCCGAGCTGCCCTCCCCGCGGCGCGTCGCCGCCCTGGAGAACAGCAAGCCTCCGAAGTACAGCAAGAACCCGACGTACGTCGAGCGGTCGACGTACTCGTACAACCGGAATGAGGACCACTGATGGAGTCGGCTGAGATTCGCCGCCGCTGGCTGAGCTTCTTCGAGGAGCGCGGGCACACCGTCGTCCCTTCGGCGTCGCTCATCGCGGACGACCCGACTCTGCTCCTCGTCAACGCGGGCATGGTGCCCTTCAAGCCGTACTTCCTCGGTGAGGTCAAGCCGCCCTACGCGCGCGCCACCAGCGTGCAGAAATGCGTGCGCACCCCCGACATCGAAGAAGTCGGCAAGACCACCCGGCACGGCACGTTCTTCCAGATGTGCGGCAACTTCTCCTTCGGCGACTACTTCAAGGAAGGCGCCATCAAGTACGCCTGGGAGCTGCTCACCTCGCCCCAGGATAAGGGTGGTTACGGGCTGGAGCCGGAGAAGCTCTGGATCACCGTCTACAAGGAGGACGACGAGGCCGAGCGCATCTGGCGCGACGTCATCGGCGTCCCGGCCGAGCGCATCCAGCGCCTGGGCATGGGCCCCAACTTCTGGTCCATGGGCGTCCCGGGCCCGTGCGGACCGTGCTCCGAGATCAACTACGACCGCGGTCCGGAGTTCGGAGAAGAGGGCGGCCCGGCCGTCAACGACGAGCGGTACGTGGAGATCTGGAACCTGGTCTTCATGCAGTACGAGCGCGGTGAGGGCTCCGGCAAGGAGGACTTCCCGATCCTCGGCGACCTGCCCGCCAAGAACATCGACACCGGCCTCGGCTTCGAGCGGCTCGCCATGATTCTGCAGGGCGTGCAGAACATGTACGAGATCGACACCTCCATGGCCGTCATCGACAAGGCCACCGAGCTGACCGGCGTCCGCTATGGCGACGCCCACGACTCCGACGTGTCCCTGCGCGTGGTCACCGACCACATCCGCACGTCCGTGATGCTCATCGGCGACGGCGTCACGCCCGGCAACGAGGGCCGCGGCTATGTGCTGCGCCGCATCATGCGCCGCGCCATCCGCAACATGCGTCTCCTCGGCGCCACGGGTCCCGTCGTCCAGGACCTGATCGACGTCGTGATCGAGGTGATGGGCCAGCAGTACCCGGAGCTCATCACCGACCGTCGGCGCATCGAGACGGTCGCCCTCGCCGAGGAGGCCGCCTTCCTCAAGACGCTGAAGGCCGGCACGAACATCCTCGACACCGCCGTCACGGAGACCAAGTCCGCCGGCGGCACGGTCCTCGCCGGCGACAAGGCCTTCCTGCTCCACGACACCTGGGGCTTCCCGATCGATCTCACCCTCGAAATGGCCGCCGAGCAGGGCCTTTCGGTGGACGAAGACGGCTTCCGGCGCCTGATGAAGGAGCAGCGGGAGCGCGCCAAGGCCGACGCCAAGGCCAAGAAGACCGGCCACGCCGACCTGGGCGCCTACCGCGAGATCGCCGACAACTCGGGCGAGACCGACTTCATCGGCTACATGCACACCGAGGGCGAGTCGAAGGTCGTCGGCATCCTCGTCGACGGTGTCTCGTCCCCCGCCGCCACCGAGGGCGACGAGGTCGAGATCGTCCTCGACCGCACCCCGTTCTACGCCGAGGGCGGCGGTCAGATCGGCGACATGGGCCGCATCAAGGTCGACTCCGGTGCCGTCATCGAGGTCCGCGACTGCCAGAAGCCGGTCCCGGGCGTGTACGTCCACAAGGGTGTCGTCCAGGTCGGCGAGGTCACCGTCGGCGCCTCCGCCCAGGCCGTCATCGACGTACGCCGCCGCAAGGCCATCGCCCGCGCCCACTCGGCCACGCACCTCACGCACCAGGCCCTGCGTGACGCCCTCGGCCCGACGGCCGCCCAGGCCGGCTCCGAGAACCAGCCCGGCCGCTTCCGCTTCGACTTCGGCTCCCCGTCCGCCGTGCCCACGGCCGTGATGACGGACGTCGAGCAGAAGATCAACGAGGTGCTCGCCCGCGACCTCGACGTCCACGCCGAGATCCTGAGCATCGACGAGGCCAAGAAGCAGGGCGCCATCGCCGAGTTCGGCGAGAAGTACGGCGAGCGCGTGCGCGTCGTCACCATCGGCGACTTCTCCAAGGAGCTGTGCGGC
Organism: Streptomyces sp. NPDC048825; assembly: GCF_043198355.1. Lineage (NCBI taxonomy): Bacteria > Bacillati > Actinomycetota > Actinomycetes > Kitasatosporales > Streptomycetaceae > Streptomyces > Streptomyces sp. NPDC048825. The sequence continues at coordinate 125,864 of NZ_JBICUR010000015.1, forward strand.
GGTACGCACGTGCACAACACCGCCCAGCTGGGCCTGGTGAAGCTCCTCGGCGAGTCGTCGATCGGCTCCGGCGTACGCCGCATCGAGGCCCTGGTCGGCGTCGACGCCTACAACTTCCTCGCCCGCGAGCACACGGTCGTCGCCCAGCTCCAGGAGCTGATCAAGGGCCGACCGGAGGAACTGCCCGAGAAGGTCTCCACCATGCTCGGCAAGCTGAAGGACGCCGAGAAGGAGATCGAGAAGTTCCGCGCGGAGAAGGTCCTCCAGGCCGCCGCCGGTCTCGCCCAGGGCGCCAAGGACGTACGCGGTGTCGCCCTCGTCACTGGCCAGGTACCGGACGGCACGACCGCCGACGACCTGCGCAAGCTGGTCCTCGACGTACGGGGCCGCATCCAGGGTGGACGAGCCGCCGTGGTCGCCCTGTTCACGACCGTCAACGGCAAGCCGCTGACGGTCATCGCCACCAACGAGGCCGGCCGCGAGCGCGGCCTCAAGGCCGGCGACCTGGTCCGTACGGCCGCCAAGACCCTCGGTGGCGGCGGTGGCGGCAAGCCCGACCTCGCCCAGGGCGGCGGCCAGAACCCGGCCGCCATCGGAGAGGCCGTCGAGGCCGTCGAGCGCCTTGTGGCCGAGACGGCCAAGTGAGCGGAGACGAACGCGTCATGCGCCGGGGACGCCGGCTCGCCATCGACGTCGGGGACGCCCGGATCGGGGTCGCCTCGTGTGACCCCGACGGGATCCTCGCCACCCCGGTGGAAACCGTCCCGGGCCGCGACGTCCCGGCGGCCCAGCGGCGGTTGAAGCAACTCGTCGAAGAGTACGAACCGATCGAGATCGTCGTCGGCCTCCCTCGCTCCCTCAAGGGGGGCGAGGGCCCGGCCGCGGTCAAGGTCCGTGCCTTCGCCCAGGAATTGGCCCGCATGTTCGCCCCGGTTCCGGTCAGACTCGTGGACGAGAGGATGACCACAGTCACGGCAAGTCAGGGACTGCGTGCTTCGGGCGTGAAAGCCAAGAAGGGCAGGTCCGTCATCGACCAGGCCGCCGCCGTCATCATCCTGCAGCAGGCGCTGGAATCCGAACGGGTGTCAGGTAAAGCTCCCGGGGATGGCGTCGAAGTGGTCATCTGATCGCGGTACGGTAACGTTCCGCGCGATGCGGAGGCGTTCGAACAGCCTCCGCACAGCAGAGAGGCGGATGGGAGCCGGGCCACACGCGCCGCGCGACCGCCGCCTCGCGGCTTCTAGGGGATCGATGACTGATTATGGCCGGGGCCAAGGCTCCGAACCGTGGCATCCTGAGGACCCGTTGTTCGGGGACGACGGATGGAGAGGACAGGACGGCCAGGCGGCCCAGTCCCCTTCCTACGGCGGCCAGCAGCAGCACTATTCGCAGCAGCCGCAGCAGCAGAACCAGTACGGCGACTGGGGCAACAGGCAGCAGTCCGGCTACGACCAGGGGCAGCAGCACTATGCCCAGGGACAGCAGCAGTACGGCGGCCCGGATCAGCAGCAGTACTACGATCAGGGCGGCCAGCAGTATCAGGGCCAGAACGGCGGCCAGCAGTATCAGGGCCACAACAACAGCCAGCAGTATCAAGGCCACAACAACGGCCAGCAGTATCAGGGCCAGAACGGCCAGCAGTACAACAGGGGTTGGGACACCGGGCAGCAGGGGCATGGCCAGGGGCACGGCCCGTACGGATCCGAATCCGGCGATCCGTACGGAGGCCAGCAGGCCCAGCAGGCCCCGTACGGCGGTCAGCAGTCCGACTACTACGGGACTCCCGACGCGTACCCGCCCCCGCAGCCGCCGAGCCGTCGCCGAACCGAACGCGAACCCGAGCCCGCGCCGCCGACCGACTGGGACCCGGGACCGGATCAGGGCGAGCACGCCTTCTTCTCGGGCGGCAGCGACGATGACGACGACTTCGACGACGACCCGTCGGACGGGAAGCGCGGCAAAGGAAAGGGCAAGGGCAAGGGGAAGACCGGCAAGAAGAGTCGCAATGGCTGCGCCTGCCTGGTCGTGTCACTGGTCCTCGTCGGTGGTGTCGGCGGAGGCGGCTATTACGGCTACCAGTTCTACCAAAGCCGTTTCGGCGAGGCGCCGGACTATGCGGGCGACGGCACCAGCCAGACAGTGATGGTCGAGATCGCCAAGGGTTCGGGCGGCTACGAGATCGGCCAGAAGCTGAAGGCGGCGGGCGTGGTGAAGAGCGTCGACGCGTTCGTGTCGGCGCAGTCGCAGAATCCCGAAGGGCAGCGGATCCAGGCCGGCGTCTATCTCCTCAAGAAGGAGATGTCCGCCGAAAGCGCCGTGAATATGATGCTCGACCCCAAGAGCCAGAACAACATGATCGTGGCGCCGGGTCAGCGCAACAGCACGGTTTACGCGACGATCGACCAGAGGCTCGGACTCAAAAAGGGCACCACCGCGAACGTCGCCAAGGAGAAGTACGAGAGCCTCGGACTTCCTGACTGGGCGAACAACAACGACGACATCAAGGATCCGCTGGAAGGTTTCCTTTACCCGCACACCTACGCCGCCGCAAAGGGCATGAAGCCCGAGGACGTCCTGAAGAAGATGGTCGCTCAGGCCAAGGCGAAGTACACCGAGTACGACCTGGAGGCGAAGGCCAGGGAACTCAAGCTCGACAACCCGCTGGAGGTCGTCGCGGTCGCGAGCCTTGTCCAGGCCGAGGGCAAGACCAGCGACGACTACCGCAAGATGGCGGAAGTGGTCTACAACCGCCTCGACCTCGCCAACCCCGAGACCTACGGGGCCCTGCAGTTCGACTCGACCTTCAATTACTTGAAGAACGAGAGCAATATCGACATCAGCGAGTCGGAGATCAAGAGCAACAAGGACCCGTACAACACGTATACGAACAAGGGACTGCCGCCGGGCCCGATTGGAAACCCGGGCGATGTAGCCATCAAGGCGACGCTCGATCCCACCGACGACGGCTGGTACTACTTCGTGGCGACCGACGGTGTGAAAAAGACCGAATTCGCCAAGACGCATGACGAATTCCAGAGGCTCAAGGACAAGTTCAATGCGCGCTCGGGCAGTTGAGGCCCGCCGGGCCGCCGTGCTCGGCAAGCCCATCGCCCACTCCCTCTCCCCGGTCCTGCACCGAGCCGCCTACGCGGATCTGGGGCTGGGGGACTGGTCGTACGACCGTTTCGAGATCGACGAGGCCGCTCTGCCCGGCTTTCTCGAGGGGCTCGGACCGGAGTGGGCCGGGCTGTCGCTGACGATGCCGTTGAAGCGGGCCGTGATTCCGCTGCTCGACGGGATCAGTGCGACGGCGGCCTCCGTCGAGGCGGTCAACACCGTCGTGTTCAGCGAGGACGGCCGGCGCAACGGTGACAACACCGATGTCCCCGGCATGGTCGCCGCCCTGCGGGAGCACGGGATCGAGCAGGTCGACTCCGCCGCCATCCTCGGCGCGGGCGCCACCGCCTCGTCCGCGCTGGCCGCCGTCTCACGGATCTGCCCGGGCGAGATCGTCGCGTACGTCCGCAGCGAGGCGCGCGCCGCCGAGATGCGGCAGTGGGGCGAACGGCTGGAGACCGAAGTACGCATCGCGGACTGGGCGGACGCCGAGCGGGCGCTGCACGCGCCGCTGGTGGTCGCCACGACGCCGGCGGGCACCACCGATGCCCTCGCCTCCGCCGTCCCCGGGCGCCCCGCCACGCTCTTCGACGTCCTGTACGACCCCTGGCCGACCGCACTCGCCGCCCGCTGGTCCGCGTACGGCGGCGCCGTCGTCAGCGGCCTCGACCTCCTGGTGCACCAGGCCGCCCTCCAGGTCGAGCAGATGACGGGGCGTGCGCCGGCCCCGCTGGGTGCCATGCGAAAAGCGGGAGAACACGCCCTCGCCGGACGTTAAGATTCTTTCCGGTTCCGCAGGGGGCGGGACCGAGGGGGAATCTTCATGACCACGCATGCATCCTGGAAGTCGGAAATCTTCCAGGCCACGCTGAATTTCCTGCCGGACTGGCTGCAATACACGGCGATCGGACTGGCAGTCGGCGGCTTTATCGTTTTCCGGATCGTCAAGTGGCGCCGCGGACGCGCCCTCCGACGAGCGCTCGGCCCGATCACGCCCATCCCCGACGTGCCGGACGGGGCGCGCGGCGCCGACTACCTCGGTGCGTACGCCCCCCAGCAGCCGTACAACGACGCCACGACCTGACCGAGCCGTCCGCCTGATGGACCTGCGCCAGGTCCTCGGGAGCGGACGTGGGAGGATCGACAGTGGCGGGCCAGGGCCGCGCACCCGGTCACGCCGTCGCCGTATGCGAGGACGCGCGTACGCACAGGCAGTACGCAGTACCAGGGCGCGAGTATCGAGGAGCACCGTTGAGCAGGTTGCGCTGGCTGACCGCGGGGGAGTCCCACGGTCCCGCACTTGTCGCGACGCTGGAGGGTCTTCCCGCCGGCGTGCCGATCACCACGGAGATGGTGGCGGACCACCTGGCACGGCGGCGCCTCGGCTATGGGCGCGGCGCGCGGATGAAGTTCGAGCGCGACGAGGTCACCTTCCTGGGCGGTGTCCGGCACGGGCTGACGCTCGGTTCGCCGGTCGCGATCATGGTGGGGAACACCGAGTGGCCCAAGTGGGAGCAGGTCATGGCGGCCGACCCCGTGGACCCGGCCGTGCTCGCCGAGCTGGCGCGCAACGCGCCGCTGACCCGGCCCCGGCCCGGTCACGCGGACCTGGCGGGCATGCAGAAGTACGGCTTCGACGAGGCCCGGCCGGTCCTTGAGCGGGCCTCCGCGCGGGAGACGGCGGCGCGGGTGGCGCTGGGTGCGGTGGCGCGCTCGTACCTGAAGGAGACGGCGGGCATCGAGATCGTCTCGCATGTCATCGAGCTGGCCGCGGCGAAGGCTCCGTACGGCGTCTACCCCAAGCCCTCCGACGTCGAGAAGCTCGACGCGGACCCGGTGCGGTGCCTGGACGAGGACGCGTCGAGGGCGATGGTCGAGGAGATCGACCAGGCTCACAAGGACGGCGACACCCTGGGCGGTGTGGTCGAGGTGCTGGCGTACGGAGTGCCGGTGGGCCTGGGCTCGCACGTGCACTGGGACCGGCGGCTGGACGCGCGACTCGCGGCCGCGCTGATGGGCATCCAGGCCATCAAGGGCGTCGAGGTCGGCGACGGCTTCGACCTGGCGCGAGTGCCGGGCTCGAAGGCGCACGACGAGATCGTGCAGACCGACGAGGGCATCAAGCGGGCCACGGGCCGTTCGGGCGGCACCGAAGGCGGGCTGACCACCGGTGAACTGCTGCGCGTACGCGCAGCGATGAAGCCGATCGCGACCGTGCCGCGCGCGCTGGCCACCATCGATGTGGTGACCGGTGAGGCGACGAAGGCCCACCACCAGCGTTCGGATGTCTGCGCGGTCCCGGCGGCCGGCATCGTCGCGGAGGCGATGGTGGCGCTGGTCCTTGCGGACGCGGTGGCGGAGAAGTTCGCCGGAGACAGCGTCACGGAGACCCGGCGCAACGTCACCTCGTACCTCGAGAACCTGGCGATCCGATGAGCGCAGGACCCGTGGTCGTACTCGTCGGGCCGATGGGCGTCGGGAAGTCGACGGTGGGCGCGCTGCTCGCGGAGCGGCTCGGAGTCGGCCACCGGGACACCGACGAGGACATCGTCGCCGCCGAGGGGCGCACCATCGCGGACATCTTCGTCGAGGAGGGCGAGCCGGCCTTCCGCGCGATCGAGAAGCGGGCGGTGCACCAGGCACTGGCCGAGCACAAGGGCGTACTCGCCCTCGGCGGCGGCGCCATCCTCGATGCCGACACCCGGGCGCTGCTGCACGGGCTGCCGGTGGTGTACCTGTCGATGGACGTCGAGGAGGCCGCCAAGCGCACCGGGCTGAACGTGGCCCGGCCGCTGCTCGCGGTCAACCCGCGCCGCCAGTGGCGCGAGCTGATGGAGGCCCGCCGCCACCTCTACACCGAAGTCGCCCGTGCGGTCGTCGCCACCGACGACCGCACTCCCGAGGAGGTCGCCCAAGCGGTCCTCGACGCCTTGGAGTTGAAGCAGGCATGAGCGAGCAGGACCAGACGGTCACCCGGATCCAGGTCGGCGGTACGGCCGGCACCGAGCCGTACGAGGTGCTGGTGGGCCGCCAACTCCTCGGCGAACTGGGCGTGTTGATCGGCCCTCGGGCGAAGCGGGTCGCGGTCGTCCACCCGGAGGCGCTGGCCGAGACCGGCGAGGCGGTCCGGGCCGATCTGGCCGGGCAGGGCTTCGACGCGGTGGCCATCCAGGTGCCCAACGCCGAGGAGGCCAAGACGGCCGAAGTCGCCGCGTACTGCTGGAAGGCGCTCGGGCAGTCCGGCTTCACCCGCACCGACGTGATCGTCGGAGTGGGCGGCGGCTCGACCACCGACCTGGCCGGGTTCGTGGCCGCGAGCTGGCTGCGCGGGGTGCGCTGGATCGCGATCCCGACGACCGTACTGGCCATGGTGGACGCGGCGGTCGGCGGCAAGACCGGCATCAACACCGCCGAGGGCAAGAACCTGGTGGGCGCCTTCCACCCGCCCGCAGGGGTGCTCTGTGACCTGGCCGCCCTCGACTCGCTGCCGGTCAACGATTTCGTGTCCGGGCTCGCGGAAATCATCAAGGCCGGGTTCATCGCCGACCCGCGGATCCTCGAGCTGATCGAGGCCGATCCGGAAGGGGCACGCGGACCGGACGGTCCGCACACCGCCGAACTCATCGAGCGCTCCATCAAGGTCAAGGCCGAGGTGGTCTCCTCCGACCTCAAGGAGTCGGGGCTGCGCGAGATCCTCAACTACGGCCACACCCTGGGCCACGCCATCGAGAAGAACGAGCGCTACCAGTGGCGGCACGGCGCCGCCGTCGCCGTCGGCATGCACTTCGCCGCCGAACTCGGCCGCCTGGCAGGCCGGTTGGACGACGAGACCGCCGACCGGCACCGCACCATCCTGCAGTCCGTGGGCCTGCCGCTGCACTACCGCTACGACCAGTGGCCCAAGTTGCTGGAGACCATGAAGGTCGACAAGAAGTCCCGAGGCGACCTGTTGCGCTTCATCGTCCTGGACGGACTTGCCAAGCCCACGGTCCTGGAGGGCCCCGATCCGGCCGTCCTGCTCGCCGCCTACGGAGAAGTGGGCGAATAGCTCCGCAGGAGGCCACTTCGCCCGATTTGCCTTGTGCCCATGGGCACTTCGGACCCACCCCGGCCGTTCACCAAACGGCGGCCGGGGACGGTACCGTTCGGTAGGGAGCGGGGCAGGTGTCCCGCTGCCAGCGCCAAGAGCTACGAGACGGAGTGGCACCGGATGCAGCACGCAGTGGGGTCTCCGCTGCCGCCGCCCCACCAGCCGGGGCAGGAGCCGGCCGCCGGCTTTTCGCCGACCGCGCAACACCCGGGCGCGCACTCGGGTGCCCCCGCGGGTCCCGCGCCCGTGAACCCGCCTCCGGGTTTCGCCGGACCGCCCGGACCCGCCGCGCCGCACCCTCCGGGGCACGCGCCCGTCCAGCAGCATCACGCGGCGCCCCAGCACGCGCCCGCGCCGATGCCGGACACCACGGGGCATGTGCAACTGCCGCCGGGCGGGCCCGTCGCGATGCCGAGCCCGCCGCCTGCCGCGGGTACGCCCGATCTGGCGTCCACCACGCTGGCCGTGCTGCTCATAGGGCCCGCTGGTGCCGGGAAGACGAGCGTCGCCAAGTACTGGGCCGGCCATCGGCGGGTGCCCACCGCGCACATCAGCCTTGATGACGTACGGGAATGGGTGCGCTCGGGCTTCGCGGACCCGCAGTCGGGATGGAACGACCACTCGGAGGCGCAGTATCGTCTCGCCCGCCGAACCTGCGGCTTCGCCGCGCGCAACTTCCTTGCCAACGGCATCTCTTGCATCCTGGACGACGCCGTCTTTCCGGACCGGCCGGTCGTCGGCCTTGGCGGCTGGAAGCGGCACGTGGGGCCCGGCTTGCTGCCGGTCGTTCTCCTGCCGGGCCTGGAGATAGTTCTGGAGCGCAATGCCGAGCGCTCCGGAAATCGCCGCCTTACCGATGAGGAAGTCGCCCGCATCCATGGCCGGATGGCCGGCTGGTACGGGTCCGGGCTTCCCATCATCGACAACTCCCAGCTCGACGTTCCGACGACGGCGCGTGTCCTTGACGATGTGCTGGCGCGGTCGGTTGCGAGCCCGCCGCAGTGGTGAGCAGGGGGTTTCCTTTTCCCCAAGCCCGCCCCTTCCCGTAACTGAGGGCTGCGCCCCCAGGCCCCCAAGGGGGTGGGAGTGACAGGTCGTGGGTCGACTGCGGGCCCGTCGTGGCTTGTCGCGCCCCGCGGCGGAGCCGCTGATGTCACAGCAGCCCCGCGCCCCTAAAAAGCCTGCGGCTCCCCGGGCCCGGAGTAAGCCCGCGACGCCCCTCGCGCCTGTACCCCCAACTACCCGCAGCCTCCCACCGGCGGGAGGGGCCGTGGGCCGGTGCGTCGTATGCCCGTCGCGTAGGTTCTGTCTCAGGCCGCCTGCGCCCTGTGGGAGCGGAGGGTCGTATGCCCACCCAGCGACGGGCTGACGCACCAGCCCACGGCCCCGACCCAGCGACCACCCAGCGGCGCGGGGCTGTGACATCAGCGGCTCCGCCGCGGGGCGCGACCAGCGACAACGGACCGCAGCCGACGTAGACCACGAAACCCGCCCGGCCCAACCTGAACCGGCACCATCCGCCCACCCCTCGTAGGCTCGGGTCATGTCAGAGGTGTACGCGGCCCGCCGCGAACGGCTCCGGGAGCGATGTGCAGCCAGCGGCAGCGCTACCGCGCTGGTGTCACGCCCCGCCAACGTCCGCTACCTCGCGGGCGCGGCCCCCCGCGGCGCCGTTCTCCTGCTGGGCAAGGGAACGGACCTGATGGTGTGCGCGGGCCCGCTCGGCGCGCACCCCGACGACGAGCGGCCCGACGAAGCCCTGCGGATCCAGACGCTGCCGGGAGCCGCCGACGGCCGCGGCGACCCGGCCGTCGCCGCGGCCGATCTCGCCGTGGCGGACGGCGCCGAGTCCCTCGCCGTCGAGGAACACCACCTCACCGTGGCCCGCCACAGAGCCATCCGCTCCGTGACACCCCGCCTGCGCCTCACCGACCTCGGCGGCGCCGTCGAGCAGCTGCGCGTCATCAAGGACGAGGAGGAGATCTCCTGCCTCCGGATCGGCGCCGAGATCGCCGACCAGGCCCTGAGCGAACTCCTCGAATCGATCCTCGTCGGCCGCACCGAGCGCCACCTCGCCCTGGAGCTGGAGCGCCGCCTCGTCGACCACGGCGCCGACGGCCCGGCCTTCGCGACCTCCGTCGGCACCGGACCGAACTCGGGGCGTCGCGGCCACCGTCCAACCGACCGACGGGTCGAGGAGGGCGACTTCCTCTCCGTGTGCCTGGGGGCGACCTACCGCGGCTATCGCTGCGAGATCGGCCGTACGTTCGTGATCGGCACCTCGCCCGCCGACTGGCAGATCGAGCTCTACGACCTCGTCTTCGCCGCCCAACGGGCCGGCCGCGAGGCGCTCATCCCCGGCGCCGAATACCGCGACGTGGACCGCGCCGCCCGCCAGGTGCTGGACTCCGCGGGGTACGGACACGGTCTTTCTCCGCTGACCGGGCACGGTGTAGGGCTCGAAATCGATGAGGACCCTCAGCTGGCCCCCGCGGCCATGGGTAAACTGGACACTTGCGTGCCGGTCACCGTCGAACCGGGGGTCCACCTCCCGGGCCGGGGCGGTGTCCGGATCGATGACACGCTCGTCGTACGCCCTGAGGCGGACGGCGGACCCGAGCTACTCACCATCACGACCAAGGAGCTGCTCGCGCTCTAGCCTCCGAGCTGTGCGCTTGCCCCGGGGTCGTCCACGTCAGTCCAGGAGATTCCGCAACCGTGGCTTCCACGAACGACCTCAAGAACGGCCTGGTGCTCAAGCTCGAAGGCGGCCAGCTCTGGTCCGTCGTCGAGTTCCAGCACGTCAAGCCCGGCAAGGGCCCGGCCTTCGTGCGCACCAAGCTCAAGAACGTGCTCTCCGGCAAGGTCGTCGACAAGACCTTCAACGCCGGTGTCAAGGTCGAGACGGCCACTGTCGACAAGCGCGACATGCAGTTCTCGTACATGGACGGCGAGTACTTCGTCTTCATGGACATGGAGACCTACGACCAGCTGATGGTCGACCGCAAGGCCGTCGGCGACGCCGCCAACTTCCTGATCGAGGGCTTCACCGCGACCGTCGCGCAGCACGAGGGCGAGGTGCTCTTCGTCGAGCTGCCGGCCGCCGTCGAGCTGGTGGTCCAGGAGACCGAGCCGGGCGTCCAGGGCGACCGCTCCACCGGTGGCACCAAGCCCGCCACCCTGGAGACCGGCCACCAGATCAACGTGCCGCTCTTCATCACCACCGGCGAGAAGATCAAGGTCGACACCCGCACGAGCGACTACCTCGGCCGGGTGAACAGCTAACCGTGGCTGCCCGCAACACGGCCCGCAAGCGCGCCTTCCAGATCCTCTTCGAGGGCGACCAGCGCGGCGTGGACGTCCTGACGGTCCTCGCGGACTGGATCCGGCACTCCCGGACCGACACCCGGCAGCCGCCGGTGAGCGAGTACACGATGCAGCTGGTGGAGGGCTACGCCAAGCGTGTCCCGCGCATCGACGAGCTCATCGCGCAGTACGCGGTCGACTGGACGCTGGACAGGATGCCGGTCGTCGACCGCAACATCCTGCGCCTCGGCGCGTACGAGCTGATCTGGGTCGACGAGACTCCGGACGCCGTCGTCCTCGACGAGATGGTCCAGCTCGCGAAGGAATTCTCCACGGACGAGTCCCCGGCCTTCGTGAACGGCCTTCTGGGCCGCTTCAAGGACCTCAAGCCTTCGCTGCGCCGCGACGAGTAGCGCCACAGGTCGTCACGGAGGGCCCGCAGCCTCGGCTGCGGGCCCTCCGACGTGTTCTGCGCGGGCGGCCGACACAAAGCCGCCGGGGTGGGCGGAACGCTCAGGTTCCGGCCACCCCGGCGGCACGTTTCTTCAGAGGGCTGACGCCAGTCAGCCCTCCTCGTGGGAGACCGCGCGACGCGCGTCCGCGTCGAGGACGCCCCAGTTGATCAGCTGCTCGGTGAGGACCGAGGGGGACTGGTCGTAGATGACGGCCAGGGTGCGCAGGTCGTCCTGCCGGATCGAGAGCACCTTGCCGTTGTAGTCGCCACGCTGGGACTGGATCGTCGCTGCGTAACGCTGCAGGGGGCCCGCCTTCTCGGCCGGGACGTGGGCCAGTCGCTCCAGGTCCAGGACCAGCTTCGGCGGCGGCTCGGCGGCGCCGCCCGGTGTGGTGCCCGGCAGCAGCTCCTGCACCGGAACGCCGTAGAAGTCCGCCAGCTCGGCGAGGCGCTGTACGGTCACGGCGCGGTCGCCGCGCTCGTAAGAACCGACCACGACCGCCTTCCAGCGGCCCTGGGACTTCTCCTCGACGCCGTGGAGGGAAAGGCCCTGCTGGGTACGGATCGCGCGGAGCTTGGCCCCGAGCTGTTTGGCGTATTCGCTGGACATATAGCTCCCCGGACACTGTGTCGACGTGCGGTTCTGCCGCGCGGCTGGTGACTCACTGTGAGGTTACGCAGCGTTACTCTTCCCCGTCAAGCCGAATGGTCCCGCCCGCCCCATCCGTGCGATCCCGGCAGAAGTGACGTCAGGTGGTGCAGGAGTGACTGCAGGGGGGTGATCAGGGCCGTTGCCGGGCTGGTACCGTTGTTGGCGCAATTCCGACGTCCTTTAAGGTCCGTCCCGTGAGGCGGAGAAGGAGGTCCGTCTCGTATGGACACACAGCAGTCAGAATCCCGGGCCGTGCTCGAAGGCCCCGACATCGCGCGGGTGTTGACCCGCATCGCCCACGAGATCGTCGAGCGCGCCAAGGGCGCCGACGACGTGGTGCTTCTCGGCATTCCGACCCGGGGCGTCTTCCTCGCCCAGCGGCTCGCCGCCAAGCTCGAGGAGATCACCGACCGCAAGATCCCGGTGGGCTCACTCGACATCACCATGTACCGCGACGACCTGCGCATGCACCCGCCGCGTGCGCTGGCCCGCACCGACATCCCGGCCGACGGCATCGACGGCCGGCTGGTCGTCCTCGTCGACGACGTGCTCTTCTCCGGCCGCACCATCCGCGCAGCGCTCGACGCGCTGAACGACATCGGCCGTCCGCGCGCCGTGCAGCTCGCGGTCCTCGTCGACCGGGGCCATCGAGAACTCCCGATCCGCGCCGACTATGTCGGCAAGAACCTCCCCACGTCGTTGCGGGAGACGGTCAAGGTCCAGCTCGCCGAGGAGGACGGTCGCGACACCGTCCTGCTCGGCGCGAAGCAGCCCGCACCGGGCGCGCAGCAGTAGCACTCCGGCCTACGTCCCTGCGTAAGCCCCCGAGCGCGCCTGTGCGTGCCTGCCTGCCCGGCTGCGACCTCCCGCCGGGCCCTCGCCTCCCGAACTGAACTGCCTTACGGAGCCTGACAGATGCAGCGTCATCTCATCTCGGCCGCCGACCTCACCCGCGACGACGCCGTCCTGATCCTCGACACCGCCGAGGAGATGGCCCGGGTCGCCGACCGGCCGATCAAGAAGCTGCCGACCCTGCGCGGCCGCACCGTCGTCAACCTCTTCTTCGAAGACTCGACCCGTACCAGGATCTCGTTCGAGGCCGCCGAGAAGCGCCTCTCCGCGGATGTGATCAACTTCACCGCCAAGGGGTCCAGCGTCTCCAAGGGCGAGTCCTTGAAGGACACCGCCCAGACCCTGGAGGCGATGGGCGTCGACGCCGTCGTCATCCGGCACGGCGCCTCCGGAGCCCCGTACCGCCTCGCGACCTCCGGCTGGATCGACGCCGCCGTCATCAACGCCGGCGACGGCACCCACCAGCACCCCACCCAGGCCCTGCTCGACGCCTTCACGATGAGGCGCCGCCTCGTCGGACGGGACGCCGGGCTCGGGCAGGACCTCGACGGCAAGCGCATCACGATCGTCGGCGACATCCTGCACGGCCGGGTCGCCCGCTCGAACGTCGACCTGCTGCACACCCTCGGCGCCCAGGTCACCCTCGTCGCCCCGCCCACCCTGCTGCCGGTCGGCGTGGAGACCTGGCCCTGCGAGGTGTCGTACGACCTCGACAGCACGCTGCCCAAGTCCGACGCGGTGATGATGCTGCGCGTCCAGCGCGAGCGGATGAACGCGGCCTTCTTCCCGACCGAGCGCGAGTACTCGCGGCGTTACGGCCTCGACGGCGACCGTATGGCGCGGATGCCTGAGCACGCCATCGTGATGCACCCCGGGCCGATGGTCCGCGGCATGGAGATCACCGCAGAGGTCGCCGACTCCGACCGTTGCACCGCCATCGAGCAGGTCGCCAACGGCGTCTCGATCCGCATGGCGGTCCTGTACCTGCTCCTGGGCGGCAATGAGCCCGCCGTCACCCACAGCCGTACCGAGGAGAAGTAAGACACATGAGCAAGATCCTGATCCGTGGTGCGAAGGTGCTCGGCGGCGAGCCGCAGGACGTCCTGATCGACGGCGACACCATCGTGGAGGTCGGTGCCGGACTTCCCGCCGAGGGAGCCGAGGTCGTTGAGGCCCAAGGCAAGGTGCTTCTGCCGGGCCTCGTCGACCTCCACACCCACCTCCGCGAACCCGGGCGTGAGGACTCCGAGACCGTCCTGACCGGTACGCGGGCTGCCGCGAGCGGCGGTTACACGGCCGTGTTCGCCATGGCCAACACCTTCCCGGTCGCCGACACCGCCGGTGTGGTCGAGCAGGTCTACCGGCTGGGCCAGCAGCACGGCTACTGCGATGTGCAGCCCATCGGGGCCGTCACCGTCGGCCTGGAGGGCAAGAAGCTCGCCGAACTGGGCGCCATGTACGAGTCGGCGGCCGGCGTCACCGTCTTCTCCGACGACGGCAAGTGCGTGGACGACGCCGTGATCATGCGGCGGGCGCTGGAGTACGTGAAGGCCTTCGGCGGTGTCGTGGCCCAGCATGCGCAGGAGCCGCGGCTGACCGAGGGCGCCCAGATGAACGAGGGCGTCGTATCGGCCGAGTTGGGGCTCGGCGGCTGGCCCGCCGTCGCCGAGGAGTCGATCATCGCGCGCGATGTGCTGCTCGCCGAGCACGTGCACTCCCGGGTGCACATCTGCCATCTGTCGACCGCCGGCTCGGTGGAGATCGTGCGCTGGGCCAAGTCCCGCGGCATCGACGTGACCGCCGAGGTCACCCCGCACCACCTGCTTCTCACCGATGAGCTGGTCCGCTCGTACGACCCGGTCTACAAGGTCAACCCGCCCCTGCGCACCGAGCGCGACGTGATGGCCCTGCGCGAGGCGCTCGCCGACGGCACGATCGACATCGTCGCCACCGACCACGCCCCGCACCCGCACGAGGACAAGGACTGCGAGTGGGCCGCGGCGGCCATGGGCATGGTCGGCCTGGAGACCGCGCTGTCCGTCGTCCAGCAGACGATGGTCGACAGCGGGCTGCTCGACTGGGCCGGCGTCGCGGACCGCATGTCCTTCAAGCCCGCCCGGATCGGCCGGGCGACGGGACACGGCCGTCCCGTCTCGGCAGGTGAGCCCGCCAACCTCACGCTGGTCGATCCGGCATACCGTGGGACCGTGGACCCCACGGGCTTCGCGTCGCGCAGCCGCAACACTCCGTACGAGGGTCGTGAGCTGCCGGGCCGTGTCACGCACACATGGCTGCGGGGCCGCGCCACGCTCGTCGACGGGAAGCTCGCGTGACACCACTGACGCAACTGACGTACGCCGCGGAACAGAAGTCGGCGGAGGTGACCGACTGGGCCGCCCGCATCGGCTGGCTCGTGGGCCTCGCACTCTTCGTCGCCCTCGTCTACTGGTTGATGCGCGAGGGCTGGAAGTGGCGCGGCACCCTCCAGGGCGACCTGCCCGAGCTGCTCCAAGCGCCGGACGAGGCCGGTCCCGTGCGGCTGACGTTGAGCGGCCGTTACCACGGCTCGACGACCGCCGGTCAGTGGCTCGACCGCATCGTGGCGCACGGCCTGGGCACCCGCAGCCGGGTCGAACTCACGCTGACGGACGCGGGCCTGGACGTCGTACGCCCCGGAGCGGCCGACTTCTTCGTGCCTCTCGAGGCGCTGCGCGAGGCCCGGCTCGACAAGGGCATCGCGGGCAAGGTCCTCACCGAGGGCGGCCTGCTGGTCGTCACATGGGAGCACGGCGACAGGCTGCTCGACTCCGGGTTCCGCTCCGACCACGCGGCCGAGCACAACGAGTGGGTCGAGACCCTGAACCAGATGATCAACAAGGACAGCAACAAGAGGGAAGGCGCACGATGACCACCTCCACCCGGGGAGCTTCCAGAACTCCCGCCGTACTCGTCCTGGAGGACGGCCGGATCTTCCGCGGCCGCGCCTACGGGGCCGTGGGGGTGACCTTCGGAGAGGCCGTCTTCTCCACCGGGATGACCGGCTACCAGGAGACCCTCACCGACCCCTCGTACCACCGCCAGGTCGTCGTGATGACCGCCCCGCACGTCGGCAACACCGGCGTCAACGACGAGGACCCCGAGTCGAAGCGGATCTGGGTCGCAGGCTATGTCGTACGCGACCCCGCGCGCGTGCCCTCGAACTGGCGCTCCCGGCGCTCGCTGGACGAGGAGCTCGCCGAGCAGGGCGTGGTCGGGATCTCCGGCATCGACACACGGGCGCTCACCCGCCACCTGCGCGAGCGCGGTGCCATGCGCGTCGGCATCTTCTCCGGGGACGCGCTGCCCGACGAGGGCACCATGCTCACCGAGGTGCGCCAGACGCCCGAGATGAAGGGCGCCAGCCTCTTCGAGGAGGTCGCCACGACGGAGGCGTACGTCGTTCCCGCCCTCGGCGAGAAGAAGTTCACCGTCGCCGCCGTGGACCTCGGCATCAAGGGCATGACCCCGCACCGCATGGCCGAGCGCGGCATAGAGGTGCATGTGCTGCCCGCCACCGCGACCGCCGAGGACATCTACGCGGTCGGCCCGGACGGCGTCTTCTTCTCCAACGGTCCCGGCGACCCGGAGAAGGCCGAGCACCCGGTCTCGGTGATGCGCGCCGTCCTCGAGCGGAAGACCCCGCTCTTCGGCATCTGCTTCGGCAATCAGATCCTCGGCCGCGCGCTCGGCTTCGGCACGTACAAGCTGAAGTACGGCCACCGGGGCATCAACCAGCCCGTCCAGGACCGTACGACCGGCAAGGTCGAGGTCACCGCGCACAACCACGGGTTCGCCGTCGACGCGCCGCTCGACCGTGTCAGCGACACCCCCTACGGGCGTGCCGAGGTCTCGCACGTCTGCCTGAACGACGAGGTCGTCGAAGGGCTCCAGCTGCTCGACCAGCCGGCGTTCAGCGTCCAGTACCACCCCGAGGCGGCGGCGGGCCCGCACGACGCGGCCTACCTGTTCGACCGCTTCGTAGAGCTCATGGCAGAAAAGGGAGCCCAGCGTGCCTAAGCGCACCGATATCCAGTCCGTCCTGGTCATCGGCTCCGGCCCGATCGTCATCGGCCAGGCCGCCGAGTTCGACTACTCCGGCACCCAGGCCTGCCGCGTCCTCAAGGCCGAGGGCCTCAGGGTCATCCTCGTCAACTCCAACCCCGCGACGATCATGACGGACCCGGAGATCGCCGACGCGACGTATGTCGAGCCGATCACCCCTGAGTTCGTCGAGAAGATCATCGCCAAGGAGCGGCCGGACGCCCTGCTGCCCACGCTGGGCGGCCAGACGGCCCTCAACACGGCCATCTCGCTGCACGAGGCCGGGACGCTCGACGAGTACGGCGTCGAGCTGATCGGCGCCAACGTCGAGGCGATCAACAAGGGCGAGGACCGCGATCTCTTCAAGGAGGTCGTGGACGCGGTGAAGGAGAAGATCGGGCACGGCGAGTCCGCCCGTTCGGTGATCTGCCACTCCATGGACGACGTCCTCAAGGGTGTGGAGACGCTCGGCGGCTACCCCGTCGTCGTCCGGCCCTCCTTCACCATGGGTGGCGCCGGTTCCGGCTTCGCGCACAACGAGGACGAGCTGCGCCGCATCGCCGGCCAGGGGCTCACGCTCTCTCCGACCACCGAGGTGCTCCTGGAGGAGTCGATCCTCGGCTGGAAGGAGTACGAGCTGGAGCTGATGCGCGACAAGCACGACAACGTCGTGGTCGTCTGCTCCATCGAGAACTTCGACCCCATGGGCGTGCACACCGGCGACTCGATCACCGTCGCCCCGGCGATGACGCTCACCGACCGCGAGTACCAGATCCTGCGCGACATCGGCATCGCGGTCATCCGCGAGGTCGGCGTCGACACCGGCGGCTGCAACATCCAGTTCGCGGTGAACCCCGAGGACGGCCGGGTCATCGTCATCGAGATGAACCCCCGGGTGTCCCGGTCGTCCGCCCTCGCCTCCAAGGCGACCGGCTTCCCGATCGCCAAGATCGCCGCGAAGCTCGCAGTCGGCTACACCCTGGACGAGATCCCGAACGACATCACCGAGAAGACACCGGCGTCCTTCGAGCCGACGCTCGACTACGTCGTCGTGAAGGCGCCGCGCTTCGCCTTCGAGAAGTTCCCGCAGGCCGACTCGACGCTGACGACGACCATGAAGTCGGTCGGCGAGGCCATGGCCATCGGCCGCAACTTCACCGAGGCCCTGCAGAAGGCGCTGCGGTCGCTGGAGAAGAAGGGCTCGCAGTTCACGTTCGTCGGCGAGCCCGGGGACAAAGCGGCCCTCCTGGAGGAGGCGATCCGGCCGACCGACGGGCGGATCAACTGCGTCATGCAGGCCATCCGGGCGGGCGCGACCCAGGAGGAGGTCTTCGAGGCGACGAAGATCGACCCCTGGTTCGTCGACCAGATGTTCCTCATCAAGGAGCTTGCGGACGAGCTGGCCGCCGCCGACAAGCTGGACCCGTCGCTGCTGGCGGAAGCCAAGCGCCACGGCTTCTCCGACGCCCAGATCGCCGAGATCCGTGGCCTGCGCGAGGACGTCGTCCGCGAGGTCCGGCACGCGCTGGGCGTGCGCCCGGTCTACAAGACGGTCGACACCTGCGCCGCCGAGTTCGCGGCGAAGACGCCGTACTTCTACTCCTCGTACGACGAGGAGAGCGAGGTCGCCTCCCGCGAGAAGCCCGCGGTGATCATCCTGGGCTCCGGCCCGAACCGCATCGGCCAGGGCATCGAGTTCGACTACTCCTGCGTTCACGCGTCCTTCGCGCTGAGCGACGCCGGGTACGAGACCGTGATGGTCAACTGCAACCCGGAGACCGTCTCCACGGACTACGACACCTCCGACCGGCTGTACTTCGAGCCGCTCACCTTGGAAGACGTGCTGGAAATCGTCCACGCGGAGACGCTGGCCGGGCCGATCGCGGGCGTCGTCGTGCAGCTCGGCGGCCAGACCCCGCTGGGTCTGGCGCAGGCACTGAAGGACAACGGCGTCCCGGTGGTGGGCACGCCGCCCGAGGCGATCCACGCCGCCGAGGACCGCGGCGCCTTCGGCCAGGTGCTCGCCGAAGCGGGGCTGCCGGCTCCCAAGCACGGCACCGCGACGACCTTCGCGGGCGCCAAGGCCATCGCGGACGAGATCGGTTACCCCGTCCTCGTACGGCCCTCGTACGTGCTCGGCGGGCGCGGCATGGAGATCGTGTACGACGAGACGCGACTGGAGGTGTACATCGCCGAGTCGACCGAGATCTCCCCGTCGCGCCCGGTCCTCGTCGACCGTTTCCTCGATGACGCGATCGAGATCGACGTGGACGCGCTCTACGACGGCCACGAGCTGTACCTCGGCGGCGTCATGGAGCACATCGAGGAGGCCGGGATCCACTCCGGCGACTCGGCGTGCGCGCTGCCGCCGATCACGCTGGGCGGCTTCGACATCAAGCGGCTGCGGGCCTCGACCGAGGCCATCGCAAAGGGGGTTGGCGTCCGCGGACTGATCAACATCCAGTTCGCGATGGCGGGGGACATCCTGTACGTCCTCGAAGCCAACCCGCGTGCCTCGCGCACCGTCCCCTTCACCTCCAAGGCGACCGCGGTGCCGCTCGCGAAGGCCGCCGCCCGGATCTCGCTGGGCGCGACCATCGCCGAACTGCGCGCCGAGGGACTGCTCCCGGCGAGCGGCGACGGCGGCACACTGCCGCTGGACGCGCCGATCTCCGTCAAGGAGGCCGTCATGCCGTGGTCGCGCTTCCGGGACATCCACGGGCGCGGCGTCGACACGATCCTGGGCCCGGAGATGCGCTCCACCGGTGAAGTCATGGGCATCGACTCGGTGTTCGGTACGGCGTACGCCAAGTCGCAGGCGGGCGCGTACGGTCCGCTGCCGACCAAGGGCCGCGCCTTCATCTCCGTAGCGAACCGCGACAAGCGCTCGATGATCTTCCCGGCGCGTGAACTGGTCGCCCACGGCTTCGAGTTGCTCGCCACGTCCGGCACGGCCGAGGTGCTCAAGCGCAACGGCATCAACGCCACCGTCGTCCGCAAGCAGAGCGAGGGCACCGGCCCGAACGGCGAGCGGACGATCGTCCAGCTCATCCATGAGGGCGAGGTCGACCTGATCGTCAACACGCCGTACGGCACCGGTGGCCGACTCGACGGCTACGACATCCGTACGGCCGCCGTGGCCCGCTCCGTGCCCTGCCTGACGACGGTCCAGGCGCTCGCCGCCGCCGTCCAGGGCATCGACGCGCTCAACCACGGGGACGTGGGCGTCCGCTCGCTCCAGGAACACGCGGAGCACCTCACGGCGGCGCGGGACTGACGCCATGTACCGACTGTTCTTCGGCTTGCTCTTCAAACGGATGGACCCGGAGCGGGCCCATCACCTGGCCGTCGCCTGGATCCGCCTCGCCGCCCGCCTCCCTGTGCTGCGTACGTTCATCGCGGCGGCTCTCGCCCCGCGCCACAAGGAGCTGCGCACCGAGGCCTTCGGGCTGCGGATGCACGGGCCGTTCGGGCTCGCGGCCGGCTTCGACAAGAACGCGATCGCGGTCGACGGGATGTCGATGCTCGGCTTCGACCACGTCGAGATCGGCACGGTCACGGGGGAGCCGCAGCCCGGCAACCCCCGTAAGCGGCTGTTCCGGCTCGTCCCGGACCGGGCGCTGATCAACCGCATGGGGTTCAACAACGAGGGCTCTGCGGCCGTGGCGGAGCGCCTGGCAGGCCGCGAGACGGTCTTCAGGACCGTCGTGGGCGTCAACATCGGCAAGACCAAGGTCGTGCCCGAGGGCGAGGCGGTCGGTGACTATGTGAAGTCGACGCGGCGGCTTGCCCCGTACGCCGACTACTTGGTGGTCAACGTTTCCTCGCCGAACACGCCGGGCCTGCGCAATCTGCAGGCGGTGGACCATCTGCGACCGCTGCTCAGCGCCGTCCGCGAGGCCGCCGACCAGGCCGTGACCGAGCGCCGCGTCCCGCTGCTGGTGAAGATCGCCCCCGATCTCGCCGACGAGGACATCGACGCCGTCGCCGACCTCGCCGTGGAGCTCGGCCTGGACGGGATCATCGCCACGAACACGACCATCGCGCGCGACGGGCTCGGTTTGACATCCGAACCCTCCCTCGTGAAGGAAACCGGTGGCCTCTCCGGTGCGCCACTGAAATCGCGCTCCCTGGAGGTGCTGCGTCGCCTCTACGCGCGCGTGGGCGACGACATCACGCTTGTGGGCGTCGGCGGCATCGAGAACGCCGAGGACGTCTGGCAGCGCATCCTCGCCGGCGCCACCCTGGTCCAGGGCTACAGCGCCTTCATCTACGAGGGCCCCTTCTGGAGCCGCGCGATCCACAAGGGGCTCGCGGCACGCCTGCGCACCAGTCCGTACGCCACCCTTGCCGACGCGGTCGGCGCCGACGTGAAGGAGCCCGCGTGAACCTGGAACCCTTCGGTACGCGCCTTCGCCGCGCCATGGACGAGCGCGGTCCGCTGTGCGTCGGCATCGACCCGCATGCCTCGCTGCTCACCGACTGGGGCCTGAACGACGACATCGCGGGCCTGGAGCGCTTCAGCCGCACCGTCGTGGAGGCGCTGGCCGACCGGGTCGCCGTACTGAAGCCGCAGAGCGCGTTCTTCGAGCGCTTCGGGTCACGCGGCATCGCCGTGCTGGAGAAGTCGGTCGAGGAGGCACGGGCCGCCGGGGCGCTCGTCGTCATGGACGCCAAGCGCGGCGACATCGGCTCGACCATGGCCGCGTACGCCTCCGCCTTCCTGGAGAAGGGTTCGCCGCTGTTCTCCGACGCGCTGACCGTTTCCCCGTATCTCGGCTACGGATCGCTGAAGCCTGCCGTCGAGCTCGCGCGCGAGAGCGGTGCCGGGCTGTTCGTGCTCGCGCTCACCTCCAACCCGGAGGGTGGCGAGGTGCAGCACGCGGTACGGCCCGACGACGCGGCCCGCAGGAACGTCGGCGCCACCATGCTCGCGCACCTCGCCGAGGAGAACGCGGGGGAGGCCCCCATGGGCTCCTTCGGCGCGGTCGTGGGCGCCACGCTGGGCGACCTCTCCTCGTACGACCTCGACATCAACGGGCCGCTCCTCGCGCCCGGCATCGGCGCCCAGGGAGCGACCCCCGCCGATCTTCCGGGCGTCTTCGGGGCGGCGGTGCGTCGTGTGGTTCCGAACGTCAGCCGGGGTGTTCTGCGTCACGGACCCGATGCCGGTGCGCTACGCGCGTCCGCGGACCGGTTCGCGGAGGACATCAGGGCGGCCGTGGCGGCGCTCTAGCGTCTTTGGCGCCTCTTCGGTGAGGTCCTCGTGGACGTCCCACGTCTGAATACACCCTCAAATCCGGAGCACTATGTACCAAATGTCGGGTTCAATGGAGGCTGACCAGGACTTTTCCGCTGTTCTCGCTGACTCCGGCGGACTTGGCCGCTAGTCTCCGACGAGTGGGGGCACCTCCCACGCTTTTAAGGCAGTGGGGGAGAACGGGCAAGAAGCGTTGCTCGTTGCTCCCCAGGTGTGGGGCGACTAGGTTCCTCACCGGTCCGTATCCGACAGTTCGACATCCGAGGTGACGTAGGCGTGGCTCTTCCGCCCCTTACCCCTGAACAGCGCGCAGCCGCGCTCGAAAAGGCCGCCGCGGCTCGCCGGGAGCGGGCCGAGGTCAAGAATCGACTCAAGCACTCCGGCGCCTCCCTTCACGAGGTCATCAAGCAGGGCCAGGAGAATGACGTCATCGGCAAGATGAAGGTCTCCGCTCTCCTGGAGTCCCTGCCGGGCGTGGGCAAGGTCCGCGCCAAGCAGATCATGGAGCGACTCGGGATCTCCGAGAGCCGCCGCGTGCGTGGCCTCGGCTCCAACCAGATCGCCTCTCTTGAGCGCGAGTTCGGCGGCGGTGCCGCCTGACGTTCTCGGGCACTCCTGAGAACCTGGATAATCGCTGCATGGCTGCAACATCCCGGGGGACGACCCCCGTACCCCCGGAATCACGTCCGCGGCTGACCGTGCTCTCCGGCCCCTCCGGGGTCGGCAAGAGCACGGTCGTCGCTCATATGCGCAAGGAACACCCCGAGGTCTGGCTCTCGGTGTCGGCGACGACCCGTAAGCCGCGTCCCGGTGAGAAGCATGGCGTCCAGTACTTCTTCGTCAGCGACGAGGAGATGGACAAGCTGATCGCCAACGGAGAACTTCTCGAGTGGGCGGAGTTCGCCGGCAACCGCTATGGCACCCCGCGGGGCGCCGTGATGGAGCGGCTGGAGTCCGGCGAACCCGTCCTGCTGGAGATCGACCTCCAGGGTGCGCGTCTGGTCCGTGAGTCGATGTCCGAGGCCCAGCTGGTGTTCCTGGCTCCGCCCTCCTGGGAGGAGCTGGTGCGCAGACTCACCGGGCGGGGCACCGAGCCGCCCGAGGTGATCGAGCGCCGACTGGCCGCCGCGAAGGTAGAGCTGGCGGCCGAGTCGGAGTTCGATGTCACCCTGGTCAACACCTCCGTCGAGGATGTGGCGCGTGAGCTGCTAGCCTTGATGGACGTAGTGTGATCGTTTTCGATCTCATCCCATCTTTCGGAAGGTAGAGCGTGTCCTCTTCCATTGCCGCGCCCGAGGGCATCATCAACCCCCCGATCGACGAGCTCCTCGAGGCCACCGACTCGAAGTACAGCCTCGTGATCTACGCGGCCAAGCGGGCCCGTCAGATCAACGCGTACTACTCGCAGCTCGGCGAGGGTCTCCTCGAGTACGTCGGTCCGCTCGTGGACACGCACGTCCACGAGAAGCCGCTCTCGATCGCCCTGCGCGAGATCAACGCGGGCCTGCTGACGTCCGAGGCCGTCGAGGGCCCGGCGCAGTAGGCAGCACGCGGTAGGCGTCGCACAGTAAGTGGTATCTGCAGATTGCAGCAGGCTTTTCCACAGGCCCGGCAGCCCGGCTGTCGGGCCTGTGGTGTGTCATGAGTACGTACACGTTTGCAGGCGCAGGTGAGCCGAGCCGGGGAGAGACAGACCGTGGACAAGCCGAAGGTCGTGCTGGGAGTCAGCGGCGGCATCGCCGCGTACAAGGCGTGCGAGCTGCTGCGCCGGCTGACCGAGTCGGGGCACGACGTACGGGTCGTGCCGACCGATTCGGCGCTCCACTTCGTCGGCGCCGCGACCTGGTCCGCGCTCTCCGGGCACCCCGTCTCGACCGAGGTCTGGTCCGATGTGCACGAAGTCCCGCACGTCCGCATCGGCCAGGAGGCCGACCTGGTGGTCGTGGCCCCCGCCACCGCGGACATGCTGGCGAAGGCGGCGCACGGCCTGGCCGACGACCTGCTGACCAACACCCTGCTCACCGCCCGCTGCCCGGTGGTCTTCGCCCCCGCCATGCACACCGAGATGTGGGAGCACCCGGCCACCCAGGAGAACGTCGCGACGCTGCGCCGCCGCGGTGCCGTCGTCGTCGAGCCCGCCGTCGGCCGTCTGACGGGCGTCGACACGGGCAAGGGCCGGCTGCCGGAGCCCGGCGAGATCTTCGAGGCCTGCCGCCGGGTGCTGGCGCGCGGGGCTGTCGCCCCCGATCTGGCGGGCCGCCATGTCGTGGTCAGCGCCGGCGGTACGCGCGAGCCGCTCGACCCGGTGCGCTTCCTCGGGAACCGCTCCTCCGGCAAGCAGGGGTACGCCCTCGCGCGCACCGCTGCGGCCCGGGGGGCCAGGGTCACGCTGATCGCCGCGAACACCGGGATGCCGGACCCGGCGGGCGTGGACGTGGTGTCGGTCGGCACGGCCGTCCAGTTGCGCGAGGCGGTGCTGAAGGCCGCCGCGGACGCCGACGCGGTGGTGATGGCGGCCGCGGTCGCGGACTTCCGTCCGGCTGCGTACGCGGCCGGAAAGATCAAGAAGAAGGACGACCAGGACCCGGATCCGATCACCCTGGTGCGTAATCCCGACATCCTCGCCGAGATATCCACCGAGCGCGCCCGCCCCGGTCAGGTGATCGTCGGCTTCGCCGCCGAGACGGACGACGTCCTCGCCAATGGGCGGACGAAGCTGGAGCGCAAGGCATGCGATCTCCTCGTCGTGAACGAGGTGGGGGAGCGCAAGACCTTCGGCTCGGAGGAGAACGAAGCGGTCGTGCTCGGCGCCGACGGCAGTGAGACCCCCGTGCCGTACGGGCCCAAGGAAGCTCTGGCCGAGACGGTGTGGGATCTTGTGGCGCGACGCCTGGAGTGATGCCTGATTCGTTCCGCCGAAGCAGGCTTTGTCGGCTTCCGACACCGGGGAATTCGTGCTGGGAAAGCTGGCGGAGACCGAGCGTCGTTGGGCAGAATGCCCGTGCCGCAGGTCACAGGTCTTCCGAGTCGCGAGACGGGGTGGACCCGTAGTCGAGCGTGACCGATAAACTGACCCCCGGACGACAGCGGGCGCAGCCCCCGATGTGTCCACCAATGATCAGCCAGCAGCCGCTGCAACCCCAGGGAGCGTTGTGTCCCGTCGTCTGTTCACCTCGGAGTCTGTGACCGAGGGTCACCCCGACAAGATCGCTGACCAGATCAGCGACACCATTCTCGACGCGCTTCTGCGCGAGGACCCGAAGTCCCGGGTCGCCGTCGAAACGCTGATCACGACCGGCCTCGTACACGTGGCGGGCGAGGTCACGACCAAGGCGTATGCGCCGATCGCGCAGCTGGTGCGCGACAAGATCCTCGAGATCGGTTACGACTCCTCGAAGAAGGGCTTCGACGGCGCCTCCTGCGGCGTGTCGGTGTCGATCGGCGCCCAGTCCCCGGACATCGCGCAGGGCGTCGACACCGCGTATGAGAAGCGTGTCGAGGGCGACGAGGACGAGCTGGACAAGCAGGGTGCGGGCGACCAGGGCCTGATGTTCGGTTACGCGACCGACGAGACGCCCGAGTTGATGCCGCTGCCGATCCACCTGGCGCACCGCCTGTCGAAGCGACTCTCCGAGGTCCGCAAGAACGGGACGATCCCCTACCTGCGCCCCGACGGCAAGACCCAGGTCACCATCGAGTACGACGGCGACAAGGCCGTCCGCCTCGACACGGTGGTCGTCTCCTCGCAGCACGCCCAGGACATCGACCTGGACTCGCTCCTGGCGCCCGACATCCGCGAGTTCGTGGTCGAGCCCGAGCTCAAGGCTCTCCTGGACGACGGCATCAAGCTGGACACCGAGGGCTACCGCCTGCTGGTGAACCCCACCGGCCGCTTCGAGATCGGCGGCCCGATGGGTGACGCCGGCCTGACCGGCCGCAAGATCATCATCGACACGTACGGCGGCATGGCCCGCCACGGCGGCGGCGCCTTCTCCGGCAAGGACCCGTCCAAGGTGGACCGCTCGGCGGCGTACGCGATGCGCTGGGTCGCCAAGAACGTCGTGGCGGCCGGCCTGGCCACCCGCTGCGAGGTCCAGGTCGCCTACGCCATCGGCAAGGCCGAGCCCGTCGGCCTCTTCGTCGAGACCTTCGGCACCGCCAAGATCGACACCGACAAGATCGAAAAGGCCATCACCGAGGTCTTCGACCTCCGCCCCGCCGCGATCATCCGCGACCTCGACCTGCTGCGCCCGATCTACGCCCAGACCGCGGCGTACGGTCACTTCGGGCGTGCGCTGGACGACTTCACGTGGGAGAAGACGGACCGGGTGGAGGCGCTGCGCAGGGCGGCCGGGCTGTAGTTCCCGGTTCTTTCTGTAGCTCCGGCTCATTCCGAGGCCCGGCGTCCCCAAGGGGCGCCGGGCCTCGGTGCGTCAGGCCGGTTCGCGGTGGGCGTTGTCGGTGGTGTCTGGTACCAATGCTGGTGTGAGCAGCACGAATGGGCAGGGCGAGGGAGCGGGGGGTGTGCCCCCTGAGCAGCTTGCGCTTATTCGGGAGAGTGTGCGGTCGGCGAAGGGGCCGCGGGCGAAGCCTCGGACGTGGCGGGGGGCCGCGTTGGCCAAGGAGCGGCCGGTGGCCCGGGTTTTGGTGGACAAGGGGGTGCTGCATCTTGACCGGTACTTCGACTATGCCGTTCCGGAGGAGTTGGACGCCGATGCGCAGCCAGGGG
Source organism: Streptomyces sp. NPDC048825 (assembly GCF_043198355.1). Lineage (NCBI taxonomy): Bacteria > Bacillati > Actinomycetota > Actinomycetes > Kitasatosporales > Streptomycetaceae > Streptomyces > Streptomyces sp. NPDC048825. The sequence goes on from NZ_JBICUR010000015.1 coordinate 152,404, forward strand.
TGCGGGTGCGGGTGCGGTTCGGGGCCGGGCGGCATCGCGTGCGGGAAGGGCGGCGTGAGGGTGGGGGGCTGATCGACGGGTTTCTGGTGGAGCGGCTTGCCGAGTCCGACTACTCGGGGCCCCTTGCCGCGCTGGCCCAGGTCGTCTCGCCCGAGCCCGTGCTCAGTAAGGAGTTGCTGGGGCTCGCGCGGGCCGTGGCCGATCGGTATGCGGGGAGTGTGGCCGATGTGCTGCAACTGGCTGTGCCGCCCCGGAACGCGCGGGCGGAGAGCCGGCCGTCTCCGGCGCCGCTGCCGGTGCCCGAGATACCTGACGTCGGGTCATGGGGGCGGTACGGGCGAGGGGACGCCTTCGTACGATCGCTCGCGACGGGCGGGGCACCGCGAGCCGTGTGGAACGCGCTGCCGGGGCCCGAGTGGGCAGACGAGCTCGCGCGGGCCGTCGGGGCGACGCTCGCTTCGGGGCGTGGCGCACTGGTCGTCGTACCGGACGGACGGGCTGTCGCCCGGGTCGACGCCGCGCTGACCTCGCTGTTGGGGGAGGGGCGGCATGCGGTGCTGACGGCCGAGGCCGGGCCCGAGAAGCGATACCGGCAGTGGCTCGCGGTGCGGCGGGGGTCCGTACGGGCTGTGGTGGGGACCCGGGCCGCCATGTTCGCGCCCGTACGGGATCTGGGGCTCGTCGCCATCTGGGACGACGGGGACGACAGCCACAGTGAGCCGCACGCGCCGCAGCCGCATGCGCGGGAAGTGCTGCTACTGCGGGCCGCCCATGAGAAGTGCGCCTTTCTGCTGGGGAGTTGGAGCTGCACCGTCGAGGCCGCGCAGCTCGTCGAGAGCGGCTGGGCGGCGCCGCTCGTCGCCGATCGCGAGCAGGTGCGGGCGGCGGCTCCCCTCGTACGGACCGTGAGTGACGGGGACCTCGCGCGGGACGAGGCGGCCCGGGCGGCGCGGCTGCCCACGCTCGCCTGGCAGGTCGTACGGGAAGGGCTGCGGCACGGTCCCGTACTGGTGCAGGTGCCCCGGCGTGGCTACGTACCCCGGATGGCGTGTGCGCAGTGCCGGGCACCCGCGCGGTGCCGCCACTGTGCGGGCCCCTTGGAGGGGCAGGACGGCGGGGTCCTGCGCTGTGGCTGGTGCGGGCGGGACGAGGGGGCCTGGCACTGTCCCGAATGCGGTGGGTTCCGGCTGCGGGCGCAGGTCGTGGGGGCGCGGCGGACCGCCGAGGAGCTGGGGCGCGCGTTTCCCGCCGTTCCCGTGCGGACCTCGGGGCGCGAGCAGGTGCTGGACACGGTGCCGGGGGCGCCCGCGCTCGTGGTGAGCACGCCAGGAGCGGAGCCCGTGGCCGAGGGAGGGTATGCGGCTGCGTTGCTGCTCGACGGCTGGGCGATGCTGGGGCGGCCCGATCTGCGGGCGGGCGAGGACGCCCTGCGGCGGTGGATCGGGGCGGCTTCGCTGGTACGAGGGCAGGGAGCCGGCGGAAAGGTGGTGGTCGTCGCCGAGCCGACGCTGCGGCCCGTGCAGGCGTTGGTGCGCTGGGATCCCGTCGGGCATGCGGTTCGTGAGCTGGGCGAGCGGGCCGAGTTGGGGTTCCCGCCCGTGTCGCGGATGGCTGCCGTGTCCGGAACGCCGGAAGCTCTCGCCGGGTTTCTTGCCGCCGTCGAACTGCCCGGCGACGCCGAGGTGTTGGGGCCGGTGCCGCTGCCCGTCACGGAAGCGGGGCGGCCTCGGCGTACGGGGGCGCCGCCGGTCGGGGAGCGTTGGGAGCGGGCGTTGATCCGGGTGCCGCCGGGGAGTGGGGCCCCGCTGGCTTCTGCGCTGAAGTTCGCGCAGGCGGCGCGGATGGCTCAAGGGGGGAGTGAGGTCGTACGGGTTCGGATTGATCCGCCCGACATCGGGTGAGGGGGTGAGCGGGCGGCGAGGGAGCCGATGCGGGTTCAGGTGTCGACGCGCCTCCGCCTGCTGACGCGCTCCGCCTTCCGACGCGCGTCTGCCTCCCGATGGTCGTCGGGAGGCAGACGGAGGGGGCGTCAACCGGCTATCAGTCGCCGGGGCTCAGCCATTTCGCGGGCCAGGGAAGGCGCTTGGCATCGCCTCGTCGCGGAGGGTTGGGCTGCCGGCGGTCGGCTGGGTGGGCAGGGGCAGGGGCATGGAGCGGGCCGCGGGGACCGTGGGCAGGCCGACACCCCCGGGCACCGCGCGGGAGCTCGACGGCTCCGTGGCGCGCTCGGCCTCGGCGGCTGCCTGGGCGGCGGCGCGGCGTGCGCCGTAACGGCGGTGTACCGCCTGTTTGGTGACTCCGAGTGCGGAGCCCACCGCGTCCCACGAGAAACCCAGTGAGCGATCGAAGTCCACGGCGGCGGTGACCAGGGTCTCGACACTGTCCCGCAGCTCCTGGGCGAGGCGGACGGTCGGGGCGGGGGCGCGTCCGTAGACGACGAAGCCTGTGGACGGGCCGGAGCGGCGCGGGCGGTAGACGTTGCCCAACTGGGCGGTGAGCGTGCGCAGTGCGTCCACCTGCCGGCGGACCCGCTCGATGTCCCGCACCAGCAAGTGCAGGCTGGCCCGAGCCTGGGCGTCGTGGGTTGCGTGGTCGGCCATGAACAAGCCTCTCGAACCGGCGTTGAAAAGGATCGGGCCGCTGGTGCGGCCCGTTTTGGTCAACTCTTTCTTGACCCAACGCGTTGGCGCTCCGCTGGTCACGGGTGGGGGCGTGTGCGTGTGTTCGTGCGCTCCCTGGGGTGTGGGGGTGCGCTGTTCGGCTCGCCTTCGGCTTCGCCGGGCTTTCTCTCCCGCCCGCGCACCGCCCGTTTCCAGTGGGAAGAGGGGTGGGCGTCTCCTGTGGGGGTGTTCGCCGTTGGCGGCTTTCCCGTCGTGGTCGTGGGATCTGCGGCTTCGCGCCGATGGCGCAGGATGCCGCTTCCCCTCGCGGTCCTGGGATCTGCCGCTTCCCGTTGTCGGCGTGGGATCTTCCGCGTTTCGCCGCCATAGAATTGTGTGTTGCCCGCTTTCCACCCTCGCCCGAGAGGCCCGAACCAGCCCATGAAGCTCGTCTTCGCCGGTACACCCGAGGTTGCCGTTCCCGCTCTGGATGCACTGATCGCTTCTGAGCGGCATGACGTGGTCGCCGTTGTCACCCGGCCCGACGCGCCGGCCGGGCGGGGGCGGAGGCTGGTTGCCAGTCCGGTCGCCGAGCGGGCCGAGGAAGCCGGGATCGAGGTGCTCAAGCCCGGAAAGCCGCGGGAGCCGGAGTTCCTGGAGCGGCTGCGGGAGATCGGGCCCGATTGCTGCCCGGTCGTCGCGTACGGGGCGCTGCTGCCACGGGTCGCGCTCGACATTCCTGCCCATGGCTGGGTCAATCTGCACTTCTCGTTGTTGCCCGCCTGGCGGGGTGCGGCGCCCGTGCAGCATGCGGTGATGGCGGGGGACGAGATCACGGGTGCGTCCACGTTCCTGATCGAGGAGGGGCTCGACTCCGGGCCCGTGTACGGGACCGTCACCGAAGAGGTACGGCCCACCGACACCAGTGGGGATCTGCTGACGCGGCTTGCCTTCGCGGGCGCCGGGCTGCTCGTCGCGACGATGGACGGGATTGCGGACGGCACGCTCAAGGCCGTACCGCAGCCTGTGGAAGGCGTCACGATCGCCCCGAAGATCACTGTCGAGGATGCGGAGATCGACTGGTCCGCGCCCGCGTTGCGCGTCGACCGGGTGGTGCGGGGCTGCACCCCGGCACCCGGCGCCTGGACCGTTTTCCGCGGCGAGCGGCTCAAGCTCATCCAGGTCGCGCTCTTGCCCGAGCGCACGGACCTCGCCCCGGGCGAGCTGTCCGTCGCCAAGAACAACGTGTACGTCGGCACCGGCTCGCACACCGTCGAACTCCTGTGGGTCCAGGCCCAGGGCAAGAAGCCGATGCGCGCGGCGGACTGGGCACGCGGGGTACGGATCGCTTCCGGAGAGCGGGTCGGGGGCCAATAGGGGGTCAGTAGGGGTCCGGCAGACGTCGACGTACGCTGGACGAGTAGCCCTTCCAAGATCCGGAGCACCTTTTACGTGAACGAGCAGGACCGTCGTCGTCGCCCGCAGGGGAAGCCTCACCGTCGCCCGAAGAAGGACCCTGTGCGGATGCTCGCCTTCGAGGCCTTGCGGGCCGTGGACGAGCGGGACGCGTACGCGAACCTGGTGTTGCCCCCGCTGCTGCGGAAAGCGCGGGAGAAGGGGGACTTCGACGGTCGGGACGCGGCGCTGGCAACGGAGTTGGTGTACGGGACGCTGCGCCGGCAGGGGACGTACGACGCTGTCATCGCGGCCTGTGTGGACCGGCCGTTGCGTGAGGTCGACCCTCCCGTGCTCGATGTGCTGAGCCTTGGTGTCCATCAGTTGCTCGGTACGCGGATTCCCAGCCATGCCGCCGTGTCCGCCTCAGTCGAGCTCGCCCGGGTCGTACTCGGTGACGGGCGGGCCAAGTTCGTCAACGCCGTTCTCCGGAAGGTCGCGCAGGACGATCTCGACGGGTGGCTGGAGCGGGTGGCGCCGCCGTACGACGAGGACCCCGAGGAGCACCTCGCCGTCGTGCACTCGCATCCTCGATGGGTCGTCTCGGCGTTGTGGGACTCGCTCGGGGGCGGGCGCGCCGGGATCGAGGACCTCCTCGCGGCCGACAACGAGCGGCCCGAGGTGACCCTCGTCGCCCGGCCCGGACGCGCCACGGCCGGGGAACTTCGCGACGCACTCGATGACGAGGCCGCGTTGCCCGGGCGCTGGTCGCCGTACGCCGTGCGGCTCTCCGAGGGCGGCGAACCGGGCGCCATCGCAGCCGTGCGCGAGGGCAGGGCCGGCGTCCAGGACGAGGGCAGCCAGCTGGTGGCGCTCGCACTCGCCAACGCGCCCCTCGACGGGCGCGACCAGGCGTGGCTCGACGGCTGTGCGGGACCGGGCGGCAAGGCGGCGCTGCTCGCCGGACTCGCCGCCGAGCGGGGGGCCGTGCTGCTCGCCGCCGAGAAGCAGCCGCACCGGGCCGGGCTCGTGGCCAGGGCGCTCGCCGGGAACCCGGGGCCGTACCAGGTGATCGCCGCCGACGGTACGCGTCCGCCGTGGCGGCCCGGCTCCTTCGACCGGGTCCTGATGGATGTACCGTGCACCGGGCTCGGCGCCCTGCGCCGCCGCCCCGAGGCCCGCTGGCGGCGCCGTCCCGACGACCTGGACGACTTCGCGCCGCTCCAGCGCGGGCTGCTGCGCACGGCGCTGGAGTCGGTACGGGTCGGCGGGGTCGTCGCATACGTCACCTGCTCGCCGCACCTCGCCGAGACCCGCGCGGTCGTCGGCGACGTCCTGAAGCAGTACGACGGCTCCGCCGAACTGCTCGACGCCCGGCCGCAGTTGCCCGGTGTACCGGCGCTGGGGGACGGGCCCGACGTACAGCTGTGGCCGCATCTGCACGGGACGGACGCGATGTATCTGGCGCTGATCCGCCGGACGGGCTGACGTAAAGCTGTTTGTGGGTACGTGGCGCCGGTGAAGCTGCCGGTTTCTGTTTCGGGACGTACGTTGCCTTTATGACGTGGCGTAGGAATGTCAATGACACCTTGAGGCGGCTCAGCGGCTACGAACTCCGTCGCTCGAGACCTGCATTGTCCCGTGAGAGTTCCCCGCAGAGCGTCCCGCAAAGGCCCCCACAAAGGCCCCCACAAAGGCCTCAGCAAAGCTCGGAGCCGTCTCCCGGTCGCAAATTCCCCGCCGACTACGACGACGACGCAAAGGAAGTCATTCGGGCCGTTTCCCCCTACACGATGACCTCGCCCGAACGGCTCAATGCCCTGATTCTGGCCGCCCGTTACGTCAGTCGGCACAACATCGCCGGTGACATCGTCGAGTGCGGAGTGTGGCGGGGCGGCAGTATGCAGGCGGCTGCCCGCACTCTGCTCGGCCTGCACGACACGGGGCGGCACCTGTACCTCTTCGACACGTTCGAGGGCATGCCGGCGCCGACCGACAAGGATCTGCGCAGGGACGGGGAATCCGCCGCGGATCTGCTCGCCAGGCAGGACAGGAGCCGCCCGATCTGGGCCGTCGCCACGTTGGAAGACGTCAAGGAGGGCTTCGAAAGGATTCCGTACCCCGCGGATCGCGTCCATTTCGTGCAGGGGCTTGTGGAGGACACCATTCCCGCCGCGGCGCCCGAGCAGATTTCGATTCTTCGGCTCGACACCGACTGGTATGCGTCGACGCGTCATGAACTGGAGCACCTTTACCCGCGGCTGGTCAGCGGCGGTGTTCTCCTCATCGACGACTACGGCTGGTGGCAGGGGTCGAAAGCCGCGGTGGACGAATTCCTGGAGAAGACCGGCGCCCGGCTGCTCCTGCTTCGTATGGACGAGGGCCGTATCGCGGTCAAGCCATAGGGTCTACTCCGATGGTCCGCCCGGCCGCGGCAGGTTCTACTCCGATGGTCCGCCCGGCCGCGGCGCTGGTTCCGGAGTGCCGCCCCTGACCGTCGTCGGCGGCGGTGCCCCGCTGCCCTCCCGGGCCAGTCGGTGGGGCCACCACACCTTCGGGCCGACGTCCAGGAACAGGGACGTGACCAGGATCGAGCGGACGATGAACGTGTCGATGAGGACGCCGAGGGCCACGGCGAAGCCGATCTCCGCGAAGGCCACCATGGGGAGGGTGCCGAGGGCGGCGAAGGTGCCGGCCAGGACCAGGCCCGCCGAGGTGATGACGGCTCCGGTCGCGGCCAGGCCCGTCACCACGCCGGGGCGGGTGCCCTGCCGGGCCGCCTCCTCGCGGATGCGCGTGGTCAGGAAGATGTTGTAGTCGATGCCCAGCGCCACCAGGAACACGAAGACGAAGAGCGGGAAGTCCGTCGACTCGCCCGCGTAGTCGAAGAGGTAACGGAACGCGAGCGCACTGATCCCCAGCGCGGCGGCGAACGAGAGCACCACCGTGCCGATCAGCAGGAGCGGCGCGATCAGGGCGCGCAGCAGCGCACCGAGGATCAGCAGCACGACCACGAGCACCAGCGGGATGATCAGGATGTTGTCGTGGGTCGTCGCCTTGTCCATGTCCAGCAGAGCCGCTGTACCGCCGCCCACCTGCGCGTCCGCGTCGGGCACCGCGCGCACGGCGTCCCGTACCCGCTCCACCGTCTCCTTCGCGGCCTCGCTGTCCGCGGGCGCGGTCATCGTGGCCTCGAAGAGGACCCTGCCCTCGACCTGCGGCTTCGTGCCCGGTGGCAGGCCGAGGGACTCCGGTACGACGCCGGAGGCGCCCGCGACGGCCTGGCCGACTTCCTCGGCCTGCGCCCGGTCGCTGATGATGACCAGCGGATCGCCGCTGCCCGCGGGGAAGTAGCGTGCGGACACCTCCTGGCCGACGATCGAGTCGGGTTTGTCGGTGAAGGCGTCGGCGTTGCTGAGCCCCTCGGCGCGCATCTGGATCAGGCCGAGCGACAGCAGCGCGAGGGCCGCCGCCGTGACGCCCCAGATCATGCGGGGGCGACGGGCGATACGCCGGCCCATGCGGGCCCAGACGCCGCGTTCGGTCGGGTCGGGCGCGCCGAAGTGCGGGCTCACCGGCCAGAAGATCCAGCGACCGAAGATCACGAGCAGGGCGGGGAACAGGGTCAGCATCGCGATCAGCGCCACCGCGACGCCGATGGCGGCGACCGGGCCGAGGCCACGGGTCGAGTTCATCTCGGCGGCGAGCAGCACCAGCATGCTCAGGACGACCGTGGCGCCGGACGCGATCACCGCAGGACCCGCCCGGTGCAGAGCCAGCGCCATGGCCTCGTGGCGGTCCTCGTGGCGGCGCAGTTCCTCCCGGTAGCGGGCGACCAGGAGCAGGGCGTAGTCCGTCCCGGCGCCGAACACCAGGACCGTGAGGATGCCCGCGCTCTGGCCGTTCACGGTGAGGCCCGCGTGCTCGGCGAGGAGGTAGATCAGCGCCTGCGCGGTGAACAGCGCGACAACCACCCCGAGCAGCGGGACGAGGATCAGCGTCGGGCTGCGGTAGGTGAGCAGCAGCATCACGATGACGACGGCCATCGCCGAGAACAGCAGCGTCGAGTCGATGCCCTCGAAGGCCTCGGAGAAGTCCGCGGACGTACCGCCCGGGCCCGTGATGTGCACGGCAAGCCCGTCGCCGCCCTCGCCGACGTCCGCACGGATCGAGTCGACCGCGGGCGCGATGCGCTCCCAGCCCTTCTCGTCCATCGTGATCGGCACGAAGACCTGGGCCGCCCGCGGATCGGCGTCCCGGTCGAACGTCGGGCCTCGGGTCTCCGCCCCGCGGATGCCGTGGTCGCGCAGCTCCTTGAGCTGGCGTACGTCCTCGGAGATCTGTGCCCGGTCCTGTGCCGTGAGGCCGCTCTCGCGGGCGTACACGACGATCGCGGGGATCTGCTCCGGCCTGAAGTCCTCGGAGGACTCCAGGACCTGGGTCGACTCCGCGGAGCCGGGCAGCCAGGACGCCGCGTCATTGTCCTGGGCGTCGGTGAGCTTCTGCGCGAACGGAGCCGTGAGCAGCAGCACCACCAGCCACAATGCCACCACCAGCCACTTGGCCCGCCGCCCGCAGACCAGGTGCGCTATGCCTCGCTTCTGCCGGTCTCGTACGTCCGTCATGGCCACCCCCGTAGCCGTACGCGGAGCCTGTGGGCGGCCCAGAATGGCACGCCGTCATGGGATGCCGCATGCGCAGAAGGGACTAGATCCGGACCGAGGGGAACAACCCCCGGAGGGCATGGCACGCTTAGAGCATGGCCGTGCAGATCAACCCCAGCATCCTGTCCGCCGACTTCGCCCGCCTCGCCGAGGAGGCAAAGGCGGTCGAGGGGGCCGACTGGCTCCATGTGGATGTGATGGACAACCATTTCGTCCCGAACCTCACGCTCGGTGTGCCGGTCGTAGAGTCCTTGGCGCGTGCTACGGACACGCCGCTGGACTGCCATCTGATGATCGAGGACGCCGATCGCTGGGCGCCTCAGTACGTAGAAGCGGGTGCCGGTTCCGTCACCTTCCATGTGGAGGCGGCCGCCGCTCCGGTGCGGCTCGCCCGCGAGATCCGGGCCAAGGGCGCCCGTGCCTCCATGGCCCTCAAGCCCGCGACGCCGATCGAGCCGTACGAGGATCTCCTCGCCGAACTCGACATGCTGCTGATCATGACCGTGGAACCGGGCTTCGGAGGCCAGTCGTTCCTCGACATCATGCTCCCCAAGATCCGTCGGACCCGCGAGTTGATCTCCAAGCACGGTCTCGAGCTCTGGCTCCAGGTCGACGGCGGAGTCTCGGCCGAGACCGTCGAGCGCTGCGCCGAGGCCGGAGCCGACGTCTTCGTGGCGGGTTCGGCGGTGTACGGCGCATCGGACCCGGCAGAGGCGGTACGTGCGTTGCGCAGCCAGGCGGAGGCGGTGATGGCCCATGCGGCCTGGGCGTGCGGCCACTGAGCCACTGCCAGGCCAAGGGAACGTGAACGCCGCCCATCAGGGCTGATCAAGGACGCCGGATCTGCAAGGATGAAGGCGAATCCAGAGTGTGAACAGCAGTGAGGAGATCGCCGTGTCGGGTATGTCGGCGGGCCGGTCAGCCATGCGGATGGGGCCCGCTGAGCTCGTGCAGGCGGCGGCCATGGCCCGCCGCTTCTACCTCGAGGGCAAATCCAAGATCCAGATCGCCGAGGAGTTCGGTGTCAGCCGCTTCAAGGTAGCCCGGGTTTTGGAGACCGCCCTCGAACGGGATCTGGTGAGGATCGAGATCCGTGTCCCCGCCGAACTGGACGCGGAGCGCTCGGACGCGCTGCGCGCCCGCTACGGCCTCAGGCACGCCGTCGTGGTGGAGTCCCCGGCCGACGCGGAGGAGTCGCCCGACCCGGAGAACCTCGGAGAAGTGGCCGCCGATCTGCTCGGCGAGCTGGTCAACGAGGGCGATGTGCTCGGCCTTGCATGGGGCCGGTCCACCATCCACATGGCGGCGGCCCTCGACCGGCTGCCGCCGTGCACGGTGGTGCAGCTGACGGGGGTGTACGACGCCGGGACGGCCGAGCGCGGCTCGGTCGAGGCCGTGCGCCGGGCCGCCCAGGTCTCGGGTGGCGACGCCCACCCCATCTACGCGCCGATGCTGCTGCCGGACGTGGCCACCGCCGCCGCGCTGCGCAACCAGACGGGGATCGCCCGCGCCTTCGAGTACTTCGACAAGGTGACGGTCGCCTGTGTGTCGATCGGTTCCTGGGAGGCGGGCATCTCCACGGTGCACGACATGCTCACCGACGAGGAGCGCTCGCACTACGCCTCGCTCGGTGTCGCCGCCGAGATGTCCGCTCACCTCTTCGACGCCCAGGGCCGTCGCGTGGGCCGGGACCTGGGGGAGCGCTGCATCACGGTCGAGGCCGACCGGCTGCGGCGTATCCCCGAAGTCGTCGCGATCGCGGGCGGGCAGCGCAAGGCCGCCGCCATCGACGCGGTGCTCCGCTCCGGTCTGGTCACCAGCCTGGTGACCGACACATCGGCCGCGGACTCTCTGATGACGACGGGCTCCGCGCCGCGTCCGGCCCTGGACCGGGCCGACCCCGACGGGCCCTGATCCGTCAGCGGCCCGTCGGCGGCTCGACCGCTGACGGGCCGCGCTCTCTTGCGCTACGAGTCTTATGGGTCTTTCGAGGCAGGGCGGTACCGAGATGACGGACGACGTGGCGGACCGCCTCGTGGTCACGCTGGACCTCTCAGGGGTCGCGGACAAGGCGGGCTTCATGGAGCGCTGCGTACGCGCCCTGGAGCTGCCCGACTGGTTCGGCCGCAATTGGGACGCGCTGGCCGACAGCCTCACCGACCGCTCCGTGTGGCCCGCGGACGCCGCCGAGCGCGGCCTGCTGATCGTCGTCACGGGCTGGCGTACGTACGCCAAGGCGCGGCCGGACGAGTGGGAGATCGCACAGGACGTGTTCGCCGAGGCCGCGGACCGGCCGGACGGGCTCTCCGTGCTGCTCGTGCTGGGAGGCACTCGGCAGAAGCCCTCTGACGACGGCTGATTTCCGACCGGGCAGCCTGGTGGTGCCCGACACGCAAGTGTTCATGCGCCGGGGAAGTGCCGACCGACACGACGGGGTGGGATCCGGCAGAAACGGGTGCCCCGAGGAGGCTCGGGATTCGACGGCGGCGCTGTTCCGGGCCCGTTCCAGCCTGGGCTGCTGCAGGTCGATGCCCAGGGCGTGCCGTGGCAGTCACTCCGCCAGGATGGGGGCGAGAACTCGATCGTCGCTCAAGGGCCGCTGTGGACAATCCCTCTATGCCGCCGCTCTCTCTCCGCGCCCTCAACAGAACCCTGCTGCACCGGCAGTTGCTCGCGATCCGCAGCAACCGCCCGGCTCTCGACGTCGTACGACATATCGTCGCGATGCAGAGCCAGGAGCCCAACTGGCCGTACGTGGGCCTGTGGACGCGGATGGAGAACTTCACGCACGACGAGCTGACCTCGCTCCTTGAAGACCGCGGGGTGGTGCGTTCGACCATGCTGCGCGGCACCCAGCACCTGGTGTCCGCCGACGACTTCGGCTGGCTGCGCCCCACGCTCCAGCCGCTCCTCGACCGCGCCCTGCGCGCCGCCTACTACGCCAAGGAGACCGCCGACCTCGACCTGGCCGACCTCGCCGCGGCGGGACGCGACATCGTCGCCGACCGGACCATGCCCCGCCGCGAACTCGGCCGGCTCCTCGTCGAACGCTGGCCCGGCCACAAGGGGGCCGTCCTGGCCGGAGCGGTCGAGCTCCAGGTGACCCTGGTGCATCCGACACCTGGAGGAACCTGGGGCAAGTGGGGCACCCGCGCCGCCATGCCGGTGGCCCTCGCCGAGGCGTGGACCGGGCGGTCGATGGGCACGGCGTCCGTCGAGACGATGATCGACCGGTACCTGGCGGCTTTCGGCCCCGCGAGCGTCAAGGACATACAGGCCTGGTCCGGACTGACGAGGCTGCGCGAAGTGGTCGACCGGCTGCGCCCCCGGCTGTGGGTGCTGCGCGACGAACGGGGCACGGAGCTGTTCGATCTGCCCGACGCCCCGCACGCCGACCCTGACTCCGCGGCCCCGGTGAGGTTCCTGCCCGCCTTCGACAACCTCGTCCTCGGGCACGCCGACCGGACCCGCGTGATCAGCGATGAGGACCGTAAACGCGTGATGCCCGGCCAGGCACAGGTCCTGCCCACGTTCCTCGTCGACGGCTTCGTCCGCGGAACCTGGGCGTTGGAGCCGTCCCGGCTGCAGGTGTCGCCGTTCCGGCCGCTGACGAAGACGGAGCGCACGGCGGTGACCGAGGAGGCAGCGCTGCTGCTGCCGTTCCTCGTCGGCGACGCCACGGGGTACGACATCCACGTGGGCTGATCCGGCCGGTTCCGGCCATCTTCTCCTCCCCGGCGTCGAACGTGCTGCGAGCCCGAGTTGAGCGGTGAGCGGCATCGTCGGCCGCCGGCTCACGCCACCGCGGTAACGTCTTGTTGTAAGGCAGGTCCCTGCCCGACACGGGAGCCCCCGTACCTCCCTGGAGGATTGCCTGATCGCGGGGGCCACTTGCTGTGTCTTCAGGGGAGAGACCTGCGCCAATTCGCGTGAAACTGTGGGTCTATGCGTTTCCTCGAGGCCAGCACCGGTCGCTACGTAGAGTCATCTCCGGTTCCCTACGACCTGACGTACGACGATGTCTTCATGGTGCCGAACCGTTCCGCGGTCGGCTCGCGGCAGGACGTCGACCTGGCGTCGCCGGACGGCACCGGCACCACGATTCCGCTGGTGGTCGCCAATATGACGGCGATCGCGGGCCGCCGGATGGCCGAGACCGTGGCCCGCCGCGGCGGGCTCGTCGTCATTCCCCAGGACATCCCGATCGACGTCGTCACCGAGGTCGTCTCCTGGGTCAAGGGCCGTCATCTGGTGCTCGACACCCCGATCGTCCTCGCGCCCCACCAGACCGTCGCCGACGCGCTGGCGCTGCTGCCCAAGCGGGCGCACAACGCGGGCGTCGTCGTGGACGAAGACGGCAAGCCCGTCGGCGTGGTCACCGACGCCGACCTGCGCGGAGTCGACCGCTTCACACAGCTGGCCGAAGTCATGTCCCGCGACCTGCTGCTGCTCGACGCGGACATCGAGCCGCGCGAGGCCTTCAACACGCTCGACACCGCCAACCGCCGTTACGCGCCCGCCGTCCACCAGGACGGCCGCCTCGCCGGAATCCTCACCCGCAAGGGCGCCCTGCGCGCGGCCCTCTACACACCGGCCACCGACGCCAACGGCAGTCTGCGCATCGCCGCCGCCCTCGGCATCAACGGCGACGTCGCGGGCAAGGCCAAGCAACTGCTCGACGCCGGCGTGGACACGCTCGTCATCGACACGGCGCACGGCCACCAGGAGTCGATGCTCACCGCGATCAAACTGGTGCGCGCCCTCGACCCGCAGGTCCCGATCGTCGCGGGCAACGTCGTCGCCGCGGCCGGTGTGCGGGACCTGATCGAGGCGGGCGCGGACATCATCAAGGTGGGCGTGGGCCCCGGCGCCATGTGCACCACGCGCATGATGACCGGCGTCGGCCGGCCGCAGTTCTCGGCCGTCATCGAGTGTGCCGCCGAGGCGAAGAAGTACGGCAAGCATGTGTGGGCCGACGGCGGCATCCGGCACCCCCGCGATGTGGCGATGGCACTCGCGGCCGGTGCGTCGAACGTGATGATCGGCTCCTGGTTCGCCGGAACGTACGAGTCGCCGGGCGACCTGCACCAGGACGCCGACGACCGCCTGTACAAGGAGTCGTACGGCATGGCCTCGGCCCGCGCCGTCCGGAACCGCACCAGCGAGGAGTCGGCGTACGACCGGGCCCGCAAGGGCCTGTTCCAGGAGGGCATCTCCACCTCCCGGATGTACCTCGACCCGGACCGCCCCGGCGTCGAGGACCTCATCGACGCGATCATCGCGGGCGTCCGCTCCTCCTGCACCTACGCCGGCGCGAACTCCCTGGAGGAGTTCGCCGAGAAGGCGGTCGTCGGCATCCAGAGCGCCGCCGGCTACGCGGAGGGCATGCCACTGCACGCCAGCTGGGACTGACGCGGGGTGCGGATCGCCGAGCGCGGTACCGCGCCCCTTGAGGGGCGCGGGGCAGTATCAATTTGCGGCTCCGCCGCGCGGGCGTGACCAGCCACACCGAACCGGCAGATTCGAACCGCATCTCCAACCGCATCTCAAGCGGAGCGCCTACGTGCTGAACGAACTCGACGAACGTATCGTCCACGCCCTCGCCGAGGACGCCCGCCGCTCCTACGCGGACATCGGGCAGGAGGTCGGCCTGTCCGCGCCCGCCGTGAAGCGGCGCGTGGACCGGTTGCGGGCCACCGGAGCCATCACCGGTTTCACGGTTCGGGTGGACCCTGCTGCGCTCGGCTGGGAGACCGAGGGGTTCGTCGAGATCTACTGCCGCAGCAACACTTCGCCCGGGACCATTCGGCGTGGTCTCGAGCGCTATCAGGAGATCGTGGCCGCCTCCACCGTCACCGGTGAGGCGGACGCGGTCGTTCAGGTCTTCGCCTCCGACATGCGGCACTTCGAGCGGGTACTGGAGCGGATTGCCGGGGAGCCGTTCGTGGAGCGGACGAAGTCCGTGTTGGTGTTGTCGCCGTTGTTGCGGAGGTTTTCTTCGGGGGCGCCTGGCTGACCACGGGCCACCGTTATCCCCTGGGCCGGTGGCGCCCGCGCGTCTAACATCGGTGCCATGACCTGGCGACATTGATCCACCAGCCGTGCCTCCCGAGGGCCGCCTCGGGCGCTGTACCTCCGGCGTCCGATTCGTCCCTGCGGGAAGGCCTCATGACAACCTCATCTGCGCGTGTGCCCGAGACCACCGGTGCACGGCGGCTCACGGCCACGTTGTACGGCTACGCGTTCCTCGACGACCTCGTCCTGCTCTACCCGGTGTACGCCCTGCTGTTCGCCGACACCGGGATGTCCCTGTGGCAGATCTCCTCTCTCTTCGCCCTGTGGTCGCTCACCGGCGTACTGCTGGAGGTCCCCTCCGGTGCCTGGGCGGACGCCTTCTCGCGGCGGACCCTTCTGTGGGTCGGCCCGCTGCTCACCGCCGCCGGCTTCGCCCTGTGGGTGCTCGTCCCGTCGTACGCGGCCTTCGCGCTTGGCTTCGTCCTGTGGGGCGCGGGCGGAGCGCTCGGCTCCGGCGCGCTGGAGGCGCTGGTCTATGAGGAGCTGGACCGGCTCGGCGCCGCCGACCGCTACGCCCGCGTCATGGGCCGGTCCCGGGCGGCGCGACTGCTGGCCACGATGGCGTCGATGGGGCTGGCCGGACCGGTGCTCGCGCTGGGCGGCTACCCGGCCGTCGGTGCGGTCAGCGTCCTGGCCTGCCTGCTGACCGCGGCGTCGGCGACGCGGTTCCCGGAGCACCGGGTGCCGCCGGAGACCGGGGACGACGGTTGGGCGACGACCCTGCGCACCGGGCTCGCCGAAGCACACCGGGACCCCTCCGTGCGCGGCGCCCTGTTGCTCGTGCCGGCCGTCGCCGCGGTGTGGGGCGCGCTCGACGAGTACACGTCGCTCCTGATCCGCGACACGGGCGTGGCCGACCAGACGGTGCCCTACCTGCTCTTGCTGGTCTGGGCAGTGGTCGCGGCAGGCAGCCTGCTCGCCGGAGCGGCCGAACGCCTCGGGACGACCGGGCTTGCGGCGGTGATCGCGGGCGCCGCGCTCGCCCTCGCCGTCGGTGCGCTGACGCGTACGCCTGCCGGTATCGCCCTCGTCGCCGTCGCCTTCGGCGGTTTCCACCTGGCCGAGGTGCTCGCCGAGGTCCGGCTCCAGCACCGTATCGACGACACCCGCCGGGCCACCCTCACCTCCGTCGCGAGCCTGGGCACCGAGCTGGCCACGGTCGTCGTGTTCGGCGTGTACGCGGTCATCGGCGCGCAGGCGGCGCACGGCACGGTGTTCGCGATGCTCGCTGTGCCGTACCTGCTGACAGCGCTGATCCTGCTGGCCAGAGCCTCGACCGCCAAGGTCCGACCGTGAAACCACCCGTGCGCAACAAATCGCCGCCCTGCGCCGGAAGTACGCAACGATCCGCCCTCAAACGCGCAACAACACCACCTTGTCCGCCCGAAGCCGCCGCCCGTACCGTCGATCTGGCCCCCGAACCCCCTCCGCCCCCGGTGAGGAACTCCCATGCGCACCGCCCTGCTCCAGAGCTCCGGACGCCCCGGCTCCGTCGCCGCGAACCTCAAGGTTCTCGACGAGGCCGCGGGGCGTGCCGCCGCCGCGGGCGCCGGCCTGCTGCTGGCACCGGAGATGTTCCTGACCGGGTACGCGATCGGAGCCGACGTGCGCCGCCTTGCCGAGCCCGCCGACGGGGACTGGGCCGACGCGGTCGCCGAGATCGCCGGGCGGCACGGACTCGCGGTCGCGTACGGATACCCGGAGAGGGACGGCGAGACCGTCTACAACTCCGCCCAGCTGATCGCCGCCGACGGCAGCCGACTCGCGAACTACCGCAAAACCCACCTCTTCGGCTGCTTCGAGCGCGAGCACTTCACACCGGGCGACGAGCCGGTCGTCCAGGCTGAACTCGGCGGCCTCCGCATCGGCCTCATGATCTGCTACGACGTGGAGTTCCCGGAGAACGTCCGCGCCCACGCCCTGGCCGGCACCGACCTCCTCGTGGTCCCCACGGCCCAGATGCACCCGTTCCAGTTCGTCGCCGAGTGCGTCGTACCGGTGCGCGCCTTCGAGAACCAGATGTACGTCGCCTACGTCAACCGGGTCGGCGCGGAAGGGGAGTTCGAGTTCGTCGGGCTCTCCACGCTGGCCGGGCCCGACGGGGTCGCGCGCGCCCGCGCCGGCCGCGGCGAGGAACTCGTCCTGGCCGACATCGACCCCGCCTTCCTCGCTGCCTCACGCGAGGCGAACCCGTACCTGAAGGACCGCCGCCCCGGCCTCTACGGGTCCCTCGTCTGAACCCCCTCCAGCCTCACCCCGCAGCTTTCGCGCAAGGAGTCCGCACCCCATGACGTCCACCGTGCCCAACGCCATCGAGCACGCAGACAAGCAGCAGCCGCCGATCACCATGTTCGGCCCGGATTTCCCGTACGCGTACGACGACTTCCTCGCGCACCCCGCGGGCCTCGGCCAGATCCCGGCGACCGCACACGGTACCGAGATCGCGGTCATCGGCGGCGGCCTGTCCGGCATCGTGGCGGCGTACGAGCTGATGAAGATGGGCCTGAAGCCCGTCGTGTACGAGGCCGACGAGATCGGCGGCCGGCTGCGGACGGTGGGCTTCGACGGGTGCGATCCCTCCCTCACCGCCGAGCTGGGCGCGATGCGCTTCCCGCCGTCCTCCACGGCGCTCCAGCACTACATCGACCTGGTGGGCCTCGAGACCCGGCCGTTCCCCAACCCCCTTGCCGAAGTGACGCCTTCGACGGTCGTCGACCTCAAGGGCGAGTCCCACTACGCCCGGACCATCGACGACCTGCCCGAGGTCTACCGCCAGGTCGCGGCGGCCTGGAACGCCTGCCTCGAAGAGGGCGCCGACTTCTCCGACATGAACCAGGCCATGCGCGAGCGCGACGTCCCGCGCATCCGTGAGATCTGGGCCAGGCTGGTCGAGAAGCTCGACGACCAGACGTTCTACGGCTTCCTCTGCGACTCGGAGGCCTTCAGATCCTTTCGACACCGCGAGATCTTCGGACAGGTCGGCTTCGGCACGGGCGGCTGGGACACCGACTTCCCCAACTCGATCCTGGAGATCCTGCGCGTCGTCTACACCGAGGCCGACGATCACCACCGCGGCATCGTCGGCGGCAGCCGCCAACTCCCGCTCCGCCTCTGGGAACACGAGCCGCAGAAGATCGTGCACTGGCCGTACGGGACATCGCTCGCGAAGCTGCACGACGGGACCCCGAAGCCCGCCGTGACGCGCCTGAACCGCACCGCCGGCAACCGGATCACCGTGACGGACGCGCACGGCGAGATCCGTACGTACCAGGCGGCGATCTTCACCGCGCAGTCGTGGATGCTGCTCTCCAAGGTCGACTGCGACGACTCGCTCTTCCCGATCGACCACTGGACGGCCATCGAGCGGACTCATTACATGGAGTCGAGCAAGCTCTTCGTGCCCGTCGACCGGCCCTTCTGGCTCGACGAGGCCGTCGACGACAGGGGAAACGCAACCGGGCGTGACGTGATGTCGATGACCCTCACCGACCGTATGACGCGAGGTACTTACCTCCTCGACAACGGCCCGGACCGCCCCGCCGTCATCTGCCTCTCCTACACCTGGTGCGACGACAGCCTGAAGTGGCTGCCGCTGTCCGCGAACGAGCGGATGGAGGTGATGCTGAAGTCGCTCGGCGAGATCTATCCGAAGGTCGACATCCGGAAGCACATCATCGGCAGCCCGGTGACCGTGTCCTGGGAGAACGAGCCTCATTTCATGGGCGCGTTCAAGGCCAACCTGCCCGGCCACTACCGCTACCAGCGGCGCCTGTTCACGCACTTCATGCAGGACCGGCTCCCCGAGGACAAGCGCGGCATCTTCCTCGCGGGCGACGACATCTCCTGGACGGCAGGCTGGGCCGAGGGCGCCGTCCAGACCGCGCTGAACGCGGTCTGGGGCGTCATGCACCACTTCGGCGGGGCGACCGACCCGGCCAACCCCGGGCCCGGCGACGTCTACGACGAGATAGCGCCGGTGGAACTGCCCGAGGACTGAGGCAGGGCGGGCCGGCCGCCTTGAGGGAAACGCGGAACGTCAGATCCCGGCCGCCCGCGCCGCGGCGTACACCTCGGCGGCCACGTCCTTGAGCTCCTGGGCGTCCCGCGTCGAGGCCTGGAGGTCGAGGAAGAACTCGTCGAGGCCGATCTCGGCGTGGGCCTTGAGGTCCGTCACGATCTGCTCGACGTTGCCCTGGAACGGGGCGCGGTCGGCGCCGTCGTACGCCTTCGCCGTGTACTGCACGCCGTTCACCCGCACCGAGGTCTCGATCGGCTTCGTCCGGCCGCGCTCGGCCGCCATGTCCTGCACCTGCTGCCACTGTGCGGCGAGCTGTTCAGCCCCCATGGCGATCGGCATCCATCCGTCGGCGCGGTCGATGAGCCGGGTCAGCGCCTTCTTGCTGTTGGCGGGCAGCAGGATCGGGATCGGCCGGGCGGGCTTGGGCCCGACCACGGACGGCGCGATCTTGCTGAGGCGGCCCTCGTACTCCACCGGGTCCGGGCCCCACGCGGCCTGGCACACGTCGAGGACCTCGTCCAGGACCCGGCCGCGCTCCTCGAACGGCGCGACGCCCGCCGCCGCGTACTCGTCCAGCGACCAGCCCGTGCCGAAGCCCGCCACCACCCGGCCGCCACTCGCCGCGTCCAGCGTGCCGAGCGTCTTGGCCAGCTGGAACGGGCCGTGCAGCGGGGCGACCAGGACAGCCGTGCCGAGCCGGACCCGCTCGGTGGCCGTGACCGCCAGTGTCAGCGTGACCAGGGGGTCGGGGACACTGCGGTAGTGCTCGGGCCAGGGCAGGCCCGGGACGCCGTACAGGCCCTGCGTCGCGGGCTCCGGAAACAGGGCGCGCTCGTACACCCACAAGCTCTCGTAGCCGATCTGCTCGGCGGTGCGCGCCACATCGGGCACGTCCCGTCCGATGTCGTACTGCCGCGCCTGAGGAAGACAGAGACCCAACCTGGTGGCCATGCGTACGCTCCTTCGCGTCGGTTCGCCTAAGGCAGTTCAATGGTCAACCTAACGCCCGCGTACCCCGATTCGGCGGTGCCGAGCCGGTGTGGCCGGATCAATCCGGCAGGGGAGTGAGCAGCATCCGGCTCGCCAGACCGACGGCCGCGTCGAGGCGGCGGGCGAACCCGTCGGCGAGGTCGGGCAGTGCGCGCAGGGCCCACAGGGCGCGAGCCGCCGACCACGCTCCGTCCCGTGCCTGCTCCAGGCTCCACGAGCCGATCAGATGGGTGAGCGGATCGGCGATCTGGAGGACGTCCGGGCCCGGCATCAGATCTTCGCGGATACGCTCCTCCAGCGTACTGAGGATGTCGCCCACGTGGTCGAACTCGTCCTCCAGGTGGACGGGTTCGCAGTCGAGCGTACGACAGGCGTCTACTACGGCGAGCGCCAGATCGTGTCCGATGTGCGCATTGATGCCCGCGAGGGCGAACTGCAAGGGGCGTACGCCGGGATGGCGCCGGAGCTGGAACAGCGGACGCCAGCAGGCGGGCGGACGGCGCTCTTCGGCCACCGCCTCGACGGCGGCGAGGTAGCGCTCGGCGAACCGTACATCCAGCGTGATTGCCGCCTGAGCGTCGGGGAATTGGCCGGCGTCCACGTGCCGGTCGACCTCCTCCGTGACGGTGAGGTAGACGCGGTTGAAGACCGCGACGCCGTCCCGCTCGGGCCAAGTCGCGTCCAGCGTGCGCAGACGAGATACGACCTTGTCCACGGGTGTCGCGAAATGTTCCAACTGGACCATGGATGCAGCGTCCCACCCTTAGGGTGACTAAAGGTCCGACGGGCCGAACGCTTCCCCAGAACGGGGGAACGTGCTCGATCGGGATGAGGGGTGAGCACCGCGTGTCAGGCAAACGTGCCCGGCGCCTTGCCGAACGCAAGGTCGAGCGCAGGCGCGCCGCCCGGCGTGGCGCCATGGTGTCGGTGGCCTCCGCCGTGGTCGCGGTCGGCACCGCGACGGGGATGATGTCCGCACTCGATGACCGAGGCGGCAGCGACGAGGCCCGCCCGGAGGTGACCAACTCCCCGTTCCTGGAGCCCGGTCCGGCCGTGCCGACCTCCTCGCCCACGAAGACGTCCGCCGCACCGTCCCCCTCGCCGTCCAAGACCTCGGCCAAGCCGAGTCCCAAGCCGTCGAAGGCCCCGAAGCCCGAGGCGACGCAGCCGAAGTCCGTCGAGACGTCCACGCGGCTGTACCGCCACCCCGATTCCCAGGTGCTCGACTGGGTCGCCGCGAACCGCGACGACCCGCGCCGCGCGCTCATAGAGTCCCGGATAGCGGACCGTCCGGCGGCGGTGTGGTTCGCGGATTTCACTCCGTCGACCATCACTGCGCGGGTCCGCGCGGTCACGTCGAGCGCAGCCGCCAAGGGGAGCGTCCCGGTCGTGGTGCCGTACGCGATTCCGCAGCGCGACTGCGGCGGGCCCTCCCAGGGCGGGGCGGGCAACCTCGGCGAGTACGACGCGTGGATCGACAAGTTCGCTGCGGGCCTCGGCTCCGGGGAGGTCGTCGTGATCCTGGAACCCGACGCCATCGCCCTGTCCGACTGCCTCTCGCAAGGTGAACGGGGCGCCCGCTTCGCCTCGTTGGCCCGCGCCGGCCGCGTCCTCAAGGCCGCGAACCCGAACGCCCGGGTGTACTACGACGCGGGCCACTCCAGCTGGCGCCCCGCCTCGACGATGGCCGGGCTGCTGCGCCAGGCGGGCGCGGCCTCGGCCGCCGGTTCGGACGGCATCTTCAGCAACGTCTCCAACTTCAACGGTACGAGCGGCGAGATCGCGTACGTCCGGCAGACCCTCGACGCGCTCGGCGGCCCCGCGAGCCTCGGCGCCGTCATCGACACCAGCCGCAACGGGAACGGCGCCCCGCCCGCCGGCGAGTGGTGCGATCCGGCAGGCCGCAAGCTGGGCCAGGCACCGACGCTGAGCACCGGCGAGGCCCGGATCGACGGCTACCTGTGGATCAAGCTGCCGGGCGAGTCCGACGGCTGCCTGGCCGCGCCGGGGACGTTCACGCCGGACTACGCCTACGACTTGGTGCGCTGAACCGGCTCCTGTGAAGCGAGTGCACCGCCGGTCTGCCGGCCGCCGGTGCGCAGGACGCCTGCGAACGCGGCGAGCCCGAAGGTCAGGGCCGTCACCAGGCCGAACGACACCACCAGGCTCGACGCGTCCGCGATCGTGCCGATGGCGGAGGGGGCGATCAGGCCCGAGGTGTACGTGATGGTGGCGACGCCCGCGATGGCCTGGGCGGGGTTGGGGCCGCTGCGTCCGGCCGCCGCGAAGCAGAGCGGTACGACGACGGCGATGCCGAGGCCGAGCAGCGCGAAGCCGCTCATCGCAACCACCGCGTTCGGGGCCACCACGACGAGCAGCCCGCCGAGGGTCGCGAGGACGCCGCCGACGCGTACGGTGCGGACCGGGCCGAAGCGGTCGATCACCCTGTCGCCCGCGAGGCGCGCGATCGCCATGGTGAGCGTGAAGCCGGTCGTGGACGCCGCCGCCACCCCGGCCGAACTGTCGAGCACGTCCCGCAGATAGACCGCCGACCAGTCCAGGCTCGCCCCCTCCGCGAACACCGCGCAGAACCCGACCGCGCCGATGAGCAGCGCGGACCTGGGTGGAAGCGCGAACCGCGGCGGCGCCTCCTCGTCCTCCGTGGGCCGCAGATCCAGTACGCCCTGACAGGCGGCCACACCGATCAGCGTGAGCGCCACGGCCGCCAGCGCGTGATGGAGGCGGGCGTCCGAGCCCAGGTGGGCGGCGAGTGTGCCGGCCGCCGAACCGATCAGGGCGCCCGCGCTCCACATGCCGTGCAGCCCCGACATGATCGACTTGTCGAGACGGGTCTCCACCTCGACGCCCAGCGCGTTCATCGCCACGTCGGACATGCCCGCGGTGGCGCCGTACACGAAGAGGGCCACGCACAAGGTGAGCAGGTTCGGCGCGAGTGAGGGAAGCACCAGGGCCAGCGTCCACAGCGCGAGCAGTCCGCGCAGGGCCGCACGGGCACCGAAGCGGTGACTGATGCCGCTGGCCAGCGGCATCGCCACGGAGGCGCCGATCGCGGGGAACGCGAGCGCCACGCCGAGCTGGCCCGCGCTCACCGAGGCGTGGTCCTGGATCCACGGAACGCGGGTCGCGAACGAGCCCGTCACGGCGCCGTGCACGGCGAAGACCGTCGCCACGGCGTACCGGGCGCGCCTCAACTCGCGTTTGTCGTAGACCACTTCACTCACGTCTCCGGGCCCTCCCTCGCGCCTGTCCGCTCTGCCGATCCGCCGACGTAAACTATCAGGGTCCCTGCCTGATAGATAGCGGATATTGGGCCTTGGTCGCCTTGCCCCTCCAATCTGGAAGGATCCCGGCATGCCCGCATCTCCGAGTACCGCCCGGGCCATCAACGACCGGCTCGCCCTGCGGCTGCTGCAGCAGGAAGGCCCTTTGACGGCAGGGCAGTTGAAGCAGCTCACCGGACTGTCCCGGCCCACGGTCGCCGACCTGGTGGAGCGCCTCACGGCCGCCGGGCTGATCGCGGTCGTCGGGGAGGCGGGGGAGCAGCGCCGTGGCCCGAACGCCCGGCTGTACGGGATCGTCGCCGACCTCGCGCATCTGGCCGCGCTGGACGTCCGCACCGAGGGCGTGTCCGTGGTCGTCACGGATCTGCTGGGCTCGGTGCTGGCCGAGGCGTCGGTGCCGATCGGGGACGAGACGGGCACCGGGTCCGCCGTCGAGCAGGCGGTCACCCTGGTCGAGCGTACGGCCAAAGAGGCCGGGGCCGACCGGCTGTACACGGTGGGGGTCGGCGCGCCCGGCCTGATCGACCCCGCCACCGGCGAACTCCGTGACTCCTCCGGCCTGCCCGAGTGGCACCGGCGCCTCGTCGCCGCGCTCGACGACCGGTTCGCGGCCCGCGTCCTCGTCGAGAACGAGACGAACCTCGCGGCCCTGGCGGAGCAGCGGGCCGGCTCCGCCCGCGACCGGGACACCTTCGTCCTCCTCTGGCTCGGCCACGGCATCGGCGCCGCCGTGGTCCTCGACGGCAGCCTGCGCCGGGGCGCCTCCGGCGGAACCGGCGAGATCGGCTTCCTCCCGGTCCCGGGAACCGCGGGGCTGCCGTCGGCGACGGCCTGCGACGGCGGCTTCCACTCACTGG
Source organism: Streptomyces sp. NPDC048825 (assembly GCF_043198355.1). Lineage (NCBI taxonomy): Bacteria > Bacillati > Actinomycetota > Actinomycetes > Kitasatosporales > Streptomycetaceae > Streptomyces > Streptomyces sp. NPDC048825. Next base: position 176,305 of record NZ_JBICUR010000015.1, read on the forward strand.
CGGGGGCGGCGGCGATCGTCGAACTCGCCGAGCAGCATGGGGTGGTGGCGCCCCCGTCACCTCAGGAGCCGCATGCGGCGGCCCTGGTCCGGGCGGCGGCGAGTGGTGTGCCGGCGAGTGGCGCGGCGGACCACTTCCTCGATGCGCTCGCCGATCGTGTGGCCATTGGGGCCGCGTCCGTGATCGCCGTGCTGGACCCCGGGTGTGTGGTGCTCGCGGGGGAGATCGGTCAGGCCGGCGGCGAGGCTCTGGCAGGTCGCGTCCAGGAACGGCTGACCCGGTTGTCGCCGCTGCCCACCGAGGTGCGGGCCAGTTCGCTGGGGGGCGGGGCGGTGCTTCGGGGGGCGTTGCTGATGGCGCGGGAGGGGGCGCAGGACGAGCTGTTCGCGCCGTAACGCTTCGCTGAAGGACGTACGGGGCCGCTACCGCCCGCCCCCGAACCGAGCCGCCAGATACTCCTCGAACGTACGTTTCCCCACGGCCCGTTCCGGAGTCAGATGGCCACCCGCGCGGAAGGCGCGGTACGCCTTGCCGAACAGTGGGACGTTCACGATCGGACGTCGGCGACCCGTCGCCTTCAGGTAGGCGCGTGCCAGGTCCGGGAACGTACGGACCTCGGGGCCGCCCATGTCGTCGACGCGCCCGGCGGGTTCGCCCGTGGCGAGGCCGGCCAGACGGTCGGCGACCTCGGCCACGTCGACGGGCTGGTCGCCGACCCCGGCCGGCAGGAACAGGACCGGCAGCTTGGAGAGGGTCCGGAGGAACATCGCGACAAGGTCGTGGAACTGGGTCGCGCGCAGGATCGTCCAGCCGAGCCCCGACGCCTCGATCTGCTTCTCCACGGCCAGTTTGGCTTTGTAGTAGCCGAAAGGAACCCGGTCGATGCCGACGATCGAGATGTAGACGAGGTGCCGTACGCCCGCCCCCCGCGCCGCCGTGATCAGATGACGCGCCGCCTGCTCGTCGCCCCCGCGGGCCGTGGTCGCGCAGTGCACGATCGTGTCCACGCCCGCCACCGCCGCGTCAAGACCGCTGCCACCCTCGCGCAGATCGACGGCGTACGGCTGGGAGTGCCGGCTGAGCACTCGCACCTCGTGGCCGTTCGCGCGCAGCCGCTGGGCGACGAGTCGGCCGAGCGTACCCGTACCGCCGGTCACCAGGATCGTGGTCATGCTGATCAGCTCCTCACTCATCCAGCGTGACCGTAGCCGGGCAGGAGACCCGGCGGCGGGGCAAGGGCCTCCGTCACCGCCGCCGGGTCGCTCTTGGGGGCGGATCGGTGAACGCAGACCCTAAGAGGAGTGAACCAGTGCGTCAATAGGTATGGACCAATCGCAAGGGGCCGCGCCCGTACGGAAGTTGGACCGTCATGAGTGTCCCGTGAAGTCCATCGAGATGCGCTGTGAGCCACCCCACAGGCATCGGGTCCATAGGCATCGATCAGGCGTGGCACACTGGCTCTGTACCAGAAGCAGCGCACTCCGGGGTCGGTGAAACTCCGAACCGGCGGTTAAAGTCCGCGACCCGGTCGCTTCCAGCGGCCGGTTGACCAGGTGAAATTCCTGGACCGACGGTTAAAGTCCGGATGGGAGGCAGTGCGCGGCGGGCGGGCATTCGTGCGCGCCGCCGTCTGTTTCGACGTGTCCCAGGGACACGTCTCATTCGGCGTCGTTCCCGGTGTCGTCGTCCGTTCATATCTGTCGTCATCGACAGGCCCCGGAGTCCGTGCCCGAAGAGGCAGGAGGACCCGGGAAGTGTTCACCGGAATCGTCGAAGAGCTGGGCGAGGTCACGGCCGTCGAGAATCTTGACGACGCCTCCCGCTTCCGGCTGCGTGGACCCGTTGTCACCGAAGGCGCGCGCCATGGCGACTCCATCGCCGTCAACGGCGTCTGTCTCACGGTCGTCGACCACGAAGGCGACGAGTTCACCGCCGACGTGATGGCCGAGACCCTGAACCGCTCCAGCCTCGGCGTCCTCACCGTCGGCTCCCGCGTCAACCTCGAACGCCCGATGGCCGTCGGCGAACGCCTCGGTGGGCACATCGTGCAGGGCCATGTGGACGGCACGGGCGAGATCATCGAGCGTAAGCCGTCCGACAACTGGGAGATCGTGAAGATCTCGCTCCCCGAGGACCTCAGGCGCTATGTCGTCGAGAAGGGCTCCATCACCGTCGACGGCATCAGCCTGACCGTCGTCGACGCGGGCCCCGACTACTTCACCATCAGCCTCATCCCCACGACCCTCGCTCTCACCACGCTGGGCCGCAAGCAGCCCGGCGACCCGGTCAACCTCGAGGTCGACGTCATCGCCAAGTACGTCGAGCGGCTGCTCGGCAGCCAGGGGGCCGGGCGGTGAACTGGCTGAACTCCGAGGCCTTCACGGTCTTCGGACAGCACATCAAGTGGGCGGACATGATGGGCAACACCATCGGTCTGATCGCCCTCGCCCTCGGCTGGCGACGCTCCCTGTGGACCTGGCCCGCCCAGTTCCTCTCCGGCGTCATCCTCCTCACGGCCTTCGCGACCGCCCACCTCTCCGGCAGCGCCGGCAAGCAAGTGGTCGTCATGGCCGTCGCCGTCTGGGGCTTCTGGCAGTGGAACCGCGGCAAGCGGAAGGCGCAGGACGGCTCCGTCACCGTACGGTTCGCCACCTGGCGCGAGCGCGCCTACCTGGTCGGCGCCGCCGCACTCGGCACCCTCGCGGTCGGCGGACTGTTCACCGCCTACCCGACCCTCTCGTGGGACCCCTGGCCGGACGCGTACATCTTCGTCGGCACGATCGTCGCCATGTACGCCCAGGCGCGCGGCATGGTCGAGTTCTGGTTCGCCTGGCTGCTGGTCGACCTCGTGGGCGTGCCGCTCAACTTCGCCAACGGCTTCGCCTTCTCCGGCTTCGTCTACATCATCTACGGCGCACTCGTCCTGTGGGGCATGCGCGACTGGTGGCTGCGCTCGCGGCAGAGCGCGCAGCCCGTCCTGGAAGGAGCCCCCGCATGACTGCGGCACCCATCCTGTACAGCACCGAAGGCTTCGAGGACCTCACCCTCGACCCCATCGAGCAGGCCATCGCCGACATCGCGGCGGGCCGCCCGGTCGTGGTCGTCGACGACGAGGACCGGGAGAACGAGGGCGACCTCGTCATCGCCGCCGAGAAGGCGACCCCCGAGATCATCGCCTTCATGATGAGCGAGTGCCGCGGCCTGATCTGCGCCCCGATGGAGGGCGACGAACTGGACCGGCTGCGGCTCCCGCAGATGGTCGACGACAACACCGAGTCGATGAAGACCGCGTTCACCGTCTCCGTGGACGCCTCCGCCGCACACGGTGTGACCACCGGGATCTCCGCCTCCGACCGGGCCACCACGCTTCAACTCCTGGCAAGCGGTGCGGCCGAGCCGACGGACCTGGTCCGCCCCGGCCACATCTTCCCGCTGCGCGCCAAGTCCGGCGGCGTGCTCGTCCGCGACGGCCACACCGAAGCCGCCGTCGACCTCGCCCGGCTCGCTGGGCTGCGCCCGGCCGGCGCCATCGTCGAGATCGCCGGCGAGGACGGTCAGATGCTGCGCCTGCCCGAGCTCGTCCCCTTCGCCCGCAAGCACGGCCTGACGATCATCTCCATCGAGGACCTCATCGCCTACCGCCGCACCTCCGAGCCCACCGTCCGCCGCGAAGCCCAGACCCAGCTGCCCACCGCCTACGGTGAGTTCACGGCATACGGCTACCGCTCCACCGTCGACGGCGTCGAGCACGTCGCCCTCGTCCACGGCGAGCTCGGCGACGGCGAGGACGTCCTCGTCCGCGTCCACTCCGAGTGCCTCACCGGCGACATCTTCCACTCGCTGCGCTGCGACTGCGGCCCCCAGCTGGAGGCCTCCCTGGAGCGCATCCACGCCGAGGGCAGGGGAGTGTTGGTCTACCTGCGCGGGCACGAGGGGCGCGGCATCGGGCTGCTGTCCAAGCTGCGCGCGTACGAGCTCCAGGAACGCGGTCGCGACACCCTCGACGCCAACCTGGAGCTGGGCCTGCCCGCCGACGCCCGGGACTACGGCGCGGGCGCGCAGATCCTCGAGGATCTCGGCGTACGCAGCCTGCGGCTGATGACCAACAACCCCGACAAGACCGACGCGCTCGTCCGCCACGGCCTCAAGGTCACCGACCGCGAGCCGATGCCCGTGAAGGCGGGCGAGCACAACCTCCGCTACCTGCGCACCAAGCGGGACCGGATGGGGCACGACCTGCCCTGGCTGGACACGACCACCGTGTCCCCCTGCGGCAACCAGTAAGAGCACGAAAAGAACGCTGAGGAGACACGTGAGCGGCAAGGGTGCACCTGAACTGTCCGTACGCAACTGCGGCGACCTGCGCGTCGCGGTGATCGCGGCACAGTGGCACGAAAAGGTGATGGAGGGCCTCGTCGACGGCGCCTTGCGCGCGCTGCGCGAGTTGGGAATCGACGAGCCGACCGTGCTGCGCGTCCCCGGCAGCTTCGAGCTCCCGGTCGTCGCGAAGGTCCTGGCGGGCCGCGGCTACGACGCGATCGTCGCCCTCGGCGTCGTCATCCGCGGCGGCACCCCCCACTTCGACTACGTGTGCCAGGGCGTCACGCATGGCCTCACCCAGGTCTCCGTGGACACCGGCGTCCCCGTCGGCTTCGGCGTGCTGACCTGCGACACCGAGGAACAGGCCCTCGACCGCGCGGGCATCGCGGGCTCCAGCGAGGACAAGGGACACGAGGCGGTGACGGCCGCCGTCGCGACCGCGGCCACACTGCGCTCGGTATCCGAACCCTGGCGCTGAGGAACGGGCGGCTGCGCGTAAAGTGGGCGCCACCATGTCCAAGAAGACGTTTGAGGAGCTCTTCACCGAGCTCCAGCAAAAGGCCGCCAACGGCGACCCCGCCACCTCCCGCACCGCCGAGCTGGTCGGCAAGGGCGTCCATGCCATCGGCAAGAAGGTCGTCGAAGAGGCCGCCGAGGTCTGGATGGCCGCCGAGTACGAGGGCAAGGAAGCAGCCGCCGAGGAGATCTCGCAGCTGCTCTACCACGTCCAGGTGATGATGGTCGCCCGCGGCATCTCCCTGGACGACGTGTACGCCCACCTCTGAGCCGTCACGCCGTAAAGACGCAACCCCAACTCCCGCACCGTACGCACGAACAAAGGAAGCCGACCTCATGCTGCGCATCGCCGTCCCCAACAAGGGTTCCCTGTCAGGCCCTGCGGCGGAGATGCTGCATGAGGCCGGCTACCAGCAGCGCCGGGAGTCCAAGGAACTGAGGATCGTCGACCCGGAGAACGACGTCGAGTTCTTCTATCTCCGCCCCCGCGACATCGCGATCTACGTCTCCTCCGGACAGCTCGACATCGGCATCACCGGCCGCGACCTGCTCATCGACTCCGGCGCCGACGCCGAGGAGATCCTGCCGCTCGGCTTCGCCCGCTCCACGTTCCGCTACGCCACCAAGCCCGGCACGGCCAACGGCGTCACGGACCTGAACGGCATGACGGTCGCCACCTCGTACGAGGGCATCGTCGCGAAGCACCTCGCCGACCACGGCATCGACGCCTCCGTCGTCCACCTCGACGGCGCCGTCGAGACCGCGATCGAGCTGGGCGTCGCCGAGGTCATCGCGGACGTCGTCGAGACCGGCACCTCGCTGCGCAACGCGGGTCTCGCGGTCATCGGCGAGCCCATCATGAAGTCCGAGGCCGTCGTCATCCGCCGTACGGGGACGGACGGCGAGGAGCCGAAGGTGCAGCAGTTCCTGCGCCGCCTTCAGGGCGTCCTGGTGGCGCGGACGTACGTGATGATGGACTACGACTGCCGCGTCGAGGAGCTGGAGAAGGCCGTGGCCCTCACGCCGGGTCTGGAGTCACCGACGGTCTCGCCGCTGCACAACGAGGGCTGGGTCGCCGTCCGGGCGATGGTTCCGGCCAAGGAAGCCCAGCGGATCATGGACGACCTGTACGACATCGGCGCCCGGGCCATCCTGACCACGGCCATCCACGCCTGTCGTCTCTGACCGGGATCCGGAGCACGCCCATGTCGGATCTGCCCGCTCTGCCCGTCACCTTCAGGCCGGGACGCACCCGTGCCGTCCTGCTGACCGCCGGTTCCGCGATCTTCGTGGTCATCACGACGGTGGCGATGCTGCTGGAGAAGCTCAGCGCGGGGGAGCGCCTCAGCTTCGTCTTCACCGGGGCACTGCTCTTCGGGGTGCTCGTCCTGCTCTCGCGGCCGAAAGTCGTCGCCGACGAGTCCGGGGTCACAGTCGTCAACATCGCCAGCCGACGGCACCTTGCCTGGGCGGAGATTCTGCAGGTCAACCTGCGTCCCGGCGACCCGTGGGTGTTCCTGAACCTCAGCGACGGCACCAGCCTGCCCGCGCTCGGCATCCAGCCGGGGATCGCGAAGCAGCAGGCGATCAGGGACGCCCGTACGCTGCGGGCGCTGGCCGAGGCCCGCGCGATCGGCGATGCCGACGGACGGCACGAAGGACCGGGCGACGGCCGGTCCGGCGAATATCACGGCTGATCGCAGGAATTCACCCTGCCGCTTTCGCCGGTGTCTTGATTAATCTGGTGCCGGAGGCGTTTTCCTTGCGCCTCCGCCCCTGATGTTCCGCCCCGGAAGTCAGGGGCTCCTGCTACTCGAGGAGTGACTCCCTCCAGCGATGGACGGATCGTCCTGTAGTACCTGCGCCGCCCCCTCCCGGCATATCGAGGCGGCGGCATGACCATCCCCCTGCTGCTCCTCGGGGCGGCGTTCCTCCTGATTCTCGCCAACGGCTTCTTCGTGGCGGCCGAGTTCGGCCTCGTCACGGTGGAGCGCCCCGACGCCGAGAAGGCCGCGGCCGAGGGCGACCGAAGGGCCCACCGGGTCGTCGAGTCGCTCAAGGAGCTGTCCTTCCAGCTCTCCGGCACCCAGCTCGGCATCACCATCACCTCGCTCGTCGTCGGCATGCTCGCCGAACCGGCGCTCGCCGAGTTGCTGCACGGCCCGTTCACCTCGATCGGCATCCCTGAGGGCGCCGTACCCGGTGTCTCCGTGATCGTCGGCATGCTGCTGGCCTCGGCCGTGCAGATGGTGATCGGCGAGCTCGTGCCCAAGAACTGGGCGGTGTCCAGGCCGATGCAGGTCGCGCGCTTCGTCGCGGGACCTCAGCACCTGTTCGCCCGCTTGTTCAGGCCGGTGATCGCCGGCCTGAACTCCGTCGCCAACCGGCTCGTCCGTGTCTTCGGCGTCGAGCCGGCCGCGGAACTGGCCTCTGCCCGCACGCCCGGCGAACTCGTCTCCCTGGCCCGGCACTCCGCCCGGGCCGGCACCCTGGAACAGGACACCGCCGACCTCTTCGTCCGCACCCTTTCGCTGGCGGACCTCACCGCGCAGCACGTCATGACACCGCGCGTGAAGGTCAGCACCCTGCAGTCCTCCGCGACCGCCGAGGACGTCGTCAACCTCACCCGTGCCACCGGCCTGTCCCGCTTCCCCGTCTACCGGGAGCGCATCGACGAAATCGTCGGCATGGTGCACCTCAAGGACGCCCTCGCGGTGCCCGCGCACGAACGGCTGCGCACGCCCGTCGGCCACATCGCGCAGCCTCCGCTGCTCGTCCCGGAGACGCTGCCGGTCAAGCCCCTCCTGGAGCGGCTGCGCAGCGAGCAGCCCATCGCGGTCGTCGTCGACGAATACGGCGGCACGGCCGGTGTCGTCACCCTGGAGGACATCGTCGAGGAACTCGTCGGCGAGGTCCGCGACGAGCACGACGGACACGACCTGCCCGAACTCGCCGTGGCCCCGTCCGAGGACGGCCGCCCCGCCTGGGACGCCGACGGCAGTTGCCGCGTCGATGTCCTCCAGCGCATCGGCCTCGAGGTGCCCGAAGGCCCGTACGAGACCGTCGCCGGCCTCGTCGCCGATCTGCTCGGCCGGATCCCGGCACCCGGTGACAAGGCCGAGCTCCCCGGCTGGCGCCTGTCGGTGCGGCAGGTTGGGCACTACCGGGCCGAGCGGGTACGTCTGGTCAAGGCCGCGGACGCCATGGTGGAGGCCGTCCGATGAGTCTGCTCCAACTCCTGTTCGCCGCCCTGCTCGTACTCGCCAACGGATTCTTCGTCGGCGCCGAGTTCGCGCTCGTCTCCGTACGCCGCAGCCAGATCGAACCGCTCGGCACCGCACGCGCCCGGCAGGTCATGTACGGCCTGGAGAACCTGCCGCAGATGATGGCCGCCGCACAGTTCGGCATCACCGTCTGCTCGTTGACGCTGGGCGCCGTCGCCGAGCCCACCGTGGCCCGCCTTCTGGAGCCCGTCTTCCACGCGGTGCACCTGCCCGAGGGCGTGATCCATCCCCTCGGGTACGTCATCGCCCTCGCCGCGGTCGTGTTCCTCCACCTCGTCGTCGGCGAGATGCTGCCGAAGAACCTGGCGATGGCCGCGCCGGAGAAGACCGCGCTGTGGCTCAGCCCCGGCCTGGTCGCCTTCGCCCGGCTGTGCAAGCCGGTCACCGCGGGCCTCGGCGCCTGCTCCCGCGTGATCCTCAAGCTCTTCCGTGTCGAGCCGAAGGACGAGGTCGAGGCGGTCTTCACCAGCGAGCAGCTCAACCGCCTGGTGGAGGACGCGGGCCAGGCCGGGTTCCTCGACCCCGAGGAGCAGGAGCGCCTGGAGGACGCCCTGGAGCTGGGCTCCCGCCCGGTCACGGATGTGCTTCTGGACCGCGAGTCACTGGTGACGGTCGGCCCCTCGGTCACCCCGGGCCAGGTCGTCGCGCTCACCGCCCGCACCGGCTACTCCCGTTTCCCGGTGTGCGCGGAGAGCGGCGCCTTCATGGGCTATCTGCACGTGAAGGACGTACTCGACCTGGAGGAGTCCGAGCGGGCCGTGCCGCAGCAGATCTGGCGCCCCATGACGACCCTGCGTTCCGAGCTCCCGCTGGACGACGCCCTGAGTGTGATGCGCCGCGCCGCGACGCACCTCGCCCAGGTCGCCGACGCCTCGGGCCGCGTACTCGGCCTGGTCGCTCTGGAGGACGTACTGGAACTCCTGGTCGGCGAGGTACGCGACCCGGCACACCGGGCCGCTCCGGGCACCCAGCAGGCTCAGCAGGTGACGACGCTGGCGGAGCCCGTCCCGAGCGGTGCCCCGGAGGAGGCACTGGCCGGCTGAGGGGCAAGAGGGTCGGGCGCGAAATTGGGACACTTGAACGTGCAAGTGTCCCAATTTCGCGCCCCAGGCATGCCTCCGAGGCCGCCACTCACAGCGCCGACGGATCCTGAGGCCCCCGGCCCGACAGGACCTCGCCGTACGCCTGCATCAGATCCGGCAGGCGCAGGGTGGACAGGTCGTCGCGGGTCAGCTCCCCGGTGTAGCCGGACAGCCGCAGATCGCGGTAGGCGCAGCTCTTCTCGTACAGAGTGCGCAGGAAGCGGCCGTTGCCGAGCTCGTCGATCCAGCCCTGGTCGACGACATGACCGCTGATGGAGCGCAGCTCGTCGAGCGCCTCCTCGTCCCATGCGTCGCCGTTCTCGGTGGCCAGCACCTCGCCGATCGAGGTGAGTTCGAGGGGACGGTACGAGGGGAAGTCGACGCGGGTCGTGAAGCGGGACGAAAGTCCTGGGTTGGCGGCGAGCAGGCGGTCCATGCCCTCGGGGTAGCCGGCGAGGATCACCACGAGATGGTCCCGGTTGTCCTCGGCGCGCTTGAGCAGCACCTGAAGCGCCTCGTCGCCGTATGCGTCGCCCTTGCCATAGCCGGAGTTGGACAGCGAGTAGGCCTCGTCGACGAAGAGGACGCCGCCGATCGCGGAGTCGATCAGTTCGTTGGCCTTCACGGCGGTCTGGCCGAGATACTCGCCCACCAGGTCGGCGCGCTGGGCCTCCACGAGGTGGTCGCCACCGAGCAGCCCGAGCGCGTAGAAGACCCGGCCCAGGATGCGGGCCACCGTCGTCTTGCCGGTGCCGGAGGGCCCGGAGAAGACGAAGTGCCGCTTCGGCGGCTGCACGGGCAGGCCCTGGCAGGCGCGCAGCCGGGCCATGTTCAACTGCGCGGACAGTGCCTTCACCTGCCGCTTCACCGGCTCCAGGCCGACCATCCGCTCCAGCTCGGCGAGCGCCTCCTCGAGCAGCGCGGGGTCGGTGGGTCCGGTCGGCAGCTGCGCAGGCCGGATCGGCACTATGGCCTTCTCGCGAACCGTGTCGGCATCCGGCGGCAGCCCGCCCGACGGAGGCAGATCGGGCTCCGAGAGCTTGAGGTCCCGGCCCTCCGGGCCGAACAGCGTGTCCACGCCGTCCGGTCCCTCGATCATGTCCTGGACGCCGGTGAGCGTGATCGCCGCGAGATCCGCCACGTCGTCGTACCCGTCGCCCTCGGCGATCGCCGCGAGCCGCGCCGAGGTGTCCATGAAGGCGGGGTCGACCCGGTGCACCGCCCGGTACAGCGGCAGCGCAGCCGCGGACCGTCCCGTTCCCTCGTGTGCCCGCGCCAGCCAGTACCGCAGCTCCTTGCGCTGCGGCTGCTCGCTGCGACAGCGCATGAGCGCGGCCGACAGCAGCGGCTCGGCCTGCCCGTACATCTCCAGGCGTACGCGCGCCATGCCGCCGAAGAGCCCGGCCTCGATGCCCAGCATCGGATCGTCGATCAGCGGATCGGTGTGCCGGACCAGCTGCTCCCAGTCCTTGACGAGGTAGGCCCGGCAGGCGTGCAGAAACCGCACCTGCCGGTCGGCGTCCACCGGCGGCAGTCCCGCGAGAGCCCGGTCCAGCTCCGGGACATGGCGTCCGTCGAGCCAGTGCGAGGCGTGCGCGAGCAGCAGATCGCGCGGGCTCTCAAGGACGGGCTGCACCCACCAGCCCAGCCAGTACCAGGAGTTGAGGGTGCGCCGGTGGCGGGCGCGCTGTTCCCCGAAGCGTTCCCGGTGCCGGAACATCCGCAGCAGCGCGGTGGTGGTGTCGATGCGCAGCGCGTGCAGCCCGAGCCAGCCGTCGGCCATCCCCGGATCCATCCGGACCGCGGCGCGGAACTCCTCCTCCGCCTGCGGATAGGCCCCCATCGTGTAGGCGTCCACACCTCGCAGCCAGGCGAGGTCGGCCGGGGCCTCGGGGCCCTGCGTGCCGAAGTCCATCACGTCCCCCACATACCGTGCCCCCGTTGAGTGCCGGGCGGGCAGGTGCCCGTCGGCAACCTTCGTCGAACCGCTGTGCTGTGGACGGGAGTTGCGCGTTCGGTGCGGAGAGCAGCCGTCCGAAAGTCGCACCGAGAGGCATCGTACCCGCGGGGTGGTACCCGGCCGAAGAGTGCCTGCACGACGGGTTCTTCGAGGTGGGAGCACATGGGGCGCACTCAGCTCGGTGACCGAGGGTGAGCGAAACATTTCGCCGGGCGTCCGGAATCCGGAATGAGGACAGAACGAAGCCCCCGATCACGGGGGAACAACCGGGGGCTTCGCGTCTGTCGGCGACTCCGAAGAGCCGCACATTGGAAACGTAAGACCTGTACGGCCCCTCGGTCAAGCCGAGTTGAAGCACTTGGGGCAGTTCTCGGACACGCCTCTTCACAGGTTCAGCACACAGGAGACGGCCCGTCACGGTGCGTGACAACCTGGTCCGGTCCAGCGGTCCCACCAGGTCCCTGAAGTACCTCAAATCCCTCCGAAAACCCCCGCACCAAGAGATCGGCAAAGGGCCGGGAAGGGTCCTCGGCGAAGTGGCGGCGCTCGGCGACGACCCAGCCTGCCCAGAAGTCCCTCTGCTCCGAACCGTCCCTCTGCCGGCCTCGCGCCCAGGCGTCCTCGGAAGCAAACTCCATCCACAGCAGGCACGCCAGAAACGGCCGCAACGCGCGGCGTCCCGCGCCCACACCCTCGACGAGCACCACGGGCGCGGGGGGCAGGGCGCGGACCGGCCCGAAGCGGCGCGCCTGCCAGTCGTACGCCCGGTACTGCGCCTGATCCCCGCGGCTCAGCGGCTCGACGACGTCCCGGAGCAGCCGGCCCGTCCACGCGAACAGCTCCTCGTGCGTGGCGATGTCGTCCAGGTGCAGTACGGGTGCACCGCCCAGCGCCTCGGCCAGCTGTCCCGCGAACGTCGTCTTTCCTGAGCCCGCGTGCCCGTCGACGCCGACAAGGCGGACGGGGCCGCAGGAGGGCGGCAGCCTACGGAGGCGGGAGGCAAGGAGATCTGGCGAGGTGTGCACATTGCCAGGGTATTTCCCGAACGCTGTGCCATTGGTTGTGACCAATATTGATCGGTGCCACGACCCTTGAAGTGCTGGCAGCAGACAGCACGGCCATCCATAGTGGGCCGCACACCCGCACTTTTGACTCGCCCGTTCCGGAAATCTGGGGGTCACCCGCACATGACCAGAGCCGAACAGCCTTCCCGCAGAAGCCTCTTGGCCGTGGCGGTGGCCGCGGCAGCGGTGGGGGCCGCGAGCCCGGCAGCCGCCGCCGGCTCCTCCGCCCGCACCGCGCACGCCCCGTCGAAAGCGCCGTCCGGCCAGGTCGACAACCGCGCCTGGACCTCGTACACCGACTGGCGCGGCGGCACCGCGAAGGGCACCCGAGCCGTCTCCGGGAAACGCCCGGGCCTGGTGATCGCGACTCCCGCGGGGCGCACCGACTACGCGGACCCGCACACCGGCAAGACGACCGCTTGGGAGTACGCGCGCTGGACCTCGCCCGTCCACCGCCTCGACGTGCCCTCGACCGAGGTCATCGCCTCCTGGAACGCGCACACTCCGGCGGGGACCTGGCTCCAGGTGGAGCTGACGGGCACGTACTCCGACGGCACGGACACCCCCTGGTACGTGATGGGCCGCTGGGCGTCCGGCGACCAGGACATCAGGCGCACCTCGGTGGATGACCAGAGCGACGGCAAGAGCAGCGTCTGGACGGACACCTTCGCCATCGACGACGCGGCCTCAGGTCTGCGCCTCGTCTCGTACCGGCTGCGGCTGACCCTGTACCGCAAGCCCGGCGCGAAGATCACGCCCACTGTGTGGCGGCTGGGCGCGATGGGCTCCGGCATCCCGGACCGCTTCACGGTCCCGGCCTCGAAGCCCGGCCTCGCCAAGGAGCTGACGGTCCCGCGGTACTCGCAGGAGACCCACATCGGCCAGTACCCGGAGTACGACAACGGCGGCGAGGCCTGGTGCAGCCCCACCTCCTCACAGATGATCATCGAGTACTGGGGCCGGAAGCCCACGGCCGAGGACCTGGCCTGGGTCAATCCCGACTTCGCGGATCCGCAGGTGTGCCATGCCGCCCGGTTCACCTACGACTACCAGTACGAGGGCTGCGGCAACTGGCCCTTCAACGCCGCGTACGCCGCCACGTACAAGGACCTCCAGGGCGTGGTGACGCGGCTCGGTTCGCTCACCGATCTGGAGACGCTCATCGCGGCGGGCATCCCGGCCATAACGTCCCAGTCGTTTCTCGAGTCCGAGCTGCCCGGGGCGGGGTACGGCACCGCGGGCCATCTGATGACCGTCATCGGATTCACGGCCGACGGTGACGTGATCGCCAACGACCCGAACTCACCGAGCAACGAGGCCGTGCGGCGGGTCTACCAGCGGCGCGCCTGGGAGAACATCTGGCTGCGTACCAAGAGGTACAACGCTTCCGGGAACGTAACCTCCGGCACGGGCGGGGTCTGTTACCTCTACTTCCCGGCGCATCCCACGGCGCGCCAGCGGAAGGCCCTGGCTGCGGTCGGTGTCCACTGACCTGAGGGCCGGATGACCTGGGCATTCGGGACGTGAGCAAGGTCTCCCTCGCAAAAGCCGATCCGGGTGGCAAGGTGGACAGCCCCCGGGGCCCCGGAACGCGGGGGAGCCCACCGACCGAAGCCAATGCGAGCGAGCTGCCATGACCGCGACCTCTGTCACCGCCGGACGCCTTCGGGCCGGACGCCTTCAGACCCGTACCGGCGGCCCCGAGGACGACGGCCCGAAGATCCTTGAGCACCTTGCCGGGTGGACCCTCGTGGTGGTGCTCGCGATGCTCGTCACACAGCTCGGAATGATCTGACGGCTGGCCTGCGGGACTACGACAGCAGTCGAATGGAGTCGAACGGGCCGTTTCCGGGGATCTGACATACTGCCAGCGAAAGTTTCGGAGGCAGTTGAAGACCAGGGCTGGAATTGAACCATAGTCAACGGCACGTCGGCCGCCCACAGGCACGCGGCACCGATCGCTCCTTGGCGCGTCGTGCCGAACTCATCGCCATCGGGCGGAAGTTATTCGCCGACACGTCCTACGACACCCTGTCGATGGACGACATCGCCAAGCAGGCACACGTCGCCAAGGGCTTGATCTACTACTACTTCAAGTCCAAGCGCGGCTACTACCTGGCCATCATCGAGGACTCGGTCGCCGACCTGATCTCCCGTGCGGCCGGCGGCCTCGAACTGCCGCCCGAGGAACGGGTGCACCGCACGATCGACAGTTATCTGTGCTACGCCGAGCAGCACCAGGCCGCGTACCGCGCGATCATCACCGGCGGCGTCGGCTTCGACGCCGAGGTCCTCGCCATCCGCGACGGCGTGCGCGAGGCCATCATCGAGACCATCGCCGAGGGGGCGTACGGCCGGCGCAAGGTCACTCCGCTGCCCCGCATGGCGCTGCTCGGCTGGCTGTGCAGCGTCGAGGGCGCCACCCTCGACTGGATCGACCACCAGGCGCTCCCGCGCGACGTGATGCGCGCACTGCTGGTGAAGATGCTCGGCGGTGCCCTGCGGGCGATCGAGGACCTCGACCCCTCGTACCCGGCGCCCCAGGCCGCCCGCCGGGCATGAGCGAAGAGCGGGGGTCCGCCGACCCCCGCCCCAAGTGACGTACGGAAACAAGTTAGTTGATCGCCTTGATCAGCTCGCCGTTCGAGGTGTCACCGCTCAGTTCCCAGAAGAAGGTGCCTCCCAGGCCCTGCTGGTTCTTGTAGGCCATCTTCCCGGCGATGGTCGACGGGGTGTCGTAACTCCACCAGTCGCTGCCGCACTTGGCATACGCCGTGCCGCCGACCGTGCCCGTCGCCGGGCACTTCGACTTGAGCACCTTGTAGTCGTCGATGCCCTGCTCGTACGTCCCCGCCGCCGGACCGGTGGCGGAGCCGCCGGGCGCCGCCTGGGTGACACCGGTCCAGCCGCGCCCGTAGAAGCCGATGCCGAGCAGCAGCTTCGAGGCCGGGATGCCGAGACCCTTGAGCTTGTTGATGGTCGCGGAGGTGTGGAACTGCGCCTTCGGAATCCCGGAGTACGAGGTCAGCGGCGAGTGCGGAGCCGTCGGACCGGTCGCGTCCCAGGCGCCGAAGAAGTCGTACGTCATCGGGTTGTACCAGTCGACGTACTGCGCGGCGCCCGCGTAGTCCGCCGCGTCGATCTTGCCTCCGCTGGTGGCGTCGGCCGGGATCGCCGCCGTGACCAGCGAGGAGCCGCCGAACTTCGCACGCACCGCCGACATCAGCTTCCCGTACGCCTCCCGGCCGCTGGTGTCGCAGGTCAGACCGCAGGCGTTCGGGTACTCCCAGTCGATGTCGATCCCGTCGAAGACGTCCGCCCACTTGGAGTTCTCGACCAGGTCGTAGCAGGACTGGGCGAAGGCGGCCGGGTTCCTGGCGGCCTCGGTGAAGCCGCCGGACCAGGTCCAACCCCCGAAGGACCAGAGGACCTTGAGGTTCGGGTGCTTCTTCTTGAGCTCTCGCAGCTGGTTGAAGGTGCCGCGCAAGGGCTGGTCCCAGGTGTCGGCGACGCCGTCGACGGACTCGGCGGCGGTGTACGTCCGTTCCGTTGCCGCATAGGAGTCGCCCATGGCGCACTTGCCGCCCGTGACGTTGCCGAAGGCGTAGTTGATGTGGGTGAGCCTGGCCGCCGACCCGGACGTCTCGATGTTCTTGACGAGGTACTGGCGCTGGTAGGTGCCCCACTCGGTGAAGTAGCCGACGACCTTCGAGCCGGCGGCGGCTCTCGTTGCCGAGTTCTTTGCCGAGTCTGACGCCTTGGCCTCTTGCGATGCCGTTGCGGGGCCCGCGCCGGCGAGCAGTCCGGCACCGAGGACGGCGCAGCACACGGCGGAGATGAGTGTCCGGAAGCGGGCGTGGGGACGTTGCGGTCTGAGCATCGGATCTCCTCGTGGGGGAGGGGAGCGTGGGATGTGGTGCTGGACCTGCCGGGTGGCGCTCGGGCAGGGCGGTACCGCTTGGCATGAACGCGTTCGACGCTGGGGGAACAGTAGGAGGACTAGACCAGTGCGTCAATGGTTCGGACCAATCCGGATGTGTTCTAATTAACGACCGTTAACCGGTGACGCGCAGACGCGGATCGGGCATACTCACAGCGCGCAGCCGCTGGTCAGCTCTTTCCGCGACCCGGAGGGACGGCATCGGCTGGGCACTGTGAGACCCGGTGGACCCACCGCAACCAAGGTCGGCGTCCGCCGAAGTGCCCGACAGGGAGGAGAGCGTCGCCATGCCCGACCGCGCCCCGCAGCCGGTGGACCGGCAACTGCCCACGGACGAGGCCCGGGATCTGATCTCGCTCGTCCGCGACATCGCACAGGGCGAGATCGCCCCGAAGGCGGCCGAGGAGGAGGATGCCGGGCACTTCCCGCGCGACGTCTTCACACTGCTCTCCGAGTCGGGGCTGCTCGGCCTTCCGTACGACTCCGAGTACGGCGGCGGGGACCAGCCGTACGAGGTCTACCTCCAGGTCCTCGAAGAGCTCGCCGCGGCCCGGATGACCGTCGGCCTCGGCGTCAGCGTGCACTCGCTGTCCTGCCACGCCCTCGCCCATTACGGCGCCAAGGAGCAGCAGGTCGAGCATCTGCCGGCCATGCTCGGCGGCGGCCTCCTCGGGGCGTACTGCCTCTCCGAGCCGTCGTCGGGATCCGATGCCGCCAGCATGCGTACGAAGGCCGTACGGGACGGGGAGGACTGGGTTCTCACCGGCACCAAGGCCTGGATCACTCATGGTGGGATCGCCGACTTCTACACCGTGTTCGCGCGCAGCGGAGGCGAGGGGACGCGTGGCATCACGGCGTTCCTGGTTCCCGGTGACGCCGAGGGGCTGAGTGCGGCGGCTCCCGAGAAGAAGATGGGCATGAAGGGCTCGCCCACCGCCCAGGTGCACTTCGACGGGGTGCGGATCTCCGACGACCGGCGCCTGGGCGACGAGGGCCAGGGCTTCGCGATCGCCCTGTCCGCGCTCGACTCCGGGCGGCTCGGCATCGCGGCCTGTGCGATCGGTGTGGCCCAGGCGGCGCTGGACGAAGCGGTCGCGTACGCCACCGGGCGTGAGCAGTTCGGGCGGCGGATCGCGGACTTCCAGGGCCTGCGCTTCATGCTCGCGGACATGGCGACACAGATCGAGGCGGGCAGGGCGCTCTATCTCGCGGCCGCCCGGCTGCGCGACGCGGGGCGGCCGTTCTCCAAGCAGGCGGCCATGGCGAAGCTGCTGTGCACGGACGCCGCGATGAAGGTCACCACGGACGCCGTCCAGGTGCTCGGCGGGTACGGCTACACGGCTGACTTCCCCGTCGAGCGCTACATGCGCGAGGCCAAGGTGCTGCAGATCGTCGAGGGCACCAATCAGATCCAGCGGATGGTCATCGCCCGTCACCTCGCTGGTCCCGAGTCGCGGTGAACAACCGCCCGTAGCCATATCCGTACATGGCCGAGGGCGCGACGAGCCGGACCCACTCGGGGTCGTGACGCCCCGGCAGGGTCCGGCCCCGGTTGGCCCAAGTGCGCATCAGGGCGCGGTAGATGGGCGGATCCTGGGGCTGCCGCACCACTTGGGGTTCCTGTGCCTGCGGTGTCTTTGCCTCTGGCGTCTTGGTCTGGGGCGTCTTGGCCTGCGGCTTTTCAGGCTGCTGCTGTGTGCTCTGGGGTGCCGATTCCGCGGGTGCCGGAACGATAATCCTTCGGCGACGGCTCGTCTCTGCATAGGTGGAGGTCATACCGGGGCCAACGCGTTGAGGCCGGACAAGTCACCGACCGGGGATTCGCCCGTGAGTTCACGACGGAGCCCGTACGGGGGTTTTGAACCCGGCCCTCATGGCGTCAGGTCTACCGAAGTCCTGCACTACCGCGCCCCGTAAGGGGCGCGGGGAACTGCGCGACCAGCCACAACGAAGCCGCAGCTTCGAAATCGCCCAACCCGGCGGAGCGCCTACGCGGCCTGGCGGCGGCGCATCACCGGCACCCGGATGGGCCGCGAGCCGGGACCGCCGACGTGCGAGAAGGGCTGGGTGCGCCAGTCGAGTCCCTGAGGCAGCGTCAACAGCAGGGCGGTGTCCTGCTCCTGAGCCTCCATCGACTCGTCGGCGGGCCGGGCCTCGGCCGCCGCGCGGCCCGTACCGGCGCAGACCGTGAGCCCGAACGGGTTCCACGGGGTGGCGCACAGCGCGTGCTCCGGCAGGACCTCCTCGTCCGCGAGGAGCGCGATGGGCTGCGCGCAGTCCGGGCAGATCACCCGGTACATCTCGAAGGTGTCGTACGCGTCGAACTCGTCCTCAGCCGGTTCAACACCCTCCGGCGCGGGCTCGACGACCGGCTGCTGCCGCTTGGGTGCGGTACGACCGGGGCGCTTCAAACTCTGCATAGATTTTCTCCCCCTCGGGTGGGCCGACAAGGCGCTGCGGCCTCGACCACAGCAAGCACTTCCCGTCCGCTCTCGGCGGTAATCACGAGAACATCACGGAACCTGTGACCACACTGTGGCGTTCGTCACATGCCGCCCGCAGGTGCCGGACGCGGTGCATTTGTCCCCGCACGGCTTGCCGGGTCGCCCCTATCAGATCACAAACCGGGTATGACCTGCGCCGCTGAGGTACCGGTGAGGATCAAGGGCCCTGTAGGTTCCTGCCATGGAGGAGCTCGACCGACAGATCGTGCAGCTGCTCGTCGAGGACGGGCGGATGAGCTACACCGACCTGGGCAAGGCCACCGGTCTGTCCACGTCGGCCGTGCACCAGCGGGTGCGCCGCCTCGAGCAGCGCGGCGTGATCCGCGGCTATGCGGCGGTCGTCGACCCGGAGGCCGTGGGGCTGCCGCTGACGGCCTTCATCTCGGTGAAACCGTTCGACCCCAGCGCCCCGGACGACATCGCGGAACGCCTGGCCGGCGTGCCCGAGATCGAGGCCTGCCACAGCGTCGCGGGCGACGAGAACTACATCCTCAAGGTCCGGGTCTCGACCCCCCACGAGCTGGAGGAATTGCTCGCGCGCCTCCGCTCGCTCGCCGGCGTGTCGACGCGTACGACGGTCGTCCTGTCCACGCCGTACGAGGCCCGGCCGCCCAAGATCTGAGCCCCGCACGAGGGGTGCGGGCGTCGAGGGGCGAAACTGTTCTCCATGAGTGAGAGCACCGCCACCCCCCGTACCGTGCTGCTGCGCGGCGGGGAAGTCCACAGCCCCGCCGACCCGTTCGCCACCGCGATGGTCGTGGAACGCGGGCAGGTCGCCTGGGTCGGCTCCGAGGGCGCGGCCGACGCGTTCGCGGACGGGGTCGACGAGGTGGTGGACCTCGACGGCGCCCTGGTCACCCCGGCGTTCACCGACGCCCATGTGCACAGCACGGCCACCGGGCTCGCTCTCACCGGACTCGATCTGTCCGACGCGCCCTCCCTGGCGGCGGCCCTCGATCGCGTACGGGACTTCGCGGCGGCCCGCCCCGGCGACCGGGTCCTCCTCGGCCACGGCTGGGACGCCGCCCGCTGGCCCGAGCGGCGCCCGCCCCGGCGGGACGAACTCGACGAGGCCGCCGGCGGTCGGGCTCTCTACCTCAGCCGTATCGACGTGCACTCCGCCGTCGTGACCACGGCCCTGCTGGATCTGACGCCAGGGGCGTGGGAGAAGGCGGGCTTCGAGGCCGGGCAACCGCTCACCCGGGACGCTCACCACGCCGTCCGCGCCGCGGCTCTGGGGGCCGTCACCCCGGCCCAGCGCACCGAGGCCCAGCGTGCCGCGCTCGCGCACGCGGCCTCGCTCGGCATCGGCTCCGTCCACGAGTGCGCGGGACCGGAGATCTCCTCCGAGGACGACTTCACCGGGCTGCTGCGGCTTGCCGCGGAGGAGACCGGGCCGAGGGTCGTCGGTTACTGGGCCGAGCAGCACGTCACGAAGGCCCGCTCGCTGGGCGCGATCGGAGCCGCGGGCGACCTCTTCGTGGACGGCGCGCTCGGCTCGCACACGGCCTGCCTGCACCTGCCGTACGCGGACGCCGGCCACACCGGTACCTCCTACCTGGAGACCGCCGATGTCGCCGCCCATGTGGTGGCCTGTACGGAGGCGGGGCTCCAGGCCGGCTTCCACGCCATCGGGGACGCCGCTGTGACCGCCGTGGTCGAGGGAGCGCGCGCCGCCGCCGAGAAGGTCGGCCTGGCCCGTGTCCGGGCGGCCCGGCACCGCGTCGAGCACGCCGAGATGCTCACTCCGGAGACCATCGCGGGTTTCGCCGAACTCGGCCTCACCGCCTCCGTCCAGCCCGCCTTCGACGCGCTGTGGGGCGGCGAGGACGGCATGTACGCCGAGCGCCTGGGCGCCGAACGGGCCCGTACGCTCAATCCGTTCGCGGCCCTGCTGCGTATCGGCGTACCGCTCGCCTTCGGCTCCGACAGTCCCGTCACCCCGCTCGACCCGTGGGGCACCGTTCGTGCCGCTGCCTTCCATCGCACACCGGAACACCGGATCTCCGTACGCGCCGCCTTCACGGCCCATACACGGGGCGGCTGGCGGGCGATCGGCCGGGACGAGGCGGGCGTCCTGGTGCCGGGCGCACCCGCCGACTACGCCGTGTGGCAGGCCGATGAACTGGTCGTCCAGGCCCCGGACGACCGAGTCGCCCGCTGGTCGACCGACCCCCGCTCCGGCACCCCAGGGCTGCCCGACCTGACGCCCGGGACACCCCTTCCGGTGTGTCTGCGGACCGTCGTGGGCGGGCGTACCGTGTTTGTACGGCCGGAGGGGTGATGTGCCGGGGCGGCCCGGCACCGGTCCTCACCAGGCACTCTGTCCTGCCACCTGCGTATCCTCCGCGCTGACCAGGCGGTTGAGCGAAAGTCCGCAGCTCGAACGGCTGTTGACAGCAAGCGGCGGGTGGCCGGTAGGTTCGGCCGGGTCCACCACCGGACGTCCGACCGCGGAGGTTCCGAGCAGCCCTCGAAGCGCCGCTGTGTCAGGGGTGGTGTGCCGCACCGGCGCACGACCACTGGGAGCCAGGCCCAGCGCTCGCGCCACGGGGGCGGGGGAAGGTTCCGCCGGTCGGCAGGTGTGACCCGGGTGGGGCCCGGCGCTCAGTAGACAACGGCTCTAGGTCGACCCGCAGCCAGCGGGTCCCAGGTCGGCCCGAAGGGTGCCGGGTCCCGATCCGCAGTACCTTTCGCTTCTCAGGTCTCCCGGGCCGCCACCCCCACCTCCACCGGAGGGAGCGCTCGCTAGGGTGGTGCCCCTCGCACGGATGTCTTAAGGGGTAGCTGTGAACGACGGCGGTGGGCGACAGTTCGGTCCGCTCGGCACCACCTTGGTGATCATCCCCACCTACAACGAGGTGGAGAACATCAGGGCGATCGTCCGCCGGGTGCGGGCCGCTGTGCCCGCGGCGCACGTGCTGGTGGCCGACGACAACAGTCCCGACGGCACCGGCAAGCACGCCGACGAGCTGTCCGTCGAGGACGACCACGTCCATGTGCTGCACCGCAAGGGCAAGGAGGGCCTCGGCGCCGCCTACCTCGCGGGCTTCCGCTGGGGCCTCGAACACGGTTACGGGGTACTGGTCGAGATGGACGCCGACGGTTCGCACCAGCCCGAGGAACTGCCCCGGCTGCTCACCGCGCTGAAGGGCGCAGACCTGGTCCTCGGCTCCCGGTGGGTGCCGGGCGGGCGGGTCGTGAACTGGCCCAGGTCCCGGGAGTACATCTCGCGCGGCGGCAGCCTGTACTCGCGCGTCCTGCTCGACGTACCGCTCCGCGATGTCACCGGCGGCTACCGCGCGTTCCGCCGGGAGACCCTCGAAGGACTCGGTCTCGACGACGTCGCCTCGCAGGGCTACTGCTTCCAGGTCGACCTGGCACGCCGTGCCGTCAAGGCCGGCTACCACGTCGTCGAGGTTCCCATCACCTTCGTCGAGCGTGAACTCGGCGACTCGAAGATGAGCCGCGACATTCTCGTGGAGGCACTGTGGCGGGTCACGACATGGGGTGTGGGGGAGCGGGCAGGGCGGATCCTGGGACGTAAGTCGCCCTGATCCTCGGGGCCTCAGGCGGAGTTGATCGCCCCCTTATCCCGTACTGAGCACGGGCCAGGCACACTGGACGCATGACGACTGGCGCTCCGACTCCGACCTTCCCCGCGCGACCGCGGCGTTCTCGGCTGCGTACGTATCTGCCGCTCGGCATCGCCGCATGGCTGGTCCTGGAGATCTGGCTGCTGACCGTGGTGGCGGGCGCGGCCGGCGGCTTGGCCGTTTTTCTGCTGCTCGTGGCCGGCTTCGTGCTGGGTTCCGTGGTCATCAAGCGAGCCGGACGCCGGGCCTTCCGGGCTCTGAGCGAGGCCCTTCAACAGCAGCAGAGCGGGGTGCTGCCGCAGGGCGAGCGGGTCAGCGAGGGCAACGGTCTGATGATGCTGGGCGGCCTGCTCCTGATGCTGCCGGGCCTGATATCCGACGCGTTCGGCCTGGTCCTGCTGATCCCACCGGTCCAGAAGTCCCTGAGCCGCTACGCAGAGCGCACCTTCGAACGCAAGATGCGCGAAGCCACCCCCGGCACCCTGGGCGACGCCTTCCAACAGGCCCGCATGCACCGCCCCGACGGCAAGGTCGTACCGGGCGAGGTCATCCACGATGACCAGACCAGGGGATCCGAGGGAGAGCCGGGCCCGCGCCCGCCACTGACTGGCTGAACTTTGCAGCGCGGGCCGACACCAATCAGCCCGCCGTGGAGGTCCCCCGCTCGAGCGAAGCCGAGAGTGGGGGAGATTGAGGTCGAGCCCGCCAGGGCGATGGGGGCCTCGGCGCAGCCCCAGGACAGCAACCACCACTCAGGGGCACCGTCAACGCACAACAGAACCGCGGGTGCCGTGCACCAAAGCACGGCACCCGCGGTTCTGGGTGCGCTCTCTATGCCGCCCAACCCCCAAAGGGGCTACGCGGACTTGCGGCTGTCCCGCGGATGTACCGCGATGTTCATGGCGCCGGATCGGAGAACGGCCAAGCGCTCCTCGAGGACCTCTTCGAGTTCCTCGCGTGTGCGCCGCTCCATCAGCATGTCCCAATGCGTGCGCGCGGGCTTGGCCTTCTTCTCTTCGGGGCCATCGCCATCCACCAGGAGTGCCTGGGCCCCGCAGACCTTGCACTCCCACTCCGGCGGGATCTCCGCCTCCACCGAGAAGGGCATCTCAAAGCGATGACCCTTCTCGCATGCGTACTCCACGGCCTGGCGCGGGGCCAGGTCGATGCCGCGGTCCGTCTCGTAGCTGGTCACCACGAGGCGCGTGCCGCGAAGAGCTCGCTCACTCATGAATCGTGCCTCCCGGGCTTGTCGCCCACAGGACAGGTGTCGCTGTCGTCGTCATCCGGTCAACGTCCGGTCGGCGGTAAAGATTCCCGTTGCGGGTCATGCGTCGCCGTCGTAGCCGCCCCTTGTTGTACCCACCAACGCCCGGTTTGTCACATCTGAGAGCAGATGTCACCCACCGTTTCGGCATCTTTGACGCGCAGTAACGGTACGCCTGGCAGGCCAAACGCGTACACTACCGGCCTTTGGCCCCCGGTGCTAAATCGGCGCCAGGGGCAGACTCTAGATCCGGTCCGGAACCGGGTTGCCCGCATCCCGCACCGCTTCCCGCACCGAAACCCGTGCGAGCAGCAGAAATCCGATGACGAAGAAGGCCACGAGCGAGATGATCGCGTCCCGATAGCTTCCGGTCAGCTGGTATGTGAGACCGAACACAAGCGGTCCCAGCCAGCTCATCCCGCGGTCGCTCATCTCGTACGCCGAGAAGTACTCGGCCTCCTTGCCCGGCGGCACCAGATGCGAGAACAGCGAGCGGGACAGTGCCTGGCTCCCGCCGAGTACGAGGCCGATCCCGGCGGCGAGCACGAAGAACCACGCGGACGAGCCCGCGGGCAGGAAGTAACCCGCCCCGATCGTCACGGTCCACGCCACGAGCGAGCCGAGAATCGTGCGCTTCGCGCCGTACGTGCGCGCGAGGCGGCCCATGCCGAGGGCGCCGGCCACGGCCAGCAGCTGGACGAGCAGCACCGCGACGATGAGGGTCGACTGGCCGAGTCCCAGCTCTTTGGAGCCGTACACGGATGCCTGTGAGATGACCGTCTGGATGCCGTCGTTGTAGACGAGATAGGCCAGCAGAAAGGCGAGTGTCCGGGGCTTGCGCCGCATCTCCCGCACAGTGGCGGCCAGTTGACGCCAGCCGTGCGCGGACGTCCCCTCCGGAGTCGTCGCAGGGCGGTCGCGCAGCCGCTTGAGGGGTACGAGCGTGAAGGCGCCCCACCAGATGCCCGCGGAGGCAAGACAGATGCGTACCGCCGTCGCTTCCGAGAGTCCGAAGCTGTCGTGAGCGGTGAACAGCACCAGGTTCGCCACCAGGACCAGCGCGCCCGCGGCGTAACCGAAGGCCCAGCCCCTGGATGAGACGGCGTCGCGCTCTTCGGGCGGGGCGATCTGCGGCAGATAGGAGTTGTAGAGCACCATCGAGACGGCCACCGAGGCATTGGCCACGATCAGCAGGAAGCCGCCCAGCAGATAGCGGTCGCCGTCCAGGAAGAACATGCCGGTGGTGGCCGCGGCGCCCACATAGGCGGCGGTCGCGAGCAGCGGCTTCTTGCGCCCGGTACGGTCGGCCGCCGCGCCCGCCAGCGGCATCACGAAGATCGACAGGATCACGGACGCGGACACGGAGTACGCGAAGAAGGAACCCGCGCGGACCGGAATCCCCAGGGGGTGCACAAAGCCGTCCGCGTCCGCCGCCGACTCGGCGACCGACGTCAGGTAGGGACCGAGGAACACCGTCAGGACACTCGTCGAATAGACGGAGCAGGCCCAGTCGTAGAAATACCAGCCGTGTTGTTCGCGGCGCCGCCCGGCCGAGTCGTCGGCCGTCTCCGTCCGCACGGTGTCGGTGCCCACCCGTGCCCTCGCTTCCCCGTCACAGTCCCCGTACGCGGACGCGGCGGGGTGCGCCGGGCCCGTCAGACCCAGGTGCCGCGGTCCTTGAGGACCCCGCGCAGCGTCTCGATGTGATCGGTCATGATGCCATCGACGCCGAGGTCCAGGAGACGGTGCATCCGCTCGGGTTCGTTGACGGTCCACACGTGGACATGCAGCCCGCGCGCGTGTGCGGCACTGAGGAAGCGGTCGTCGACCACCTGGACCCCCGACTGGGACTCGGGCACCTGCGCGCAGACCGCCGAGCGGCGCAGCGCCGCGGGGATGCCCCACGACCGCAGGCGCAGCCCCAGGACACCCCGGGTGCCGTACGAGGTCGCCAGTCGCGGCCCGGCCAGGCGCTGGGCGCGGGACACGCGCGCCTCGGAGAAGGAGCCGACGCAGACGCGGTCCCAGGCGTTGGTGCGGGCGATCAGGTCGAGCAGCGGGTGCAGGGCGGGCTCGGCCTTGATGTCGACGTTCCAGCGGACGTCGGGGAACGTCTCCAGAAGCTCCTCGAAGAGGGGTACCGGTTCGGCGCCGGCCACGCGCGCGTGCCGTACTTGATCCCAGGGGAGGTCCGCTATCCGGCCCGCTCCGTCGGTCACCCGGTCCAGCGTCGCGTCGTGGAAGGCGACGAGCCGGCCGTCGGCAGTGGCGTGTACATCGGTCTCGATGTACCGGTAGCCCGCCTCGACCGCGCGCCGGAACTGGGCCACGGTGTTCTCCAGTCCGTCCGCCGCCCCGCCCCGGTGGGCGAAGGCGATCGGGCCGGGATGGTCGAGGTAGGGATGACGTATCCGCGTGGTCACCTGTGCAGTATCACCCCCTTTGGTTGACCCGCGGCAACGGCGGTGCTGCCGCCTGCCGAGGGGACGGCGAACAACCGCAGGAACAGCGGGGAGATGGTGACAGTGGCCTGATCCATGACACCCTGTGGCTTGGCAGTACATGCCATCCATGGCCAATTCGGGGAAGGTGGACTGAGGATCATGGCGCAGTGGACTTCGGCGGTTGGTGCCGCGCAGCTGGCGCGGTTGCTCAACTCCCAGCAGGAGCGCCCTGCCGGTCCCGGTACGCGGCGCCCGCCCGCCTATCGCGCCCTTGCCGACGGCATCCGGCTGCTCGTGCTCGAAGGGCGCGTCCCCGTTGCCGCACGGCTGCCCGCCGAGCGCGAGCTGGCCCTCTCGTTGTCCGTCAGCCGCACCACCGTGGCCGCCGCCTATGAGGCGCTACGCAGCGAGGGGTTCCTGGAGTCCCGCCGGGGAGCGGGGAGTTGGACCGCCGTACCGGCCGGCAATCCGCTTCCCGCACGGGGCCTGGAACCGCTGCCGCCCGATGCGCTCGGCTCCATGATCGACCTCGGCACCGCTTCCCTGCCCGCGCCCGAGCCCTGGCTCACCCGTGCCGTCCAGGGCGCCCTGGAGGAGCTGCCGCCGTACGCCCACACACACGGCGACTACCCGGCGGGGCTGCCCGCGCTACGCACTACGCTCGCCGAGCGGTACACCGCACGCGGCATTCCCACGATGCCCGAGCAGATCATGGTGACCACCGGTGCCATGGGAGCCATCGACGCCATCTGCCACCTCTTCGCCGGGCGAGGCGAACGCATCGCCGTCGAGTCGCCCAGTTACGCCAACATCCTCCAGCTGATGCGGGAGGCGGGAGCCCGTCTCGTGCCGGTCGCCATGGCCGAGGGGCTCACGGGCTGGGACACGGACCGCTGGCGGCAGGTACTGCGCGACGCGGCGCCCCGGCTCGCGTACGTCGTCGCGGACTTCCACAACCCGACGGGCGCGCTGGCAGACGAGGACCAGCGGCGGCGGCTCGTCGACGCCGCGCGGTCGGCGGGCACCGTGCTGGTCGTGGACGAGACCATGAGCGAGCTGCATCTGGACGAGGGGCTCGAACTGCCGCGCCCCGTCTGCGGTTTCGACCCGGCCGGGTCGACGGTCATCACGGTCGGCTCGGCCAGCAAGGCGTTCTGGGCCGGTATGCGGATCGGCTGGGTGCGGGCGGCGCCCGAGGTGATCCGCAGCCTGGTCGTGGCACGCGCGTACGCCGATCTGGGTACCCCCGTCCTGGAACAGCTGGCCGTGAACTGGCTGCTGAGCACCGGGGGTTGGGAGCAGGCCGTGGACGTGCGCCGCGGCCAGGCCCGCGAGAACCGCGACGCGCTCGTGGCCGCCGTACGCCGTGAGCTGCCCAGCTGGGAGTTCGAGGTGCCGCACGGCGGGCTCACGCTGTGGGTGCGTACCGGAGGGCTGTCGGGATCGCGTGTGGCCGAGGCCGGTGAGCGGGTGGGCGTACGGGTGCCGTCGGGGCCGCGCTTCGGTGTGGACGGGGCCTTCGAGGGCTATGTGCGGCTGCCGTTCACCGTCGGCGGCGCGGTGGCCGATGAGGCCGCGGCGCGCCTGGCCGCGGCGGCCCGGCTGGTGGAGACGGGAGCGAACGGGGCGACGGAGACACCGCGCACCTTCGTGGCGTGACGCTGCGCGTTGGACGTCTCGTCGTGTGACCCCGGGTGTCCAGTCCTCTCGTCGTGTGGCCCCGGGGGTCCGGGCGTCTCGTGGCGTGACGCTGCGCGCGTCCAGCCCTTTCGTGGCGTGGCCCAGTGCGTCCAGGTCTCTCGTGGCGCGGGCCGGTGCGATCGTGCCGATCGGACATCCGGACCTCCGCTGCGGCCGGTCAGCCTTCCGCCGCGACCTTCGCGACCGCGTCGGGGCCCGTTCGGTCTTCCGCTGTGACGTCCGTGACGTCGGCGGGCCCCCCGTCTGCCGGGGCGATGCGCTCCGGCAGAAGGCTCAGGACCGCCTGGCGGTGGGCCTCGCTCGTCGCCTCGTCGTACGGGTCCGGGGTCGCCGGAACCTGGAGACGGTGCACCGGACCCGTGCCCAGCCGGGCGTAACCGCGGCCGGGGGGCATGTCCGCGGTCGCTGTGGTGGGCGGACGCGTCCCGAGCACCGCTTCGAGCTGTGCGGCAGAAGCCGTGCCGAGTGCGACGCGCGCGCGTGTGTGCTGACGTACCGGGTCGCTGAGGCACTCCATGCCGTCGAACTGCTCGGCCACCACCACCGTCACACCGGCCGCGCGTCCGTGCCGCAACGGCACCTGGAGAAGGGACTGCGGGTCCCGGCGCCCGTCTGCCGCCGCCAGCTGCCCGAGCACCGTCGGGCGGTCCAGGAGGAGCCAGAGCGGACGCCGCGTGTCGTCCGGCGGGGGCTGGCCCGCCTGACGGGCCCGGTTCATGGCGATGAGGCGTCGCTCCGTCTCGTGCACCGCCCACTCCAGACCGGCCAGGGCACCCGTCAGATCGCACTCGACGGCCAGTACGCCGGCGCGGCCCGCGAGGCACGCGTACTCGCCCGTGCCGCCACCCTCGACGATCAGCACGTCACTGTGCCGGAGGGTCTGCAGAGCGATCGACCTCAGGAGGGTCGTCGTGCCGCTCCCGGGACCGCCGACCGCGAGCAGATGCGGCTCGGTCGAGCGCACGCCCGTACGCCATACGACCGGCGGAACGTCGCGCCTGTCCGTACCGGAGGTGACGGGGAGCGTGCGCTGGACACCCGCCGGGTCGGTGAAGCCGAGCACGGTCTCGCCCGGAGCCGTGACGAAGTGCTGGGCGGCGATGTCGACGGAGAGCGGCGGCAGGGCCGTGACGGTGAGCTGATTGCCCTCCTCGTCCCACTCGAAGCGGTACTCCCGGCCACGGCCCGACTTGGTGTGCAGCAACTGCTCGATGCGCGCGCGGGAGGCCGCCTCGCCGTCCGTGAAGTACGCCGGGTAGCGGATCGTCAGCTGCGAGACGCGGCCGGTGCCGTCGAAGGCGTAGGAGACGAAGGCTTTGGCCCAGTCCCCGCCGTGGGTGAACAGGGGAGCGGGGTCCTCGGGGGCCGAGAAGTACGGGACGAGCGCCTCGTAGAGCGACTCCAGGCGCTTGGTCTGCGCCTCGTCGGGGCCCGTCGGCCGGGACGCGGTGCGGTCCCGGCCGTGCCAGGCGGCAGCCGCCATGAGGGTGATGGTGGCGAGCAGCGGCCCGAAGGGCAGGAAGGCGACGACCAGCACGATCGAGGCCAGCAGGAACAGCAGCGGCCCGCGCCTGTCCTTGGGGGTGCCGGACCATCTGTGCCGCCCTGCCGCCGCCAGTCGGCGCAGTCCACGGGTGATCGTGATCAGCGGGTGGAGAACGTCGGTGGCATTCTCGGCGGCCGACCGGGCCAGCTCCCGGCCGCGGACGATCCGGTCGTTGCCGCTGTTGGTGATGCGGGGGAGAGGGCGCCGGGCCACTGCTGTCTCCTGACGATGCGCGCGAAGGGGAGGGGCGTCAGAACTTGATTCCGCCGAGGAGGCTGGCCAGGCTCTCGCCGCCCGCCTTGATGCTCGGGGCGACGGCCGTGCTCGCCAGATAGAACCCGAACAGCGCGCACACCAGCATGTGCGAGGCCTTGAGGCCGTCCTTGCGGAAGAAGAGGAAGACGATGATGCCGAGCAGGACGACACCTGAGATGGACAGGATCATGATGGTTCTCCTGGTCGAGTGGGACGTCGATGGGGACAGTCACCATGAGTACTTCCAGGCTCACAGCATGTATCCGTAGGACAAAAGGCGCAACTAGGTGAATTTCCCCTCATTTCGCCCTGATGGTCCTGGCTCACCGGCCACTCGGGCATCAGCGGTCGCCTGCTGCTTCGAGGTGATCTTTGCCTCGGTCGGGCCCGGTCATGTGCCCGCTCAAGCCAGTACGCTGGCGATTCACTCGTACGGCCGCACCGCTCGTGGTCGTACGGACCCGAAGTCCCCTAGTTCGCGCAGCGAGAGGTGGTCCGGCCGATGAGTGAAGCCCCCGACCCCGAGGTCGTGGAGCTGGCGACCAGGATCTTCGATCTGGCGCGCCGGGGGGAGACCGAGGCGCTCGTCGCGTATGTCGACGCGGGCGTGCCGGCCAACCTCACCAACGACCGCGGCGACTCGCTCGTGATGCTCGCCGCCTATCACGGCCACGCGGAAGCGGTGCGCGCCCTCCTGGAACGCGGCGCCGAGGCGGACCGCGTCAACGACCGGGGTCAGACGCCGCTGGCCGGAGCGGTTTTCAAAGGCGAGGACGCAGTGGTCCGGGTCCTCCTGGACGCCGGCGCAGACCCCTCCGCGGGCACGCCGTCCGCCGTGGACACGGCCCGGATGTTCGGCAAGACCGAGTTGCTCGGTCTTTTCGGAGTGAACTGAATCACCGCCCTGACCAGGCGCAACAACGATTTTGGGGGAGGCGGTACCCAGCCGCCGGAAATGCGGTCGCGGTAGCGAGAACCGCTGGGTCATCATGACGTCGTGATTCACGGACGCGATGGCTGGGCAGGTGTTGCCGCACCGCGCGGGCCGTGATGCGGCCCTTACGGGCACCGACGAGAGGCAGAGGAAGATGGTCTACAGCAAGCAAGAAACGACGGGCGTCCCGACGTGTTGTCACGCGACCAGGTAAAGCACGATCCCCGGTTGCGCCGACGCTTGATGTGAGGCTGTTTCCCATGTTCGATCCGGTCATAGCGCCCAGCGGTACGCTGCTCGGCCTGCTCCAGAGGGGCCGCGGCGACGGCACGCTGCACGCGCTCACCGCACCGCGCCCCGAGGCGCTCACCGCGCTCAACGCGTGTGTGCTGCACGACCCCCGCCACGACTGGCAGGTGGAGAACCGCTCCCTGTTCTACGCCCGCCTCTATCTCGACCTGAACGGCGAGCTCGACGAGATCGAGGCCCACCTCTTCGACGCCGAGGACATCCTCGACACGGACGAGTCACGCACGGGCCTCGCGCTCGCCGTGCTCGGGCATCTCGCCTCGTACGGCAGGCGGGACGCGCTCGAACTGCTGCGGCGGTACGCCGCCCGCGGCAGCAATTGGGCCTGGGCCCTGGACGAACTGGCACTGCGTGACGACGACGCCGGACTGCGCGCCCTCGCGGCGCCGGTCCTCGCGCGCTTCCCGGCAGACTCCGAGGGCGAGGCCGAACTCGCCGCCGCCGTGCGCGACGCCTTCGAACCCCGGCCCTGGCGGCTGTGGGCCGAGGACTCCCGCACATCCATCGCCACACGCGTGCGTGCCGCCCAAGAAGCAGGCTCCTTCGACCGCTGGCAGCGGCAGATGCAATCCTCCGGGCCCCGTCCCGGGTGGAGCGTGCGGGCCGTCTTCGAATGGGCCCAGCAGGGCGTCGAACGTGGAGCCGCGCTCCATGTCCCGGCCGCCCGCTGCCTCACCGCCGTCGCAGGGCCCGACGACCGTCCCGAGATCATCGACGCGGCCCGGCACGGCGACGACGGCGCGCGCTGCACGGCCCTGCGCTACCTCGCCGACAGCCACGATCCCGACGTACTGGACCTGATCGAGGCCGCTCAGACCGCCGGCTCGCGACTCGTCGTGGATGCCGCCGTGGACGCCTTCGAGCGGATGCGCAGCATCGCCGCCGTGGAGCGGGCGCGACGGTGGGCGCACCGGCCCGACGCGCTCGGTCAGGCCGCGGGGCGTGTGCTCGCCTGCCGGGGCGGCGCACAGGACAGCGAGCTCGTGTTGGGCGCCCTGCGCGAGGCGGTACGGGGGGACGGGCCCGACGCGCCGACCTTGTGCACCCTCGTCGACGGCGCAGGCCGGCTCGGTATCGCGTGTGCCGCCCCCGTGCTGCGCCACGTCTACCGTGAGACGGCCTCGTCGCATCTGCGCGGGCGCACGGCTCGCGCGCTGGCCGCCACCGATCCGTCCTTTCCCGCCGGGTTCGCCGTCGAGTGCCTATGGGACTGCGAGGAGACGACCCGGGAAGTCGCCGCCCGGCACGCCGAGACCGGTGACGCCCGTGTGGTCGACCAGCTTCGGCGGCTCGCCGCCGATCCCGCCGAGGAGGCCGAGGTGCAGACGGCGGTCCGCAGCAGAATCGGCCCGGACACGACCGCCGTGTGAAGGCCGGCGCGTCCACAGTGTGAGATCGGGCGCCTCTGCGGTGTGAGGCGGGATGCGACCGTGGTGTGAGCGTGTTGTCGACCGCCCGTAGCCCGTTGGTACGAGCCTGGATGCCGGGGCGTGACCGGGGCGTGATCCGGGGGCGCGCGCAGCGCAACGCTCATGGGACGTTCCCTCTCCGGAAAGATCCACGTTGACGCGGCCACGTCCAGCACGACGACAACACGGGTATGCGTGTCGTCATCGTGACCGAGTCCTTTCCCCCCGACGTGAACGGCGTGGCCCACTGCGCGTTCCAGACCGCCCGACACCTCGTCGACCGCGGTCACGACCCCCTCGTCGTCGCCCCGGCCACCGCCGCCGGCAACGGGCCCGACGCCCTTGCGCCGTGCCCCGTCGTCCGAATCCCCTCCCTACCGCTCCCCGGCTACCCCCAGGTCCGTGTCGCCCTCCCCAGCCGACGCGTCGCCGCCGCGATCACCGAACACCGCGCCGACCTCGTCCACCTGGCCAGCCCCTTCGTTCTCGGCGTCCGCGGCATGGCGGCCGCCACCCGGCTCGGCGTCCCCGCCGTGGCCATCTACCAGACCGACCTCGCCGGATATGCCCGCACCTACGTGCACGCGGGCGAGGCGGCCGCCTGGCGGCGCATCCGCTCCGTCCACGCCGCCGCCGACCGGACGCTCGCCCCGTCCAGCGCCGCTCTGCAGGACCTGGAGGCGCACGGCGTGCCCCGGGTGCGACTGTGGCCGCGCGGCGTGGACACCGTCCGGTTCCGCCCGGAACACCGGGACGACGCACTCCGCCGTGAACTTGCGCCGAACGGCGAGCTGATCGTCGGCTACGTCGGCCGGCTCGCCCCCGAGAAGCAGGTCGAACTCCTCGCCGGGGCCTGCGGCCTGGACGGCGTACGCGTCGTGATCGTGGGCGACGGCCCGAGCCAGACGAGTCTGACCGGGGCACTTCCCGGAGCCGTTTTCCTGGGCCGTCGCACCGGTGACGAACTCGCCCGGATCTTCGCCTCGTTGGACGTCTTCGTGCACACCGGACCGTTCGAGACCTTCTGCCAGACCGTGCAGGAGGCGATGGCCAGTGGCATCCCCGTGGTCGCCCCCGCCGCGGGCGGGCCGCTCGACCTGGTGGCCCACGGGCGCACCGGACTGCTCGTCCCGCCGCGTGACGAGGGCGCCGTACGCGACGCCGTGGCGGCGCTCGTCGCCGATCCGGCGCTGCGGGCGGCATACGGGGCCGAGGCGCGCCGTACCGTCGAGGGCCGCACCTGGGCGGCCGTCGGCGACCAGCTCATTGGGCACTACGCCGATGTGCTCGCCGGAAGGGCGGTGGTGGCGGCATGAGCGAGTCACTGCGGATCGTCCGGCTCGCCAACTTCGTCGCCCCCGCCTCGGGCGGCCTGCGGACCGCGCTGCGGGAGCTGGGCGCCGGTTACCGGGAGGCCGGGCACGAGCCCGTGCTGATCGTGCCCGGCGAACGCGCCACGGACCGCGAGACCGAGCAGGGCCGGGTGATCACCCTGCCCGGACCGGTGCTGCCCGGGACCGGCGGCTACCGCGTACTCACCGACAAGAAGCGTGTGTCCGCCCTCCTGGAGGAGCTCGCGCCGGACCGGCTCGAGGTCTCCGACCGCACGACGCTGCGCTGGACCGGCGTCTGGGCGCGGCGCGCCCGGGTGCCCGCCGTGATGGTCTCCCACGAGACCGCCGACGGTGTACTGCGCACCTGGGGCCTGTCCGAAGGCATCGCACGCCGGGCCTCCGACGCCCTCAACATCCGTACCGCCCACCACTATTCACGCGTGGTGTGCACCACGGAGTTCGCGGAGCGCGAGTTCGTCCGCATCGGCGCCCGCAATGTCGTGCGCGCTCCGCTGGGCGTCGACCTTGAGGGCAGGCGCCCCTCGCTGCGGGACCCGGGGCTGCGCGCCCGGCACGCGCGCGTGGACGAGACCTTGCTGGTGATGTGCTCCCGGCTGTCCGTCGAGAAGCGGCCCGGCACCGCGCTGGACGCCCTGGAGGCGCTGCTGCGCCGTGGGGAACGCGCGGTGCTCGTCGTAGCCGGTGACGGGCCGTTGCGGACCCGGCTCGAACAGCGGGCGCGCGAGCGGCGGTTGCCGGTCACCTTCCTCGGGCATGTGGGCGACCGCGCGCTCCTGGGGGGCCTGCAGGCCTCCGCCGACGTATGCCTGGCCCCGGGGCCCGCCGAGACCTTCGGGCTCGCGGCCCTGGAGGCGATGGCCTGCGGTACGCCCGTCGTCGCCAGCGCCTCCTCCGCACTCCCGGAGGTCATCGGCTCCGCCGGAGCCACCGCGGCCGACAACGGAGAGTCGTTCGCGGACAAGGTGCGGCTGCTGCTGGACCGTCCCGAGAGCGAGCGCCGGGAGGCGGCACGCGCGCGTGCCGCCTGTTTCGGCTGGCCGGCCGCCGTCGAGGCGTTCCTCACGGCGCACGACGCGGCCGTACGGGTCGACCGCCCGTCGTCACAGGCGGGCGCCTCCTCCGCGCGAAGGGCTCGGGAGGGCGTGGCATGAGACCCCTGCGGTTCGTGGCGCTCGGGGATTCCCTCACCGAAGGAGTGGGCGATCCCGTCGGTGAAGGGTGGCGCGGCTGGGCCGCGCTGCTCGCCGACGGGATCGCCCCCGCAGACGCGCCCGCACAGTTCGTCAACCTCGCGGTCAGCGGGGCCCAGACGCGTGACGTCCTGGAGCGTCAGACCCCTGCCGCGCTGGCCGTACGGCCGGACGTCGCCTCGGTCGTCATCGGGGTCAACGACACTCTGCGGTGCAGCTTCGACATCCACGCGGTGGCCGCGCGGCTCGACGAGGTGTACGCGGCGTTCACGCGGCAGGGGGCGGTGCTGCTCACCGCCTGCCTGCCCGACCCGGGCGCGATGCTGGGACTGCCCGGGGCCCTGGCCCGGCCGCTCGCACGGCGCCAGCGGGCCGTGAACACGGTGGTGCACGCGCTCTCCGAGCGGTACGGCGCCGTCCATCTGCACGCCGCGGAAGGGGCGTGGCTCACGGAGCGCGCCATGTGGAGCGCGGACCGGCTGCATCCGGGCGAGCTGGGGCACCGGCAACTCGCCGTACGCTTCCACGCGCTGCTCGCGGAGGCGGGCCTCGCGACGGGGCGTGCGCCTTCTTCGAAGCCCGAATTCCCCGCGCCCACACGCTCGGCGAGCCTGTGGTGGCTGGCCACCGCCGGCACCGGCTGGGTGGCCCGCCGCTGCACCGACCTTCTGCCCCAACTCCTCACACTCGCCGCCGACGAGATCCGCCACCGCGCCCGCGGCACCAGCGCCCGGCTCGACCTGAGCGCGTCGCATGCGGTGGCGTCTGCGCTGGCGGCGTTGTCGGTCACGGAGCAGCCCGATGCGGCGTAAGCCTGGTCAACGGCGCCGCACGGTCACGAACCGCACCGGCGTGCCCGGCGCGGCCTGGGCCGCGGCAGGGAGGTCCGTGGCCCGGACGACGGCGATGACCGGGTAGCCGCCGGTGGTCGGGTGATCGGCCAGGAACACCACGGGCCTGCCGTCCGGGGGCACTTGGATCGCGCCGAGGACCATGCCCTCGCTGGGGAGTTCGCCGGGGCGCGCCCGCTCCAGTGCGGGCCCCTCCGTGCGCAGGCCGATGCGGTTGCTCGCCGAGGAGACCCGGTACGTGTGCGTCGTAAGGGCGCGTACGGCCGATGCCGTGAACCAGTCGTCGCGGGGGCCGAGGGTCACTCTGAGTACGAGTTCGGCGGGCGGGCCCGGCTGCGCGGCGACGTCCAAGCGCACGGGTGGGGCGCTCGGCCGTCCAAGAGGGAGCACCACTCCGTCGCTCAGGGGCGGTGGGCCGAGGCCCGACAGGAGGTCCGTGGAGCGGCTGCCGAGGACCGGCTCGACGGCGACTCCGCCGGAGACGGCGAGGTAAGTGCGTACTCCGGAGAGCGCCGTTCCCACGGACAGCAGTGACCCGGCATGGACGAGCACGGGTGCTCCCCAGGCCACCGGACGCCCGTCCACGGAGATCGGGCAGGGGGCCCCGCCCACGGCGACGGTGACTGCTGAACGCGGGCGCACGGCACATCCGTTGAGCGTGGTCTCCAGGACGGCCGCTTCGGGCGGATTGCCGACGAGACGGTTCACCAGGGCGGCGGCGGGACCGTCCAGCGCACCGGAGCGCGGTACACCCAGGTGGGCGTGGCCGGGGCGCCCCAGGTCCTGCACGGTGGTCAGCGCACCGGCCCGTACGACGGCGAGAGCACGGTCCGTCATGAGGATCCCACCGAAGACGACCCCACCGGTATGAAGCGGACCCGGGTACCCGGGGAAAGCAACGCGGCCGGCACGCGTGCGTGGTCCCACAGCACCACGTCCGTCGTGCCGATCAACTGCCAGCCGCCCGGCGACGGCCGCGGGTAGACACCCGTGTACGGGCCTGCGAGCCCCACGGCACCGGCCGGGACGGTCGTGCGAGGTGTCGCGCGGCGCGGCACGCCGTAACGGGCCGGGAGTCCGGTCAGATAGCCGAAGCCCGGCGCGAACCCGCAGAAGGCGACCCGGAATTCGGCCGCCGCGTGAATCCGCGCCACCTCGTGCACGGGCACATCCCAGAGCGCCGCGACCTCCGCGAGGTCGGGGCCGTCGTAGCGGACCGGGATCTCGACGATCTCCCCGGCGCGCGAGGGCACAGGCGGCACCTGTGAGGCGGCCAGCTGCTCCGCCAGGCGCACCGGGTCGTCGAGGCCGTCCAGGAGGACCGTACGGGCCGCGGGGACGATCTCCCGTACCGAGAGGGCCCCCTCCGCGCGACGGCGCAGCAGATCCGCGTGCAGGGCCTGCGCCTCCTCGTCCGTCGAGACTTCGACGAGAAGGGCACGGTCGCCGACCGGCAGCGCCCTCATGCGAACGCCTCCACGCGCACGCCCGACGCCTCCAGCTTCGTACGGACCTGGCGCGCCAGCTCCACCGCTCCGGGCGTGTCGCCGTGCACGCACAGGGAGCGGGCGCGCACACCGATGTCCCGCCCGGAGCGGGACGCGACGACGCCGGAGCCGGCGAGGCGCACGGAGCGCTCCACAACGGCACCGGGGTCGGTGATCACGGCGCCGTCCTGACTCCGCGGCACGAGCGTGCCCTCGTCCGTGTAGGCGCGGTCCGCGAACGCCTCGGTGACGACCGGGAGTCCGGCCTTCTCCGCCACGGAGAGGAAGCGCGATCCGGGCAGCCCGAGCACGGGGAGCGTGGCGTCCGCGAGGAGCACCCCGTCGACCACGGCCCGGGCCTGTTCCTCGTCGTGGACCACACGGTTGTAGAGCGCGCCGTGCGGTTTGACGTAGGCCACGCGCGCGCCCGCCGCGCGCGTGAAGACCTCCAAGGCACCGATCTGGTACGCCACTTCGGCCGCCAGCTCGTCGGGCGGCACATCCATCGCGCGCCGCCCGAAGCCCGCCAGGTCACGGTAGGAGACCTGGGCGCCGATCCTTACGCCGCGCTCGGCAGCCAGCTCGCACACCCGCCGCATGGTGGCGGCGTCCCCGGCGTGGAAGCCGCAGGCCACATTGGCGCTGGTGACGACGGACAGCAGCTGTTCGTCGTCGGTCAGGCGCCAGCGGCCGAAGCCCTCGCCCAGGTCGGCGTTGAGATCGATCGAGGTCATGGAGATGTCGATTCTTCCTGTCAGGCCACGCGGTACTGCTCGTCGCGGGCGTCGGTGATGAACATCTGTCCCGGTGCGTGGGTGATCGCGAAAGGCGGGCGCGAGGCCATCACCGCTGCCTGCGGCGTCACCCCACAGGCCCAGAACACCGGGATGTCGCCGGGGCCGGCGTCCACAGGATCGCCGAAGTCGGGGCGCGCCAGGTCCTCGATGCCGAGCCCGGCCGGTTCGCCGCAGTGGACCGGGCTGCCGTGCACGGCGGGCAGCAGACTGCTCTCCCGGATCGCCGCGGCCAGGTGCTCGGGCGGGACCGGGCGCATCGACACCACCATGGGGCCGTGCAGCCGCCCCGCGGGACGGCACTGACGGCTCGTCACGTACATGGAGACGTTGCGTCCCTGCTCGAGGTGGCGCAGCGGCACGCCGGCCTCGGTCAGGGCCCACT
The DNA here is from genome assembly GCF_043198355.1 of Streptomyces sp. NPDC048825. Lineage (NCBI taxonomy): Bacteria > Bacillati > Actinomycetota > Actinomycetes > Kitasatosporales > Streptomycetaceae > Streptomyces > Streptomyces sp. NPDC048825. The sequence goes on from NZ_JBICUR010000015.1 coordinate 214,498, forward strand.
CGAAGGTGAAGCTGCACCCGATGAGGAACGACACGAGGTCGTCGCGCCAGTGGGCCAGCACGTCCGTGGGCTCGTCGGCCAACTCGCCGTGTTCCCAGACCCGGTAGCGCGGCAGATCGGTGCGCAGATCGGCGCCCGGGGCGAGGACGGTGGTCCAGGAGCCGGCGTCGGTGACGTCGAGGACCGGACAGGGCTTCGGGTTGCGCTGGCAGAACAGCAGCATCTCGTACGCCCAGTCGGCGGGCACCGAGATCAGGTTCGCCTGGGTGTGGCCCGCCGCGCAGCCCGCCGTGGGGCCGGACAGGCCCGAACGGAAGCGGGTGCGCGCCTCGTCGGGGCTCCACGCGTGCGCGTGCTCGTCGAGCCCGTTGTGGTGCCGGAGTTGAGTGTGGTTCACAGGATCTCCTTCCCCCGCGTCTCGGGCAGCCCGAACAGGGCCAGCGCCGCGAGACCGTAGCCGATCGCGCCGAAGACCAGCGCACCGCCGACACCCCAGCTGTCGGCCATGTACCCGACGCAGGTCGGGAAGACGGCGCCCACGGCGCGGCCGGTGTTGTACGTGAAGCCCTGCCCCGTGCCGCGCACCGCCGTCGGGTACAGCTCACTCAGGAACGAACCGAAGCCGCTGAAAATCGCCGACATACAGAAGCCGAGCGGGAAACCGAGCACAAGGAGAAGGGTGTTGGCACCGGTGGGGATGTTGGCGTAGACCAGGATGCAGATCGCCGAGAGCACCGCGAAGAGCCAGATGTTGCGCCTGCGGCCCAGCTTGTCGGTGAGATAACCACCGGTCAGGTAGCCGAGGAAGGCTCCGCTGATCAGGAACGCGAGATAGCCGCCGGTGCCGACGACGGACAGTTCGCGCTCCGTCTTCAGGTACGTGGGAACCCAGGTGGCCAGTGTGTAGTAGCCGCCCTGGACACCGGTGGAGAGCAGAACCGCGAAGATCGTCGTCCGGAGCAGTCCGGGTGATTCGGCTGTGCCCGGTTTGAAGATGGCCTTGAACGATCCCTTCTCGGTGCTCTGCTCACGGCGTTCGGTCGCCTGGGGGGCGTCCTTCACCTGGCGGCGCACCCAGATGACGAGCAGTGCGGGCAGCGCGCCGGTCCAGAACATCACCCGCCAGGCGATGTCGTTGTCCACGAACTCGAAGACCAGCGTGTAGACGATCACGGCGAGTCCCCAGCCGACCGCCCAGGAACTCTGGATCGCGCCGAGCGTGCGCCCCCGGTGCTTCGGGCTCGCGTACTCGGCGACCAGGATCGCGCCGACCGCCCACTCGCCGCCGAAACCGAGCCCCTGAAGGGCACGGAACACCAGCAGGGTCTCGTAGTTGGGTGCGAAGCCGCAGGCCACGGTGAAGACCGCGTACGTGATCACCGTGATCATCAGGGCCTTGACGCGCCCGATCCGGTCCGCGAGCACCCCCGCGATGGCGCCGCCGATCGCGGAGACGACCAGCGTGACGGTCGTGAGGAGTCCGGTCTGGCCGCTGTTGAGGCCGAAGTACGCGGCCAGGACGACCATGCTCAGCGGCAGCGTGAAGTAGTCGTACGAGTCGAGGGCATAGCCGCCGAACGCGCCGCCGAAGGCGCGGCGGCCCCGCGGACCCAGGGCCCGCAGCCAGGCGAACGCGCCCTCGTCGGCGGGGGGTTCGCCCGGACCGGTGCCGGTGTCGGCGGGTAGGGCCTGCGGTGGAGGGGTCGTGCTCATGGTGCACCTCGCAATTGAGGACGGAGGGTGCTTCAGGACTGATGAGCCGTGCCGTGCGGACACGCCGAGGTACGGAACCGGCGTGCGAGAGCCATCGGCGCCGGGACGAGCGGTCGGCGCCATTCCCAGCAAGGTAGAGGATTGTTGAACGATCCCTCAATACCTATGTTGTTTCGTTCTTGTATCTGCGATTGAATCCGGGTGTGGCCGAACTGAACGGACTGGCGGACGATCGCGCACTATTGGGACGAACCAGTACTGCGGAGCGGGTCTCGGACATCCTCAGGAGCCGGATCGCGGAGGGGTTCTTCCCGCCCGGCACGCGGCTGTCCGAGGACAGCATCGGCGGCGCGCTCGGCGTCTCGCGCAACACACTGCGCGAGGCGTTCCGGCTGCTCACGCACGAACGGCTGCTGGTGCACGAGCTCAACCGGGGCGTGTTCGTACGGATCCCGACCGTCGAGGACGTCGAGGACATCTACCGCACCCGGAGCCTCGTCGAGTGCGCCGTCGTCCGTGGCCTCGGCAAGCCGCCGTACGCCGTGGACGGTCTCGCCCGAGCCGTCGCCGACGGGCAGCGGGCGACGGTCGAAAAGGACTGGAAAGCCCTGGGAACGTCCAACATCCGCTTCCACCGGGAGCTGGTGGCGCTCGCCGGAAGCGCCCGCACCGACGAGCTGATGCGCAGGGTCTTCGCCGAACTCCGGCTCGCCTTCCACCTGGTGGACGACCCACGACGGCTGCACGAGCCGTACCTCGCCCGCAACGGCCAGATCCTCAAGGCCTTCCAGGACGGCGACCGGGACGAGGCCGAGCAACTGCTCGCGACCTACCTCGCCGATTCGCGCAGGCGGGTCGGGGAGGTCTATGGGCGACGGGTGGCGGAGAAGAAGCTCGGATGACGCGGGGGCCCTTCTTGGGCGTTTGGGGCGTTGTCAGACCCAGGACCTAGTCTTTGCATCGTGACTTCGCCTGCAACGACGGACAGCGTTCCGCCCCAGCACAGCGCGGGGCCGCGCCCCGCACCGGGCCCGGCCGCCGACGAGGGGCTGGCGCGGCGCCTGCGCGCGCTCGCCTGCACCGCACCCCTGCACGACCTCGATGTACGCAAGGCGAACCTCGCGGGTGAGTACTCCGTGTACGGCATGGCTGAGGTGGCCCTCGCCGCCATCGACCTCGTCACACTGAACATGGACTTCGACACGGGAGCCGACCACGACCAGATCGTGGCCAGGCTCATCCCGCGCATCGCCGCGCAGGCCCCGCGCCGCCCCGTCGCCGAGCACGAGCGCGTGGCCCGCTGGGTCCTGGAGAACCTGATCAACGTCGGCAGCGTCGACCGCGGCTTCCGGGCCGTATACGGCACGTTCACACCGGACGGCTCCTATGTGCGCCGCGACTACGACTTCAAGCTGATCGAGGAGGTGCCCGGCTACGGCGGCAGCGTGTATCTCCGCACGACGGACGAGGCGGTCAACGTCCTCGTGGGCGCCCTCGACACGGACGTCACCAGCGCGCAGATCGCCGCCGAGGTCAAGCTGGAGGTGCTGATCAGCCGCGGCAGGCTCGCCGACGCACAGCTCGCCGCCGAGCAGGCCCGCTATCGGACCGTGCAGTATTCCGAGACGCTCCGCAAAGCCCTGGACGCGACACGGCGCAACGTCCGCGCGGTTGACTGGCTGCAGGCCGTCCCCGACATGATCGCCGAGGCACTCGACCACGTGGCCGACCGCTATCGCCACGAGAACGCGATCCTCACCAACATCCGCAAGGCGCGCGACGAGTCCGAGGATCCCGAGCACAAGCGCCGTGCCGCCGAGCTCGTCGACATCGTCAAGGACTGCATCCGCCGCCATACGCAGTTGCAGTCCCGGCTCCTGGAGGCCGGCCCGCTGTTCCGCGCCGAGCAGGACCGACAGGCCTTCGCCGCGCCCATGGCGACGTCGGGGATAGACCTGTACGGGCACCTTGTCGCGCCGGTGCTGCCCCTGCCCGTCGATCAGGCGCTGCGCGTGACGGACGCGTTCTTCGCGCGCGGGTCGGGGCTCCGCACTCCCGTGTCCGTACGGGTCGGGGATCTGGTCGACATCCTGCTGACGCCGCCCATGGAGCGGGAGCATCTCGGGGCGGAGATGCCGGAGCCGGATCTGATTGCCACGCCGGATGACAGCCGGTTCAGCGAGGAGCAGTTGGCTGCCGCCATGGAGCTGCTGGATCTGCCCGCGGATGCGCCGCGGCGGCTGTCCGGGATCCTTGACGACGCCCGGTGTCAGGATCCTGAACTGCCTTACCTCGTCGCGCTGCTGGCCGTCCACGCGGCCAGTCCGCCGGTGGGGACCGCTCATCGCCAGGGTGAGGAGAAGCTGTTGTTCGCGGTGGACGACGGGATGGAGCTGGACGATCCCGAGTTCGGCGGGGCCGATTTGATCGTGGGTACGGCGACGCTCCGCTTGGAGGGCCGGTGAAGCGCGGGTTGTCGTTTGACTGCGGGCCGTCAGCGGTTGCTCGCGCCCACGATGGGGGTCCCCTCGCTCATGGGGGTCCCCCCGCTCATGGGGGTCCCCCCGCTCGAGCGAAGCCGAGAGTGGGGGAGAAGCCGAGAGTGGGGGAGGAGCCGCACATGTCACCGCCCCGCGTCCCTTACACGGGCGCTCTCACCGCCGTACCTCTGAACAAGGAGCCGAAGCCGTGACCGAGCACGTCGAGTGGAGTGAGCCGGATGCCGTCGCCGTGCCGGCGTCCGCCGCCGTCACTCCGGCCGACGCCGCCGACGCGGCCCGGCTCGTCGCCTTCGGGCTGCAGCCCAAGCTCCAGCCCGCCCGCGACCAGGAGTACGCCGAGCTGTTGCGGCGGTATCGGGAAGACCCGGCGTTCGCCCGGCTCGCCGATGCCGTTGCCGCGGGGCTCGGGCTGGTCGTGCTGGAGGTTTCACCGCGCGCAGGGATGGCGGTGACCGCGGCCGAGGACTCGGTGTTCGCCGTGCGCATGGGGGACTACGCACGGCGGGCGTCCGCGGACGCCGGGGACCGGTTCCTGCACGGTCTCGCGCATCTCGCTGTCGCCGCGATGGCGTTTCCGCGGCCCGAGGATCTCGCCGACGACGGGTACATCGGGCGCGTTTCGGTCAACGGAGTGGACGCCTTCGTACGGCAGGCCTGCCGTCGCCTGGAGGAGCGGGCCGAGGAACAGGGGGACAACACCGACCCGGCCACCGACGCGCCCGGCCTCGAGGCCGCCTGGCGGATCTGGGCCAGACGCAGCGCGACCGGGGCGACCAAGGACGCACGCCGCCTTGCCGGTTCGACCACCGGCATCGTGGGCAAGGCCGTCGCGTTCCTCACCGACTCCGGGTTTCTGCAGCGCACCGGGGACGACGGCGGAGGGACGTACCGCACGACCGCCCGCTACCAGCTCCAAGTGCGCGACATGGCGGGCAGCGCCGCCATGGCCGAGCTGCTCGAGCTGGGCATCGTGCCGGTCACCGACGGCACCGCGACCCTGCTGCCCGCCGAGGACACCGACGACCTGGAGCTGGCGGCCGACGCGGGGCTGCCGTTCCACTCCTGACCTCGACGATTCCTGATCACGACGATTCCTGATCATGACCACTCCCGACTCCGACCCCCCCGAACGTGATCGCTCCCGACCGCGACTGAACCAACTCCCTTCCGAATACGTCCGACTACGTCCGATTACGAGAGTCCGCCGCCATGTACGAGCTGTCCCGGGTCCGCCTCTACTCCATCGGGCCGGCCGGTGCGCGCTACGCCGACACCGTGCTGGACCTGCGGGGTGTCGGCGAGCCCGTGCCCGACCCCGCGCCCACGCAGGCGGAGTTCTTCGAGGAGGAGCCGACCGGGCCGCCGCGCCGTCCCGCGCCCGCGGGTGTGCTCTTCCTGGAGAACGGCGGCGGCAAGTCCGTACTGCTCAAGCTGATCTTCTCGGTGATGCTGCCGGGGCACCGGAACACGCTGGGCGGGGCCAGTTCGGGTGTGCTGCGGAAGTTTCTGCTCGCCGACGACTGCGGGCATGTGGCGCTGGAGTGGCAGCACACGCTGACCGGTGAGTGCGTTGTGGTCGGCAAGGTGAGCGAGTGGCGCGGGCGCCAAGTGTCCAACGATCCGCGGAAGTTCGCGGAGGCGTGGTACTCGTTCCGGCCCGGACCGGGGCTGAGCCTCGACAATCTGCCGGTCGCCGAGGCCACCGCCGTGCGGCCGCACGGCGAGGGCGTGTCAGGGGCCCAAGGGCGGCGGCGCACGATGAAGGGTTTCCGGGACGCGATCACGGATGCGGGGAAGGCGTACCCGCACCTGGAGGTGCACTGGGAGGAGATCCACGACCGCTGGAACGAACACCTCGGGGATCTCGGTCTGGATCCAGAACTCTTCCGCTACCAGCGGGAGATGAACGCCGACGAGGGCGAGGCAGCCGGCCTCTTCGCGGTCAAGAAGGACTCCGACTTCACCGACCTGCTGCTGCGCGCGGTCACCGACACCCGTGACACCGACGGGCTCGCGGACCTGGTCGGCGGGTTCGGCAACAAGCTGGGGCGTCGCGCCGAGCTGATCGCCGAGCGGGAGTTCACAGCGGGGTCCGTGGAACTGCTCGGGCGGATCGTGGAGGCGGCCGAGACCCGTTCGCGCGCGCGGGACATCCACACGGCCGCCGAGCGGCGTACGCGCACGCTGGCCCGGCGGCTGACCGCGCGCGCCGTGCAGGAGCGGGCCCGGGCCGCCGATCTCGCCCAGCAGGTCACCGCTGCCGCGCACACGGTCACCGAAGCCGAGGGTGCTCGCTCCAAGAGCGCCCTGATCGCGGCCGAACTCGCCTACCGGCACGCCTCCTTGGCACTCGCCGGCGCCGAGAAGGCAGCGACGGCGCAGAAGCGCGAGCTCGCCGACGCGCGCACGCTGCACTCCGCCTGGCAGGCCGCCGAGGCGGTGCTGCGCCACCGGGCGGCCGCGGACCGCTCCGCGCGCGTGTCCGCCGCGATCCGTGAGGCCGAGCGGGATGCCGCGCCCGCGCTCGCCGCGCGCGCCAGGGCCGCCGTCGACCTCGTCCGCGCGCTGCACACCGCGGCCGAAGGAGCCGAGACGGTCGCCAACGAGGAGGAGGAGCGCTCCGCCGCGCTCCAGGAGACCGGAGAGGCCGCCCACCGCGACTCCACGGCCGCCGCCACCGAGGCGCAGCGCGCCCGCAGCGAGGCCGGTCACCTGCGGCAGCGGCTGGGCGAGGTCGAGCAGGAGACCGCCGAGGCGGTACGCGCCGGATGGCTCGACGACACGGCCCCCGACGCCGACCCCGCGCGCGCGGCCCTGGCGGCCAGCGACGCCGAGAAGTCCGCCGTCGCTGCCTGGGACACCGCACGCGAGGCGTCCCGCCGGGCTTCGGAACACGCCCGAGAGGCCGCAGCCACCGAGTCCCGCGCCGAGCTCACGGCGGCCCGCGCGTCGGACGCGGCGACGGCCGCCGAGCGTGCGTACGACGCGGAGCGGCGCACCGGCGAAGCCCTGGCGGAGGAGGAACGGCTGGCCGAACTGCTGAGCTTGCCGGGGGCGGCTGCCTCGGGCCCGGGCCGCGGTGGGGTGCCGATGCCCCGAGCGGCGGCGGACGGCTCCGGAGAGCCCGCGCAGGGTGTGGCTTCTGCGCAGGGTCCGGCCGGCGGCGCGGGTGTGCCCGGCGTCAGCCGGGATGCGGGTGCTGCCCACGGCCGGAGTGCCGCCGCGCGGCCGACGACCGAAGTCGCCCTCACCGCCGAGGAGTTGGACCGTTACGCCGACGAACTGCGGGAGTTGCTCGACGACGGGGTCACCTCCGCCGAGCGGCAGCTCTTCGAGTTGCGGACCGCGGCGGCCGATGACGCGCGGATTCTCGGCGCCCTCGGTGACGGCGGGCTGCTGCCACCGGGGCCGGACGTCGTGGCCACCGTGGAGTACCTGGGGGAGCGTGGTATCCCCGCGCTCCCCGGCTGGCGCTATCTCGCGCAGGCCGTCGACCCCGTCGACCACGCACGCGTGCTGACCGCCCGGCCCGAGCTGGTGGACGGCGTCATCATCACGGATCCGGAAACCCACGCGCGCGCACGCGAAGCCCTCGCCGATGCCGCGCTGCTGCCCCGGTCCGCCGTGGCCGTCGGTACGGCCGCCGCGCTGCTCGCCCCGACGCCGGCCCACGAAGCGGGCGACGGCGGCCGTGGTGACGTATTCCTCGTACCGCCGAACCCGGCCATGCACGACGAGCACGCCGCCGACGAGGAACGGCAGGCGTTGCGCACACGTGCGACCGAACGGGACGAGGAGATCCGGGAGTTGGCGGCCCGGCTGGCCAAGGACCGTGAGCTGGCGGCGCGCCTCGCCTCCTGGCGGGCCGGGTGCCCGGCGGGCCGGCTCGCCGAACTGGCCGTGGCGGCCCGCGATGCGCGGGCGTTCGCCGAGGAGGCCGAGGCCGAACTGGCCGAGGCGCGCACGGTGCGGGCCGAGGCCGACGAGGCCGCGTCCGACGCGGCCCGGGTACGGGACGAGCGCCAGGACGCCGCACAGCGGGCCCGACGCGCCGCCGACGCGCTCGCCGGACTCGCCTTCCGGCTGCGCGAGCGGGCCGGCTGGCAGGCCAGGCTGCGCGAACTCGCCGACGAGGCAGCCGAGTCGGAGGCCCGCGCCCAGTCCTGCCTGGAGCGAGCCCGAGCCGCCGACGAGGACCGGCGCGCCGCCCAACGCGCCGCCGACGACGCCCGCCGCACCGCCCGCACCCTGCGCGCCGAACGCGCGGAGATCGCGGGCGTCCCCGACGACGTACAGGAGGACGCGGCGACGGAGGGCGAGGGCGCTCCCCAGGCAGAGACAGCAGGAGACACGCCAGGCGACAAGGCCCCCGGTCGCGCCCACCCCAAGCCGTCCCTCCCGGCCCTCCGCGAGGCCTACCGCGCCGCGTCGCAGCTCTACGAGAAGGTCGGCGTCGGTGCCGATCTGCGCGCCGAGCAGGCGCGGGCCGAGAGCGACGAGAGCGCCGCGCTCGCCGAGCTGGACCGGCTCAGCAACAAGGTGCGTACACGCGCGGCGCAGCTTCTGGAGTCCCCGGACGGTTCCGACGGTCCGTCCCGGCAGGCCGCCGCCGCCCGGGCCGAGGAACTCGTCCAGCTGCTGGAGACCCGTATGTCGACCGCGAGCGAGCAGCTCGGACGGCTGCGCGGCGAGGCCGAGCGGCACGCCCCCGAGGACGGCGAGGCTCACACCGAGCTGCCCGGGGAGCTTGTCCCGCGAGACGCCGAGCATGCGCAGAGCCTGCTGCGTACCGCCACGGCCGAACTCGCCTCCCGTACCGAGGCGTTGAGCCAGGCGCGCGAGGTCCACGCCGAACTGCTCGACGCCCACCGAGCCGCCGAGGACGCGGCCGGCGGCTTCGACGAGACGGCCGCCCTCCTACGGGACCTCCTGCGCGAGCACACGACGGACGAGGAGCAGGAGGAGCCCGAGCCGTACCCGGGCACCCTCGATGAGGCGCGGCAGTCCGCCGCCGAGACCCGCCGCTCCCTGCGGGGCTGCGCCGCCGACCTCTCCGCCGCCGAGTCAGCCGTACGCGACGCGAGCGATGTCCTCGTACGGCATGCCAACTCGACACGTTACGAGCAGGTCCGCACCCCCGCCCGGCAGCAGATCCGCGAGCTGCCCGCCGCCGCGCTGCCCGAGCACGCCCAGAAGTGGGCGGACGCCTTCGCACCTCGGCTCCGGGTCCTCACCGATGAGCTGGCGCAGCTGGAGCGCAACCGGGACTCGATCGTGGACCGGCTGCGAGGACTGGTGGAGTCGGCGCTGGCCACGCTCCGCTCCGCTCAGCGGCTGTCCCGTCTCCCCGAAGGGCTCGGCGAGTGGTCCGGGCAGGAGTTCCTGCGCATTCGCTTCGAGGAGCCCGACCAGGCCACGCTCACCGAGCGGCTCGGCGAGGTCATCGACGAGGCGACGCGAGCGGCCGTGAAGAAGAACTCCGACCTTCGCCGCGACGGCATGACGCTGCTCCTGCGCGGTGTCGGCGCGGCACTCCAGCCGAAGGGCGTCGCCGTCGAGATCCTCAAGCCGGACGCCGTACTGCGCGCCGAGCGTGTCCCCGTCGGGCAGATGGGCGATGTGTTCTCCGGCGGCCAGCTGCTCACCGCCGCCATCGCCCTGTACTGCACGATGGCCGCCCTCCGCTCCAACGACCGGGGCCGCGACAAGCACCGCCACGCCGGCACGCTGTTCCTCGACAACCCCATCGGCCGCGCCAACGCGACGTACCTGCTGGAACTGCAGAGGGCGGTCTCGGACGCGCTGGGCGTCCAACTCCTCTACACCACCGGCCTGTTCGACACGACCGCGCTGGCGGAGTTCCCGCTGGTGATCCGGTTGCGGAACGACGCCGACCTCAGGGCGGGCCTGAAGTACATCAGCGTGGAGGAACACCTCCGGCCGGGACTGCCACAGCAGCCTCCGGCCGGCGAGGGGGAGTCGGTACACAGCGAGATCACGGCGACGCGAATGTACAAGAGGCCGGCGGCCAGCGCCCCTTGAGGGGCGCTGGGCGGTATCGATGTGCGGCTCGGCCGCGTGGACGCGATCAACCACAAACGACCCGCAGTCGCCCCACAGGCTCCGCCACGGAATCCTCAGGCGTCCGATTTCAAGAGATCGGCACACTTCTCGCCGATCATCATCGTCGTGATGCATGGATTCACGGTGACGAGATCCGGCATGACGGACCCGTCCGCGACCCGCAAGCCCTCAACCCCCTTGACCCGCAGCCGAGCGTCCAGCGGTGCCGAGGCGTCATCGTCGGCCCCCATCTTCACGGTGCACGACGGGTGATAGACGGTGTTGTGGGTCTTGTGGATGTAGTCGAGTAGTTCGTCATCCGTCCGCACATCCGGCCCGGGCGCCAACTCCGCCCCGGCCCACCCGCTCAGCGCGGGCTGTTCGGCGATGCGACGGGCGAGCCGAAGCCCGTAGGTCATGACCCGCATGTCGTGCTCGTGGGTGAAGTACCGCGGGTCCACCCGCGGCTTGTCCCGGTAGTCGCGCGTGCGCAACCGCACCGTGCCCCGCGACTTCGCCCGCGTCACGTTCGGCGTCAGGCAGAACGCGTTCTCCGAGGTCGGATAGCCCCACCGGGCCGTGTTCATGTCGAACGGAACCGACCCGTAGTGGAACATCAAATCCGGCCGGTCCAGGCCAGGTTCGGTGTCGTAGAAGATGCCCGCCTCCCACCACTGGCTGGAGGTGGTCGTCATGGGCTGCTTGGCGTCCCACATGATGACGCCCTCGGGATGGTCCTGAAGGTTCTCCCCGACGCCGGGGGAGTCGACCACCACCTCGACGCCCACCTCGCGCAGATGTCCGGCCGGTCCGATGCCCGACAGCATCAGCAGCTTCGCGCTGTCGATCGAGCCGCAGGACACGATCACCTCACGCCGGGCGCGCACGGTCCGGGTGTGGATCAGGTCCGGGTCCAGATACTCGGCACCCACGCAGCGCCGCCCGTCCAGTACGAGCTTCTTGGCCCGCACCCCGGTCCGTACCTTCAGGTTCGGCCGTTTGCCGAGGATCGGGTGCAGATATGCGACCGACGAGGACTGCCGGGTGTTGTTCTCGTCGGAGTTGATCTGGAACCAGTTGGCGCCGCGGACCACCGTCCTGCCCGTGTTGAAGGCGACGGTCGGGATGCCCGCCTGTGCGCAGGCCTGCAACAGGGCTGTGCCACACGGGTCGTCGCTCTTCAACGTACGGAGCTTCACCGGCCCCGTACGCCCGTGGTGTTCCCCCGGCGCGTCATTGGACTCCAGGCGCTGGTACAGCGGGAACAGATCGGCCGCGCTCCAGCCCGTACAGCCCTCGGCCGCCCAGTCGTCGAGATCCTCGGCCGGTGCCCAGAAGGCGATGCAGGAGTTGTGCGAGGAGCAGCCGCCGAGCACCTTGGCGCGGGCGTGCCGCATGAAGCTGTTGCCGCTGGCCTGCGGCTCGACCGGATAGTCCCAGTCGTAGCCGGACTCCAGCAGCCCCATCCAGCGCTCCAGCTTCAGGACGTCGTCGTCGCCGACGTCGCTGGGCCCCGCCTCCAGGAGGCACACGGTGACGGACGGGTCCTCGGAGAGCCGGGCCGCGACCACGTTCCCCGCGGTGCCGCCGCCGACCACCACATAGTCGAACTCATCTGTTTTCATGGAGAGTTGACCTCCTCGGAGTCAGATCCTCGGGTCGGCCGCCTACTCGGACGCCGGTGAAGCGGCGGGCGCTACGGGCGCGGGCTGCTGCAACTGGTGCTCGGCGAGCACCCCGGTGCGGTGCCGCTGCACGAACCAGTAGTAGGCGAAGCCGCCCGCCATCACGATGCCGACGAAGAGGACGGCGCCCCAGCGCAGATACCAGTGGTACGGAGCGGTGGCGTTGTAGACGGCCTGGCGCGGCCAGATCAGGTTGGTCATCATGGCCGCGCCCCACACCACGGCGACGATGTTGACGAGCAGACCCCAGCGGCCGAGCGAGAACTTGCCGTCGCCTGCAGGCTGCCACTTGCCGCGCAGCCTGGCCACCAGCATGGGGCCGGTGACCAGCAGATACGCGAGGTAGATCAAGATGATGCCGATACTGGTGACCACGGTGAAGATCTGCGGCTGGCGGATGTTGACCACCAGGATCGCCAGCGCCAGGACGCCGATGATCACCGCGGGCACGATCGGGGTCTGGAAGCGCGGGTGGACCTTGGCCAGCTTGGAGGAGGCGGGCAGGTTGTTGTCCCGGGCCATCGCGAAGGCCAGCCGGATCGCCGCCGTGTGCACGGCCAGGGCGCACACGGTGACCGCGATGAACACGCACCACAGCATGGCCTTGCCCGCGTCCTCACCGAGCACGTTGAGGACGATGTACTGCAGGCCGTCCGTGGACAGTTGCTCGCCCTCCAGGCTGGACACGCTCATCAGCGCGAGCAGCAGGATGAGCCCCCCGAGGAGGAACGAGGCGAAGATGGCGCGGAGGATGGCGCGCGGCGCGTTGCGCGACGGGTCGAGGGACTCCTCGCCGAGCGAGGCGGCCGTGTCGAAGCCGTACATCACGTACGCGGACGCCAGCGACGCGACCAGGAACGCGCCGAGGTAGCCGCCGGGCTGGCCCGCTCCCGTGCCGTTCGTATCCAGCACGACCTGAGGTCCACGGGTGATATGCACGGCGAACAGCACGATCAGTACGACGGTCGCGATCAGCTCGATGAAGACGCCCGCCGTATTGATCCTGGCCATCAGCTTCACACCGAGGGCGTTCACCAGGGTGGTGAAGAGAATGAGTACGGAGGCCAGCAGCACGGCGTTGGTGGCGACGTCGTACTTGCCCGTGCCGTCGCCCACGAACTGGAACACGGAAGAGATCTGGGGAAGCGTCAACTGGTAGGCAAGGGCCACGGCAGCGATCGACACGATCGAGGCGATCAGCATCGTCCAGCCCGCCAGCCAGCCTATGTGTCGATTGCCCACCTTCTTCGACCAGTTGTAGACGGAGCCGGCCACGGGATAGCGGGCGGCGAGTTCGGCGAAGCACAGCGCGACCATGAACTGGCCGACGAAGACCATGGGCCAGGACCACCAATAGGCGGGCCCGCCGCTGCCGTAACCGAAGTAGAAGAGCTGGAAGGTGCCGGTCAGGATCGAGATGTAGCTGATGCCGGCGGCGAAGGTGTGGAAGTTGCCGAGCGTGCGCTTGAGTTCGGGTTTGTACCCGAACTCGGCGAGCTCGGAATCGTCGTGATTGTGCTCGGGTGACTCAGCGGTGGTCGTCATGCGCGGACTCCTGGGGAGAGGGGGGATCCCGGGTGGGAGGGGAGCGCGGCTGGTGCGGGTCGCTGTCGTACGGGGTCGCTGCCGTACCTGGTCGTTGGCCTACGGTTCTGGATCTTGTGGGGGACGTACGTGGCCTGAATCATACGGACGTGCGAGCACTGGAACACGTGTGACTCAAGCGAACCAACCCTGTGGGCTGGGATTCGTCGTCCGCCAGATGTGCTTCGCCTCGCGATACTCGGCGAGACCGGCCGGCCCGAGTTCCCGCCCGAACCCGGACTGCTTGAAGCCGCCCCACTCCGCCTGCGGGACGTACGGGTGGTAGTCGTTGATCCACACCGTGCCCAGGCGCAGCGCGGACGCCACTCGCTGCGCCCTGGCCTCGTCGGACGTCCACACCGCGCCCGCGAGACCATAGATCGTGTCGTTGGCCAGCCGTATCGCCTCCGCCTCGTCCGAGAACCGCTCCACGGTCAGCACCGGCCCGAAGGACTCCTCCTGGACGACCGACATCCCGGCCGAGCACTCGTCCAGAACGGTTGGCGGATAGTAGAACCCGTCCGCGTACGCCGGATCCGTCGGCCGCTTCCCGCCACAGCGCAGGACCGCCCCCTCCGCCAGCCCCTGGGCGACGTACGCCTCGACCTTCGCCCGGTGCGCCGCCGAGATCAGCGGTCCGGTCTGTGCCCGCTCGTCGAACGGGCCGCCGAGCCGGATCTGAGAGGCCCGCCGTACGACCTCGTCGACGAACCGGTCGTGCAACGAGTCCTCGACCAGCAGCCGCGCCCCCGCTGAGCAGACCTGCCCCGAGTGCAGGAAGACGGCGGTCAGCGCCATGTCGACGGCGGTTTCGAAGTCGGCGTCGGCGAAGACGATGTTGGGGTTCTTGCCGCCGAGTTCGAGGGCGACCTTCTTCACCGTCCCGGCCGCCGCGGCCATGAGCCGGCGGCCGGTCTGAAGACCGCCGGTGAACGAGACCAGGTCGACGTCCGGGTGGTCGCCGAGCGGCGCTCCGGCCTCGGGTCCTGCGCCGAGGATCAGATTGGCCGCGCCCGCGGGCAGCCCGGCCTCCTCCAGGAGGCGCATCAGATGGACAGCGGTGTGCGGGGTGAGCTCGCTCGGCTTGAGGACGAAGGTGTTGCCCGCGGCCAGCGCGGGGGCGACCTTCCAGGCGGTCTGGAGGAGCGGGTAGTTCCATGGCGTGATCAGCGCGCAGACACCAACCGGCTCGTACACGACCCGGCTGTCGACCCCCGCCGTCCCCGTGTCGACGACCCGGCCGGTCTCGCTCGCCACCAGCCGGCCGAAGTAACGGAAGCAGTTCGCGATGTCGTCGATGTCGTACGCGCTCTCCACCAGGCGTTTTCCGGTGTCGAGGGACTCGGCGCGGGCCAGCGCGTCCTTGTCGCGTACAAGGAGATCCGCGACTCGCAGCAGCAGGTCACCGCGCTCGTTCGACGGCGTCCGCGGCCAGGGACCCTCGTCGAAGGCCCGTCTCGCGGCCGCGATCGCGTCGGCGGTGTCCCGGCCGCCCGCCTCGTCCACCACTGCCACCAGGGAGCCGTCGGCCGGGCAGCGGATTTCGCGGGTCCGTTTCTCCCGCGCGCTCGTCCACGCGCCACCGATGAAGAGATCAGCCATCTGTGCCTCCCAGCACCCCGATGAGCCACTCTTGGAATATCCGGATGGGGTGCTCCGTGGGCACCAGCACCCCGCCGCGCCGGCAGGCACGGAGGCCATCGCGGGCTGCGTACGTGCGCAGGCCTCGAAGTCCTGAGAGTTGACTCGGTGGAATAGTTCCACGGACTTCGAGACATCGGCACCGGACGCGATGACCTCGGGTGCGCAGAGCCAGTCGCACTCAACGACCGTGCGGTCCTCGGCGAGCGGGAACATCGAGCGGGAACCTGCGGTGCAGGATCACATGGCCTGGTACGAGATTGATGAAAACGGTGGGTTTGACCGTGATCGCGTAATAACGGCGGTCCTGGTCCTCCGCGACCGAGGGCAGCTTCGCGAAGCCCTCGCTGCCGTCGACGGTGAACCCTTGACCCCGTCGCCGGACTTGGCGCCGTGGCCCACGTAGTACTGGGCGGCGTATCAGCCGGCGAACTCCGGGAGTACATCGGTGAGACCGTGCGCCTCGTCCCCTGCTTCCGGTCCGACCTGTACGGTGCACGCCGGTTCGCGGCGGCGGCTCGCCATCGACACAGTCCGCATCGAAGGGGGCTCGATCATCGGCGGCGCGCCGGACGAGGGCGGCTTCCTAGCGAGGTGCGAGCGCGACGGCCGCACAACGGCGGTGCTCTCCGTGGAACGCCCGCGCCCCTTCGAGCCGGCCAGGCGCGAACTGGCGCGCGGGGCAAGCGTGGTGGAGGCGGCAGTCGCCTACCGGTGAGCCGGTCGGCCTCGAGTTCCGGACCAGCTCACCGGGAGCTCATCAGGAGTGCGACAACTGCCCCGCGCCGCCCCGACGGCGTATCCGCTCCTTGGCGCGCTCGGACGCCCGCTCCTGGCGCCGTGCTTTGCGGCGCTCACGTCGCAGGGCACGCGCCGTGCTGCTCGGCGTCGACACCACGCCGTTCCGCTGCATCCACACCTGTCGGGTCACCCACACGTCCAGCGCGCCCCACGTGGCAACCACCGTGCTCGCCACGCTGCTGAGGACCATGGGGAACGCGAGCCAGGAACCGGCCAGCGTGCCCAGGAAGGCCACCATCGCCTGGATCAGCGTGAGGGCGATGATGATGACGGCCCGCACCGCGGACGTACGCACCGGATCGGGCAGCCGTGGTCGGCGCGCGGGCTCCTCGATCCACAACGGCCGGTAGTACGCCCGCTCTTCCTCCTGTTGCTCCTCCTGCGCCGGAATGTCGCGATCCGGCGCCTGTGCCTGAGCATCCCGCTCCGCCACCGCCGTTCCCCCGACGCTCAGACGGGGCGCCTCGCGCCGCTCTGCCGTGCCCATCAACTTGTCACTCCCCACCGCCCAGCAGCCCCTCGCTTCGGTGTCACGAGACATCAACATCCCACGGCTGCCCGGCTTACGCCGTTTTATGCCACCTGGGTGCGCATACGGCGCCTGAGCCGATTCCGTCCCCAACTCCCATACAGACAGACGATCGACGCACCTCGAAGATTCCCAACGAGCGGAAAATTTCAGCCAACTCACCAAGTCCCCTGAGAGGTTGGCGTTCGGCGTTCTGTGCCGGAATCGGGGAGGCAATCTCCCGCAATGAACGGACAACTGCGGATGTCTTGTTCCTGTCGCGTCGGTGAAACGGAAGTATCCCGTCCGGATGTGCCTTCGAGTTCCTTGTGTGTCGGTAGTAGGCTCACGCCGTTTGTTGACGCACATGTGTACCCCCATCCGGAGGGGGTCGAGCTGGGGGAGGCCATGCGCTTTCGCGGGAAGTCCATCCGCCGGAAGATCGTGGCGCTGCTCATCGTGCCGCTGGTGTCCCTGACAGCGATCTGGGGCTTCGCCACGGTACTCACCGGGCGTGAGGCAGGTGAGCTGTTCGACGCTTCGTCCGTCGTGGAGAAGGTCACCTATCCCACCGAGGACACCGTCCGCGTCCTGCAGCAGGAACGCCGTCAGACCCTCGTCTATCTCGCCGACCCCCGCGCCTCCGATGGGCTCGCAGCACTCCGTCGCAGCCGGGCGGCCACCGACGACGCCGTCACCGAGATCCGCAGAAACGCCAAGAACTCCGACGTACGCGACGCGGTGGGCGAGGGCACCGGCGGGCGGCTGACGGCCATGCTGGACTCCTTGGACGGCATCGAGTCACTGCGCCGCAGCGTCGAAGAGGGCACACTCACCCGGGCCCAGGCCCTGGAGCTCTACAACAACCTCGTCGAGCCCTGCTACGTCGTGCTTTCAAACCTTCATGTGGTCGACGACGTGGAGATGGACAAGCAGTCCCGCGCCCTCGTCAACATCGCCCTCGCGCGCGAACTGCTCTCCCGAGAGGACGCCCTGCTCGGCTCGGCGCTGGTCGTCGGCAGGCTCTCCTCCGACGAAATCCGCGACATCTCCGACCTCGTGGCCCAGCGCGACCTGATGTACGCCAACAACCTGCCGCTGCTCCCCTCCGCGGAGCGTGATCGCTACGAGCGCTTCTGGAAGAACGCCGCCACCGCTCCGCTGCGGGTGGCCGAACAGGCCGTCATTTCCTCCGAGTCCGGCAAGCCCCGTGGCGTCACCGCGAAGAGCTGGGACACCGAGGCCGGCAACGTCCTCGACGAGCTGGGCACCCTCAACGACGAGGCGAGCGACCGCTACCAGGACCGCGTCAGCCCGATTGCCGTCGACGTCATCGTCAGGGCGGCCGTCGCCGGCGTCCTCGGCCTGATCGCCCTGCTGGTCTCGCTCTTCCTGTCCGTACGCATCGGCCGCGGTCTCATCCGCGACCTGCGCGGACTGCGCCTGGAAGCCCACGAGGCATCCGGCGTGCGGCTGCCCAGCGTGATGCGCCGGCTCTCCGCGGGCGAACAGGTCGACGTGGAGACCGAGGTGCCGCGTCTGGAGTACGACAAGAACGAGATCGGCGAGGTCGGCCAGGCCCTCAACACCCTCCAGCGCGCCGCGGTCGAGGCCGCCGTCAAGCAGGCCGAACTGCGCGACGGCGTCTCCGAGGTCTTTGTGAACCTCGCCCGCCGCAGCCAGGTCCTGCTGCACAAGCAGCTCACCCTGCTCGACAGCATGGAGCGCAGGACCGAGGACACCGACGAACTCGCCGATCTCTTCCGCCTCGACCATCTGACCACCCGCATGCGCCGCCACGCCGAGGGCCTGGTGATTCTCTCCGGCGCGGCCCCCTCACGGCAGTGGCGCAAGCCCATCCAGCTGATGGACGTCGTCCGCGCCGCCGTCGCCGAAGTCGAGGACTACGAACGTATCGAGGTACGCCGACTGCCACGCCTGGCCGTCACCGGTCCCGCGGTCGCCGACCTCACCCACCTCGTGGCCGAACTCCTGGAGAACGCCACGGTGTTCTCGCCCCCGCACACCGCAGTCCAGGTGTACGGCGAACGCGTCGCCAACGGCTTCACGCTGGAGATCCACGACCGCGGTCTGGGTATGGCCCCGGAAGCGCTCCTCGACGCCAACCTGCGCCTCGCCGAGACCCCGGAGTTCGAGCTGTCGGACACCGACCGACTCGGGCTGTTCGTGGTCAGCCGCCTCGCCCAGCGGCAGAACGTACGCGTCTCCTTGCAGCCGTCCCCGTACGGCGGGACCACGGCCGTGGTGTTCATCCCCGACGCGTTGCTCACAGAGGACGTGCCCGACACCAACGGTGTGGGCTTCCGGCTCGACCGGGCGCTCGCGCCGAAGGAGGGCGACGAGAACCGCAAGGCCGCGCTCTCCCAGGTACCGGTCCAGCTTCCGGGCCTGCCGGCCTCCATTCTGGACGGGCCCATCGAGCTGGAGTCTCCCGTCGATCTGGGCGCCCTCGACAACTTCCCGGGCGGCCTCGATGCCGAGGACAGCGAGCGTGGCGGCATCTTCCGCCCGCGCCGCTCCATCGCCGGAGTTCCCGTGGAGCAGCACCAGCAGGCACGCGAGGCCCCGGGCGAGTCGGCTCGCCCGGGCGATGGCGACCACCCCGGCGAACCCGTGCCGCTCCCGCGCCGCAGGGCCCCGAAACTCGTCAGCTCCCACGGCCGCCCCGTCACCCAGACGAAGCCACGGCGCGCGGAGCCGTCGGAACGCGCGGACGCCGAGGAGTCGACTCAAGCGGCGGAATCGGCCGACGGGGCGCCCGGACGACCGGGCGCACTGGAGGAGCTGCCGAAGCGCACGCGCGCCGCCAAAGCTGATCGGCTGCCGTCACGTCGGGAACCGGCGAATCCGCTGCCAACCCGCCAGGGCGAGCCCGACGCGGGCACCGAGCCTGCGGATGGCGGGGCCGGGCTCGGCCGGACACCGGACCGTGACACCGAGCCCACGGGCAGCACCCGGCCGGTCGGCCGCGGCTCTGAACCAGGAGGCAGCCGCCTCGATCCGGGTGAGGCGTCCACCCACGGATCCGAACGCACCGAAGCCTCGGCCCGAGGCGGTGAGCCCGGCGAAGCCGCGCCCCTCCCCAAGCGGGCGTCGCGTCGCGGCACCGCGACGGGCGGCAGCCGCACCGGCGCCCCGCCCACAGGCGGCGGCACCGGCCCATTGCCCCGACGCGTACGGCAGGCCAATCTGGCCCCGCAGCTGAAGGACGGACCCGACCGGCGCGCCGAACGCGACGCGACCGGCGCCGGGAACAGCGCGGAGGCCACCGAGCGTGACGCCGACCAGGTACGCAACCGCATGGCCTCGCTCCAGCGTGGCTGGCAGCGCGGCCGTGAGGAGAACGCCGCGGGCGACGGGGCCCAGGGCGGCACAGCACAAGGAACGACTAAGGGGGACGGTCGATGACCGCACCGAAGGATGCCGGCCACATCAGGACCAACAAGGTGTCCGGCGAACTCAACTGGCTCCTCGACGACCTGGTGGACCGCGTCGCCAGCATCCGCAAGGCACTCGTGCTCTCCAGCGACGGTCTGCCCACCGGGGTCTCCGAGGACCTGACCAGGGAGGACAGCGAGCACCTCGCCGCCGTCGCCTCCGGATTCCACAGCCTCGCCAAGGGCGTCGGCCGCCATTTCGAGGCGGGCAGTGTCCGGCAGACGATCGTCGAGCTCGACGACGCGTTCCTGTTCGTCACGGCCGCAGGTGACGGCAGCTGTCTCGCCGTCCTCTCGGACGCCGACTCGGATGTCGGGCAGGTCGCGTACGAGATGACACTGCTGGTCAAGAGGGTCGGCGCACATCTGGCACAGGCTCCGCGCACCGATCTGCCCGCAGGCGGGTAGTGGGATGGCATGAGCGCAGACGGTCAGGGGATGTCCCACTGGTTCGACGACGAGGCCGGACCGGTGGTCCGTCCGTATGCCATGACACGCGGCCGCACCACCAGCCCGGCCCAGCACCGCCTCGACCTGATCGCGGTGGTCGTGACGGAACCGCATGCCGACGACCCGGGGGCGGACCAGACGCTGTCCCCGGAGCACGAGGACATCGTCGACCTCTGTCGCGACGCGCCGCAGTCGGTCGCCGAACTCGCCGCCGAACTCGACCTCCCCATTGGAGTGGTACGTGTCCTCATAGGAGATCTCGTGGCTGACGAAATGGTCCATGTGACGCGTCCGGTACCCCCCGCCGAGCTGCCGGACGAGAGTATTCTGCGCGACGTGATCAATGGGCTCCGGGCGCTCTGAGTAGCGCGGAAGCGGGGAACAGACGTGACAGGCTGGCAGTTCTGGGTCGACCGAGGCGGCACCTTCACCGACATCGTCGCGCGTCGCCCCGACGGCCGCCTGCTCACGCACAAGCTCCTCTCCGACAACCCGGCGCGGTACGCCGACGCCGCCGTCGCGGGCGTACGGGAACTCCTCCGCGACGACAGCCCCATCGACGCCGTCCGCATGGGCACCACCGTCGCCACGAACGCCCTTCTGGAACGCAAGGGCGAGCGCACCCTCCTCGTCGTCACCCGCGGTTTCCGGGACGCGCTGCGCATCGCCTACCAGAACCGCCCGCGGATCTTCGCCCGCGCGATCGAACTGCCCGAGCTGCTGTACGAACGGGTCGTAGAGGTCGATGAGCGCATCGCCGCCGACGGAACCGTCCTGCGCGCCCCCGACCTGGAGGCCCTCGACGGGCCGCTCCAGGAGGCGTACGACGACGGAATCCACGCCTTGGCCGTCGTCTGCATGCACAGCCACCTCCATCCCGTCCACGAGCAGGCCATCGGCGGGCTGGCCGCGCGTATCGGCTTTCCGCAGATCTCGCTGTCCAGCGAGGTCAGCCCGCTGATGAAGCTCGTCCCGCGCGGGGACACGGCCGTCGTCGACGCCTACCTCTCGCCCGTACTGCGCCGCTACGTCCAGCACGTCGCCGACGAACTGCGGGGCGTGCGGCTGATGTTCATGCAGTCCAACGGAGGGCTCGCCGAGGCGGGACAGTTCCGTGGCAAGGACGCCATCCTGTCCGGGCCGGCCGGCGGCATCGTCGGCATGGCGCGGATGTCGCAGCTCGCCGGCTTCGACCGTGTCATCGGTTTCGACATGGGCGGCACGTCCACGGACGTCTCGCACTTCGCGGGCGAGTACGAACGCGTCTTCACCACCCAGATCGCCGGCGTACGACTGCGCGCGCCCATGCTGGACATCCACACCGTCGCGGCGGGCGGCGGCTCCGTGCTCCACTTCGACGGCTCCCGCTACCGCGTAGGGCCGGACTCGGCGGGCGCGGACCCGGGGCCCGCCTGCTACCGGAATGGCGGCCCGCTCACGGTCACCGACGCCAATGTGGCCCTCGGCCGCATCCAACCCGACCACTTCCCCAGAGTTTTCGGCCCAGGCGGCGATCAGCCGCTCGACGACGCGCTGGTCCGCGACCGGTTCGCCGCCCTCGCGCACGAGATCCGGGAAACCACCGGAGATGACCGCACCCCCGAGCAGGTCGCCGAGGGGTACCTCCAGATCGCGGTCGCCAACATCGCCAACGCCGTCAAGCGGATCTCGGTCCAGAAGGGCCACGACGTCACCCGCTATGCGCTCACCACCTTCGGTGGCGCGGGCGGGCAGCACGCCTGCATGGTCGCCGACTCGCTCGGCATCCGCACCGTCCTCGTGCCACCCATGGCAGGCGTCCTCTCCGCGCTCGGCATCGGGCTCGCCGACACGACAGCCATGCGTGAACAGTCCGTCGAGGCGCCCCTTGAGGCGTCCTCGATGCCCGGTGTCCTGAAGACCGCGGACGACCTGGAGGGAGCTGCCCGCGCCGAACTCCTCGCCGAGGACGTCCCCGAGGACCGCATCCGGGTCACCCGCCGGGCCCAGCTGCGCTATGACGGCACGGACACGGCACTCGTCGTCGAGCTCACCGCGCCCGACACCATGACCCGCACCTTCGAAGACCGCCATCGCGCCACCTACTCCTTCACCCTCGACCGTCCGGTCGTCGTGGAAGCCCTCTCCGTGGAAGCCACCGGTCTCACCGACCCCCCCGATCTCTCCGCCCTCGCCAGCCCTTACTCGGCCCCAGGCACCCCCGAGACCGTCAGCCTCCACACGGGCGGCGCCTGGCGCGACGTACCCCTGCACCGTCGCGAGGAGCTGCCCCCCGGTGAAACCGTCACCGGCCCCGCGATCATCACCGAAGCCAGCGCGACGACCGTCGTCGACGACGGCTGGCGGGCGGCCATGACCGACGACGGGCATCTGATCATGGAACGCGCGGCGGTCACGGAGAGTTCCGATCTCGGTACGGAAGCCGACCCGGTTCTCCTCGAGGTCTTCAACAACCTCTTCATGTCGATCGCCGAGCAGATGGGCGCCCGCCTGGAGTCCACCGCCCAGTCGGTCAACATCAAGGAGCGCCTGGACTTCTCCTGCGCGCTCTTCGACCCCGAAGGCAACCTGGTCGCCAACGCCCCTCATATTCCTGTGCACTTGGGATCGATGGGCACCAGCGTCAAGGAGGTCATCCGCCGCCGGGGCTCAGGGATGCGCCCCGGGGACGCCTACGCCATCAATGATCCGTACCACGGCGGCACCCACCTGCCCGACGTCACGGTGGTCACTCCGGTCTTCGACACGGAGGGTGACCGGATTCTCTTCTACGTCGCCTCGCGCGGCCACCACGCCGAGATCGGCGGCATCGCCCCCGGCTCCATGCCGGCCAACAGCCGGACCATTGAGGAAGAGGGCATCCTCTTCGACAACTGGCTGCTCGTGGAAGGCGGCCGCCTCCGCGAGGCGGAGACACGACGGCTCCTCACCGAGGCGCCCTACCCCTCGCGCAACCCGAAGACCAACCTCGCCGACCTGCGCGCCCAGATCGCCGCCAACCAGAAGGGCGTCGACGAAGTCGCCCGCATGATCGAGAACTTTGGCCTCGACGTTGTCCAGGCGTACATGAAGCACGTCCAGGACAACGCCGAGGAATCCGTACGCCGCGTCATCGACGCCCTTGAAGACGGCGAGTTCACCTACGAGACCGACTCCGGTGCCGTCATCCGCGTGCGCATCTCCGTAGACCGCGAAAAACGCTCCGCCACCGTCGACTTCACCGGTACGTCGCCGCAGCTCGACACCAACTTCAACGCACCCTTCTCGGTGGTCAACGCCGCCGTCCTGTACGTCTTCCGCACCCTGGTCGCCGACGACATCCCGCTCAACGACGGCTGTCTGCGGCCCCTGGACATCATCGTGCCCCCGGGCTCGATGCTCGCCCCCGACCCCCCGGCCGCCGTAGTCGCCGGCAACGTCGAGACCTCGCAGGCCATCACGGGTGCCCTCTACGGAGCCCTCGGAGTGCAGGCGGAGGGTTCCGGCACCATGAACAACGTCACCTTCGGCAACGAACGCCACCAGTACTACGAGACCGTGGCCTCCGGATCCGGCGCCGGCGAAGGTTTCCCCGGCGCATCCGTCGTCCAGACCCACATGACCAACTCGCGGCTCACGGACCCCGAGGTGCTCGAGTGGCGACTGCCCGTCCAGCTCGACGAGTTCGCCGTACGACGCGACAGCGGCGGGGCCGGACGGTGGCGCGGCGGAGACGGCGCTGTACGCCGCATCCGGTTCCACGAGCCCATGACCGTCTCCACGCTCTCTCAGCACCGCAGGGTCCCGCCCTACGGCATGGCGGGCGGCGAGCCCGGAGCACTGGGAGCCAACCGCGTGGAACGCGCGGACGGTACGGTCACCGAACTCGGCGGAAGCGACGCGGCGGACGTCGGCCCCGGCGACGTACTGGTCATCGAAACCCCCGGGGGCGGCGGTTACGGTCAACGCCCCGCCCCATCCCCGTACGACACCACTGAAGCAGGAGAAGAGAACGATGATCTTCGGGCGTTCTGAGCGCGGCAAGGCCCCCGTCGAGCCCGTCACGCTCAAGATCCTCGTGGCGGGCGGCTTCGGCGTGGGCAAGACGACAATGGTCGGCGCGGTCAGCGAGATCAAGCCGCTGCGGACCGAGGAAGTGCTCACCGAGGCCGGTCGTCCGGTCGACGACACCAGCGGTGTGGAGGGCAAGCACACCACCACGGTCGCCATGGACTTCGGCCGCATCACACTCCGCGAGGACCTGGTCCTGTACCTCTTCGGGACACCCGGACAGGACCGTTTCTGGTTCCTGTGGGACGAGCTCTCCACCGGCGCCCTGGGAGCCGTCGTACTCGCCGACACCCGCCGCCTGGAGGACTGCTTTGCCGCGGTCGACTACTTCGAGCGGCGCTCCATACCCTTCCTGGTGGGCGTCAACTGCTTCGAGGACGCCGCCCGTTACCCCACCGAAGACGTCCGCCAGGCCCTCGACCTCGACCCCGATGTGCCCGTCGTGCTGTGCGACGCGCGCGACCGGGAGTCCGTCAAGGAGGTCCTCATCGGCGTCGTCCAGCACGCCATGGCGTACGCGGCCGAGCGCCGCCAGACCGTCACCACCTGAAGCGCTCGCTCCTCACCCGGCCCGCCACGCGTACGGCCCGTACCCCCGCCGACTGGGGTACGGGCCGTAGTCCTTCGGGCACGACACGCGTGACGCACGCGCGCGTGCACCCCAAAACGCTGCACGCGCGCGAGCACCCCAAAACGCTGCACGCGCGCGTGCAGCGCGAAAGCGAGCGCTAGCTGGGATCGTCCTCGTGCCAGCCGAAGCTCTTCTCCACCGCCTTGCGCCAGTTGTGGTACTCGCGGTCGCGCACCGAGTCCTCCATCGACGGGGTCCACTCGACGTCCTTCTGCCAGTGCGACTTCAGCGTGTCGAGGTCGTTCCACACACCGGTCGCGAGGCCCGCCGCGTAAGCGGCGCCCAGGCAGGTCGTCTCGGAGACCTTCGGACGGATCACCGGTACCCCGAGCACATCCGCCTGGTGCTGCATCAGGAGGTTGTTCTTGGTCATGCCGCCGTCCACCTTCAGGGTCGTGATGTGCACCCCGGAGTCCTGGTACATGGCGTCGACGACCTCCCGGGTCTGCCAGCTCGTCGCTTCGAGCACCGCCCGCGCGAGGTGCCCCTTCGTGACGTACCGCGTGAGACCGGTGACGACCCCGCGCGCGTCGGAGCGCCAGTAGGGCGCGAACAGGCCGGAGAACGCGGGCACGATGTACGCCCCGCCGTTGTCGTCGACACTCGACGCGAGCGTCTCGATCTCGTCCGCCGTACGGATGATGCCGAGCTGGTCGCGGAACCACTGGACCAGGGCGCCGGTGATCGCGATCGATCCCTCCAGGCAGTACACGGGCGCCTCGGAGCCGATTTTGTAGCCCATGGTGGTGAGCAGCCCGCTCTTCGAAGGAACCGGCCGGTTCCCGGTGTTGAGCAGCAGGAAACTGCCGGTGCCGTAGGTGTTCTTGGCCGTGCCCACGTCGTAGCAGGCCTGCCCGAAGACCGCCGCCTGCTGGTCGCCGAGCGCCGAGGCGACCGGCACCCCGCCGAGTTGGCCCACGGCCGTCCCGTACACCTCGGAGGAGGACTTGATCTCCGGGAGCATCGCTTCGGGGACGTTCATCGCGGAGAGGATCGAGGCGTCCCACTGAAGGGTCTCGAGGTTCATCAGCATGGTGCGCCCGGCGTTGGTCACGTCGGTGACGTGACGGCCGCCGTCCGTGCCGCCGGTGAGGTTCCAGATCAGCCAGGAGTCGATCGTGCCGAAGGCGATCTCGCCCCGCTCGGCGCGGGCCCGCAGCCCCGGCACGTTGTCCAGCAGCCAGGCCGCCTTCGGCCCGGAGAAGTAGCTGGCCAGCGGCAGGCCGGTCTGCTCGCGGAAGCGGTCCTGCCCGTCCGAGCCGCCCAGGTCGTTGCAGAGCGCGGAGGTACGGGTGTCCTGCCAGACGATCGCGTTGTGCACGGGCTTGCCCGTGGCGCGGTCCCAAAGGACCGTCGTCTCCCGTTGGTTGGTGATCCCCAACGCGCTGAGCTGGTCGGCGCGGAGACCGGCCTTCGCGATCGCCCCCGCCACCACGGCCTGCACCTTCGACCAGATCTCGGTGGCGTCGTGCTCCACCCAGCCCGGCTTCGGGAAGATCTGACGGTGCTCGCGCTGGTCGACGGCGACGATCGCGCCGGCTTCGTTGAAGATGATGCAGCGGCTCGAAGTGGTGCCCTGGTCGATTGCGGCGACGAACTTGTCTGTCATGACGTCCCCTTCGTCGGATTCTTCAGAAGGCTGCGTTGAAGATGAGCCCCGAGAGCGCCCCGCCGATCAGCGGCCCCACCACCGGGATCCACGCGTAACTCCAGTCCGAGGTGCCCTTGTTGGGTATCGGGAGCAGGGCGTGGGTGATGCGCGGGCCCAGGTCACGGGCTGGATTGATGGCGTATCCGGTGGGACCGCCGAGCGACAGGCCGATGCCGACCACCAGGAAGGAGACGATCAGAATCGCGGTGCCGGACTCGCCGAGACCCTTCGTCAGGCCGAAGGCCAGGATCGGCAGAACCAGAGCGATGGTGGCGATGATCTCGGTGATGAGGTTCGCCATGGGATTGCGGATCGCGGGTGCCGTGGAGAAGATCCCGAGCGTCGGTTGCGCCTTCTTCTCCTCGGCGTTGGCCTGGAACTGGGCGAGGTAGACCAGCCAACACAGGACGGCGCCGAGGATCGCGCCGATCATCTGTCCGGCGACGTAGAGGTGGACCTTGTCCCAGTTCCCGGTGTCGATGGCGATGCCAAGTGTCACCGCCGGGTTGAGATGCCCGCCGGACAGCGGCGCCGCGGTGTACGCCCCGGCCATCACACCGAAGCCCCAGCCGAACGCGATGACGACCCAGCCCGCGTCCTTCGCTTTGGAGTCGTTCAGTACAACGGCGGCGACGACTCCGGCGCCGAAGAGAATCAGAATCGCTGTGCCGATGATCTCACCGACGAAGATGTCTCCATTGCTCATGGCGGCTCCTAGGCCCTCGCCCGGGGCGGTCGGCCCCGGGCCACCGTGCAGGGTGCGTTCCCATGGCTACTTCAGCCGAGGGCAGGGAGGGTCCCGCGCCCCGCCCGGCGTCCGTGACGAGCGTGCCGTGGCAGCCGAATCGCCCATGGGGGATGACCCGTTGGCGCAGGCAAGGGCCCGCGCAGCGCAGTGCGTGAATACGCCGGAATGCGGCGACGCCGACTGACATCCGGAAGTGTTCACCGGAGGTCACGGACCGTCAAGGTCGCGGGCGGCAACGGTTCTGGCCCGCGAAGATGCTTGAACCCGGACGGCTGCGTTCCGCAACCGCTGTGCGAGGTCCCCCCACTCTCGGCTTCACTCAAGCGAGGGTGGGCGCAACCGCGGAGGAGCCGCATACGGCACTGCCCCGCGCCCCTTACGGGGCGCCATACGGCACCGGACTTCACGAAGGCCGCTCAGGCCGCTCAGCCCAGGCTCGGCCCGCCCGCCCCGCATCCCGCCTGCGCGGGCGCCGCCCCCGAGCCCCGGCGGATCTCGTGGCCGGGCAGACCGGCGTGGCCCAGCACCCAGCTTGCGCCCCGCAGGGACTTCGCGGCCTGTTTGAGCGGCGCCAGACACGCGGCCGCCTGACGGTGGTCGGTCACGCTTCCCGGGGCGCACAGCACCGTGGCCAGGGACAGCGTGACGGCGAGACCACCGGCCGACCACGGCGTGTCCAGCACCGACATGGCCAGCGGATCGAGCCCCTCCGGATCCGTCAGTACGAGAAAGTCGTCACCGCCGATGTGCCCCACGCGCGTGGCCCCGTACGCCGCCGCCTGCAGCGCTCGCCCCACCGCGCGGATCAGCTCGTTGCCCGCCGCGAACCCCGCACCGTCGTTGACCTGCTTGAAGCCGTCGACATCCAACCAGCTCAGCGCGAAGATCCGCCCGTCCGCGATCCGCCGGTCCACCTCTGTGGTGATCGCGTCCGAACCGGGCAGCCGCGTCAGCGGGTTCAGCCCGGCCGCCTCCTCGACGCGGCTCTCGGCCAGCGCCCGTACCAGATCGGCCAGTCGTACGACTCCTACGCACCGCCCGAGCCGGTCGACGACCGCGACGTCGTCGGACGTACGGTCCCGGTCCCCGTCCGCCACCACGTCGAGGACCTCCCACGCGGTCGCGTCCACACCGACCGTACGCGGCGGATCGCCGAGCTTGGCGGCCGGCCGGTCGGCGTACAGCGCATGCCCGTAGCGGCCCGACAGCGACAGCAGGAACCGGGAACGGTGCACCGACCTCACCGGAACCCCGGCCGCGTCCACCAGCAGCACGCCGGACACCTCCGGCGACCCGGTCAGCAGCGCCCGCACCTGAATCGCCGACGCGCCTGCGGGCAAGAGCGCCGCAGGGCGTACGAACTGCCGCACCGACGGCCCGTACGGAGGCGTCGCCGCCGTGGCGTGAGAGAGCGCCGGAACGTATACGTCCGCTGCCGGACGGCGTGCCGGGGGACCGAACAGCTCGCCCTGCGCCAGCTGCGCGCCTGCCGACAGGGCCGCCGCACACTGCTGTTCGGTCTCCACGCCCTCGATCGACAGCAGTGCGCCAAGCTGCTCGCACAGGGTCCGCATCGCCCGCACGACCGCGGGCCGCGCCAGCAGGGAAGCATCGAGCTTGACCAGGTCGGGCGCGAGATCCGCGAGCACCCGAAGAGGGACGTCGCCGTCGCCGATGCCGTCCGCGCAGACCCGGAAGCCCTCGCCGCGCAGCGCCGTGACCGCCTCGATGAGCGCCCGGTGCGGCACGTGGGTGAAGGGCGGGCCGACGTCGACCGTCACTTCCCACGGCATGCGCCCGGCCTCGCGTACGGCCTCCCTGAGCGCGGAGAGTCCTCCGAGGTCGGCGAGGGTGCCCGCGAACACGTTGACATGGAGCGGGAGCAGCGTCTCCTGACGGGCGGCCGACCGGATCGCCAACGCGGCCAGCCGGCCGTCGAGTTCGGGATCGCGGCGGGCCTGTGCGAGGACGTCACCGGCCTCCGGGCGGGCGAGTATCTCCAGCGCCGCGACCCCTCCCGTCGTCAGGTTGACGATCGGCTGGAAGGCGAAGCGGAGAGTATCCGTCCAGGAGCGCACGAAAGCATGATGACGCTTCCGGCATGCGCCCAAGCCCAGTTCACGCGCTGTTCACGCAGGATTCCGGACTGATCACTCAGCGTACGGAAAGCCACTTCAGCTCCCCCGAACGGGCACCCTGCACTCACCGGACGGCTATCACGGACGACCCGTGGCCGAACAGCCCCTGGTTCGCGGTGATCCCCACCCGTGCGCCCGCCACTTGCCGTTCGCCCGCCGAACCGCGCAACTGCCAGGTGAGCTCGCAGACTTGGGCGATGGCCTGCGCCGGAACGGCTTCTCCGAAAGAGGCGAGTCCGCCGCTGGCGTTCACGGGTATTCGACCGCCGGGAGCCGTCGCGCCCTCCCGCAGCAGCTTGGCCGCCTCGCCCTCGCCGCACAGCCCCAGGTCCTCGTACCACTGCAACTCCAGGGCCGTGGACAGGTCGTAGACCTCGGCGAGCGACAGGTCCTCCGGGCCGATGCCCGCCTCCTCGTACGCCGCCCGCGCGATCGACGCGCGGAACGTCTCGGCCGGCGGCTCCACCGCGACCGCGGAGTCCGTAGCGATGTCCGGCAGATCGAGCACGGTGTTGGGGAAGCGCGGTGTCACGGTGGACACCGCGCGGATCCGCACCGGATCCGCGGCTCCATGGCGCCGCGCGAACTCCATGCTGGACAGCACGAGCGCCGCGGCCCCGTCCGAGGTGGCGCAGATGTCGAGCAGCCGCAGTGGATCGGCGACGACGGCCGAGGCGGCGACCTCCTCGGCGGTGACCCGCTTGCGGTACCGCGCGTTCGGATTCAGCGCTCCCAGGGCGGCGTTCTTCACCTTGACCTGCGCGAAGTCCTCCAACGTGTCCCCGTGCACGGCCATCCGCCGCCGCGCGTACAGCCCGAAGTACGTCGGATTCGTCGCTCCCAGGACCCGGAAGCGCAGCCAGTCCGGATCGTCGGGCCGGTTCCCGCCCGCGGGCCGGAAGAACCCCTTCGGCGCCGCGTCCGCACCCACCACCAGGACCACGTCGGCGAGACCCGAAAGGATCTGCGCCCGAGCCGTGTTGACGGCCTGTGCGCCCGACGCGCACGCCGCGTACACACTCGCCACCCGGGCGCCCTGCCAGCCCAGCGCCTTCGCGAACGTCGCCCCCGCCACGTACCCCGGATAGCCGCCACGGACCGTGTCTGCGCCGACGATCGAGCCGACGTCCCGCCAGTCGACCCCCGCGTCGGCCAGTGCTGCGCGCGCCGCCGCCACCCCGTACTCGACGAAACCGCGTCCCCATTTGCCCCAGGGGTGCATGCCCGCGCCCAGCACCGCCACCTCACCCGTCATGCCCCCACCCCCGTCGGCCGCCAGTGCCACGTCGTCCAGATCGTCTCCGCGTCCTCGTTCAGCACGCCCGGGACGACCTCCACCTCCATACCCACCGTCAGATCGGCGACGGTGACCCCGGGAACCGTCTGTCCGAGCACCACGATCCGCTCGGATTCCAGCTCCACAGCGATCAACGCGTAGGGCTGCCATTCGAGTTCCGGGTCGGACACGTACGGTGACGGTGGCCGATACCGGCTGTCCGTGTACGACCAGACACGGCCTCTCCTGGACAGCGGGACCTCGGCCAGCTCGCCGCCTGGGCAACCCGGGTTGCGGCAGAAGGCGTCCTCACGGGGGAAGAACACCGATGCGCAAGCCGAGCAGCATGTGCCCAGAAGTCGGAAGTCGTCTCCCTCGCCGGTGAACCAGCCGGGGACCACGGGTGTACGGATGCGGGTGCGGGACAAGGCCCCTCCAATTCTGTATATCTGACGGCTCGTCAGAAGTGTGGCACGGGGCGCGCCGCTTGGGCAGGGCGTCAGCGGACAGATCCCTGCGTCAGGAGAACCGCTCGGGCCCTCCCGGGCGTCGGTGTATCGGTAGGGGCGGCCGGGGCCCACGGGGGTGGTTCCGGCCGTCTCTCGTCTCCTCGCACGGAGGCGGCCCTCCGGAGGCGCCCATGTGATGATCGGCTACAGTCCCCGGCGTGTCCCCGTCACAGAACCCGCCCGCCGACTCCGCGCCGGACTCCCACTGTTCGAGCTGCGGCGCGCCCTACGGAGAGGGCGTCTCCGGCTGGCCCCGCACCTGCGCCTCCTGTGGCGCCGTGGCCTACCGCAATCCGCTGCCCGTCGCGGTGGCCCTTCAGCCCGTGTACGACACCAAGGGCACCGCCCTGGTCGTCATCACCCGAGCCATCGCCCCCGCGCGCGGGGGCATCGCTCTGCCCGGAGGGTTCATCGACCACCGGGAGGACTGGCGGCACGCCGTCGTCCGCGAGCTCAAGGAAGAAACGGGCATCGACGCGGCGAGCCGCGACGTACGGCTCGCCGACGCGATGAGCTCTCCCGACGGCCACCTCCTGCTCTTCGGCCTGCTTCCGGAGCGCCCGGCCGCCACACTGCCGCCGCCTGCCGCGACGGACGAGACCGAGGGCTGGCATCTCCTCCGCACAGCCACCGAACTCGCCTTCCCGCTGCACACAGTGGCGGCGCGGGCGTTCTTCGAGGGTCGCTACGTCTGACCGTCGTCCAGGGCGCCTGAAGCACTGCTGAGGAGTGCGTCACAGGGCCCCCAGCCCGCGGACACGTACAGGGCGTGACGGTTCGCTCGGGCCGTCCTCCCCGTCCCGCTCGACGACCACGCGCTTTCCTTCCCAGCGCGTCACATATCGCTCGATCTCAGGCTCGTCCCATCCGTCACCCGTGTCCGGCACCACGAGCCCGCCTCCGGTATCTCCAGGGGCGGGCGGCCACACCTCCAGCTCCAGACCGCCGTCGGTGCCGTGTACGGGCACGACGGCACCCGCGCGCGCGAGCACCGGAATCCGTGACAAGGGGGCATCGAGCAGCACCTGAGCGGGCCCCTCGTAGCACTCCTCGGTCACCGTGTCGTACCAGCACCCCCGCGGCAACTGCACCGCACGCCGGTCCGTTCCCGGGTCCAGCACCGGCGCCACCAGGAGGCAGTCGCCGAGCAGGAAGGTGTCGTCGCAGTTGCGCAGCACTCTGTCCTCGGGCGCGCCCCACCACACCGGTCGCACATACGGCGCTCCCGTACGGTGCGCCAGCTGCGCCAGCGTCACGAAGTACGGCAGCAGCCGCCGCCGCTCGACGAGGGCCACGCGCGCGTGATCGAGGATCTCGTCGCCGAACTCCCAGGGCTCCCTGCGCCCGGCCCGCAGACTCGCGTGGGTACGGAACAGCGGTAGATACGCGCCGAGTTGGAACCAGCGCAGATACAGCTCGGGCGACGGACTGCCGTCGAACCCGCCCACATCAGGGCCCGAATAAGGCACCCCGCACAGCCCGAGCCCCACCACCAGCGACAACGACGCCCGCAGCCCTGGCCAGCCTGTGGCCACGTCCCCGGACCAGGTCCCTCCGTAGCGCTGCATTCCGGCCCACCCGGAGCGCGAGAACATGAACGGCCGCTCCCCGGGCGTCAGTTCACGCAGCCCTTCGTAACCGGCCCGCGCCATGCAGAGCGCGTACACGTTGTGCGCCTCACGATGGTCGCCGCCGCGTCCCTCCAGGTCGTGCCGTGCCGAACGGGGCAGGGTGTTCTCCCCGAAGGCCGTGAACGACACCGGCTCGTTCATGTCATGCCAGAAGCCCGCGAAACCCTGCGCCAGCCGCTCCTCGTAGAGCTCGCCCCACCACTGGCGCACCCGCGCGCGCGTGAAGTCCGGATACACCGACTCGCCTGGCCAGACCACACCGCGCACCGGCCTTCTCGCGGAATCCCCCACGAAGGCGTCCACCGCGGACCCGCTGTCGTACACAGCGTTGCCCGGTTCGGCCTTGACCGCCGGATCCACGATCGACACCAGTCGGATCCCGTCCCGGCGCAGCTCCTTGGCGAGCATCGGAAGCTTCGGGAAGCGCTCCCGGTCGACCGTGAACACCTGGTGCGCGTCGAAGTGGTCGATGTCCAGATGAACCGCGTCCAGCGGCAGACCGCGCTCCAGATAGCCGGCGACGATCCGCCGCACCTCCTGCACGCTGCCGAAGCCCCACCGCGCGTGATGGTGCCCCAGCGCCCACGTGGGCGGCAGCGCGGCGGCCCCGGTGAGCGATGCCCAGGTGCGCAGCACGCGCGCGGGGGTGCCCACCATCACCCAGCAGCGCAACGGTCCGCCGTCCATGCGCAGCTCGCTCGTCCCGGCCCGGTCGTGCCCGGATCCCGCGCCCTCCTCGCCCTCGCGCAAGGTCACGGTGCCGTCCCAGGTGCTGTCGTGGAACACGAGATGCGTGGCGGCGTCGGCCACCACCATCTGCACCGGCATGGTGATGTACAGCGGGTCGTCGCCCGGACCGAAGGAGAGGCCGGGATCGGTGTTCCACATCCGGTACGTGCCGTCGCGCAGCCGCGGTCCCGACGCGCGCCCGCCCAGGCCGAAGAACCGCGCGTCCGCGGCCACTTCGGACCGCTGCATCCACCGCGCCGGGCCCCCGCCGACCGGTTCCCACCACCGGGGCGGCAGATCGCGGCGCAGGGTCACCCCGCCCGGCGTACGTACCTCCACGGCGCCGTTCCGCGAGACGACGACCGTCACGCGCTCGGACACCACCCGCCAGGCGCCGTCCTTTTCCGGCTCCAGAACCGCCCGCGGGTCCGGCTTGGGAGAGTGGCCCGCGAGCGCGTACGACGGCTCGGGTCCGGCCCCGTCCCAGCCCCAGAAGACCGCTCCGTTCACGGCGACGGTGATGCGCAGCTCCGACCGGGTGAACCGGACCAGTCCGCCGCCGGGCCCCGGCTCCACGTCCAGTACCGGCCCGGGCACCCGCGCACGCTCGGCACCACGGGGCGCAAGCCCGGAGGCGTCGGCGCGCCTCCTGCGCCACGAGGCCCGCACGGTCCGCCACCCCTGGGCCGCCCCCGTCGAACCGACTGCCTTCACCGAGCGCACCAGGTCACGAGCGTCCATGCTGCTCAGCCTGCCATTGACCTGTCCACATGTGTGAGTCGTTCAACTGCCGTTCACCCGCGACGGGACCACATCTTCACGACCCGGACCATCCGTGGCGTGCCCTGGTGCAGAAGTCGAATCACATGGCATCGTCCGTGTCAGCCGCGTGACGCGCACACCCCAGCCCGTGCGTGATACACGTATACGACGCGCACAGTCCGGGAGCCGCCCCATGTCCTCAGCGAACGCCTCACCGCTCTGGCAACCCGACCGGGAACGCATCGCCCGGGCACAGATCACCAAGTTCCAGGCCTGGGCGGCCGAGCACCACGGAGCCCCGGCCGAAGGCGGCTACGCGGCCCTGCACCGCTGGTCCGTGGACGAGCTGGACACCTTCTGGAAGGCCGTCACCGACTGGTTCGACGTACGGTTTTCGACCCCCTACGCGCGCGTGCTCGGCGACCGCTCGATGCCGGGCGCCCAGTGGTTCCCCGGGGCCACGCTCAACTACGCCGAGCACGCCCTGCGCCCGGCCGAGGCCCGCGCCGACGCCCCGGCCCTCCTCCACGTCGACGAAACCCACGAACCGCGCCCGGTCAGCTGGTCCGAACTGCGCCGCCAGGTCGGCTCCCTGGCAGCCGAGCTGCGCACCCTCGGCGTACGCCCCGGAGACCGCGTCAGCGGCTACCTCCCGAACATTCCGCAGGCCGTCGTCGCCCTCCTCGCCACGGCCGCAGTGGGCGGCGTCTGGACGTCCTGCGCGCCCGACTTCGGCGCCCGCAGCGTCCTCGACCGCTTCCAGCAGGTCGAACCGGTCGTCCTGTTCACCGTCGACGGCTACCGCTACGGAGGCAAGGAGCACGACCGCCGCGACACCGTCGCCGAGCTGCGCCGCGAACTGCCCACGCTGCGCGCCGTGGTCCATGTCCCGCTGCTCGGCACCGAGGCTCCCGAAGGCGCTCTCGAGTGGTCCGCGCTCACCTCCGCGGACGTGGAGCCCGTCTTCGAAGCGGTCCCCTTCGACCATCCCCTGTGGGTGCTCTACTCCTCCGGCACGACCGGCCTCCCGAAGGCCATCGTGCAGTCCCAGGGCGGCATCCTCGTCGAGCACCTCAAACAGCTCGGCCTGCACTGCGACATGGGCCCCGAGGACCGCTTCTTCTGGTACACCTCCACGGGCTGGATGATGTGGAACTTCCTCGTCTCCGGCCTCCTGACGGGCACCACGATCGTTCTGTACGACGGAAGCCCCGGCTACCCGGGCACAGCCGCCCAGTGGCGCATCGCCGAACGCACAGGAGCCACGCTCTTCGGCACCTCGGCCGCATACGTCATGGCCTGCCGCAAGGCGGACGTTCACCCCTCTCGCGACTTCGACCTCTCCCGTGTGCAGTGCGTCGCCACCACCGGCTCGCCCCTGCCGCCCGACGGATTCCGCTGGCTGCATGACGAGTTCGCGGAGAGCGGTGCTGCCCTGTGGATCGCCTCCGTCAGCGGCGGCACCGACGTCTGCTCCTGCTTCGCAGGCTGCGTACCCACGCTCCCTGTGTACATCGGCGAACTCCAGGCACCTTGCCTCGGCACCGACCTCCAGTCCTGGGACCCCAGCGGCAAACCCCTGACCGACGAAGTCGGCGAGCTGGTCGTCACCAACCCGATGCCGTCCATGCCCATCCGCTTCTGGAACGACCCCGACGGCAGCCGCTACCACGACAGTTACTTCGACGTGTACCCCGGAGCCTGGCGCCACGGAGACTGGACCACCGTCACCTCACGCGGCTCGGTGATCATCCACGGCCGCTCGGACTCCACGCTCAACCGCCAGGGCGTGCGCATGGGTTCGGCCGACATCTACGAAGCCGTCGAACGCCTCCCCGAGATCCGCGAATCCCTCGTCATCGGCGTCGAACAGCCCGACGGCGGATACTGGATGCCCCTGTTCGTCCACCTTGCGCCGGGTGCCGCACTCGACGAGGCACTCCTCGGACGCATCAAGCAGACCATCCGCGAACAACTCTCGCCGCGCCATGTCCCCGATGAGGTCATCGAGGTGCCCGGCATTCCGCACACCCTCACCGGCAAGCGCATCGAGGTCCCGGTCAAGCGCCTGTTGCAGGGCGCTCCCCTCGAAAAGGCCGTCAACATCGGTTCGGTGGACAGTGTGGAGCTGCTTCGCTTCTATCAGGACCTGGCCCGCAAACGCACCTGATCATGGTGCTGACCTGCTCGTTTATCGCACAAGCGTGTCCGTGACCCCTCGCCGACGGCCGTTGTCAGTGCCGCCGGTTACGGTGAGTGAGCATTGATCGACTGCACTCAGGGGGAGAAAATGGCGCACATCCAGCACCACAGCATGCGACGCACTCTGCGCCGCGAAATCGCCGGCACCATCGGCCTGCTGACCGACGAACAGGACTTCACGGCGATGCGGCGCTATCGCACGTTCACCTTCGCCGACCACGCGAGCTACCTCCAGCAGGTGGAAGCCCTCCTCAGGACACTCGCCTCCCAAGGTGGCCACACCACAGTGGCGCTCTTCGACCCCGAGGAGTATGCGGAGTTCTGCGCACGAGCACGGCCTGGAACCCGACGCCCCGACCAGCCGCACCCGCTTCACAGCAGAACTCGCCTCGACGGGCGCCACCCTCGCGTACGAGGGACAGCCCTTCGCCGAGCTCGTCCCGAACCTCGTCGACGAGGCCGTCCGACAAGCCACGTGGGAGTACGCGACCACGCTCCTGTCCCGCATCGGCAACTGCGCGTCCTGCGGCGAGGACATCGGCCGTGCGGCCTTCATCCGAGCCTCTGACCTGCTCGTTCGCATCCTTGAAAGCACAGGCCCCGGCGAGCGCCACCTCGTGTGCAGTGTCTCGACCTCACCAGAAACACTCATCGCCGTCCTCCATGCCGACGACGACGAGGAGGGCACACCCCAGCTCGACGAGGCCGAGGCCCTCGAATTCACCACCGTCCTGGCCGTCGGAATCGCCACCCAGAGCGCCGGAGGCCTGGTCATGCGCACCAGCGCCGCCGACAGGACCGACCGCGTCTTCGGCTGGCGCCTGCGCGGCGAAGGCCTGGAACCGCTGACCGCCGGAGAGGTCTTCGACGCCTACTGCACCGACATCGAATCCGGCGACCTCGTCTCCCCGGAGTCGGGCGTCGACTACTGCGTGCCACCGGACCTGGGGGACGGCCCTACGACGGCGCACACGCACTGAACGCGCGAAGGGTGCCCCACTCAGCCGGGGCACCCCTCGATCACCGCTCTGGTCAACGGCGCGGTCCGACCTACTCGCCGGACAGCACCGCCTGAGCCGCCGTGCGCGCCTCTTCGGCGCTGTCCGAGGCGCGCGCCGCCGCTGCGGCACGCTCGCACTGCGCCAGCGTGTACTTGGCCAGCGTCGCCCGGACGTACGGAATCGACGCCGCACCCATAGAAAGGGAGGTGACCCCCAGACCGGTCAGCACACACGCGAGCAGAGGGTCCGACGCGGCCTCGCCGCAGACACCACAGCTCTTGCCCTCGGCCTTCGCCGCCTCGGCGGACAGCGCGACCAGGTCGAGCAGCGCGGGCTGCCACGGGTCCTGAAGTCGGGACACCGCGCCCACCTGACGGTCGGCGGCGAAG
Source organism: Streptomyces sp. NPDC048825 (assembly GCF_043198355.1). Classification (NCBI taxonomy): domain Bacteria; kingdom Bacillati; phylum Actinomycetota; class Actinomycetes; order Kitasatosporales; family Streptomycetaceae; genus Streptomyces; species Streptomyces sp. NPDC048825. The sequence goes on from NZ_JBICUR010000015.1 coordinate 252,619, forward strand.
GTGTACTGCGCGAGATCGTTGGTCCCCAGCGACAGGAACTCGACCTCCTGCAGGATCGACCGCGCCCGCAGAGCGGCCGACGGAATCTCGACCATGGCACCGAACTTCGCCTGCAGCCCGGCCTCGCGGCACGCATCCGCGAACGCCTTGGCGTCGATGCGGTCCGCGACCATCGGCGCCATCACCTCGAGATAAACCGGCAGCCCCTCGGAAGCCTTCGCGAGCGCCGTCAGCTGCGTACGCAGCACCTCCGGGTGATCGAGCAGCGTCCGCAGACCCCGCACGCCCAGTGCCGGGTTCGGCTCGTCGGCCGGCGTCAGGAAGTCGAGCGGCTTGTCGGCACCCGCATCGAGCACACGCACCACGACACGACCCTCGGGGAAGGCCTCAAGGACCTTGCGGTACGCCTCTATTTGCTTGCTCTCCGACGGCGCATTCTTGCTGTCGTCAAGAAAGAGGAACTCGGTACGGAACAGACCGACACCCTCCGCACCGGCGGCGACCGCCGCCGGCACATCCGCGGGACCACCGACATTGGCCAGCAACGGCACCTTGTGCCCGTCCGAGGTGGCTCCGGGCCCGGTCGACGCGGTAAGCGCCGCCTTGCGCTCGGCAGCCGCGGCCTCCATGGCGGCCTTCTTCTCGGCACTCGGGTTCACGAAGATCTCACCGGTGCTGCCGTCCACCGCGATCATCGTTCCCTCGGCGAGCTCACCCGCTCCCGGCAACGCGACCACGGCGGGTACACCGAGCGCCCGCGCCAGAATCGCGCTGTGGCTGGTGGGCCCGCCCTCCTCGGTGACAAAACCGAGGACCAGAGCCGGATCCAGCAGGGCAGTGTCAGCAGGCGCAAGGTCACGAGCAATAAGGACGTACGGCTCGTCACTGTCCGGGACGCCCGGCATCGGAACACCGAGCAGTCGGGCGACGATACGGTTCCGCACGTCGTCGAGGTCCGCCACACGACCGGCCAGGTACTCACCAGCACCCGCAAGCAGAGCGCGATACGCCGCGAACGCGTCGTACACCGCGCGTTCAGCCGTGCTCCCGACAGCGATACGCCGCTCGACATCGGCCATGAGCTCCGGGTCCTGAGCCATCATGGCCTGGGCCTCGAGCACCGCCTGGGCTTCGCCGCCCGCCAGATTGCCGCGCGCCATCAGATCGGCCGCCACGGCTTCCACGGCCTTACGGGCGCGCCCCTGTTCGCGCTCCGCGTCCTCCGGCGGAATCTGCTTGGCAGGCGGCTCGAGGACCGCCGTCCCCATGTGCCGGACCTCGCCGATCGCCACACCGTGGCTCACGCCGACCCCTCGCAGCGTTGTCTCCATGTCACCTGTCTCCAGTAGAGCGGCGGGTCCCGCCACCGCGGTGGTCGTCCTGCCTGTCGTTCATGACAGCACCAAGTCAGTGCCAGCTGAAGAGAGCGTCGCCAGCCTTCACGTCGCCGTCAACGTTGAGGTCGGAGAGGGACTCGGCCGCAGCTTCGAGCGCCACGATGGGGCACACCGGGGACTTGCCCGCCGCCTCGACGGCAACCGGGTTCCAGCGGACCATGGCCTGACCGCGCTGTACGGTGTCGCCCTTGTTGATCAGCAGCTCGAAGCCTTCGCCATTCAGCTGGACAGTGTCGATGCCGAGGTGCGTGAGCACACCGTGGCCTTGCTCGTCGACTACGACGAAGGCGTGCGGATGCAGCGAGACAACAACGCCGTCGATGGGGGCGACAGCCTCGGAGGGCTCACGCACGGGGTCGATCGCAGTGCCGGGCCCAACCATCGCTCCGGAGAAGACGGGATCAGGTACGGCTGCGAGCCCGATGGCACGTCCTGCAAGCGGGGACGTCACGGTGGTCATGGGGAGCCTCCCAGGGGTGGAGATTCGTATGGGCCGTCACTGCCTGTACCGGACGGCGCACTGGTCAGCAGCGTAAGTCATGAGAAGTCCCGGTCCGCCGGAGAGGTCCCGGTTGGCGACCGTAGGGCACGGCACAAACGATTTGCGCCTGCTCCGGAGCCCGCTGTAGAGTCGTACACCTGCTTGAGGCGGGCGACGCGACCAAGCGTCGTTGCCTGGCAGCACTCAAACTTGTCAGATCTTATCGCGAGCCCGGTTCTGCATGCCCGCAGTACCATGGTCAGTGAGACGGTAGAACCCTGATAGAGTTTGGAAACACCGAAGGGAAGCCCGGAGGAAAGCCTGCGAGGGTGAGTACAAAGGAAGCGTCCGTTCCTTGAGAACTCAACAGCGTGCCAAAAATC
>NZ_JBICUR010000016.1:0-246318 GCF_043198355.1 Streptomyces sp. NPDC048825
GGCCGGTTTCCCGGGTCAGGCGCAGCAGTTCGTCGCCCGTGCGGAAGGGGTACTTCAGGACCGTGTCGTCGAGCTTGATGCGGTCCGCGCCGACCGCGTCCTCGTCGACGACGAAGCCGCCGCCGACCGAGTAGTACGTCTTCGTCAGGAGTTCGGCGCCGGACGCGTCGTACGCCCAGAGCGTCATGCCGTTCGCGTGGTACGGCAGCGTCTTGCGGCGGTGCAGGATCAGGTCGTCGTCGAAGGAGAAGGGGATCTCCCGCTCGCCGAGCAGCCTCAGGGACTTCCCGGAGCGGATCGCGTCCACGCGCTCGTCCGCCGTCTCGACGTCCACGGTCCGCGGGGAGGCGCCCTCCAGGCCGAGCAGCACCGCCTTCGGGGTTCCGTGGCCGTGGCCGGTCGCACCGAGGGAGCCGTACAACTCGGCGCGTATCGAGGCCGTCGGGGCCAGCAGGCCCTCGTTGTTCAGGCGGCGGGCGAACATCCGTGCCGCGCGCATCGGGCCGACCGTGTGGGAGCTGGACGGGCCGATGCCGATCGAGAAAAGGTCGAAGACCGAGATGGCCACGGTGACTCCTCAACAACAGGTGGTACATGGGCGGACACCGCGCACGTACGTCTCAGTGTGCGCGGTGCCCCGAAGAAAGCGCCCGAACAAGTCGTACGGAGTACGGACCTACTTCAGGCCCGCGTACAGCGGGTGCTTGTCGGCCAGCGCGGACACCCTGGCCTTCAGCGACTCGGCATCGTAGGCGGGCTTCAGCGCCTCGGCGATGATGTCCGCGACCTCGGCGAAGTCCTCGGCCGTGAAACCACGGGTGGCGAGGGCGGGCGTACCGATCCTGAGCCCCGACGTCACCATCGGCGGGCGCGGGTCGTTCGGGACGGCGTTGCGGTTGACCGTGATGCCGACCTCGTGGAGGCGGTCCTCGGCCTGCTGCCCGTCCAGCTCGGAGTGGCGCAGGTCGACAAGGACGAGGTGTACGTCCGTGCCGCCGGACAGCACCGAGACGCCGGCCGAGGTGACGTCGTCCCGCATCAGGCGCTCGGCCAGGATCCGCGCGCCCTCCAGCGTGCGCCGCTGGCGCTCCTTGAACTCCTCCGAGGCCGCGACCTTGAAGGAGACGGCCTTCGCGGCGATCACATGCTCCAGGGGACCGCCCTGCTGACCGGGGAAGACAGCCGAGTTGATCTTCTTCGCGAGATCGGCCGTGGACAGGATCACCCCACCGCGCGGACCGCCCAGCGTCTTGTGGGTGGTGGTCGTGACGACATGCGCGTGCGGGACGGGGTTCGGGTGCAGGCCCGCCGCGACCAGGCCCGCGAAGTGCGCCATGTCGACCATCAGGTACGCGCCGACCTCGTCGGCGATGCGGCGGAAGGCGGCGAAGTCCAGCTGCCGCGGATACGCCGACCAGCCGGCCACGATCAGCTTCGGCCTGGACTCCTTGGCCAGCTTCTCGACCTCGGCCATGTCGACCTGGCCGGTCGCGTCGTCCACGTGGTAAGCGACGACGTTGTAGAGCTTGCCGGAGAAGTTGATCTTCATGCCGTGGGTCAGGTGCCCGCCGTGCGCGAGGTTCAGGCCCATGATCGTGTCGCCGGGCTTGAGCAGGGCGAACATCGCTGCGGCGTTGGCCTGGGCACCCGAGTGCGGCTGGACGTTGGCGTGCTCGGCGCCGAAGAGCTCCTTGATCCGCTCGATGGCGATCCGCTCGACGACGTCGACGTGCTCGCAGCCGCCGTAGTAGCGGCGGCCCGGGTAGCCCTCGGCGTACTTGTTGGTGAGGACCGAGCCCTGGGCCTCCATGACCGCGACCGGAGCGAAGTTCTCCGAGGCGATCATCTCCAGGGTGGACTGCTGACGGTTCAGCTCGGCGTCGACGGCGGCGGCGACGTCCGGGTCGAGTTCGTGCAGGGGCTGGTTCAGAAGCGACATCAGTCAGGAGTCCTTCAGGAGGCGGAGTCGGAGCCGGAGAATTCGGTGTACTCGGCGGCGGAGAGCAGGTCCTTCGGCTCCTCCGCGATCCGTACCTTGAACAGCCAACCGCCCTCGAAGGGCGCGGTGTTCACCAACGCCGGGTCGTCCACGACGTCCTGGTTGATCTCGGTGACCTCACCGGTGACCGGCGAGTACAGATCGCTGACCGACTTCGTCGACTCCAGCTCGCCGCAGGTCTCGCCCGCGGTCACCGTGTCGCCGACCTCGGGGAGCTGGACGTAGACGACGTCGCCGAGCGCGTTGGCCGCGAACTCGGTGATGCCGACCGTCGAGACGCCGTCCTCGGCGACCGACAGCCACTCGTGCTCCTTGCTGTAGCGCAGCTGCTGGGGGTTGCTCATGGCTTGAATTCTCCTGTACGCGGGGGACTGGTGATGAACGGGGTGTCATGCGTGACGAGACCGCGGATACCGGCGGCAGATACGAGACGGCACACGGGAACGTACGTCACGTCGGCGCGCTGCCGAACCGTCGGCGGGACTACTTCTGGCGCTTGTAGAACGGCAACGCCACGACCTCGTACGGCTCGTGGCTGCCCCGGATGTCCACGCCGACACCGGGTGTGCCGGGCGCGGAGTGGGCGGCGTCGACGTACGCCATCGCGATCGGCTTGCCGAGGGTCGGCGAGGGCGCGCCGGAGGTGACCTCGCCGATGACCTTGCCGTCGGTGACGACCGCGTACCCGGCGCGCGGGACTCGGCGGCCCTCGGCGATCAGTCCGACGAGGACGCGTGGCGGGTTCTCCTGAGCCCTGGAGGCGGCTTCGGTGAGCGCCTCGCGCCCCACGAAGTCGCCCTCCTTCTCGAACTTCACGACCCGCCCGAGCCCCGCGTCGAAGGGTGTGAGCGAGGTCGACAGTTCGTGCCCGTACAACGGCATGCCCGCCTCCAGACGCAGCGTGTCCCGGCAGGACAGGCCGCAGGGGACGAGGCCCACGGAGGAACCCGCCTCGGTCAGCGCCTGCCACAGCTTCTCCGCGTCGGCCGGGGCGACGAAGAGCTCGAAGCCGTCCTCGCCGGTGTAGCCGGTGCGCGCGATCAGGGCCGGGACGCCGGCGACCGTGCCGGGCAGGCCCGCGTAGTACTTCAGTCCGTCCAGGTCCGCTTCGGTGAGCGACTTCAGAATGCCGGGGGACTCGGGGCCCTGGACGGCGAGCAGCGCGTACGCGTCGCGGTCGTCGCGGACGTCGGCGTCAAAACCGGCGGCGCGCTCGGCCAGTGCGTCCAGGACGATCTGCGCATTACTCGCATTCGCGACGACCATGTAGTGAGAAGACCCGGCCTCCGTCTCTCCGAGCCGGTACACGATCAGGTCGTCGAGGATGCCGCCGTCCTCACGGCAGATCATGGTGTAGCGGGCGCGGCCGACCTTGACGCTCCCGAGGTTCCCGACCAGCGCGTAGTCGAGCAGCGCGGAGGCCTCCGGTCCGGTGACCGTGATCTCGCCCATGTGGGAGAGGTCGAAGAGACCCGCCTTCGTACGCACGGCGAGGTGCTCGTCGCGCTCGGAGCCGTACCGCAGGGGCATGTCCCAGCCGGCGAAGTCGGTCATCGTGGCGCCGAGCGAACGATGGAGTGCATCGAGTGCGGTACGGCGTGGAGTGGTGCTGCTCATCGGACAGGGCTCCCAAGGCATGACGGCGAGGTCGTTCCTCCCCATCTGTCATCGGAACCTGAGAGGTTCGCCGTGACCTGTACGGTCAATGGCTTGCACCGTGGGTGGAGCCGACCCCCTGGCTACCAGGGGACGGCCCGCTTTTCAGATGTGCCTCGCCCGCGCGGTAACGGGGCCTGAGAGATTCAAGGGAGGGACTTGCTCCTTCGGCGCCCGGACAGTCGTACACCTTCGTGTACACGTGCCCGGAACTCTCCCGCGCGGATTCAAGCGGCCTGTATGCAGTTGGCGCGCACATCATCGCACGCATCGGTGCGGCACGGCAGGGGGGACTTCCACAGGGGCTCAGAGGCGTTCACGTCATTCACAGAGATCTGTGACGGGCCTGTGGCATGGCAAGAACGAAAACGACAGGGTGCACGCATTACCTTCTCTTTACACTCGACGGGGATGGGTCTCCCGACCCCATGGGGAGGACGAACAGCGTGAACAGGACCACGGCGTACGCGACGGGTGCCGCCGTCGCACTGCCCAAGCAGCCCGCTGTCCCGGCTGTCCCGGCCAGGGAGGCGTGCGGCCGGCTCCCGGCGCCCGTCGTCCGTGATCTGCGGGAGCGTGCGGGACACAGTCCGCACGGCCTGCGCTTCGGCGCGGCCGATTTCGTCGTGGTCACGGGCCTGCCGGGCAGCGGCAAGTCGACCCTGATGCGCCGCGCCGTGACGGGCGTGCGCATCGACTCACAGGACACCCGCGACCGCTGGGACCACCGCCTGTCCCGGTTTCTGCCGTACGCGGTCTACCGCCCCCTCGTACGGGCCGCGCACTACGCGGGCCTGCGCCGCGCCCTGCGCTCCGGCGAGGGCGTCGTCGTGCACGACTGCGGCACCCAGGCCTGGGTGCGCAACTGGATCGCGCGCGAGGCCAGGCGCCGCGGCGGCACGCTGCATCTGCTGCTGCTCGACGTCCCGCCGGACACGGCCCTGGACGGCCAGCGCGAGCGCGGCCGCGGGGTCTCGCGGTACGCCTTCGCCCGGCACCGCGCCGCGGTCGCCCGGCTGCTGCGCTCCGTCGAGAAGGGTGACCTGCCGGAAGGCTGCGGTTCGGCCGTCCTCATCGACCGGTCCGCGGCGGACGTGCTGCGGCGGATCGACTTCGGCGACTGAGCGGGATCGGCTGCGGCGACTGAAACGGCTCACGCCAGCCGGGCGCTAGGGTTTTCAGTCGCAGCGGTCGCTGCCCCGGCGGTGGTATCCGGCCTATCCGGCACTGGTTCCGGCAGTGGTTTTCGAGCAGGTGGTAGAGGCAGATGGACTTCCCGGCACAGGCGCACCCCCATCCACACGTCGGCTGGCCCGGCAACGAGTTGGAGGAGGTGCTCGCCGCGTCCCTCGGCGCTCCGGCGGGGCCCTCGGCGGCTGCCCGGATCGTGGAGGTCCTCGGACGCAGCTTCCTCTGGGTGCCACTGCCGAACGGCGGCGGCCCGCACAGCGGCCCGCTGGACCTGCCCGCGATGGAGCTCGGCGGACAGGCGTACGTCCCGGTCTTCAGCTCGGCGCAGCAGTTCCGGCAGATCGCCGGCGACCACATGGCGTACACGATCGCGCCCGCCGTCGAGTTCGCGCGCGGACTGCCGCCGCACGTGGGCATCGCGGTGAACCCGGAGGGCACGGTAGGCATCCCGCTGCCCCCGCCCGCCGTCGCCGAGCTGTGCCGCTCCGGCCGCACCGAGCTGGACGGCCCCGCGAGCGGCGGCCGGGTCCGCCTGTTCGAGCCCGACTGGCAGCAGGACCCGGTGGACTTCCTGACGGCCGCCTCGACCGAGTTCGAAGCCACCGGCGCCGTACGAACCGCCCGCCGCTGCCTGGCAGCCATCGAAACGGCCGCCCCGGTCCTCTTCGTAGGCGTAGAACTGACTTCCTGGGACCCCGAAGCCCGAACCCGCCCCCTGGACGCCCTGGGCAGAGCCCTGACCCGAGCCCCAGCCCCCTGGCCAGTCAACCTGGTCTTCCTGGAAGCAGCCCATGACCCGGTGACGACCTGGCTACGAGAAAGGGTCCGCCCCTTCTACCAAGCTTCGCTGTAGCGCGCCCCGAAGGGGGCGCTCTGCAAGGGGCGCGGGGCTGTGACATATGCGGCTCCGCCGCGGGGCGCGACCGGCTCCGACGCACCCGCCAAAAACGACATCGAGCCCCGAGCTCCAATCGGTTCCGCCAGCGCAGCGCATAAGCTGGTTTCATATCCGAGTCAACTTCTCGAAGGGGCGGTACAGGTGAGCGCCAGCGGCATCGCGGCCGGGCAGGTCGAGCACATGCTGCGCCAGGTCACGCCCGGGCGTTACGACGCCTACGAGGCGCTCCTGCGGGCGCTCGCGGCCCCCTCGGCGGGCCAGATCTGGATGCTGCTCTGGCACGGCCAGGCCGGCTCACCGGACGCCCAGTACGGGAACATGGAGGTGGAGGGCTTCAGCTACGCGCCCTGCGTCACCTCCGCCCAGGAACTCTCGGCCAGCGGCTGGAACCGTTCGTACGAAGTCGTCGACGGCCTCGACGTGGCCCGCACCCTCTACCCCGACCACTACGGCCTGTGGCTGAACCCGCACGCGCCCGGCGGCGGCGTCGGCGTCCCCTGGCTCGACCTGCGCCGCATCGCCACCGGCCTGGAGCGGCAGCCTGCCGGCCCGCTCCGGATGGCCGAGCCGAGCATCGAACTCCCGCAGTTCTACGCCCTCCTGGCGCAGAACGCGCATCGCACCGCCGCCGTGCGCTCGCTGCGCCGCGCCTGGGTGCAGCCCGCGCTGGGCGCTCCGTATCTGGCCATCGGGCTCGATGTGTACGACACGAGTCCGCCCGCCGTGGACTCGGTACGGGCGATGATGCAGCAGTCGATCGGTGTCGTGCCGGAGGGGCTGCCGGTGTCGACCGTCGCGATGTCCGACGAGTACGACCCGGTGGCCATGTGGATGCGGGCCATGACGCGCCCGTTCTACGACCGCGAGGCCCACGCGGCCCCCGCGCAGGCTCCGGTGGCGGGCGGATACGGCTACCCGGACTCGTACTGACACGCTCGTACTGACGCTCCGTCGGACTCCGCCCGGCCCGGCTGACCCGGGCTCACCTCGCCGGATCCCTTCCGTTCGCCTTTCGTTCGACCTCGATTCGACTTCGGATCTGGTTCGGGTTTATTGTCCCGATCTACGCGAGTAAATGTGGCGTGTGACTCTTGGGTATCAACTGTCCCGCGTCCGCACCTCGTTACGTACCGTTCGGATAACGGAACGTCCCAGACAGCATCACGTTTAGGCATCCATTCACCGCCAGGTCTGGCAACAGATCGCTGAACCGTTGAAGACTCCGGCTTCGGGGGTGTTCGCCCCTGTGTACGACGGACTGATCACGCCGCTTACAAGCGGCATGTGGGGGCCGGCTACAGCCGGTTGAGAGGGGTCGCTGCCACGATGACGGCACCATTGCACGAGCCGACCGCGGAAGCGGCCCCGAGTGCTGCCGAGGAGGCGGTGCTCGCCGGCTCCGCCGAGGGCAAGGCGGTACAGGGGCGTTCCCTCGGCCGGATCGCCTGGGAGCGCCTCAAGCGCGACAAGCTGGCCCTCACGGGCGGCGTCATCGTGCTCGCACTGATCGCGATCGCACTGCTCGCACCGGTGATCACCAACCTGGTCGGGCAGGACCCGGAGACGCACCACGAGGACCTGATCGACCCTCTCTTCTCAACCCCCAAGGGCTCCTGGGGCGGCATCAGCGCGGACCACCCCTTCGGCGTCGAACCGGTCAACGGGCGTGACGTGTTCGCCCGCATCGTCTACGGCGCCCGTATCTCGCTCCTGGTCGGCTTCCTGTCCGCCCTCGTCGCGGTCGTGCTCGGCACGGTTCTGGGAGTTCTCGCCGGTTACTTCGGCGGCTGGCTGGACGCGGTCATCAGCCGTGTGATGGACGGTCTGCTGGCCTTCCCGCAGCTGCTCTTCATCATCGCGCTGGTCTCGGTCATGCCGAACCAGATGCTGGGCCTCACCGGCACGGGCGTGCGCATGTTCGTGATGATCCTGGTGATCGGCTTCTTCGGCTGGCCCTATGTCGGACGTGTGGTGCGCGGCCAGACGCTCTCGCTGCGGGAGCGCGAGTACGTCGAGGCCGCCCGCAGCCTCGGGGCCGGGCGGCTGTACATCCTGTTCAAGGAGCTGCTGCCCAACCTCGTCGCGCCCATCATCGTGTACACGACGATGATGATCCCGACCAACATCCTCACCGAAGCGGCACTCAGCTTCCTGGGCGTGGGCGTCAAGCCGCCCACAGCCTCCTGGGGGCAGATGCTCTCGAGCGCGATCGACTACTACGACTCGGACCCCATGTACATGGTGATCCCGGGTGTAGCGATCTTCATCACCGTGCTTGCCTTCAATCTCTTCGGCGACGGCGTGCGCGATGCGCTGGATCCGAAGGGTTCCCGCTGAACTGCCGTACCCCCAGGGCCCGTCATCTGTCGGCGGGCCGCTACACACACGGAGGATCCGAGTGACTACCCAACGCACCACAGGGCGGCGTAAGCAGGCCGTGGCCGCCGCCGGCGTGGTCGCCGCGCTGCTTGCCACGGCGGCGTGCGGCGGCGGCGGCACCGACGAAGGCGGGGAAGGCGGCGCGGCCGGCTTCAATGCCGCCAACAACAAGGTCGCCCAGGCCTCCGAGGTCAAGAAGGGCGGCGAGCTGAAGTTCGCCGGCGTCCAGGACGCCGACTCGTGGGACACCACGCGTGGCTACTACGGCTTCGCCTGGAACTTCATGCGGTACTACAGCCGCACGCTGGTGACCGGCAAGACGGAGCCCGGAGCGAAGGGCGCCGAGGTCACCCCGGACCTCGCCACCAGCACGGCGAAGATCACCGACGACGGCAAGACGTACACGTACACGCTGCGTGACGGGGTGACCTGGGAGGACGGCAAGCCGATCACCTCCAAGGACGTCAAGTACGGCATCGAGCGCCAGTGGGCGCAGGACGTGCTGTCCGGCGGTCCCGTCTACCTGAAGGACGTCCTCGACCCCAAGGGCGAGTACCCGGGCCCCTACAAGGACACGTCCGCGGACAAGCTGGGTCTGAAGGCGATCGAGACCCCGGACGACAAGACCATCGTCTTCAAGCTGCCCGCGGCCAACTCGGACTTCGAGGACATGCTCGCCATGGCCTTCGCCTCGCCGGTCCGTCAGGACAAGGACACCAAGTCCAAGTACGGCCTGAAGCCGTTCTCGTCCGGCCCGTACAAGTTCCAGTCGTACACGCCGAACAAGAAGCTGGTCCTGGTCCGCAACGAGAACTGGAAGCAGGCCTCGGACCCGATCCGCAAGGCGTACCCGGACAAGATCTCGCTGACGCTGTTCACCAACGCCAATGACATGGACCAGCGCCTGATCAACGGTGACTACGATCTGGACATCAACCAGACCGGCATGTCCCCGCAGGGCCGCACCACTGCCCTGAAGGAGCACAAGGGCAACCTGGACAACCCGGTCTCCGGCTACGTCCGCTACGCGGTCTTCCCGCAGAGCGTGAAGCCGTTCGACAACGTGGACTGCCGCAAGGCCGTGCTCTACGGCGCCGACCACGAGTCGCTGCAGACCGCGCGGGGCGGCCCGGTGGCCGGCGGTGACATCGGCACCAACATGCTGCCGCCGTCCGTCCCGGGTGCCGAGGGTCAGAAGTACGACCCGTACGACATGGCGGGCGCGGACAAGAAGGGCAACGTCGCCAAGGCCAAGGAGGCGCTGAAGGCCTGCGGCCAGCCGAACGGCTTCAAGACCACCATCGCGGTCCGCAACAACAAGCCGGTCGAGGTGGCCACCGCCGAGTCCCTGCAGGCGTCGCTGAAGAAGGTTGGCATCGACGCCGAGATCGACCAGTACGACGGTGCGCAGACCAGCGGCATCATCGGCAGCCCCTCGAACGTGGTGAAGAAGGGCTACGGCATCATCATCATGGGCTGGGGCCCGGACTTCCCGACTGTCCAGGGCTTCGGGCTGCCCCTGTGGAACAGCAAGTACATCCTTGAGAGCGGCAACAACAACTACGCCCTGATCAAGGACAAGACGATCGACGGTCTCTTCGCCGACTACGTCACGGAGTTGGACGACGCGAAGAAGGAGCAGCTCTCCACGGAGATCAACCACAAGGTCATGGAGGGCGGCTACTACCTGCCCTTCGTCTTCGAGAAGTTCATCAACTGGCGCGGCAACAACCTGGCGAACGTCTACACGACCGACAACTACAGCGGTCAGTACGACTTCGTGAACCTGGGTCTGAAGAAGTAAATCCGACCGGCGCACCCGCCATACGGCACGAAAGGCAGGTGAAGGCCGGCGCGGCGTGATCCGTGGGCCACCGGAAGACCTCCGGTGGCCCACGGTCCGCCGCCGGGCCGAGAGCAGTGCTCGCTTACCTCACCAGGCGGCTCTTCGCCGCCGCAGTGATGCTGGTGGTCATCATCCTGGTGGTCTTCTGCATCTTCTTCCTCGTCCCCCGCTGGGCGGGCGTGGACCCGGCCACGATGTTCGTGGGCAAGCAGGCCGACCCACAGGCCATCGAGGACGTGCGCCAGAAGCTCGGCCTCGGCGAGCCGATCCTCGTCCAGGTCTGGGAGTTCTTCAAAGGCCTCTTCATGGGTCGCACGTACGCGGCGGGCGGCGACGTCACGGAGTGCGCGGCCCCCTGCTTCGGCTACTCCTTCCGCAACGAGCAGGCCATCTGGCCGGTGCTCACCGACCGCTTCCCGGTGACCCTGGCCCTCGCGCTCGGTGCCGCCGTGCTGTGGCTGCTGTTCGGTGTCGCGGCGGGCGTGCTCTCCGCGCTCAAGCGCGGCTCCCTGTGGGACCGCGGCGCGATGGTCGTCGCTCTCGCCGGTGTCTCGCTGCCCATCTACTTCACCGGCCTGCTGTCGCTGGCGATCTTCAGCTATGGACTCGGCTGGCTCGACGCCCAGTACGTCCCCATCGAGGAAAGCTTCACCGGCTGGCTCGGCGGCATGATCCTGCCCTGGATCACGCTCGCCTTCCTCTACGCGGCGATGTACGCCCGGATCACCAGAGCCACGATGCTGGAGGTCATGGGCGAGGACTACATCCGCACCGCCCGCGCCAAGGGCCTGCGCGAGCCTGTCGTCATAGGCAAGCACGCCATGCGTTCCACCATGACGCCGATCCTCACCATGCTCGGCATGGACCTCGGCGCCCTGATCGGCGGCGCGATCCTCACCGAGACCACCTTCAGTCTTCCCGGCCTCGGACAGGCGGTCCTCAAGGCGATCAGCGACAAGGACCTCCCGGTGATCCTGGGCGTCACGCTGATCACCTCGCTCGCGGTGATCGTCGCCAACCTCGTCGTGGACATTCTGTACGCCGTGATCGACCCCCGAGTGAGGCTCGCATGACCGAACTCAGCAAGAGCGGGGCGGCGCTGGGCGAGCCCGTGAAGGACTCGCCCGCCCCGACCGCCTTCCTCGAAGTCCGCGACCTGAAGGTGCACTTCCCGACCGACGACGGACTGGTCAAGTCCGTCGACGGGCTCAGCTTCACGCTGGAGAAGGGCAAGACCCTCGGCATCGTGGGCGAGTCCGGCTCGGGCAAGTCGGTGACCTCGCTCGGCATCATGGGCCTGCACACCACCGGCCAGTACGGCAAGCGCAAGGCGCAGATCTCCGGCGAGATCTGGCTGGACGGCACGGAACTGCTCACCGCCGACCCCGACCACGTACGCAAACTGCGTGGCCGCGAGATGGCGATGATCTTCCAGGACCCGCTGTCGGCGCTGCACCCGTACTACACGATCGGCCACCAGATCGTGGAGGCGTACCGCATACACCACGACGTCGACAAGAAGACCGCGCGGCGGCGCGCGATCGAGATGCTCGACCGCGTGGGCATCCCGCAGCCGGACAAGCGCGTCGACGGCTACCCGCACGAGTTCTCCGGCGGTATGCGCCAGCGCGCAATGATCGCGATGTCGCTGGTCAACAACCCCGAACTGCTCATCGCGGACGAGCCGACGACCGCCCTGGACGTGACCGTCCAGGCGCAGATCCTCGACCTGATCCGGGATCTGCAGAAGGAGTTCGGCTCCGCGGTCATCGTCATCACCCACGACCTGGGCGTCGTCGCCGAGCTCTCCGACGACATCCTGGTGATGTACGGCGGCCGCTGCGTCGAGCGCGGCCCGGCCGAGAAGGTCTTCTACGAGCCCCGGCACCCCTACACCTGGGGCCTGTTGGGCTCGATGCCGCGCCTGGACCGCGACCAGCAGGAGCGGCTCATCCCGGTCAAGGGCTCCCCGCCCTCGCTGATCAACATCCCGTCGGGCTGCGCCTTCAACCCGCGCTGCCCGTACGCGGACGTCCCCAAGGACAACGTCACCCGCACGGTCCGCCCCGAGCTGGCCGAGGTCGGCAGCCACCACTGGGCCGCCTGCCATATGACGCAGGAGCAGCGGGAGCGTATCTGGACCGAAGAGATTGCGCCCAAGCTGTGAGTGAGAAACCCGAGGACGCGGCAGTGACCAAACCCGCAGAGAGCGACGGCGCGGGCCCGAAGACGGCCCCGGGCGCGACCCTCACCAAGGACGCCGCCCCCGGCGAGACCCTGCTGAAGGTGACCGGGCTCCAGAAGCACTTCCCGATCCGCAAGGGCCTGCTCCAGCGGCAGGTCGGCGCGGTGCGGGCGGTCGACGGCATCGACTTCGAGGTCAAGTCCGGCGAGACGCTCGGCGTCGTCGGCGAATCGGGCTGCGGCAAGTCGACGATGGGCCGGCTGATCACCAGGCTGCTCGAACCGACCGCCGGCACCGTGGAGTTCGAGGGCAGGGACATCACGCACCTCGGGGTCGGCGGTATGCGCCCGATGCGCCGTGACGTCCAGATGATCTTCCAGGACCCGTACTCGTCGCTGAACCCGCGCCACACGATCGGCACCATCGTCGGGGCCCCCTTCAAGCTCCAGGGCGTCACGCCCGAGGGCGGCATCAAGAAGGAGGTCCAGCGGCTGCTGTCGGTGGTCGGCCTCAACCCCGAGCACTACAACCGCTATCCGCACGAGTTCTCCGGCGGCCAGCGCCAGCGCATCGGCATCGCCCGCGCGCTCGCGCTCAACCCGAAGCTGGTCGTGGCGGACGAGCCGGTCTCCGCGCTGGACGTGTCCATCCAGGCGCAGGTCGTGAACCTGCTGGACGACCTCCAGCAGGAGCTGGGCCTGACGTACGTGATCATCGCGCACGACCTGTCCGTCGTACGCCATGTCTCGGACCGTATCGCGGTGATGTACCTCGGCAAGATCGTCGAGCTCGCGGACCGCGACTCGCTCTACAAGGCGCCGATGCACCCGTACACCAAGGCGCTGATGTCGGCCGTGCCCATCCCGGACCCCCGGCGCCGGGCCGCCAAGAGCGAGCGCATCCTGCTCAAGGGCGATGTGCCCTCGCCGATCTCCCCGCCGAGCGGCTGCCGCTTCCACACCCGGTGCTGGAAGGCCACGGAGATCTGCACCACCAAGGAGCCGCCGCTCCTTGAGCTGAAGCCCGGTCAGCAGGTCGCCTGCCACCACCCGGAGAACGCGGAGGACCAGGCGCCGCAGGACACGGTGCTGCTGTCGGCGGCGAAGGAGGCGGTGGAGCTGGTGCCGGACGCGGTGGTGGCTGCGGACGCGGCTCAGAAGGCTCGGGTGGAGGAATCGGGCGAGGCGTCCAAGGACGCCAAGTAGTAGCCCACGCACACGGAAACGGGAGAGCGCACACGCGCTCTCCCGTTTCCGTTTCCGTGTCAGCGGGGAGATGTCACGTGGCCGAAACCTCAAAAGCTACTGCTTAGTAATTTCTTGTTGTACCGTTCAGGCATGTCAGAAGCAGCTCTCGTACAGGCAACGATCGGCGACAGCGAGTTCGACCGCGACACCGCGGTCACGCGCCGCGCACCCGGCGTCTACGACATCGACCTGTCCGCCGGATGGACGATCATCAACGCCGTCAACGGCGGTTATCTGCTGGCCGTTCTGGGCCGCGCACTCGCGGACACCCTTCCGCACGGCGACCCGTTCACCATCTCCGCGCACTACCTGACCGCATCCGAGCCGGGTCCGGCGGTCGTCCGCACGGACCTCGTACGCACCGGCCGCACTCTGTCGACGGGACAGGCGTCCCTCTTCCAGTACGACGACCAAGGCCGGGAGGTCGAGCGCATCCGCGTTCTCGCCTCCTACGGCGACTTGGACGAACTCCCCGACGACGTACGGACGTCGGCGAAGCCGCCGGCGATTCCGCCGCTGGACCAGTGCTTCGGCCCCGCCGATGCGCCCGCTCCCGTCCCCGGCAGCTCCGCCATCACCGACCGGCTGATGCTCAAGCTCGACCCCTCCACCCTGGGCTGGGCCCTCGGCTCGCCGTCCGGCAAGGGGGAGATGCGGGCCTGGTTCGGGCTCGCCGACGGCCGGGACGCCGACCCCTTCTCGCTGCTCCTCGCGGTCGACGCGCTGCCGCCGACCGCCTTCGAACTGGGCCTGTCCGGCTGGGTCCCGACCGTCGAGCTGACCGTGCACATACGCTGCCGTCCGGCGCCGGGTCCGCTACGGATCTCGATCACCACGCGCAACCTCGCCGGCGGTTTCCTGGAAGAGGACGCCGAGGTCTGGGACAGCGCGGACAGGCTGGTGGCGCAGTCGCGACAGCTCGCGCGGGTCAGGCTCTGACCCTGTTCAGTGCAGGGCGATCAGGCGACTGAAGGGCGCGTACGACGGCTTCGTACGCGCCCTTCGTATGCATTCTTCGTGAGCGTCCCTGCACGGGAGTTCACCCCAGCCAGTGACGGCGGCCGACGGCGATCAGGCGCATACGGCGGGTCGCCACCCGGATGACCTGACCCTGCTCCTCGGGGGACGCGTCCAGGAGGTTGGAGGCGGTCATCAGCATCTGGTCGACGTACAGACCCGCGAGCATCAAGAGGTCGTCGTCGTTCCAGCCGGCCGACTCCGGGTGCTCGGCCAGTGCGGTCCTCACCTCGTCGGTGAACCGGGCGAGTTGCTCCGCTATCGCGGCCCGGACCTTCTGGACTCCGCCATTCCGTTCACGGGCGATAAAGCGGATGTGTGCCGGGTACTCGCGTACGTGACGGGCGATCAGCTCGACGGCGCGCTCGATACGTTCGTCGCCGTCGCCGGCTGCGGACACCGTGCCGGCGATCACGGCGTGCAGGCTGCCCAGCGCCTCCTCGACCAGGGCCACACCGAGATCCGCCGTCGAGGGGAAGTGCCGGTAGAAGGCGGTCGGGGCGACGCCCACGGCCCTGGTGACCTCGCGCAGGCCCAGACTGCTGAGGCTCTGCTCCTCCAGCAGACCCAGCGCGGCGTCCAGGAACGCCTGCCTCGTCTTCTGTTTCCGGGCCTGCCGGACGCCGAGGGTGTGACTCATGCCATGCAGTTAACAACTGTTCTCTGTGATTTGAAAAGTCATGAACGCGCTAGACTGGGAAGTCAGTGAACAACTGTAGCTACAAGCGTTCACTGATCAACGATTACGACCCACGACACCACGAGAGGCATCTCATGCTGTTCCTCGTCGCGGCACTCCTGCTGCTGGGCGTCGTCCTGGGCACCGTGGCCCACGCGCCGCTCTCCTTCACCCTCGTCGCCGCCGCGGTCATCGGCGTCTGGCTGGCCGTGTTCGCGGCCCGCGAGCGTCACTCACGCCGCCACGAGAACACCAACTGACCACGTCCCTACGCCTGTTGGGAGCAGACTCATGCAGCTGACCACCGCCGCGCCCCAGCGCCGTAACGCCGTCCGTCGTGACGCCGACGGCATGGCCGTGGCGTCCTTCATCCTCGGCCTTGTGGGCCTCCTGGTCTTCAACATCTTCCTGGGCCCCATTGCCATAGCCCTGGCCTCGGTGGCTCTTTACCGCAACACCACCCGCCCCGGCCGCGCCTATCTGGGCCTGGGCCTCGGCGTCGCCGACCTCCTGGTCCTGGCGGCCTTCATGTCGGCGGACAACACGTTGTCGTGGAGCCTCGGCAGCTGACGGACCGGCCCAACGGAGCCACACCACAGCGGGCTCTAGAATTGGGCCCACCATGGCATACCTCGACCACGCCGCGACCACCCCCATGCTCCCGGAGGCGGTCGAGGCAATGACCGCCCAGCTGAGCGCAACCGGCAACGCCTCCTCCCTGCACGCAGCCGGCCGCCGCGCGCGGCGAACCGTCGAGGAAGCCCGCGAAACCCTGGCGGCAGCCCTCGGCGCACGCCCCAGCGAGGTGGTCTTCACCTCCGGCGGCACCGAGGCCGACAACCTCGCCGTGAAGGGCCTGTACTGGTCCCGCCGCGACGTCGACCCGTCCCGCACCCGGGTCCTCGCCAGCCCTGTGGAGCACCACGCCGTCCTCGACGCCGTGCACTGGCTCGGCGAACACGAGGGCGCCACGGTCGAGTACCTCCCGGTCGACCCGTACGGCCGCGTCCACCCCGAAGCCCTGCGCGAGGCCATCGCCCGCAACCCCGACGATGTGGCCCTCGCCACGATCATGTGGGCGAACAACGAGATCGGCACGGTGCTGCCGGTCCGCGAACTGGCCGATGTCGCCGCCGAGTTCGACATCCCCCTGCACGCCGACGCCGTCCAGGCCTTCGGCCAGCTCCCCGTCGACTTCGGCGCCTCCGGGCTCGCCGCGATGTCCGTCTCCGGCCACAAGATCGGCGGCCCGTACGGCATCGGGGCTCTGCTCCTCGGCCGCGAGTACAGCCCCGTACCCGTCCTGCACGGCGGCGGCCAGGAGCGCCACGTCCGCTCCGGGACCCTGGACGTGCCCGCCGTCGCCGCGTTCGCCGTCGCCGGCCGGACCGCCGCAGAGCAGCGCGAGTGGTTCGCCCGCGAGATCGGCGCCCTGCGGGACGACCTGATCGACGCCGTACGCAAGGCCGTCCCCGAGGCCATCCTCGGCGGCGACCCGGCCGGCGAGGGGCGACTGCCCGCGAACGCCCACTTCACGTTCCCCGGTTGTGAGGGCGACTCGCTGCTGCTGCTCCTGGACGCGCAGGGCATCGAGTGCTCCACGGGTTCGGCGTGCACGGCGGGCGTGGCCCAGCCCAGCCATGTCCTCCTTGCCACGGGCACCGACCCCGACCTGGCCCGCGGCACCCTCCGCTTCTCCCTCGGCCACACGTCCACGGAGGCGGACGTCGAAGCGGTGGCCAAGGCGATCGGCCCGGCGGTGGAGAGGGCGCGGACGGCTGGGCTCAGCTGAGGCCCAGCAGCGCCGTAGCTACGCCTTGGCCGTACGAGCCTGTCGTACGAGCGGTATGTACCGGTCCCAGTCCCAGCCCGGACCTGGATCCGTGTGGTCCGTGCCCGGCACTTCGACGTGGCCGATGATGTGCTTGCGGTCGATCGGGATCTTGTAGCGCGCGCAGACTCGTGCCGTGACGCGGGCCGAGGCCTCGTACATCGCGTCCGTGAAGTCCTCCGGCTTGTCCACGAAGCCTTCGTGCTCTATGCCGATGCTGCGTTCGTTGTAGTCGCGGTTGCCGGCGTGGAAGGCCACGTCCAGCTCGCGGATCATCTGGGCGACGTAGCCGTCCTTGCGGACGATGTAGTGGGTCGCGGCGCCGTGCCCGGGGTCCTGGAAGACCTTCACCGCGCTGTCGAAGCTGCCCTGGGTGACGTGGATGATCACCCGGTCTATGCCGTAGTCCTCGGGACGGTCCGCCGTCCGCAGGTTCGCCGACGAGGCCGCCACCCAGCCGGCGCCCGCGAAGTCGACCTCGCCCAGCTTGCGCGGCTTCTCCATGCCGGGCATGCGCCACCACATGCGGGACATGTCGTCCCACGCGAGCGCGGCGGTGCCCGCGGCGGCTGCCGTGCCGCCGATCAGCAGCGCTCGGCGCCCGATGCGCCGGTCCGCATCCCCTGCCCTGTGGGTCCTATGGCTGTTCGTCTCGCCCATGTGATCTCAAACGGATACTCGCGGGCTCCGGTTCCCGCGGCCCCTTACCCTGGAAGGGTTATGACTCAGATCTCGCAGCGCCCCCGCCCCCTCCGCGTACTGGCCGCCATGTCCGGCGGTGTGGACTCCGCCGTCGCCGCCGCCCGCGCCGCACAAGCCGGGCACGACTTGACCGGTGTCCACCTCGCCCTCTCGGCGAACCCGCAGTCGTTCCGCACGGGCGCGCGCGGCTGTTGCACCATCGAGGACTCGCGCGACGCCCGCCGAGCCGCGGATGTGATCGGCATCCCCTTCTACGTATGGGACCTCGCCGAGCGTTTCCGCGAGGACGTGGTCGAGGACTTCGTCGCCGAGTACGAGGCCGGACGCACCCCGAACCCCTGCCTGCGCTGCAACGAGAAGATCAAGTTCGCGGCCCTGCTCGACAAGGCCCTCGCCCTCGGCTTCGACGCCGTCTGCACCGGCCACTACGCCAAGGTGATCGTGAACGACGACGGCACGCGCGAGCTGCACCGCGCCTCCGACATGGCCAAGGACCAGTCGTACGTCCTGGGAGTCCTCGACGACCGCCAGCTGGCGCACGCCCTCTTCCCGCTCGGCGACACGGTCACGACGAAGGACGAGATCCGCGCGGAGGCCGAGCGCCGGGGACTGGCCGTCGCCAAGAAGCCGGACTCGCACGACATCTGCTTCATCGCCGACGGCGACACCCAGGGCTTCCTGGCGAACCGGCTGGGCAAGTCGGAGGGCGACATCGTCGACGAGTCGGGTGACAAGGTGGGCACCCACGAGGGCGCGTACGGCTTCACGATCGGCCAGCGCAAGGGGCTCCGCATCGGCACACCCGCCCCCGACGGCAAGCCGCGCTACGTCCTCGACATCTCGCCGGTGAACAACACGGTGACGGTCGGCCCCGCGGCGTCTTTGGAGGTCTCTGCCCTGACGGCCATCAAGCCCCGCTGGTGCGGGGCGGCCCCCACCGGCCCCGGCACCTACACGGCCCAGCTCCGCGCCCACGGAGGCGAGACGACGGTCACGGCCGAACTCGTCGACGACTCGCTGGAGGTCACCTTCACCGAGCCCGTCCGCGGCGTCGCCCCCGGCCAGGCGATCGTCCTGTACGACGGCACGCGAGTGGTGGGCTCGGCGACGATCGCGACTACGGTGCGGGTGACGACTGCGGTGGCCTAGTCGGTCAGATGACTTCTACTTCGTAGAAGCACACGTGGTCCTTGATCTCCGCGACCTCCGGCTTCGGGTCCGGGTAGGTCCAGACGAGGTCGGGGGCGCCGGGCAGCGACCAGTAGGACGCGTCACCCTTGAACGGGCAGTGGGTGTGAGTGTCCGAGGGTGTCAGCAATTCGGTGCGTACGTCCTCAATGGGCAGGTAGTAGCGTACGGGCAAGCCTGTTTCGCGCAGCAGCAGCGGGCGTGTGCTCTCCGCGAGTACCTGCCCGTCGTGCACTACGCGTACGTGCTCGGTGCCCTTTTCGATGGTGATGCGGTGGCCTGCGGTCACGTTCCTGCTCCTCGGATTGCGGTCTCACCGGGTGCAGCGCACGCTGCTGGCGGATTCTTCCCTGACATCGTCCCGATCGGGAGTCCCTATGGGATCCACGCGACTGACCCGCTACCGCAAGAGCCTTGCGCATCAAGTGACTTACGCGCTGAGGCACCCCGACAAGGTGCCCCCGTACGCCCGCCGGGCCGCGCGTGATGCCTGGCTGCGTCTCAAGTACCGCGATCACATCGCGTACTACCGGGCTGTGATGGCCTCCGACGCCGCGCGCAGCACGGAGGCGGCGGTGGGCCACAATCCGTCACGCGACCGGTGGGCACAGATCGGGCGGATGCAGTTCGACTACCTGGTGCGGCACGGGCTGAAGCCGCAGCACAGGATGCTGGAGATCGGCTGCGGGAACCTCCGCGCCGGGCGGCTGTTCATCGACTACCTGGAGAGCGGCCACTACTACGGGATCGACATCTCGCCGGACATCCTGATCGCGGCCCAGGACACCGTCGTACGGGAAGGCCTCCAGGCCAAGCTGCCCCATCTGACGCTCACGGATGATCTGACCTTCGCCTTCCTGCCCGACGCGTCCTTCGACGTGGTGCACGCGCACAGTGTGTTCTCGCATTCGCCGTCGGACGTCATCGAGCAGTGCCTCGCCCACGTGGGCCGGGTACTGGCGCCCGGCGGGTTCTTCGACTTCACCTTCGACCGGACCGAGGGCAGAGAACACCAGGTGCTGCACGAGGACTTCTACTACCGCACCGACACGCTCGTCGAACTGGCCGCGAAACACGGCCTCTCGGCCCAGTTCATGGACGACTGGGAGAAGCTGCCGCACCGTCAGTCGAAGCTCCGCGTGAGCGCGATGTCAGAGGCGGCCCGTACGGTGAGTCCATGAACATCTGCGTCTTCCTCTCGGCCGCCGACCTCGACGAGCGCTACACGCGCCCCGCCCGCGAGTTCGCCGAACTGCTTGGCAAGGGCGGGCACACGCTGGTGTGGGGCGGTTCCGATGTCGGGCTCATGAAGGTCGTCGCCGACGGGGTTCAGGAGGCGGGTGGGCGGCTGCTCGGTGTCTCCGTGGAGTTCCTGGTGGCCAAGGCGCGGCCGGACGCCGACGAGATGGTCGTCGCGCGGGACCTCGCCGAGCGGAAGGCGCTGCTTCTGGAGAAGGCCGACGCCGTGGTGATCATGGTCGGCGGGACCGGCACGCTGGATGAAGCGACCGACATCCTGGAGCTGAAGAAGCACGGCCACACCACCAAGCCGGTGGTGCTGCTCAACACGGCGGGCTTCTACGACGGCCTCAAGGAGCAGTTCCGGCGCATGGAGGACGAGGGCTTTCTGCCGGTGCCGCTGACCGACCTGGTGTTCTTCGCGGAGGAGCCGGTGGGAGCGCTGGCGTACCTGGAGGAGTCGCTCGGCAAGCAGTGATGCGAGCATGGCGGACATGGCTACACATGTGATCACCGGGGCCGGTTCCGGCATCGGCGCGGCCGTCGCCCGCCGTCTTCACGCGCGCGGGGACGAGCTCGTGCTGCACGCGCGCGACGCGGGCCGCGCCAAGGAGCTGGCCGCCGAGTTCCCGGGAGCGAAGACCCTGGTCGGCGACCTCGCGGACCCGGACCGGCTGTCCTGGGCGTTCTCGCACCAGACGTTGCCCGACCGGATCGACTCGCTCATGCACATCGCGGGCGTCATCGACCTCGGCCCGGTCGGCGAGCTGACCCCCAAGACCTGGCGCCACCAGCTGAACGTCAACCTGATCGCGCCGGCCGAGCTGACCCGGCACTTCCTGCCCCAACTCCGTGTCGCCCAGGGACATGTGATCTTCGTCAACTCCGGCTCCGGCCTCAACGCCGGCCGCGAATGGTCCGCGTACGCCGCCTCCAAGCACGGCCTGAAGGCCCTCGCCGACTCCCTGCGCCACGAGGAGCACGCGAACGGCGTCCGCGTCACCTCGGTCTACCCGGGCCGTACCGCCGGCCCCATGCAGGCCAAGGTCCACCAGCAGGAGGGCAAGGAGTACGACCCCTCGAAGTGGATCGACCCCGAATCGGTGGCGACGACGATCCTGATGGCCCTGGACCTGCCCCGGGACGCGGAGGTCAACGACCTGACGGTGCGGCCGGGGCGCTGACCGCGCCATCACGATTACGTACGCTGCCGGTGTGAGCGACACCATTTTCCCGGGGGACGCCCCCCGCACCCCCAGCCGACGCAAGTTGAGGCCTGGTCCTGCGACCGGGGTCGGGTCGATGCCGGGCGAGGACGCCCGGGAGGCCGCCAGGACCGTGACCGGCACCTTTGAGGGGCCGGAGACGGGGATGCCGTATCTGGCGGAGCTGCCTGCCCGGGGGCCCGGGGCCGACATGATCGGGCGGACGGCCGGGATGCTGGTCGAGCTGTACGCGCGCGTGGAGCCCAGCGGATGGCGGATCGGTGACCGGCCGGGGCGGGACACCCGGCGGGCCAGGGCCTGGCTCCGTCAGGACCTCGACGCGCTCGAGGAATTCACGCAGGGGTACGAGGGGCCGCTGAAGGTGCAGGCGGTGGGGCCCTGGACGCTCGCGTCGGCGCTGGAGCTGAAGAACGGCCAGGCGGCGTTGTCCGACGCCGGTGCGTGCCGGGATCTCGCCGGATCGCTCGCCGAGGGGCTGCGCGCCCACCTCGACGACGTACGGCGGCGGGTGCCCGGCGCCGAGATCGTGCTGCAACTCGACGAGCCCTCGCTCGTCGCCGTCCTGCGCGGTCAGGTGAAGACCGCGAGCGGCTACCGCACCCACCGGGCCGTGGACCGCCAGGTCGCCGAGGGCACGCTGCGGGACGTCGCCGGCGTGCACGACGGCGGGCCCGTCGTCGTGCACACCTGCGCCCCCGACGTCCCGTTCGCCCTGCTGCGGCGGGCGGGAGCCGCAGCGATCTCCTTCGACTTCGGGCTCCTCACCGAGCGTGACGACGACGTGATCGGGGAAGCAGTGGAAGGGGGCACGAAGCTGTTCGCGGGCATCGTGCCGGGCACGGACGGCCCATTGTCAGACCCTGCCGGTAGCGTCATGGGTGTCAGGACGCTGTGGCGCAGGCTGGGGCTGAATCCGGGGCTTCTCGCGGAGTCGGTCACGGTCACTCCGACGTGCGGACTCGCGGGTGCTTCGCCCGAGTACGCACGCCGGGCGCTCGCCCACTGCGTCCAGGCGGCGAGATCCCTCGCGGACAACCCAGAGTAACGGGAGGACGACACGGTGGCCGGCGACAAGGACGCACAGACTGGCTCGACTGCGGGGCCCGTGCCCGCTGAGGCACGGGAGAAGCACGCGCAATTCGCGGAGCAGATCGAGGAGCACCGCTTCCGGTACTACGTGAAGGACGCGCCGGTCGTCAGCGACGCGGAATTCGACCGGCTTCTGCGCACCCTGGAGGCCCTCGAGGACGAGTATCCCGAGCTGCGCACCCCCGACTCCCCGACCCAGAAGGTCGCGGGGGCGTACGAGACGGACTTCACGGCGGTTCAGCACCGCGAGCGCATGCTGTCGCTGGACAACGCCTTCGACGACGCCGAGCTGGCGGCCTGGGCCGACCGCGTCGCGAAGGAGGTCGGCACCTCCGACCACCACTTCCTGTGCGAGCTGAAGGTCGACGGCCTCGCGGTCAACCTCACTTATGAGCACGGCCGCCTCACACGCGCGGCGACCCGCGGCGACGGCCGCACGGGGGAGGACATCACACCGAATGTGCGGACGATCGCCGAGATCCCCGACCGCCTGAGGGGTGACCGCATCCCCGCCCTCGTGGAGATCCGCGGCGAGGTCTACTTCCCGATGGAGAAGTTCCAGGAGCTCAACGCCCGCCTGGTGGAGGCCGGAGACAAGCCTTTCGCCAACCCGCGCAACGCCGCGGCGGGTTCACTGCGCCAGAAGGACCCCCGCGTCAGCGCCACCCGCCCGCTGCACATGGTGGTGCACGGCATCGGCGCGAGAGAGGGCTTCGACGGACTCGACCGGCTCTCAGAGGCCTACGGCCTGCTGCGCGAATGGGGCCTGCCGACGACCCCGTACAGCAAGGTGGTCGACGACCTCGACGGCGTACGGGAGTTCATCGCGTACTACGGAGAAAACCGTCACTCCGTGCAGCACGAGATCGACGGCGTCGTCGTGAAGCTCGACGAGATCCCACTCCAGGGCCGCCTCGGCTCGACTTCGCGCGCCCCGCGCTGGGCGATCGCGTGGAAGTACGCGCCGGAGGAGGTCAACACCAAGCTGGTCAACATCCGTGTGGGCGTGGGCCGGACGGGTCGCGTCACGCCGTATGCGCAGGTGGAGCCGGTCACCGTGGCGGGCTCCGAGGTCGAGTTCGCGACACTGCACAACCAGGACGTGGTCAAGGCCAAGGGCGTCCTCATCGGCGACACGGTGGTGCTGCGCAAGGCCGGTGACGTCATCCCGGAGATCCTCGGCCCGGTCGCCGATCTGCGCGACGGCAGCGAGCGGGAGTTCGTGATGCCCGCCGAGTGCCCCGAGTGCGGTACGCCGCTGCGGCCGATGAAGGAGGGCGACGTCGACCTGCGCTGCCCCAACGCACGTACGTGCCCGGCCCAGTTGCGCGAGCGCCTCTTCTACCTGGCGGGACGCAAGGCGCTGGACATCGAGAACTTCGGCTACGTCGCCGCCGCCGCGCTGACCAAGCCTCTGGAGCCGGCCGAGCCGCCTCTCAAGGACGAGGGTGACCTCTTCGATCTCACCATCGAGCAGTTGCTGCCCATCAAGGCGTACGTCCTCGACCAGGACAGTGGCTTGCCGAAGCGGGACCCGAAGACCGGCGAGGAGAAGATCGCCACGGTCTTCGCCAACCAGCAGGGCGAGCCCAAGAAAAACGCGCTTGCCATGCTGGAGAACATCGCCGCCGCCAAAAGCCGCCCGCTCGCCCGGGTGCTCACGGGGCTGTCGATCCGTCATGTCGGTCCGGTCGCGGCCGAGGCACTGGCGCGCGAGCTCCGCTCGATCGACAGAATCGAGCAGGCCACCGAGGAGGAGCTGGCCGCCACCGAGGGAGTCGGCCCGATCATCGCGGCCTCCCTGAAAGAGTGGTTCGCGGTGGACTGGCACCAGGAAATCCTGCGCAAGTGGCGGGCGGCCGGAGTTCGGATGGCGGAAGAGAGTTCGGGCGAGGACGAAGGACCGCGCCCGCTCGAAGGACTCACCGTCGTCGTCACCGGAACGCTCGAACACCACACACGGGACGGCGCGAAAGAGGAACTCCAGATCCGGGGCGCGAAAGTGACCGGATCGGTTTCGAAGAAGACGTCTTTCGTGGTCGTAGGTGACAATCCTGGATCGAAGTACGACAAGGCTATGCAGCTCAAAGTGCCTGTTCTGAACGAGGACGGCTTTGCCGTTCTGCTCGAACAAGGGCCGGAAGTAGCCGCTGAAGTCGCGCTTCCGATCGAGGAGTAGGGATTGAAGGCCACCCGTTCGGCGCATACCAGATGCATGCGGGTGGCCTGGTCGCATTCGGGCAACCGTAGACGACCGGTGCCCGTAGAAGCCTTCTGCGGCCTACTGTTGAGATGTGCGCCTGCCGTGCCCGGCTGCGGTTGGGGCATCTCCCGCTCGTCAAGAGCGGGGGAAGAGTTTTCAGACGCGGTGCCGTTGAGTGAGTGTCGGGCATCGGGCCGCGTGGCGTGGGCACCGCCGGCTGTGAGAGGGACGGGTAATGGAACCGACCGAGAGCGCCGCCCCGGACTCACGGCTGCGCCCACGCTGGGTGACCGGCATACGGAGATGGGGGGCGTCCCTGGGTGCCGCCGGACAGCGAGCCGTGGGCGGGCAGCGCAATGTGGTGGACGGGCACGCGCCGGGCACGGACACGCGCGGACAGGGGCACGGGCAGGGCCAGATGAGCGACGGCTCCGGGCTCGGGATCCGCGGCGCCCGCCCCGGGCTTGGGATGCCGGGCCGGCAGAGCACCGGTTCCGGGCTGGGAATGCCCAGCCATGAAAGCACCGGCGCCGGGCACGGGCTGCCCGGCCATGAACCCGAGAGGCAGACGTACTGGCCCACACTGCCCACGGCGGTCGTCGCGGCGGCCGGGTTCGTGCTGGGCGCGGGCTTCTTCCGGGGATTCACCGGGTACCAGGCGCTCTTTCCGTCCGGTTCCGTCGGCTGGTCGCTTGCCGTGCTCGTCGGCATCATCGTCGGCCATCTGGTGGCGCTCGGCCGCGCCCGCTGGTGGGGCGGCACGGGCTCCGGCGCGGCCCTCACACTCGCCGTCCTGCTGCTGTACGGCTGGGTGCCCGCGGGAATGGTCAGCCTCATCGTCGTCGTGCTCGTCGGCATAGCGCGCCGGCACCGCTGGCGGCAGGGCGTGCTGCAAGGCGCGGTGGACATTCTGGGCATCGGCGGCGGTGCGCTGGTGCTGGCCGTGTTCGGCCGGGTCCCGTCCGTGGAGGAGCCCTGGAACCCGGAGAGCTGGACCGTCTACACCGCGCCCGAGGTGGTGTTGGTGGCAGTCGCGTATCTCGCTGTGACGCGCGCGCTCCTCTGGTACCTCCATGCGCCCCGTGCCGGAGTGCCGACCGTCGCCCGTACGGCCCTGGTCAGACACGGGCTCGTGGCCGTGGCGCTGCTCGGCATCGCCCCGCTGATCTGCGTCGTCGCGATGTCCGTTCCCGTACTGCTGCCGCTCTTCTCGATCCCGCTCATCGCGCTCGACTTCAGTCTGTGGATAGCCCGCGCCCGGGCCGAGGAACAACTGCGCGACCCGCTCACCGGGCTGCCCAACCGTCAGTGGCTCCTCGAACGCACCTGGACGGCGCTTGAGGACGCCGAGCGGATCGGTGCGCGTTCCGCACTGATGCTGATCGACCTGGATCGTTTCCGGTCCGTGAATGACACGCTGGGACATCTTGCGGGGGACCGGCTGCTGTTGCAGATCGCGGATCGGTTGCGGCTGGCGTTGCCGCGCGGGGCGGAGGCCGCGCGGCTCGGTGGTGACGAGTTCGCCGTACTGCTGCCCGTAGCCGACTCGACGACGTCCGCGACGCGGGTGGCTCGTAACCTCGTCGCCGCGCTCGGTTCGCCGCTGGACCTCGACGGGCTGACGCTCGTGCTGGAGGCCAGTGCCGGGCTCGCCGTCTTCCCCGACCACGCGCTGGACGCGGAGGGGCTGCTGCGGCGGGCGGATGTCGCGATGTACCAGGCGAAGCGGGACCGTACGGGAGTGGAGGTGTACGAGTCCAAGCGGGACTCCAACACCCCTGACCGCCTGGGGCTGTTGGGGGACCTGCGCCGGGCTCTGGATTCCGGGGACGTCGAGTTGCACTACCAGCCGAAGGTCCGCTTCGACGGACAGGTGGCCGGGCTCGAGGCGCTCGTACGGTGGGTGCATCCCGAGCGGGGGAAGGTGCCGCCGGACGAGTTCATAGCGATCGCCGAGTCGTCCGGGCTGATGCCGCATCTCACGGAGTATGTGCTGGAGACGGCGCTCGGGCAGGTGGCCCGGTGGCGGGCCCAGGGGCTTTATGTGCCGGTGGCCGTGAATGTGTCGCCGCGGGATGTGCATACGCCGGGGTTCGCGGGGTCGGTCGCCGCACGGCTGGCGCGGCATGGAGTCCCGGCGGGGGCCTTGCAGCTGGAGATCACCGAGCATGTGCTGCTCGAGGACCCGCACCGGGCCGCGGCCACGCTGGCCGCGCTGACCGGGCACGGCGTGAAGATGTCGCTCGACGACTTCGGGACCGGGTACTCCTCGTTGGTGCACCTGCGTCGGCTGCCCGTGAGCGAGCTGAAGATCGACCGGTCCTTCGTGGCTCGGCTGGCCGTCGACACGGAGGATGCCGAGATCGTCCGCTGCACTGTCGATCTCGCTCATTCGCTGGGGCTTCTCGTCGTTGCCGAAGGGGTGGAGGACGACGAGACGTGGGAGCGGCTCCGGGATCTCGGATGCGACGCGGTTCAGGGGTGGCTGGTCGCCGCGGCGATGCCCGCGGAGGAGACCACCGCGTGGCTTCGGGCCCGCGGGTCCAGGGGGTGGCAGCGGCCTCGGGCCGCGCTGCCCGCGGCTGCGGCGGATGATCCGGGGCGGGTCGTTTAGGGGCACAGCACCCCAGAGGGCGGGAGCAGAAAGGAAACCCGGGCGCAGCCACCCGCACCGGCGCCATAGGATTGGCGCAAAGCACACACACTCACCCCTGAGGATCGCTGCATGCCTGGCATCACGCGCGAGGAGGTCGCCCACCTCGCACGGCTGGCGCGTCTGGAGCTGAAGGGCGAAGAGCTCGATCACTTCGCCGGTCAGCTCGACGACATCATCGGCGCGGTCGCCCGCGTCAGCGAGGTCGCCGACCAAGACGTACCGCCGACCTCCCACCCGCTGCCGCTGACGAACGTCATGCGCGCGGACGAGGTCCGTCCGTCGCTCACCCCCGAGCAGGCGCTGTCCGGCGCCCCGGCCCAGGAGCAGCAGCGTTTCAAGGTGCCGCAGATCCTGGGGGAGGAGTAACCCGACATGACGGACAGCAACGTCACCATCATCAAGCTCACAGCCGCCGAGATCGCCCAGAAGATCGCCGCCGGCGAACTGACGGCCGTGCAGGTCACCGAGGCGCACCTCGCCCGTATCGAGGCCGTCGACGAGAAGGTGCACGCCTTCCTGCACATCGACCGGGAGGGCGCGCTCGCCCAGGCCCGTGCCGTCGACGACAAGCGGGCCAGGGGCGAGAAACTCGGTCCCCTCGCGGGCGTGCCGCTCGCGCTCAAGGACATCTTCACCACCGAGGGGATCCCGACCACGGTCGGTTCGAAGATCCTCGAGGGCTGGATCCCGCCGTACGACGCGACCGTCACCCAGCGGCTGAAGGCTGCCGACGTCGTCATCCTCGGCAAGACCAACATGGACGAGTTCGCCATGGGGTCCAGCACCGAGAACAGCGCGTTCGGGCCGACCGGCAACCCGTGGGACCTGACGCGTATCCCCGGCGGCTCCGGCGGTGGGTCCTCCGCCGCCCTCGCCTCCTTCCAGGCCCCTCTCGCCATCGGCACCGACACCGGCGGCTCCATCCGCCAGCCCGCCGCCGTCACCGGCACGGTCGGCGTGAAGCCGACGTACGGCGGCGTTTCCCGGTACGGCATGGTGGCGTTCTCGTCCTCCCTCGACCAGGGCGGCCCCTGCGCCCGTACGGTCCTGGACGCGGCCCTCCTCCACGAGGTCATCGCCGGTCACGACCCCCTCGACTCGACCTCCATCGACGCGCCCGTACCGCCCGTCGTCGAAGCCGCCCGCAACGGCAGCGTCACCGGCATGCGCGTAGGCGTCGTGAGGCAGTTCAGCGGCGAGGGCTACCAGGCGGGTGTCGTCCAGCGCTTCGAGGAGTCGGTCGCGCTCCTCAAGGAGCTGGGCGCCGAGATCGTCGAGCTGGACTGCCCGTCCTTCGACCTGGCGCTGTCCGCGTACTACCTCATCGCGCCGTCCGAGTGCTCCTCCAACCTCGCCCGCTTCGACGGTCTGCGCTACGGCCTGCGCACCGGCGACGACGGCGGCCGCTCCGCCGAGGACGTCACCTCCCTCACCCGTGAGGCGGGGTTCGGGGACGAGGTCAAGCGCCGCATCATGCTCGGCACGTACGCCCTGTCGAGCGGCTACTACGACGCGTACTACGGCAGCGCCCAGAAGGTCCGTACGCTCATCACCCGCGACTTCGAGAAGGCCTTCGAGCAGGTCGACGTGATCGTCTCGCCGACGACGCCAACCACCGCCTTCCCGATCGGTGAGCGCGCCGACGACCCGATGGCGATGTACCTCGCGGACCTGTGCACCATCCCGACCAACCTGGCCGGCAACGCCGCCATGTCGCTGCCCTGCGGTCTTGCGCCGGAGGACAACCTCCCGGTCGGTCTGCAGATCATCGCCCCCGCGATGCAGGACGACCGCCTCTACAAGGTGGGCGCCGCGGTCGAGGCCGCCTTCGTGGAAAGGTGGGGACACCCGTTGATCGAGGAGGCTCCGTCGCTGTGAGCAAGGCACTGTCGAAGGCCAAGGGCTTCAAGAAGTCGAAGTCCGGCACGTACCTGTCCATCGCCACGACCGCGTTCGGCGCGATCGGTGTCGCCAAGCAGATCAAGAAGGCCCGCGTCGAGAACGACACGCTGCGGCTCGTCGACGCCGTGGTGACCGCCGCCGGCGTCGTCACCGGTCTCGCACTGCTCTACCGCGAGCTGAAGCGGCTGGGCGACGACGACGTCCTGCTGGGCTGAGAGGGAAGTTTCACCGTGACCACCACGACCGACCTGGTGTCGTACGAGGACGCGCTGGCGTCGTACGACCCCGTCATGGGCCTTGAGGTCCATGTCGAACTCGGCACCAAGACCAAGATGTTCTGCGGCTGTTCGACCGAGCTGGGCGCCGAGCCGAACTCGCAGACGTGCCCCGTCTGCCTCGGCATGCCCGGCTCGCTCCCGGTCATGAACGCGACCGGTGTCGAGTCCGCGATCAAGATCGGTCTCGCGCTGAACTGCGAGATCGCCGAATGGTGCCGTTTCGCCCGGAAGAACTACTTCTATCCGGACATGCCGAAGAACTTCCAGACCTCCCAGTACGACGAGCCGATCGCCTTCAACGGCTATCTGGACGTCCAGCTGGAGGACGGCGAGATCTTCCGCGTGGAGATCGAGCGCGCCCACATGGAGGAGGACACCGGCAAGTCCACCCACGTGGGCGGCGCCACGGGCCGTATCCACGGCGCCTCGCACTCCCTCCTCGACTACAACCGCGCCGGCATCCCGCTCATCGAGATCGTCACCAAGCCGATCGAGGGAGCGGGGGAGCGCGCTCCCGAGGTCGCCAAGGCGTACGTGGCCGAACTGCGCGAGCTCATCAAGGCACTTCGTGTCTCCGAGGCCCGCATGGAGATGGGCCAGATGCGCTGCGACGTGAACCTCTCGCTGCGCCCCAACGGCACCGAGAAGTTCGGTACGCGCTCCGAGACGAAGAACGTCAACTCGCTGCGGTCGGTGGAGCGGGCCTGCCGGTACGAGATCCAGCGGCACGCCGCCGTCCTGGGCAGCGGTGGCACGATCGTCCAGGAGACCCGCCACTTCCACGAGGACACGGGCTCCACGACCTCCGGGCGCGTGAAGGAAGAGGCGGAGGACTACCGCTACTTCCCCGAGCCGGACCTCGTCCCCGTCGCTCCGACCCGCGAGTGGGTCGAGGAGCTGCGGGCGGGCCTGCCCGAACTGCCGCGGGTACGCCGCAACCGGCTGCGTGAGGAGTGGGGGATCTCCGAGCACGACATGCAGTCGATCCTGAACGCGGGCGCGGTCGATCTGATCGCCGCCACGATCGAGGCGGGTGCCGACTCGGTCTCGGCGCGCAAGTGGTGGATGGGCGAACTGGCCCGGAACGCCAACGAGTCGGGGCGTCCGATCGACGAACTGCCGATCACGCCCGAGCAGGTGGCCCGGGTGACCTCGCTGGTCAAGGAGGGCTCCCTCAACGACAAGCTGGCCCGTCAGGTCATCGAAGGCGTTCTCGCGGGCGAAGGCACCCCGGACGAGGTCGTCGACAAGCGCGGCCTGAAGGTCGTCTCGGACGAGGGCGCCCTCACAGCCGCCGTCGACGAGGCCATCGCGGGCAACGCGGCCATCGCGGACAAGATCCGCGGTGGCAAGGTGGCCGCGGCGGGCGCCCTCGTGGGCGCGGTCATGAAGGCCACGCGGGGGCAGGCCGACGCGGCCCGAGTCAAGGAACTGATCCTTGAGAAGCTGGGCGTCGAGGGCTAGCGCTCGCTCTGTCGCTTGAGGGGCGGTGCACCTGGGTTCAGGCGCACCGCCCCTCGTGTGTGCCGCCCTGGGGACTCCGCCCCCAGCCCCCCGTATCGGCCTGGCGGCCTCGTCCTCAATCTCCCCCAGCTACCGCTGGGAGGTGCCCCCAGACGGGCTCAAATGCGGCAACCGAACCGCCATAGGAAGCGCCAGCGCCATCAACCCCGCACAGTAGCGTCGTACGGAACCCGTCCGTAGCCGTCAGCGCCGTGCCGATGGACGCGGCGATCTGCAGGATGATGCTCAACGCCGTGCTGCCCACGGCGACTTCACCTGTTTCTTGCGAGGAGGCCCCGGTGTTCACGCCGAGGGGGAATCGCATCCGGGTGTCGCGACGCTGAGCGTCGCCGCTCCCGGTTCAGGGCGCGGAGCGCCCGTACCGCTGTCGGCATCGCCGAGGGTGAAGCGAACACGTGTGCCTGTGATCGCTGGTCGGGGTGGTGGCCGGGGGATCGGGGTGCGTGTGTGCTGGCGTCGTACATATGGTCCTTCGGAGAGGTTCGGGACGGCACGGTGGCCCGGCCAGGGGCCGTGAGGGGGGCGAGATGGCGCAGGTGACGGCGGCTGCGGAGGGCGGGCAGGACCGCTACACCTACCGGCTGCGCGTGTCGTTGACCGCCCGCACCGCCCTGGCGGCGGAGTGGGACCGATGCCGCTGGGTGTGGAACGAATGCGTCGCCAAGTCCAGGGCCGTACACCTGCACAACAAGTCCACCGGCCAGAAGGCCACCTGCGGCCCGGCGCAGCTCGACAGGATGCTGACCGAGGCCCGCGCCTGTACGCCGTGGCTGCGTGAGGGCTCGTCGGTTCCCCAGCAGCAGGTCATCCGGGATTTCGGCAAGTCCAGGGCCAAGGCGCACAAGGACATCCGCGAGGGGGTTGCGCAGCACCGTCGGGCGGGGATGCCGACGTGGAAGACCAAGCGCGAGGCGCTGCCGACCCTGAACTACACCCGGCGCGGCTTCCGTCTCAAGGACGGCCGGCTGCACCTGGCTGGCGGCATCGTATTGACCGTGGTGTGGTCGCGGGACCTGCCCGCAGAGCCGTCCTCGGTGCGCGTATACCAGGACAGCCTCGGGCACTGGTACTGCTCGTTCGTCGTCCCCGCCGAGGTGCAGCCGTTGCCCAAGACCGGCCGCGCACTCGGTGTCGACTGGGGTGTGAGGGAGACCGCGACCACCACGTCCGACGCGCACGACCTGCCGCACGCCGAGCACGGCAGGAAGGCGCAGCAGAAGCTGACCCGGTACGACCGGATGATGGCCCGCCGCAAGCCGAAGCAGGGGCAGGCTGCCTCGAAGGGCTACCGCGCGGCGAAGAAGCTGCGGGCGAAGGCGCACAAGAAGGTCGCCAGGCAGCGGGAGGACACCGGCCGCAAGTGGGCCAAGAAGGTGGTCCGCGACCACGACGCCCTCGCGGTGGAGGACTTCTGTCCGAAGTTCCTGGCCAGGACCACCATGGCCCGCAAGGCCGCGGACGCCGCCATCGGCGCCACCAAGCAGGCTCTGATCGAGATGGGCCGCAAGCACGGCAGGGCCGTGCACCTGGTCCATCCCGCGCACACCACGATGGACTGCGCGCAGTGCGATGCGAGAGCCAAGCATCGCCTGCCGCTGGGTGAGCGCACCTACACCTGCACCGCGTGCGGAACCGCGTCTCCACGGGACAAGAACTCCGCACGCGTGATGCTCGTCCGGGCTGGTCTCAACCCGGCTGGTGCCGATGGCGGAAGACCTCCTGGAGCGCTGCTCCAGGAGGCGGCCTGAGCCAGGAATCCCCTCCCCTTCAGGGAGGGGAGGATTCAAATAAGCGTGCTGTGAAGTCCCTCGCATTTCTGTGAGTAAGTCCACGAAAACGGCTAACGATCTCTACCGCCTGCAAGAGTTGTCCACGTATTGCTCATGTGTTCTTTGCTCGGCGGTTCCCGGTAAAGATCCACAATCCCCACCCCACTGGGAGCTCGTTCGTGGCAGCACTCGCGCGCTGGTGTGTCAGGCACCGCCTTCTGGTCGTTCTGCTCTGGATCCTCGCGCTCGGCGGTACGACCGTCGTCGCAGCGGTCGCCGGATCCGCGTACTCGAACGACTACAAGGTGCCAGGCACGGAATCCGGCCGCGCCGCCCAGCTGCTGCAGAAGAGCTTCCCGGACCTCGGCGGGGACAGCGACACGATCGTCTGGCACACCGGTTCCGACAGGGGTTTCGTACGGGCCGCCAATGTCGAGCAGACGATGACGGTCACCCTCGACAAGATCGAGGGCCTGCCCGGCGTGGCCTCCGTGACCGACCCGTACGACAGCCAGGGCGCCGGTCGGATCAGCGACGACGGGCGTACCGCCTACGCCACGGTCACCTTCGACGAGCAGTCCAAGGACGTCGACCAGGCCGAAGTCCAGGCCGTCGTGGACACTGCCAAGGACGCGGAGACGGACGGCCTCCAGGTCGAGCTGGGCGGTAACGCCATCGGGCTCACCGAGTCGTCGGGCGGCCATGTCGCCGAAGTCGTCGGCGTGATCGTCGCCGCCGTGGTGCTCTTCCTCGCCTTCGGGTCGCTCGCCGCCTCCATGCTGCCGATCGCCACGGCCCTGGTGAGCGTCGGCACGGCGTACGCCGGGATCGTGCTGCTCGGCCACTTCATGACCGTCGCCGATTTCGCGCCGATGCTCGGCATGCTGATCGGCCTCGGCGTCGGCATCGACTACGCGCTGTTCATCGTCACCAGACACCGACGCGGACTGAAGCGCGGGCTGCCGGTCGAGGAGGCCGCGCGGAGCGCCGTGGCCACCACCGGACGCGCCGTCGTCTTCGCGGGCGCAACGGTGTGCATAGCCCTGCTCGGCATGCTCATCCTGCGGCTCAGCTTCCTCAACGGCGTCGCGATCGCCGCCTCTCTGACCGTGATCCTCACCGTCGCGGCCTCCGTGACCCTGCTGCCCTCGCTGCTCTCCTTCATCGGCATGCGCGCCCTCAGCCGCCGCGAGCGCCGCCACCTGGACGAGCACGGTCCCGCGCCGGAGATTCCCACCGGGCTCGCCGCCCGCTGGTCCGCCTTCGTCGAGCGGCACCCCAAGCTGCTCGGAGTCGTCGCCCTCGCCGTCATGACCGTGCTGGCGCTGCCCACGCTCGGCCTGCACCTCGGCACCTCGGACCAGGGCAACAACCCGGAGACCGCCACCACCCGCCAGGCGTACGACCTCCTGGCCGACGGCTTCGGCCCCGGCGTCAACGGCCCGCTGACCCTCGTCACCGAGGTCGACGGCGCCCAGGACCGGCTCGCCCTCGACAACCTCGACACCACACTCCGGTCGACCGAGGGTGTCGCCTCGGTGACCCCGGTGACGTACGACACGGGCGGCGACACCGCGTACCTCACCGTCGTGCCGGAGTCCTCGCCGCAGTCCCAGGAGACCAGCGACCTCGTCGACCGGCTGCGCACCGACGTGCTTCCGCGGGCCGAGTCGGACGCCTCGCTGGACGTGCACGTCGGCGGTGTCACCGCCGGTTACGACGACTTCGCCGAGGTCATCATCGGCAAGCTGCCGCTGTTCGTGGGCGTCGTGATCGGGCTCGGCTGCCTCCTGCTCCTGCTCGCCTTCCGCTCCATCGGCATACCCCTGAAGGCCGCCGCGATGAATGTCGCGGCCGTCGCCGCCGCCTTCGGCGTCGTCGTCGCGATCTTCCAGTGGGGCTGGGGGAGTGAGCTGCTGGGCCTCGGCAGCGCGGGCCCGATCGAACCATTCCTGCCAGTGATCATGGTGTCCGTGCTCTTCGGGCTCTCCATGGACTACCAGGTCTTCCTGGTCAGCCGGATGTACGAGGAATGGCTGGAGACCGGCGACAACCGGCGGGCCGTCCGCGTCGGCCTCGCCGAGACCAGCCGGGTGATCAACTCCGCTGCCGTGATCATGATCTCGGTCTTCCTCGCCTTCGTGCTCAGCGGCGACCGCGTCATCGCGATGTTCGGCATCGCGCTCGCCGCCGCGGTCGCGCTCGACGCCTTCGTACTGCGTACGCTCCTGGTGCCCGCCCTGATGCACATGCTCGGCGGCGCCAACTGGTGGCTGCCACGCTGGCTCGACCGCCGTCTGCCACGCATCAGCATCGAACCGCCCGACTCCAGCCCTGCCGGCCCCTCCCATGCGACGATTCCGGCTGCGCGCGACGGCGCGCTGATGGACGTACTCGTGAAGGAGCGGCAGCAGGATGTACGCGATATCCCTGGGTGAGGACGGCGCCGAACTGCGACCCCTGGAGCCCTGGCACGCCGAGGAGTTCCTGGCGCACCTGGACCGGGGACGTGAGTTCATCGGGCAGCACATCCCCTTCGGGGCGAACGCCACGGATGCCGACTCCGCGCGCGAACTCCTCCAGTCGTACGCCGACAAGCGCGCCGCCGACACCGGCAGCCTGCACGGGCTGTGGCTGGACGGGAAGCTCGTCGGCGGTGTGCTGTTCCTGCACTTCGACGCCGAGCGGGGCACCTGCGAGGTCGGGTGCTGGCTGGAGCCGGCCGGCGCGGGACGCGGGCTCGTCACCCGCGCCATGGGGATCCTCATCGACTGGGCCGTCGACGAGCGCGGCATCCACCGTGTGGAGTGGCAGGCGTCGACCGCCAACGAACCGAGCATCAACGTGGCGCGGCGGCTGGGCATGAGCCGCGACGGTGTGCTCCGGGAGAGCTACCCCTACAGGGGCGTGCGCCAGGACCTCGAAGTGTGGTCCGTGCTCGCGCCGGAGTGGCGTGACGGACGCGCGCGTGCAGCTCGCGACGATCATTAAGACACTTCTCAGACAGCGTCCGTACGGTGCGGTGCATGGGATCCAAGACAGTTGACGAGGCCGGCACCGACACCGGCACCGAGGCAAAGCGCGACGAGGAGGACGTGCAGCTCACGAAGGACGGCGACACGGCCGCGGACCAGGCCGACGCCGAGGCGTACGAGGACGACGAGCAGGCGTACCCGGACTCAGATGACCGCTCCGATGCGAGCGCCGGCGGCTCCGGTGTGGGCCAGGGTGCCGCCGCCGTCGTGTCCGCCGGACTCGGCATCGTTTCGCTGACGGGCAGCTGGGTCGGCACCGTGGCACAGGCCCGCGACTCGCTGTACGGGCAGCTGGAGACGGCGCAGCAATCGAGCGTGGGCACCCAGCTCAAGGAGTTGTACGGCGACTCCTGGAACGCCAACGCGCTGGTCGCCGGGTTCTTCGCGCTGGCCGCACTGATCGTCGGCGTCGTCGTGCTCGTGCGGCCCGCGTTCGGGAACCCCGACCGCGTACAGGCCCCGTGGATCAAGTCGGTCGCCTGGGCGGGCGCCTCGCTCGGCGTCATCGGTCTGCTGCTGGCCGCCCTCAAGTACTCCGACATCCTGCTCTCCGTGCCCGCCGGCAGCTGAACCGCCTACTGGGAAGCAGTCTGGAAAACCGCACGTCCTGAGGGGCCTTAGGTCCGCCGCGAGCTTCTTACGGCAGACCTAAGGCCCCTCCCGTGCGCAAGATGCGGAACTCTCCCGATGTGACGCACCCCCCTTGGAGACGAAGGTTGAGGCATCGCACAGAGCGAAGCCAGAAACCGACTTCTTCACGAGGGGTACGAGATGTTCGCGTACGAGCTCCAGCAGATCCGTTCCGCCGAGATGATCCGCGAGGCCGACAACTACCGGCTGGCGCGCGAGGTCATCCGCGCCCGCCGTGCCGCCCGCCGCTCAGCGAAGGACGACACCGAAGGGCAGGTGAACCGCCGCCCGCACCCACGCCGCCACCGCTTCGCACGCGCGGCGTGATGCCGGCCGGGGAAGGGGCCAAGAGCGCCGGAAGTGCCAGCAGTGCCGGGAGTCCGGGGGGACTCCCGGCACTGCGCCGTGCGGGGCTGCCGCCGCGCCGGGCAGGCCAGTCGGGGACGGGCGGGGCGCCGATAATCGCTGCCGCGTTGTCAGACCCCTGTGCGATGCTCGGCGTTGTGGAGACCAGGTCCGTCAGTCCGGTTTTCGTCGGTCGTGCCGACGAGCTGGACGTGCTGAACAACGCGCTCGCCCGCGCTGCCGCGGGCGAGCCACAGGCGTTGCTGGTCGGCGGTGAGGCGGGCGTCGGAAAGACACGGTTCATCGAGGAGTTCGCCGGCGCGGCCGACCGTGCCGGCGCTGTCGTGGCACTCGGCGGCTGCGTCGAGATCGGCGCCGACGGGCTGCCCTTCGCCCCGTTCTCCACCGCCCTGCGCGCCCTGCGCCGCCGGCTTCCCGACGAGCTGTCCGCCGCGGCGGCCGGGCAGGAGGAGGAGCTGGCCCGGCTGCTGCCCGAGCTGGGCGACACCTCGCGTGGGCGGCATGACGAGGAGGGCATGGCCCGCCTCTTCGAGCTCACCGTCCGCCTCCTGGAGCGCGTCGCCGCCGAGCGCACGGTGGTCGTCCTCCTGGAGGACCTGCACTGGGCCGACGCCTCGACCCGCCACCTCCTCGCCTACCTCTTCCGGACGCTGCGCAGCGGCCGGCTCGTCGTCGTCGCCACCTATCGCGCCGACGACGTCCACCGCCGCCATCCGCTGCGCCCGCTGCTGGCCGAGCTGGACCGGCTGCGCACGGTCCGCCGTATCGAACTCGGCCGCTTCAGCCGCGCCGAAGTCGGCCGCCAGATCGCCGGAATCCTCGCCTCCGAGCCTGCCCCGACCCTGGTCGACGAGATCTTCGAACGCTCCGACGGGAACGCGTTCTTCGTCGAGGAACTCGCCGTGGCAGCGCACGAGGGCTGCCGCACCGGCCTCACCGACTCCCTCCGGGACCTGCTCCTGGTCCGGGTCGAGAGCCTGCCCGAGAGTTCCCAGCGGGTGGCCCGGATCGTCGCGGAAGGCGGCTCCACCGTCGAGTACGCGCTGCTCGCCGCCGTGGCGCAGCTCTCCGAGGACGATCTCATCGAGGCGCTGCGGGCCGCGGTGGGAGCCAACCTCCTGCTCGCGACACCGGAGGGGGACGGCTACCGCTTCCGCCACTCCCTGGTGCGCGAGGCCGTCGCCGACGACCTCCTGCCCGGCGAGCGCTCCCGCCTCAACCGGCGGTACGCCGAAGCACTGGAGGCCGACCCGGCGCTCGTACCGGCCGATGAGCGCGCCGCGCGCCTGGCCAGCTACTGGTATCACGCGCACGACGCGGCCAAGGCCCTGCCAGCCGTTCTCGACGCCTCCGTGGCGGCCCGCCGCCGGCACGCCTACTCGGAGCAACTGCGGCTCCTGGAGCGGGCGATGGAGCTGTGGGACTCCGTCCCCGACGCCGTACGGTCCGAGCTGCGCCCCGTCGACTACACCGAGGCCTATCCTCCCTGCGGCTGCGCCCCGGCTCCTCCGTGCGGCTGCGACCCGGCCACCAAGCCGCTGACCTATCTCGACCTGATGGCCGAGGCGGCCGTCGCGGGCCGGTACTGCGGGGAGCGCGAGCGCGCTCTGAAGATCACCAAGCGGGCCCTGCATCTCCTGGAGGGC
The DNA here is from genome assembly GCF_043198355.1 of Streptomyces sp. NPDC048825. Lineage (NCBI taxonomy): Bacteria > Bacillati > Actinomycetota > Actinomycetes > Kitasatosporales > Streptomycetaceae > Streptomyces > Streptomyces sp. NPDC048825. Next base: position 38,382 of record NZ_JBICUR010000016.1, read on the forward strand.
GACGACGAGCCCCTGCGCGCCGCCTGGTTCTGGGTCCAGCGTTCCCGGCTGGTGCAGGCACTGGCCCGCGGCGACGGCTGGAAGGAACTCGCCACCGCCCAGGAGCTGGTACGAGGCCTGCCGCCCTCGAAGGTGCACGCCGAGGTCCTGGCGACGGTCGCCAACTGGTCCATGCTCCATACACCGGGACCCGACGCCCTGACGGACGCCGAGCGCGCCGTGGAGTACGCGCAGATGGTGGGCGCCCGCGACATCGAGCTGAACGCGCGCCTCACCCTGGGCGGTCTCATGGTCGAGGCGGGCGACATCGAGGTGGGACTCACCGAGGTGTACGCGGTCAGGGACCGGGTCGTCGAACTCGGCATTGCCGCCGTCGTGGGCCGCAGCCATGTGAACCTGCCGTCCCACCTGGAGGGCATCGGCCGCTCGCGGGAGGCCATCGAGATCCTCAGAGAGGGCGTTGAACTCACCCGGAAAATGGGTCTGCTGGAGTCGGAGTCCTGGGTGTGGGAGAACCTCTCCCATTCGCTCTGCTCCCTGGGCCGCTGGGACGAAGCCGTCGAGGCCGCGACGAACGCGCAGCAAGTCCGCCCGAGCGCCAAGCCGCACGGCGGCGCCTGTCTGCTCCTCGCCGTCATCGAGCTCGCCCGGGGAGACGTGGCCGAGGCCGCCCGTCGTCTGACCGAGGCCCACGGCCACTACGGCACGCACGACGCCATGCCCCAGCGCACCCTGCCACTGGCCGGGGTTGCCCTCGGCGTCGCCGCCGCCGAAGGCCGCCTCCTCGACGCCCGCGCCGAGCTGGCACGGGTCCTGGACGCGGGATTCCGGCCCGGCACGCACCGCTACGCCTGGCCCGTGCTGCTCGCCGCCGCGACCGCCGAGGCCGACGCGCGCGGGCTGCCGGCCGCCGAACCGGGCCGCGCCGAGGTCCTCGAAAGCATCTTCAAGGCCGTCAAGAACCTCACCACGGGAGCTCCTGTCTGGCTCGCCCACGAGAAGTGGGTGCGCGCCGAACTCCTGCGCGCCGAGGGCCGGGACACCCCACAACACTGGTCGGAGGCGGTCACCGAATTCGAACCCCTGGAGCGTCCCTACGAGTTGGCCCGCGTCCGCCACCGCCTAGCCGAGTCCCTGCTGGCCTCCGGCCCGGGCGACGACGACGCCCGCGACCGCGCCACCGAGCTCCTGCGCCTGGCCGGAGCCGTCGCCGGCCACCTCCGCGCCCGCCCGCTCACCGAGTCCATCGCCCTGCTCGCCCAACGCGCCCGCCTCACCCTGACGCGCACCCCTCGGGCCCCGGAGCGGCCGGCCCTCACCCCCGCCGACCCGGCCGAGGCGCTCGGCCTCACAAGCCGCGAGCGCGACGTCCTGCGCCTGGTCGCCGCCGGCCGCAGCAACCGCCGGATAGCCGAGGAACTCTTCATCTCCCCCAAGACGGCCAGCGTCCACGTCTCCAACATCCTCGCGAAGCTGAACGTATCCGGCCGCGGCGAGGCCGCGGCACTGGCCCACCGGCTACGGCTGTTCCCGTCCGAGACACCCGCTGCTGAAGCGGCAGGGTGAGGCTTACGCTGTAGAGGACCCCGGGCCCAGGGAGGCGCCGTGTTCAACATGCTCGAGCAACTGTTCGCACCCGGCCGCAAGCACACCCAGGACGAGCGCAACCGTCTGGAGATGACCCGAGAGGACGCCGGGGACAGCGACCCGGGGCGTGGGCCGATAGACCTCACGTCCGGCAAGGTCGTCGTACGCCTGCCTGCCCAGACGCCCGCGGAACCGGACCCCGACGCGGACTGAACCCCGTCCGGTGCCTCCTACGTCACTTCCAGCTCAAGGATCTTGTCGTCCCCGTCGTCCGGGGACCCCCGGCCGTCCGTTTCGCTGGTGACCAGCCACAGCTTGTTCTCGCCCGCCGAGACGACCGTGCGCAGGCGGCCGTGTTCGCCCTCCAGGAAGGCCTGGGGGTCGGCTGCCCTCTCCGTGCCGTTCAGGGGGATGCGCCACAGGCGCTGGCCGCGCAGGCCCGCCATCCAGATGGAGCCCTCCGCGTAGGCGATGCCACTGGGGGAGGCCTCGGCTACGTCCCACTGGGCGATCGGGTCGTGGAACTGGGAGTCGTCGGACTCGCCCTCGGCGTCCGGCCAGCCGTAGTTGTCGCCCGGCTCGATGTAGTTCAGCTCGTCCCAGGTGTTCTGGCCGAACTCGGAGGCCCACAAGCGCCGTTCGGAGTCCCAGGCCAGACCCTGCACATTGCGGTGGCCATAGGAGTAGACGGGGGAGTCGAAGGGGTTGCCCGGCGCGGGCTCGCCGTCCGGGGTCAGGCGGAGGATCTTGCCGCCCGTGGAATTCCTGTCCTGGGCCAGCTCGGCTTCGTACCGCTCGCCCGTGCCGGCGTAGAGCATCTTGTCCGGGCCGAAAGCGATCCGCCCGCCGTTGTGATTCGTGCCCTTCGGGATGCCCCTGAACACCGTGTCGGGTGCGCCCAGCTGCTCACCGGCCGGCTTCTTCTCGTCGTACAGCATGCGCACGATGCGGTTGTCCGACGCCGAGGTGAAGTATGCGTAGACCATGTGGTCCGAGGCGTACTCCGGTGAGAGCGCGAGGCCCATCAGGCCGCCCTCGCCGGCGGCAGCGACGCCCGGTACCGAGCCCACCTCGGTCTTCTTGCCGCTCTCCGTGTCGACCCGGGTGATCGTCCCCTCGTCCCGCGAGGACACCAGCAGGTCGCCTTCGGGCAGTGGCGCGAGGCCCCACGGTGTGTTCAGACCCTCGGCGACGGTCCGCACGACCTTCACGGAGCCCTTCGCGGGTGGCGCCCCCTCGGTCGCCTGCCCGCCGGGGGAGGACCCCGATTCCGTACGACTCGGGGAGGCGTTCGCCCCGCTGTCCGACCCGTCCCCGTCGCCGGAAGAACAGCCGGCCGTCAGCAGGAGGGCGGCAGCGGCCAACACGGCCGTCACAGCTCGACGTTGCACGATCTGGATCCCTTCGACGCGGCAGGTTCTACTGTTCATACACCGCAACCGCCTCACAGGTTCCCGATCTCCGGACGCGAAGTGCGACGAGATCCGGACGGGCATTACGGCGAGACCCTTACGCAGTCCCGAACAACCCTCGCTCATCAAGCTGTGAGCTGTCGTGATGTGGGCCCGTCGTGCTGTGAGCCTCTCGTGCTGTGAGCCTCTCGTGCGTCCCGCTCAGTCCCACGACCCCCGGGCCGCAGGCAGCTCCGCCACCTCCGCCAGATCCCGCGCCGACAGGCGCAGCCCGGCCGCCCCCGCGTTCTCGGCCGCCCAGCGCTCCCGCTTGGCCCCCGGCACCGGCACCACATGCCGCCCCTGCGCGAGCACCCAGGCGAGTGCCACCTGCGCAGGAGTGACCTCCTCACCGATCTCCTTCCCGTGCCGCCGCGCGATACGGCGCAGACCGGCCACGATCGGCTGGTTCGCGGCCATCATCTCGGCCGTGAAGCGGGGATGCCGGGCGCGTACGTCATCGGGTTCGAAGCCCTCACCGGGCGTGAGCGTGCCGGTCAGAAAGCCGTTGCCGAGGGGCATGGCGGCCAGGAAACCGATGCCGCGCGCCTCGCACCACGGCAGCAGCCCGTCCAATGCCTCCGGCGACCACACCGACAGTTCGGCCTCCACCGCGCTCACGGGGAAGACCTGCTGCACCCGCTCCAGCTGCCGGATCGTTCCGTCGTGCAGGTGTGCCCCCGTGCGGCGGCCGGAGCGGGCGCCCACAGCGCACAGCCCGAGCGCCCGTACCTTTCCCGCCGTCACGAGCTCCGCCATCGCGCCCCAGGTCTCTTCGACCGGCACCTCGGGGTCGGCGCGATGCAGCTGGTAGAGGTCGATGACGTCCGTCTGCAGCCGCCGCAGCGAGGCGTCGCAGGCCCGTTTCACATACCCGGGACGGCCGTTGGCGACAATGTGCTGCTCACCGACCAGCAGCCCGCACTTGGTGGAGACGAACGCCTCCGGTCGCCGCTCCTTGAGCACCCGGCCCACCAGCAGCTCATTGGTGAACGGCCCGTACATGTCGGCGGTGTCCAGGAGGCTCGAGCCCTGGTCGAGGGCCGTGTGCAGGGTCCGCAGCGACTCATCGCCCCGCTGCCGCGAAGCCGAGTACGCCCAGCTCATCGGCATGCACCCGAGCCCGACAGCCCCCACCTCGAGTGCCGCAGCCCCGATCGTCCTGCGCTCCACCTGGCTGTGCCCTCCCTTTCGCGACCCCCAAACTAACCTCTGGGTCTGACAATCCTTCGCCTAGCCTCCTGAGCATGACTTCCGAAGTGTGGCTTCCTTTCGACCCAGCCGACATCGATGGCCTCCCCGAAGGCCTCGATTACCGATTCTGGGACGGTGAGCAGGACTTTCCCGCCGATCCCGCGAACTGCGCGCTCTATGTCGTGCCCTACATGAAGAGCAGCGAGGTCTCGGTACGGCCGATGGCCGAAATGACGTCCGTACGGGTCGTGCAGACGATGTCGGCCGGCATCGACCACGTCCAGCCGGGTCTCGGACTGCTCCCCGAGGGCGTGCAGTTGTGCAATGCGCGCGGGGTGCACGACGCCAGTACGGCCGAGCTCACGCTGACGCTGATCCTCTCCTCGCTGCGGGGCATCCCCGACTTCGTACGCGGGCAGGAGCGCGAGGAGTGGCGGTCGGGATTCCGGCCTGCGCTCGCCGACACGTCCGTTCTGATCGTCGGCTACGGCTCGGTCGGCGCCGCGATCGAGGACCGGCTCGCGCCCTTCGAGGTCGCGCGGGTGGCGCGCGTCGCGCGCTCCGCACGTGAGACGGAGCGCGGCCCTGTGCATCCGATCACCGCATTGCCCGAACTCCTCCCGGACGCCGATGTCGTCGTGCTCATCACACCGCTCACCGAGCAGACCAAGGGCCTGGCGGGCGCCGACTTCCTGGCGCGGATGAAGGACGGCGCACTGCTGGTGAACGTCGCCCGCGGCGGTGTCGTCGACACGAAGGCGCTGCTCGCCGAGCTGGAAGGTGGCCGGATCCGAGCGGCTCTCGACGTCACCGACCCCGAACCGCTGCCCAAGGGGCACCCGTTGTGGCATGCGCCGGGAGTCCTGATCAGTCCGCATGTGGGGGGCCCGACATCCGCGTTCTATCCGCGTGCCAAGCGGCTCCTGGTGGACCAGTTCCATCGTTTTGTGAACCGGCAGCCTATGCGGAACGTGGTCCTTACGACGGGCGCGTAGCCTCTGCGACCACCCTCCGCAGTCCTCTGACTGCGGTCGGTTCACGTATCACCACTGGTCGTCACGGAGAGTAGAGGGCCTATGTCCCTGAGTGACGAGACTGGTGTATCGTCCGGACAGGGGATGCGCCGGGCACCGAACGGCGCCGGGGACGAGACAGTGGACTGTGAGGGGGGCGACGGGCGATGTACGGCCTATGGACCAACGATCCGACGCGGCGGGGCCGCCGACGACGAACCTCGCACGCACCACACAGAAGCGGCCACAGCCACCCGCACCACCGCAGGCCCAGCGGCCGCAGGCGGCACGCACATCCGGCAAGCCGGGACCAGAGGGACTCGGGGGCGGCGCGGACCGGAGGGACACAGTGAGCTCCCAGGGGGCGCTGCTGGCCCGCCGCCCGCTGACCGACGGCGGCACGAGCCTGGTCCCGCAAGTGGTGCTGGTCCTGGTGTGCGCGGGATACACCATCGGCTGCGCCTTCAGCTGGGGCTCGCAGACGCTCGCGTTGATCATGGGTGACTTCGGGTTGAGCGCGGCAGCGGCCATCGCGGCCGTCTCCTGCTTCCTCGGCGCCCGGCCCGGCCGCAGCCGCTTTCGCCCCGCCTGGCTGCTTTTCGCCCTCTCCTCCGCGATGACAGCGGCGGGCAACTTCGTCTGGGGCTGGTACGAGGTCGTCCTGTCCCGCCCGATACCCAGCCCCAGCTACGCCGACCTGTTCTTCCTGTGCTTCGCCCCACCGGCCATCGTGGGACTGCTGGTGTTCGCCAAACGGCCCGTGACCAAGTCCGGCTGGATCTGCCTCGCCCTGGACGCCTGGCTGATAGGCGGCTCGCTGCTCACGCTCTCCTGGAGCCTCGCGCTCGCCCAGGCGGCCAAGGCCGGGGGACCGAGCGTCGCGCACACCGCGCTGTCGCTGGCGTACCCCCTACTGGACATCGCCCTGATCAGCATGGTCCTGGCGCTGCACTTCAGGCGATCGTCCGTCCACAGGTCCGCGGTGAACACCGCCATAGGTGCCCTCGCCCTGACGGTGATGTGCGACGCGCTGTTCACCTCACCACTGCTGCACAACGACTACCGCTCGGGCCAGTTGCTCGACGCCGGCTGGTTCGCCGGTTCGCTGCTGCTCGCCTACGCCCCCTGGGTGGGGCACCGACAAGGACAGACGGAAACGGAAGAAGAGGGGCACACGCGCGTGGTGTTCGGCTACGTGCCACGGCCCCGACCGGGACAAGCGGCACCCCTGTCGGAACAACCGGCCCAGGTGCCCCTCCAGGAAGAAGGTCCCAGTCGGCATCCGGCGGGCCGGCCCATCGCCGGTTCGCTCGCGGCACTCACGCCCTATCTGGCCGCGGCCGTCTGCACGTTGGGCATCCTCTACAACGTGCTCAACGGCAGAAGCGTCGACCGCGTGGTGCTCATCACCGGCGGCACGGTCGTACTCGCCCTTGTCGTGCGCCAGGGCATCATGCTGCTCGACAACATCACCCTCACCCAGGAACTGGCCCAGAAGGAGAACCACTTCCGCTCCCTGGTGCAGGGCTCCAGCGACGTCATCATGATCGCCACGCCGAACGGCATGCTCCACTACGTCAGCCCGGCCGCCGCCGGAGTCTACGGACGGCCCGCGGAGGAACTCGAAGGGACCGAACTCGCCTCCTTCATCCACCCGGAGGACTTGGGCTGCGTAGTGCACGAGGTGCGCCGCTTCCTCGCTGCCAGCCCACTTGAGGAACCCACTACGCGCATCGAATGCCGCTTCCGGTCCGGCGACGGCGGCTGGCTCAACGTCGAGTCGACCGTCAACCGGCACAACGGCGGCCTCATCTTCAACAGCCGTGACGTGACCGAACGGGTGCGCCTCCAGGCCCAGTTGCAGCACAACGCCGAGCACGACCCACTCACCGACCTGCCCAACCGAGCCCTGTTCACCCGGCGCGTCCAGCAGGCGCTCTCCGGCCGCCGCTCCTCCGACCGCGGCACCGCCGTGCTCTTCATCGACCTCGACGGATTCAAGGCCGTCAACGACACGATCGGGCACCAGGCCGGCGACGAGCTGCTCGTCCAGGCCGCCCGCAGACTCCAGGACGCCGTACGGCAGGGGGACACCGCCGCCCGGCTCGGCGGCGACGAGTTCGCGGCCCTCATCGTCGGCGACGGCACCCGCGACCGCACCGCGCGCGAGCGCCACATTTTCGAGCTCGCCGACCGGCTCCGCGTCACCCTCTCGCAGCCGTACTCCATCGACGGCAACGATGTCCGGGTGGCCGCCTCCATCGGCGTCGCCTTCGCCGAACCAGGCCTGGGTGCGGGCGAGTTGCTGCGTAACGCCGACCTGGCGATGTACCGCGCCAAGGCCGCGGGCAAGGGCCGCGTCGAGCTGTACGCGCCACAGATGCAGCAGGACGTCGTACGGAAGGCGGAACTCGCGACCCGGCTGCGGGCCGCCCTGCACGACGGCGAGTTCGCGCTGCTGCACCAGCCCGTGGTCTGTCTCGACACCGGCCGGATCGAGAGGGTCGTCGCGCAGGCGCGCTGGCGCTCGGCGCAGGGCGCGCTGCTCACGCCCGCCGACTTCCTGCGCGTCTCCGAGGACAGCGACCGCACCGCCGAGCTCGGCCGCTGGATGCTGGAGGAGGCCATCGAGCAGGCCGCCGAGCGCGGTGCCACCGGGCTCGCCGTGCCCGTCGCCGTCCGGATGGGCGCCCGCCGGCTCCTCGACCGTTCGATGCCCCTCAGTTCCATCGAGGCCCTGCTGACCCGGCACGGCGTGGCCTCCGGTGCCTTGGTCATCGAACTGGCCGAAACGGATCCCCAGGACTCCCTGGACGAGTTGGAGCGCCGCCTGAGCGCGCTCAGGCGTCTCGGCGTCCGGATCGCCCTGGACGGCTTCGGCAGCGGCTACGCGACGATCACCGCGCTACGGCGCCTCCCGGTCGACGTACTGAAGCTCGACCGCTCTCTGGTCGAGGGCGTCGTCGAGTCGGCCCGGCTGCACAAGATCACCAGTGGGCTGATCCGTATCGCCGGTGATCTCGGGCTGCAATCGGTGGCCGACGGTGTGGACCGGCCCGAGCAGGTCGCCGCCCTGCGCGACATGGGCTGCACCCACGGCCAGGGCATGGCGTTCTCCGAACCGCTCGACGAGGTCCGGCTGCGCCGCGCGCTGGCCTCCGGCCGCTACCCCCTGCCCGGCCGCCCGGCCGAGCCGGTCCTCGTCAGCGGCTCGGTGGGCGGTGTTTACGCAGGTGGAGGCTCCGGTGCGTATGCGGTGGGCGGCCCTTCGGGGGTGTACGCCACAGGGACGGCTCTGCGCTCACATAATGAGACTCCCGTCCCACCCACTTGACAGGCACAGTGTGCTGGGGAGAGGGTCTGTGCCATGCGCACCCGAATTCTCGTACTTGGAAAGCGCGTCGGCTGAGCTGGGAACGACCGGATCGATGAACCGGAACTCCCAGCGACCGCACCCGACGCGCTCCCCTCGCTTGCCTCACGGCACGAGGGGTTTTTTGTTGCACCAGCACCAGTCGAACTTCGCACAAACCTCGCAAAAACCCTCAGCATCGAGAAGAGAATGCCGATGACCGAGCAGGCCACCGGGGCCCACCATCCGCAGCCGCGGCCCCGTTCCTCAGGGCAGCCGTCCGCGCCCGAGCACGTCACGGGTGCGCAGTCCCTCATCCGTTCTCTCGAGGAGGTTGGGGCCGACACGGTATTCGGCATCCCCGGCGGCACCATCCTGCCGGCGTACGACCCGATGATGGACTCCAAACTGGTGCGTCACGTGCTGGTCCGCCACGAGCAGGGCGCCGGCCACGCGGCCACCGGTTACGCGCAGGCCACCGGCAAGGTCGGGGTGTGCATGGCAACGTCCGGGCCGGGCGCCACCAACCTGGTCACCCCGATCGCGGACGCGCACATGGACTCCGTGCCGCTGGTCGCGATCACCGGGCAGGTCGTGTCCAAGGCGATCGGTACGGACGCCTTCCAGGAGGCGGACATCGTCGGCATCACCATGCCGATCACCAAGCACAGCTTCCTTGTCACCAAGGCGGAGGACATCCCCCAGGCGATCGCGCAGGCGTTCCACATCGCTTCCACCGGCCGCCCGGGACCGGTCCTGGTCGACATCCCCAAGGACATCCTCCAGGCGAAGACCACCTTCACATGGCCGCCGACCATGGACCTGCCCGGCTACCGCCCGGTGACCAAGCCGCACGCCAAGCAGATCCGCGAGGCAGCCAAGCTGATCACCGCCGCCAAGCGGCCCGTCCTGTACGTCGGCGGCGGCGTCATCAAGGCCGGCGCGACCGCCGAGCTGAAGGTCCTCGCAGAACTCACCGAAGCGCCCGTCACCACCACCCTGATGGCGCTCGGCGCATTCCCCGACAGCCACCCGCTGCACGTGGGAATGCCGGGCATGCACGGTTCGGTCACCGCCGTCACCGCGCTGCAGAAGGCCGACCTGATCGTCGCCCTCGGAGCCCGCTTCGACGACCGCGTCACCGGCAAGCTGGACAGCTTCGCCCCGTACGCCAAGATCGTCCACGCCGATATCGACCCGGCCGAGATCGGCAAGAACCGCGCCGCCGACGTGCCGATCGTCGGGGATGCCCGCGAGGTCATCGCCGACCTGGTCCAGGCTGTGCAGAAGGAGCACAGCGAGGGCAACACCGGCGACTACAGCGCCTGGTGGAAGGACCTCAGCCGCTGGCGCGACAACTACCCGCTCGGCTACGACCAGCCCGACGACGGCTCGCTCTCGCCGCAACACGTCATCGAGCGCATCGGGCAGCTCGCCCCGGACGGCACGATCTTCACGGCGGGTGTCGGCCAGCACCAGATGTGGGCCGCGCACTTCATCCAGTACGAGAAGCCCGCGACCTGGCTCAATTCCGGCGGCGCCGGAACCATGGGCTACGCGGTCCCGGCCGCCATGGGAGCCAAGGCGGGGCAGCCGGACCGTACGGTCTGGGCGGTCGACGGCGACGGCTGCTTCCAGATGACAAATCAGGAGCTCACCACCTGCGCCCTGAACAACATCCCGATCAAGGTCGCCATCATCAACAACGGCGCCCTCGGGATGGTCCGCCAGTGGCAGACCCTCTTCTACAACCAGCGCTACTCCAACACCGTGCTGCACAGCGGCCCGGAGGCGGACGGCAGGCAGCCGAGCGCCGGCACCCGGGTCCCCGACTTCGTGAAGCTGTCGGAGGCCATGGGCTGCCACGCCATCCGCTGCGAGTCCCCGGACGACCTGGACAAGGTCATCGAAGAGGCGAACTCCATCAACGACCGCCCCGTCGTCGTCGACTTCATCGTCCACGAGGACGCGATGGTCTGGCCGATGGTCGCCGCCGGCACCTCGAACGACACGATCATGGCCGCCCGGGACGTCCGCCCCGACTTCGGCGACAACGAAGACGACTGAGCGAGAGAGACCACCGAGAAATGTCCAAGCACACGCTCTCCGTCCTGGTCGAGAACAAGCCCGGTGTCCTCGCCCGGATCACCGCCCTGTTCTCCCGCCGCGGCTTCAACATCGACTCGCTCGCCGTCGGTGTCACCGAGCACCCCGACATCTCCCGCATCACCATCGTGGTGAATGTCGAGGACCTTCCGCTCGAACAGGTCACCAAGCAGCTCAACAAGCTCGTCAACGTCCTGAAGATCGTCGAACTCGAGGCGGGCTCGGCCGTTCAGCGGGAACTCGTTCTGGTGAAGGTCCGCGCCGACAACGAGACCCGCTCACAGATCGTCGAGATCGTCCAGCTGTTCCGCGCCAAGACGGTCGACGTCTCCCCGGAGGCCGTCACCATCGAGGCCACCGGCTCCAGCGACAAGCTGTCCGCCATGCTCAAGATGCTGGAACCCTTCGGTATCAAGGAACTCGTCCAGTCCGGCACGATCGCGATCGGCCGCGGCGCACGTTCGATCACGGACCGGTCGCTGCGCGCGCTGGACCGTTCTGCGTAAGTCCTGATACGGGCGGTCGAGCTCCGAAAAGGGGAGCGGGCCGCCCGTATTCCGAGACCGCGAAACTTCCCTTCCCCTCACCGTCATACGGTGGGACGCAACACCTGCACTCCCGAGGAGAGAACCCAAAGTGGCCGAGCTGTTCTACGACGCTGACGCCGACCTGTCCATCATCCAGGGCCGCAAGGTCGCGGTCATCGGCTACGGCAGCCAGGGCCACGCCCACGCGCTGTCGCTGCGCGACTCGGGTGTCGACGTCCGCGTCGGTCTGCACGAGGGCTCCAAGTCCAAGGCGAAGGCCGAGGAGCAGGGGCTGCGCGTGGTGACGCCGTCGGAGGCCGCCGCCGAAGCCGACGTCATCATGATCCTGGTGCCGGACCCGATCCAGGCGCAGGTCTACGAGGAGTCCATCAAGGACAACCTCAAGGACGGCGACGCGCTGTTCTTCGGTCACGGCCTGAACATCCGCTTCGACTTCATCAAGCCCCCGGCGAACGTCGACGTGTGCATGGTCGCCCCCAAGGGGCCGGGCCACCTCGTGCGCCGTCAGTACGAGGAGGGCCGCGGAGTTCCGTGTATCGCGGCCGTCGAGCAGGACGCGACGGGCAACGCCTTCGCGCTGGCTCTCTCGTACGCCAAGGGCATCGGCGGCACCCGCGCCGGTGTCATCAAGACGACGTTCACCGAGGAGACCGAGACCGACCTGTTCGGTGAGCAGGTCGTCCTGTGCGGTGGTACGGCCGCGCTGGTCAAGGCCGGTTTCGAGACGCTGACCGAGGCCGGCTACCAGCCGGAGATCGCGTACTTCGAGTGCCTGCACGAGCTGAAGCTGATCGTGGACCTCATGTACGAGGGCGGCCTGGACAAGATGCGCTGGTCGATCTCCGAGACCGCCGAGTGGGGCGACTACGTCACCGGCCCGCGGATCATCACGGACGCCACCAAGGCCGAGATGAAGAAGGTCCTCGCCGAGATCCAGGACGGTTCGTTCGCCCGCGAGTGGATGGCCGAATACCACGGCGGTCTGAAGAAGTACAACGAGTACAAGAAGCAGGACGCCGAGTCGCTGCTGGAGACCACGGGCAAGGAGCTGCGTAAGCTCATGAGCTGGGTCAATGACGAAGAGGCGTAAGCCGTAGGCACGGGGCCGCAGCGATCCGCTGCGGCCCCTTTGCCGAACCCCCGGTAACCACTCGTCCACGGCCTGCAGCCACGGATGAGTGATCCTTCCGCGGAGGCGCAGGATGACCTCCCACGCGGCACTAGACTGCTGCATTACATACGCGTCGGGCCACAGCGTCGTGCGTCTTCCACGCGGCAACCCCCTCCACCGCTTGCGGCCGTCGGGACGGCCGTCCGCATTGGACTTGTGAGGACTCACGTGAGCACTGCTGCCAACGGCAAACCGGTCGTACTCATCGCTGAAGAGCTGTCGCCCGCGACTGTCGACGCCCTGGGCCCGGACTTCGAGATCCGGCACTGCAACGGAGCGGACCGAGCCGAACTGCTCCCGGCCATCGCCGAGGTCGACGCGATCCTGATCCGCTCCGCCACCAAGGTCGACGCCGAGGCCATCGCGGCCGCCGGCAAGCTCAAGGTCGTCGCACGAGCCGGCGTCGGCCTGGACAACGTCGACGTCTCGTCCGCCACCAAGGCCGGCGTGATGGTCGTCAACGCACCGACCTCCAACATCGTCACCGCCGCCGAGCTCGCCTGCGGCCTGCTCCTGGCCACCGCGCGCCACATTCCGCAGGCCAACACGGCGCTCAAGAACGGCGAGTGGAAGCGCTCCAAGTACACGGGCGTCGAGCTCGCCGAGAAGACCCTCGGTGTCGTCGGCCTCGGCCGCATCGGCGCGCTCGTCGCACAGCGCATGTCGGCCTTCGGCATGAAGGTCGTGGCGTACGACCCGTATGTGCAGCCCGCGCGGGCCGCGCAGATGGGCGTGAAGGTCCTGTCCCTCGACGAGCTGCTCGAGGTCTCGGACTTCATCACCGTGCACCTGCCGAAGACCCCCGAGACCCTCGGCCTCATCGGCCACGACGCGCTGCACAAGGTCAAGCCGTCGGTGCGGATCGTGAACGCCGCGCGTGGCGGGATCGTCGACGAGGAGGCGCTGTACTCGGCGCTCAAGGAGGGCCGCGTCGCGGGCGCGGGCCTCGATGTGTACGCGAAGGAGCCCTGCACGGACTCCCCGCTCTTCGAGCTGGACCAGGTCGTCTGCACCCCGCACCTCGGTGCCTCCACGGACGAGGCGCAGGAGAAGGCCGGTATCGCCGTCGCCAGGTCGGTGCGCCTCGCCCTCGCCGGCGAGCTCGTCCCGGACGCTGTGAACGTCCAGGGCGGCGTCATCGCCGAGGACGTCAAGCCGGGTCTGCCGCTCGCCGAGAACCTCGGCCGCATCTTCACCGCGCTCGCGGGCGAGGTAGCGGCCCGCCTCGACGTCGAGGTGTACGGCGAGATCACCCAGCACGACGTCAAGGTGCTCGAACTCTCCGCTCTGAAGGGCGTGTTCGAGGATGTCGTCGACGAGACCGTGTCGTATGTCAACGCTCCGCTGTTCGCGCAGGAGCGGGGCGTCGAGGTGCGGCTGACCACCAGCTCGGAGTCGCCGGACCACCGCAATGTGGTGACCGTGCGCGGCACGCTCGGCAACGGCGAGGAGGTGTCGGTCTCCGGCACGCTGGCCGGACCGAAGCACCACCAGAAGATCGTCGCCGTGGGTGAGTACGACGTGGATCTCGCCCTCGCCGACCACATGGTCGTCTTCAAGTACGTCGACCGCCCGGGCGTCGTCGGCACCCTCGGCCGCATCCTCGGCGAGGCCGGCATCAACATCGCGGGCATGCAGGTCGCTCGTACGGACCTGGGTGGCGAGGCACTGGCGATCCTGACGGTGGACGACACGGTTCCGCAGAACGTGCTCAATGAGCTGGCCGAGGAAATCGGCGCGACGTCGGCTCGGTCGGTCAACCTGGTCTGACGCTTCGTTCACGTAAGGGTCCGAGCCACCGCGCAGGTGGCTCGGACCCTTTCCATATGGGGGAAGGCCGCGCTCAGGCGAGGGCCTTCTCGGAGTCGGACTCGCACGCGCACTCCGTGGCCTTCACCTCGCGTACCCGCACCCGCCGCAGTGTCGCCGACGCCAGGACCGCCGCCCCCAGCAGAAGCACCGTCGCGGCGATCGCCGCCGCCTGCATGCCGTTGGTGAAGGCCTCGCGGGCCGCCGTCGCCAGGGCTTCGCCCGCCCGGCCGGGCATCTGACCGGCCACGGCCAGGGCGCCGCCGAGCGTCTCGTGGGCCGGGCCCGGAGCCGAGGCCGGGATCCCGTCGCGGTACACCGCGGTGCCTATGGAGCCGAGGACCGCCATGCCCAGTGCGCCGCCGAACTCCGCGCCGGTCTCCAGGACCGAGGAGGCCGTGCCGGCCTTCTCGACCGGTACGGTGCCCAGCGCCAGGTCCATCATCTGGGACATCACGACGACGATCCCGGAGGCGATGACCGCGGCACCGCCCAGCACCAGCCACAACGAGTCCGTGCCGGCGACGGTGAGCATCCCGTAACCGCAGGCGGCGACCACGAAGCCCCCGGCGACGACGTGCGCCCGGTTTGCACCCCGCTGCGCGGCCACCGGCGCGGCGATCCCCACCAGCGTGCTGGGCAGCAGCCCCCACAGCGCGGCCTCCATGGAGCTCTTGCCGAGGACCGACTGGAGGTACTGCGTGGTGAAGTACGCCGAGCCCATCATCGCGAACATGGAGAGCAGGTTCAGCGAGACGGCGGGGGCGAAGCCACGGCCGCGGAACAGCTCGGGCGAGATCATCGGCGAGGCAGTGGTGCGCTGGCGATGGACGAAGAGCGCGGCGAAGAGCAGGCCGACGGTCACCGACATGGCGTAGCGGACGTTCCAGCCCTCGGAGGAGATCTCCTTGAGGCCGTAGATCACCGGCAGGACAGCGGCCATGGACAGCGGCACGCTCAGCAGGTCGAATCCGCCCGGCGCCGGGTTCTTCGACTCGGGGAGCAGGATCGGGCCGAGGATCAGCAGCAGGACCATCGCGGGCAGGTTCACCAGGAAGACAGAGCCCCACCAGAAGTGCTGGACAAGGAAACCGCTCATCACCGAGCCGAGCGCGACGCCGGCCGTCATGACGCCCGACCACAGGCCGATCGCCTTGGCGCGCTGGGCCTGGTCCGTGAACATCGTGCGGATGAGCGCCAGCGTCGAGGGCATCAGCGTCGCCCCGCCGATGCCGAGCACCGCGCGGGCCGCGATCAGCATCTCGGCGCTGTTCGCGTACGCCGCCACCAGCGAGGCCGCACCGAAGGCCGCCGCGCCGAACAGGAGCAGCCTGCGGCGGCCGATGTGGTCGCCCAGCGAGCCCATCGTCATCAGCAGTCCGGCGAGCACGAAGGCGTACATGTCGAAGATCCACAGTTGCTGCGTGCCGGACGGCTCCAGGTCGGCGCTGATGTCCGGGATCGCGAAGTAGAGGACGGAGACGTCCATCGAGACCAGGAGCAGCGGCAGCATCAGGACACCGGTCGCGAACCATTCACGGCGGCCGGCAAGGGGCGCGGGATCGGTGGTCGTGCTCGTCGGATTCGTCATGCCGAGCAATGTACGACCGTCTTAAACGCGTGTCTAGAACGTTTGTGTAAGTCGATCGTATAGGACGGACGTATGAATCGGAGTAGAGTGGCCGCATGGGACACCGTGAGGATCTGCTCGAAGGCGCCAAGCGCTGCCTGCTGGCGAAGGGGTTCGCGCGTACGACCGCGCGCGACATCGTCAAGGAGTCGGGGACCAACCTGGCCTCGATCGGCTATCACTACGGCTCGAAGGACGCGCTGCTGGCGCAGGCGTACGTGTCGCTGGTCGAGGGGATGGGCGACGCCTTCGAGGGGGACGGGAGGGCCCTGAGC
This sequence comes from Streptomyces sp. NPDC048825, assembly GCF_043198355.1. Lineage (NCBI taxonomy): Bacteria > Bacillati > Actinomycetota > Actinomycetes > Kitasatosporales > Streptomycetaceae > Streptomyces > Streptomyces sp. NPDC048825. The sequence goes on from NZ_JBICUR010000016.1 coordinate 54,518, forward strand.
GACACCGAGCCCGGCTCCCTCGAACGCTTCCAGGGGGTGTGGTCGAACATCATCGGCACCATGCGGGATCCGGGTTCGATCTGGCACCTCAGCATGGAGGCCCTGGCCATGGGCGACCAGATGCCCGAGGTGCGCGATCATCTGGCACTGGCGCAGCGGGAGGCCGCGCGCGGGCTCGTTCCGATGCTGATGGGCGGGCGCGAGGAGGACGTCACCGACGAGACCGCGGACACCCTCGGCATGTTCTACGTGACCCTGATGACGGGTCTGATCGCGCAGTGGACGTTCGACCCGAAGACCGCGCCCGGCGCGGAGCAGCTCGCCGAGGGGCTGCGCCAGGTCATCGCCGGGGCGGCCAGGGCTACGAAGGGCTGATGCGGCCGTCCCGCATCTCCGCGACGCGGTCGCAGAAGTGGCGTACGAGCGCCATGTCGTGGCAGATGAACAGGTAGCCCAGGCCCAGGCGTTCCTGCAGCTCGGCCAGGAGGTTCAGGATTCCGGCGCGCAGTGACGGGTCGAGGGCGGAGACCGGTTCGTCGAGGATCAGGAGCTTGGGCTCACAGGCCAACGCGCGGGCGATACCGGCGCGTTGGCACTGTCCGCCGGACAGCTCGTGCGGGCGGCGGTCGCCGTGCGCCGGGTCCAGGCCGACCTGCTCCAGCAGCTCGGTGACGCGGGCGGGGCCTGTGGTGCGGTCCCAACTCCCTTGTACGCGCAGGGGTTCCGCGACGGCGTCGCGGATCCGGTGGCGAGGGCTGAGCGATCCGTACGGGTCCTGGAACACGGGTTGCATCGCCTGCCTGAGCGGCCGCAGCCGCCGCTCGTCCAGTGCGGTCAACTCCTGTCCGTCGAACCAGACTTCGCCGCTGTCGGGGCGGCGCAGTTGCAGTACGGCCATGGCGGTGGACGACTTGCCGCAGCCCGAGGGGCCGATGAGGCCCAGCGTTTCGCCGTGGGCGATGTCGAAGGAGACATGGTCCACGGTGGTGCGGGTGCCGTGGCGGACTACGAGGTCGCGTACGTCCAGGAGGGGGCTGACGTGTCTCACATCGCTCACACCGACTCCAGGAACAACTCGGCGGGGTTGTCGGGCAGTTCGCGCCAGCGATGGCAGGCGACGGTGCGGGCGTCCCGGGTTTCGGGTTCGGGTTGCTCCGTACGGCAGCGGGTGGCGTCCGCCAAGGGGCAGCGAGGTTGGAAGGCGCAGCCGGGGGGGAGGTCGGTGGGGTTGGGTGGTGCTCCGACGATGGCTGGGAGCCGCCGCTTTCGCTCCGCGGGTATGGCAGTCGACAAGCTGCGGGTCGTCTTCGGCTCGTCGCGCCCACGCGGCGTAGCCGCAGATGTCAGAGCCCCGCGCCCCTGACGGGGCGCCCCCTGAGCCGACGTCTCCAGCATCCCATCGTCCACCGGCACCGGCACCGGCACCGACGCCAGCAAGCCCGCCGTATAAGGAGCCCGAGGCTGCCCGAACACCTCGTCCACCGGCCCCGCTTCCACCAACCGCCCCGCGTACATCACCAACATCCGATCGGCGTGCTCCCGTACAGCCGCGAGGTCATGCGTGACCAGGACCAGCGCGGCGCCCGCGGCCCCTGTGCGGCGAGCCAGCAGGTCGAGCACCTGTTTCTGCGTCTCCGGGTCCTGTGCCGTTGTCGGTTCGTCGGCGATGACCAGGTCCGGCTGGTGGAGCATCGCCATGGCGATGACCGCCCGTTGGCGCATGCCGCCGGAGAACTCGTGCGGGTACGCCCGTGCCTTGTCCGGTGCGATGCCCACCTCCTCCAGCGCGGCCACCGCACGGGCCCGCGCCTCCTTGCGGGAGACACCGTCCACGGACCGTACGGCGGCGGCGAGTTGGTCGGCCACCTGGTGTACGGGGGAGAGGGCCGAGAGCGCGTCCTGGGGGACGAGGGCGATGCGGCGGCCCCAGAGGCCGGAGCGTACGGAGCGAGGCGCGTCGACGAGTTCGTCCGCGCCCAGTCGTACGCTCCCCGTCACCGTCGCCCCACGCGGCGGCATGCCCAGCAGCGCCCGTGCCGTCAGCGACTTGCCCGCGCCCGACTCGCCCACCACGGCAAGGACTTCGCCCTCGTGTACGTCGAAGGAGAGGCCCCGTACCGCTTCGACGGCACCGAAGGAGATGCGCAAGTCCTGTACGGATGCGAGGACTTCGGTAGTCAGTGTGCTCATCGGGCGGACTCCTCGAGAGACAGCTTGGGCGAATCGGGCGGCGCCTTGGGCGAACGGAGCGAAGCGAAGGCGACAGCGAACCGGCCCCGCCCCGAAGCCGAACGGACCCGAGCCGCGGCCCCCGCTCCCCTCGCACCCCTCTCGGCGTATGCCGCCAAAGACACCGCCAGCCCCGCCATCACCGCCAGTGCGACCGCCGGAGCCAGCGCCGCCCACGGCGCCCGTTCCACATACGCGCGGGACTCGTCCAGCAGCAGCCCCCACTCCGGAGCGGGCGGCTGGGCGCCGAGGCCGAGGAAGCCGAGGGAGGCCAGGGCCAAGGCGATGCCCGGCAGGCGCAGGAGGGCGTGGCGGGCGACCGGGGCCGTCACGGAGGGCAGCACGTGACGCGTGAGAATCCACCACGGCGTTGCGCCGATGGCCCGTTGGGCGTGCAGGAACGTCGAGGCGCGCACCTCCTGGACCAGTGCCGCCGCGTGGGCCGAGAGCGCCGGCCAAGAGATCATGGCCACCGCGAGCGCCGCGCCCCCTGTGCCGGGTCCCGAGACCGCGGCGACCAGGATGCCGACGATGACCGGCGGCAGGGCGTTGGCGATGTCCGCGGCACCGGACGCCACGGACGGCACGAAGCCCAGGGCGAGCGCGAGGACCAGGCCGGCCAGGCAGACCGCTGCCGCGGTGCCGACCGTCGACGCCGCGCCGTGCCCGAGCCGGGCCAGCACGTCACGGCCGAGACCGTCCGTGCCGAGCGGGTACGCCCAGGACGGCGCCTGGAGGCGGACGGTCGTGTCCACAGCGTACGGATCGCGCGCCAGCCCCCAGCCGATACAGGTCAGCAGTACGGCTGCGAGCGCCACCGGAACGGCCGGGTGCGCGCGGACCGGGCGGGCCGCGGGCAGCGTCAGCCCCGCGTCCCGCAGCGCCGGGCCCAGCAGCCGGCGCCGTACGAGGGCCGCCAGCGCGCCCGCGACCAGGCCCAGCGTGAGCAGCGCGAGGACCGAACCCTGGAGCAGCGGCAGGTCCTGCGACTTGGCCGCCCCCAGCGCCGTACGCCCGATGCCGGGAACCGCGAACACGACCTCCACTGCGACCGCCCCGCCCGTAAGACCGACGGAGACCATGCCGAACTGCGGTACCAGCGGCGGCAGTACGCGACGCAGCGCGGCGGCCGAGATTCGTGCCTGACCGACCCCGGCCCCCCGCCACAGTTCGACCCACCGCTCTTCGAGGACCGCGGGCAGCGCGTCGGCGACCAGGCGGCCGAGCAGACCGCCCGCGGGGATGCCCAGGGCGAGCGCGGGCAACACCATGTACTGCGGGCCGATCCAGCCAGATGTCGGCAGCCAGCCCAGCCACACACCGCCCACGAGCAACGCGAGTGTGGCGAGCAGGAATTCGGGCATCGCGGCGAGCATCGCGGCGAACGATCCTGCCGACCCCCGGGCGCGTATGAGCACGGGCGCGACCAGGGCGCAGGTGACCAGCAGCGCGAGGACGAGGGCCGCGCCCATCAGGGACAGCGACACCTGGAGCCCGGCGACGACCGACGGCAGTACGTCGGTGCCCGACACCCACGAGGTGCCGAGGTCGCCGCGCAGCAGTCCGGAGGCCCAAGCCCCCAGCAGGGGAAGGGGACCCGCGTCCAGGCCGAGGTCCGCGCGGATCGCGGCCAGTGCCTCGGGTGTCGCCTCCTGCTCGGCGGACCGGGCGCGCAGCACGGTGAGCGCGGGGTCGCGGCCGGAGAGCCAGGGGAGCAGTCCGACGGTGGCGAGGACGGCCACGAGGCAGCCGAGCCGGGTGAGTCCGGCTCGGCTGCCCGGGGTCCACGCGGTCTTCAACAGGCGTGCCACGAGCGTCACTTGACGTACGTCTCCATGGTGATCAGCTCGCGCTCGCGCGGGTCGTGCGCGACGTCCACGACGCCGGCCGCGTCGCCCTGGATGACCCGCTCGTGCAGCATCGGTACGGCGGCGTCGGTGGCGAGCACCGCGGCCTCGGCGTCGACAACGGCCTTGCGGCGCGCGTCACCGGACTTCATCGCGGTGGCCTTGTCCAGGGCCGCGTCGACGGTCTTGTCCGACAGCTGGGAGATGTTGAAGGAACCCTTGGACCCGAAGTCGCTGTAGAGGTACGCGGCCGGGTCGCCGGAGTCGAGCACGGTCGCCCGGGACAGGATGAAGGCGTCGAACTTGCCCGCCAGCGCGTCGGACTCGATGTTGGCGTACTCGCGGACGTCCAGCTTCACCTTGAACCCGGCCTTCTGCAGCTGCTGTTGCAGCGTCTGGGCCACCTCGGGCAGTTCGGCGCGGTCGGTGAACGTACCGATGGTGATGGCCTTCCCGGCCGGGTCACCGGCCTTGGCGCGCTGCACCGGCGAGCGCAGGCCGGCGGCCCACGGCAGGGCGGGCCCGAGCAGGCCCTCGGCGACGTCGGCGCGGTCCTCGTACACACCCTTGACGATCGACTCGGCGTCGATGGCCTCGCGGGCGGCGGCCCGCAACGAGGCGTCCTCGAAAGGACCTTCGGAGGTGTTCAGGTACAAGGTGTTGGTGCGCGGCATCGGCACCTCGGTGATCTGGTCCTCCTCGAGCAGCGCGGCCTGCGAGACCGGCAGAGCCTCGACGACGTCGGCCTCGCCGCTGCGCAGGGCGGCGGCGCGGGCGGTGCCGTCGGGCACGAACTTCACGTCGATTCCGGGGGACTTGGCCTTGCCGCCCCAGTAGTCGTCGTAGCGGTCGAGGGACGCGGAGGACGTGCCGTTCACCTTCTTCAGCTCGAAGGGACCGGTGCCCGCGCCGACGGGGCTGACCGTCTTCCCCTCATACGCCTTCGCCGCCAGGATCGACAGCTGCGGCGAGCTCAGCCGCTGCGGGACGAGCGGGTCCTCGGTGGCGGTGGTGACGGCGACCGAGTCGCCCCGGGCCTTCACGGTCAGGTCCACGCCGTCGAGGATGCGGGGCTTGGGGGAGGCGCCGACGGCCTCGGTGAGCGACCGTACGACGGCCTCGGCGGTGAGCTTCGTACCGTCGTGGAAGGTCACGCCGCCACGTATCTCGAAGGTCCAAGTCTTCCCGTTCTGCTGCCACTTGGTGGCGAGCGCGGGTTGGGCGTCGCCCTCCGCGTCGAGCTTGACGAGCGTCTCGGCGGTCGACCAGCGGGACAGCTTGAACGCGTCGTCGGACAGCGGCGAGAGCCCGGAGCGCGGCGGCAGCATGTGCGCGACGCGTACGCGCTTTTCGCCGCCCTCGGCGGAGCTGTCCGAAGCGGCTCCCGAGAAGCAGCCGGTGAGCAGGGCGGACGCGGCGGCGACCGCGGACACGGGGAGAAGGCGGGCGGGCAGACGCACGGGACCCTCCGGTAAAGGGGTGGTCAAGGGGGCGAATGCCTGACCGTAGCATGATGATAATCGTTTTCAGTAGTGGCGTCCGGATCTCGTCGGTCCGGTGGGCGGCCCCAGGGGGCAGTCCCGAAGACTGGGTCAACGCGTAACCTGTGGGTTACGCTTCAGTCGTGGACGAACTGACCGAGGTGGCCGACGCCGTCGCCGATCCGGTGCGCCGGGAGATCCTGGTCATGCTGCGCCATGCCCCGCTGACCGCGGGCGAGATCGCCTCACGGTTCACCATCAGCCGGCCCGCGGTGAGCCGCCATCTGCGGGTGCTGCGGGAGAGCGGCCTGGTGCGGGACGAGCAGGTGGGACGGCATCGGCGTTACTCGCTCGTACGCTCCCGGCTGGGCGGACTGGCCGCATGGCTCACCCAGTTCGACGAACGGCACCTCGACTGGCCGACGCGCCTCGCGGCACTGGACACCGAAGTGCACCGCACGCGCCGGGACCGCGACCGGGCACAGCCCACCGACACCGCGCACCACTCCAGGGAGGACACGGCATGACCGGCATCACCTCTGAACCTACCGGGCGGCTCGTACCCACTCCGACGGGATACGACCTGATCCTCACCCGCACCTACCGTGCCCCCGTCGACGACGTCTGGGCGAGTGTCACCGAGCCGGAGCGCACCGCCCGCTGGTTCGGGCCGTGGCGCGGCGAGGCGGCGCCGGGCCGCACCATCGAGGCGCAGATGGCCTTCGAGGAGTCGGCACCCTGGATGCCGATGCGCATCGAAGCCTGCGAACCGCCGCACCGGCTCGCCGTCACGACTGAGGACGAGAGCGGCGTCTGGTCCCTTGAACTGCTCCTGGCCGAGACCGACGGCACCACCGAGCTCCGCCTGGTCCACCACCTCACCTCCACGGAGGACCTCGGCTCGACCGGCCCCGGCTGGGAGTACTACCTGGACATGCTCACCGCCGCCCGCACGGACGGCCCCCGCCCCGACTTCGACGACTACTACCCCGCCCAGAAGGCCTACTTCGAGTCCCTGGCCTGAGCCTCGCCGGCCGGCAGCGGCTATAGGCGGTGTGCCTTCAGCGTCATGTGCAGGAGGAGGCGGTCCTCGCCGTCGTCCAGGTCCAGGCCGGTGAGCTGTTCGACGCGGGAGAGGCGGTAGTAGAGGGTCTGGCGGTGGATGCCCAGGTGGGCCGCCGTGCGGCCCGCCTGCCCCGCGCAGTCGAGGAACGCCTCGGCGGTGCGAGCCAGTTCACGGTGGGCCGGGTCCAGCAGGGGGACCACGACGGGGTCGTGGGCCGCCTCCGCGGGCAGCGCCGTCAGCAGGCGGTACGGGCCGATGGCGGCCCACTCGGCGATCGGGCCGATCCCCGGTTCGGCCAGAGCCGCACCGGCCGCGGCCGAGGCCTCCTGCCAGGCGGCACCCAGTTCGGCGAGGCCACTTCGGGGCGCCGCGATTCCCGCCGCCGGGCTTTCCGAGGCCGTTCTCGTCCCCTCAGCCTCCCTCAGCAGCCGCGCAGCCGCCGAAGTCGCCGGTGTCAGCACCGTCGACGAGCGCAGCCGCACCAGCAGGGCGAGGCTCTGGCCGGTGGTGCCCCAGGGGACCGTGCACAGGGCCGTCGCCCCCGGGATCGTACGGACCGAAGGCGCGTCGTCCGGGTCGGCGGACGGCCACGGGGTCACGCAGACCATCGTGTGCAGTCCCTCGCCGCGCACGCCCAGTGCCGTACGGAGTTCCGCCACCGCCATGTCCCGCGGCCAGCCGCGCTCGGCGGTCAGGACGGCGCGCAGTTCACGGGTCAGATCCGCGCCCGCCTGGGCCTCGTCCGCCAGGAGGTCGCCGATCCGGGCTGCCACCTCCATGGCCGCGTCGAGCTGCTCCTCTGTGGGGCCCGCATCGTCGGTGAGCAGCCATACGTAACCGAGGACGAGCTCCCGATGGCGTACCGGAAGGCAGACGCGCCCCCGGTACACCCCGGCCTCCGGCGTCGGCGGGATACGGACCGGGCCGGTGGCATGGGCGATGCCGAAGCCCTCGAACCAGGTGCGGACCGCCGTGGTGGAGCGGCGGGTGAGGATCGAGCGGGTGCGCACGGGGTCCAGGGCTGACTCGTCGATCTCGCTGTCGCTGTCGTACGCGCCGAAGGCGATCAGCTCGAAGTCCCGGTTCTCCAGCGTCGCGGGGGCGCCGAGGAGGCCCGAGATCTCGTCGACCAGTTCCTGGTAGTCGCCTTTCACTCGGGCATTCTCCCGCATTTCCCGCGCCCTTCATACAGATGTCTGAGATCCAGGGCACGGATGCGTGACGTCTGTCGATGGTCCACGATCGGAGGGATCCTTAAGTTTCACGGTGGTTCTCCGCGCCGTCGCCGAGGCGTTCACCCGCGAACGTCCGGTCACGGCCCCCTGCTGGTCGCTGTTGTGGAGGTTGCCCCGTGTTGGGACCCGTGATTCTCGCCGCCTCGCGCAGCGACAGGATGCGCCGCCTGGTGTCGGCGGCGCCGGTGACGAAGCCGGTCGTCGAGCGGTTCATCGCCGGTGAGTCGGTCGACGACGCCGTACCGGTCGTCAAACACCTCACCGACCGGGGGCTGGAGGTCAGCCTGGACGTGGTCGGCGAGGACATCACCACGCCCGAGCAGTCCACGGCGGCGCGCGACGCGTATCTGCAGCTGATCGACCACCTCGAAGGTCTCGGCCTGGGCGAGCGGGCCGAGATGTCGGTCAAGCTGTCCTTGTTCGGCCAGGCGCTCCCGGACGGCCATGAGCTGGCGCTCGCCAACGTCCGTCCCGTCGTCGAGGCCGCCGCTCGCATCGGCACCACGGTCACGCTGGACGCTGAGGACCACACCACGCTCGACTCGATGTTCGCCATCCACCAGGAGCTGCGGAAGGACTTCCCGCAGACCGGCTGCGTGATCCAGGCCTACCTGTACCGCACCGAGGCCGACGCCCGCCGTCTCGCCGCGAGCGGCAGCCGCGTGCGTATCGTGAAAGGGGCGTACAAGGAGCCCGCGTCGGTCGCGTTCCAGAAGAAGGCCGAGATCGACAAGGCGTACGTCCGCATCCTGAAGATCCTGATGGAGGGCGAGGGCTACCCGATGATCGGGTCCCACGACCCACGCCTCATCGCCATCACCCAGGAGCTGGCCCGGCGCGTGGGACGCAAACTCGAAGACTACGAGTTCCAGATGCTGTACGGCATCCGCGGCGAGGAGCAGACCCGGCTCGCCGCCGAGGGCCACCGCGTACGCGTCTACACGGCCTACGGCACCGATTGGTACGGCTACTTCATGCGCCGGCTGGCGGAGAAGCCGGCCAACCTGCGCTTCTTCGCCCGCTCGATCCTCACCAAGGGCTGACGCTGTGGGTGGGCGGCAGCTGTCGACATCCGGGTGCATCCCGGGTGACGGCAGCTACCGCCCGACGGTCGACTGTGTCGACCCGGTTTTCCGGAAAGGAGTTACGGAAAACGTGACTCCGCCCCCGTGGGGGCTTCTCACTCGCACGCCGCAGCGAGCTCATGACGGTCAAGCCCTGACCGCCGCCCAACATACGTACACAACTTCGGCTCTCGTGGGCCGAAGGCCGGCATTCACTCGGAAGAGGTAGCTCATGGACGCTGTGACCCAGGTCCCCACCCCCGTCAACGAGCCGGTGCACGGCTACGCCCCCGGCTCTCCCGAGCGCGCCCGGCTCGAGGCCAAGCTCAAGGAGCTGGCCGAGAACCCCATCGACCTTCCCTGCACCATCGGCGGCGAGAAGCGGATGGGCGGTGGCGAGCCGTTCCAGGTCGTGCAGCCGCACAACCACAAGGCCGTGCTCGGCACCTTCCGCAACGCGACGCAGCAGGACGCGCAGGACGCGATCGACGCGGCCCTGGCCGCCGCGCCCGCCTGGCGCGCGATGTCCTTCGACGACCGCGCCGCGATCATCCTGCGCGCCGCCGAGCTGCTGTCCACGACCTGGCGCGAGACACTGGCCGCCTCCACCATGCTCGGCCAGTCGAAGACCGCGCAGCAGGCCGAGATCGACACCCCCTGCGAACTGATCGACTTCTGGCGCTTCAACGTCAAGTACGCCCGTGACCTGCTCGCCGAGCAGCCCGTGGCGAACTCGACGGGCGTCTGGAACCGCCTCGACCACCGCCCGCTGGAGGGCTTCGTCTACGCGATCACGCCGTTCAACTTCTCGGCGATCGCGGGCAACCTGCCGACCGCGCCCGCCCTCATGGGCAACGTCGTCGTGTGGAAGCCGTCCCCGACGCAGACCCACGCGGCCGTCCTGCTCATGCAGCTGCTGGAGGAGGCGGGCCTGCCCAAGGGCGTCATCAACCTGGTGACGGGCGACGGTCTGGCCGTCTCCGAGGTCGCCCTGAACCACCGTGACCTCGCGGGCATCCACTTCACCGGCTCGACGAAGACGTTCCGGCACCTGTGGAAGACGGTCGGCGCGAACATCGACAAGTACCGCACGTACCCGCGTCTGGTCGGCGAGACGGGCGGCAAGGACTTCCTCGTCGCGCATCCCTCCGCGGACCGCGCCGTGCTGAAGACCGCGCTGACCCGGGGCGCCTTCGAGTACCAGGGCCAGAAGTGTTCGGCGACCTCCCGCGCGTACATCCCGGCCTCCATCTGGAACGCCGGTTTCAAGGAGGAGTTCGCGGCCGAGGTCGACGGCATCAAGATGGGTGACGTCACCGATCTGTCGAACTTCATCGGTGCCGTCATCGATGAGCGCGCCTTCGCGAAGAACAAGGCGGCGATCGACCGGGCCGCGGAGGACCCGAAGTGCACGATCGTCGCGGGCGGTTCGTACGACGACTCGGTGGGCTACTTCGTCCGCCCGACCGTCGTCGAGTGCTCCGACCCGGCCAACGAGGTCTTCACGACGGAGTACTTCGGCCCGTTCCTCGCGGTGCACGTCTACGACGACGAGAAGTACGAGGAGATGCTGGCCCAGATGGAGTCGGTGTCCGACTACGCGCTCACGGGCGCCGTCATCGCGAACGACCGCGCGGCGGCGGCATACACCGCGGAGAAACTCCGCTACGCCGCCGGCAACTTCTACATCAACGACAAGTCCACCGGCGCCGTCGTCGGCCAGCAGCCCTTCGGCGGCGGCCGCAACTCCGGCACCAACGACAAGGCCGGCGCCCCCCAGAACCTCCAGCGCTGGACCCTCACCCGAGCCGTCAAGGAAACCCTGGTCCCGCCGACGGACTACCCGTACCCGCACATGGGCTGATCCGGTCGTCGGACCGCCGAAGTCCTCTACGCGGACTCCGCCCGGCAGCTTCTCCGGTCAGACCTCGAAACCGGCCCCGGGGAACAACGGAACAGCGGTTAGCCTCGGTCCACAACGATGACAACGGGGTGGACCGAGGCCCACCGCAGGGAGGGGACGGGAGCCGATGAGTCTTCGTCAGTACGAGTACGCCCTGGCCGTTGCCGAGGAGGGCTCGGTGACGGCGGCGGCGGAGCTGCTGCACGTCGCTCAACCGTCGGTGTCCCAGCAGATCCGCGGCCTGGAGCGGGAACTCGGCGTGAAACTGTTCGCCCGCACGCCGACCGGACTGGTGCCCACCGTGGTCGGCCGCGCGTTCCTGCGGGAGGCGGAGGTCGCGGTGAGTGCGTCGCGGCGCGCGAGAGCGACGGCGCGGGCCGGTGCCGACGAGCTGGTGGGCGAGCTGGTGGTCGCGGTGCAGATGGGCTTTGGCACCCGGCAGCTGCCGGGTGTGCTGGGCACGCTGCGTCGCCGCTTCCCGCGGCTGGAGGTCACCGTCTTCGAGGAGCCGAGCTCCGCCGAGCTGGAGCGGCTGTGCCGCCGGGGCGTGGTGGACCTCGCCCTGATGGCGTCGTGCGAGCGAAGTCCCGCCGACGCCCACCACCTCGGCGACGAGGAGTTCGTCGTGGTGCTGGGCGCCGGGCATCGGCAACTCGCCGCGGACCGGGTCGAGCTGCGCGAACTGGAGGGGGAGCCGTGGGTGAGGTTCGACCGCGACAGCGCGCTCGACGGCGTGCTGCTGAGCGTGCTGCGGGACAACGAGCTGACCCCGACCACGGCCGCCCGCGTGTCCCAGACGGCGACGGCCGTGCGCTGGGCCGCCCACGGGCTGGGGGTCACGCTCGTCCCGGCCTCCGCGGTGCCCCACGGTCACGAGGAACTCGTTCGCCCGGTGTTCCCGGTCGTGTCCCAGCCCGTCATCGCCGTGGTCCCGCAAGGCGCGGGCCCGGCGGAGACGGCGCTGCTCGAACTCCTGCGTCAAGAAACCTGGTCCGAGTCCGCTTTCTTTTCACCCGTTTCCTGACGGCCGGGCACGAGACGGGCGCCGCTGAATTCTTTTCGTCGAAACGGACGTTCCGGAATTCCGTCGGCGTCAACCCATGGGGAATTCGCCGCCGTCCACGACGAGATTCCTCCCGGTCAGCCAGCTCGCCCGCTCGGACACGAGGAACAGCACCGCGTGGGCGATGTCTTCGGGCTGACCGTCGCGCCCCAGCGGCGGGGTGTCGTCGGCGTTGGTCTCCGCCGGTGCCCCGCCCATGCGCGCGGACACCTCCGCCCACTGCTCCCGCGTTTGTTCGCCACCGGGGGTGGCGGTTCTGCCGGGAGACACGGCGTTGACCCGGATTCCGAGCGAGGCCAGTTCCAAGGCCAGTCCCCGGCTGTAGTTCTCCAGCGCCGCCTTCGCCGTGGTGTAGTGCAGAAACGGCCCTATCGGGGTGAGGACCGCGGACGAGGAGACGTGCACGATCATCCCCGAACGCCGTTCCCGCATCCCCGGTATCAGCAGCGAGTCCAGCCGCACCGACGCCAGGAAGTTCAGGTCCAGGGCGTCCTGCCACTCCTCGTCGGGGATGGCCGAGCTGCCCTCGTGCGGTCGCGCCCCACCCGCGTTGTGGACCAGGACGTCCACCCCGCCGAGCACCTCCTGTGCGGCAGCGGCGAGCGCCTCCGCACCAGCCCGTGTCCGCACGTCGGCCTCCACGAAGGTGGCCCCCTCCGGCACCGTGCTCGTCTTCGACCTGGCCGTCGTGAGCACCTGGGCGCCCGCGTCCAGGAGTTGGCGCACGACGGCCGCTCCGATTCCGCGCGAACCACCCGTGACCAGGGCCCGCTTTCCCGCGAGTTCTCGCGTTCCCGATCCGTTCTCGATCGTGGTCATGCCACCGGTCCTCTCGATCGCGTAATTGCCCGCTCGACGAAAAGGATCGACGTGCGCAGAGCGCGAATCTTCGGAGAAATCGCGGTGAGCACCTCGTCGAGCTGTTTCACGGTACGTACGGGAAAGAACGAGAGGCAAAGACGAAATGTCAGTACGTGCTATAGGGAATTCCTATGGCATCCCGGCCCCTCCGCCCGTGACCGGCGCAGGAAGCGGATCGAGGCGACCCCGTCCTGGTCCTGAAGAAGGGCTGAAAGCCACTCAACCGGCCTGTGGGCGGGTAACCTCCGCGCGCGCTGTCCGGGTCCCTCCCGTTGATCGCCATCAACGAAAGGGACGGCACATGACAATCCGCACGATGAGGTTCGGGTTGGCGGGCACGGTGGCGGCAGCAGCCATGACGGCGTCGTCGTTCACATCGCCCGCCGTGGCGGACCCCGCTGCCCCTGCCTCCGCCCTCGTCCCCGAGAGGGACCACCACCGGTCGACCCAGCAGGCCATGGACGCCGCCGTCAAGGACGGTGTGCCCGGAGTGACCGGCCAGGCGAGGGGCAAGTACGGGATCTGGAACGGCACTTCGGGTGTCGGAAACCTGAAGACCCAGCAGCCGCGCGGCGCCCAGGACCGCTACCGCGTCGCCAGCATCACCAAGACCTTCGTGTCGACCGTGCTGCTCCAGCTGGAGGCGGAGGGGGAGATCGGGCTCGACGACACCGTCGAGCAGTGGCTGCCCGGCGTCGTCCACGGCCATGGCCATGACGGCAGCAAGATCACCGTACGACAGCTCCTCAACCACACCAGCGGTATCCGCAACTGGACTCTGGACCCGGAGATCCGACGGATGGTGTTCAGCAAGGAGTTCCTCAGACACCGCTATGACACCTGGACCCCCGAGCAGCAGGTGCAGATCGCCATGCGCCATAAGCCGGACTTCGCGCCGGGCAAGGGCTGGAACTACTCCGACACCAACTACATCGTGGCCGGAATGATCATCGAGAAGGTCACCGGCCATACGTACGGGGCCGAGATCCAGCAGCGCATCATCGAGCCACTCGGCCTGCAGGCCACGAGCGTGCCCGGTACCGACCCGCACCTGCCGCAGCCGAGCAGCCGGGCCTACTCGAAGCTGGGGGACCCGGAAGAGAAGAAGACGTACGACGTCACTGAGTACAACCCGTCCGTCGCGGGCGCGGCGGGCGGGATGATCTCCAACTCGGCCGATCTGAACCGCTTCTTCACGGCGCTGTTGCGCGGCCGGCTGCTGCCGGAGCAGCAGCTGGACGAGATGATGACGACCGTCCCGATGGACGAAGAACACCCTGACGTCCGCTACGGTCTCGGCCTCCGGCAGTCCAAGGCGAGCTGCGGCAAGGAAGTCTGGGCGCACGGCGGTGACTTTCACGGCACGGTCGCGGTCGCGGTGACGACCCGCGACGGCAGCCACGCGCTGGCGTTCAACTTCAACGGCGACTGGGCGGGCGACATCGACGCGGTCGTCGACGCCGAGTTCTGCGGCAAGTGACCTTCACCTGAGGGCGAGCCAAGGCCGTCCCAGTTGCCAATATGGCCGCCCTCCGGCTACCACCTACGGACCGCGAGACGGGCGGTCGCCCGTCTCGCGGTGCTGAACGTCGTGCGATGGTCAGCGGTCGCAGGTCGTGCGGCCCGGGTACCAGCGGCAGGCGAGGGCCGCGAAGCCGCCGTCCGTCACGACCGGGACGGTGAGGGTGTCGCCGCCGTGGACGACGCGCGGCTCCCGGACCAGACCCGACGGGCCGTCGGTCACGGTCTCCACGAGCCATTTGCCCGCGCCGAGACGCATGGGTACGTCCACACTCTGGGCCGCGCCCGCGAACGTACCGCCGATGAACCAGCGGCCGTCCGGCGCTTTCCGCGCCAGCACCGCGGAGCGGCCCGGGTCGCCGGTGAGCAGGCGGGTCTCGTCCCAGCCGGTGGGAAGCTGCTCCAGGTAACGGCGGGCCTCGGGGCGGGCGTCGTACGACTCCGGAGTGCCGGCGAGGTTCTGGATGCCGGACTCGTAGAGCACGCTCAGGCCCAACTCACCCGCGTCCGACTGGACGTTGGGGCGGTACGGGCGGTGGAAGGCGCCCGGGGTGAAGTCCATGGAGCCGATGACGTTGCGGGTGAAGGGCAGTGCGGCCAGCTGTGCCGCCGTGTTGTTGCGCTTCTCCTCGCCGCCGACCCCCTCCAGCGTCATGACGTGCGGCCAGGTGCGCTGCATGCCCTTGGGGATCGTGGAGCCATGGAAGTTGACCATGAGGTGATGCTTCGCGGTGTCCTTCAGCACGTCGTCGTACCAGCTCATCCGCTCCTGCGACTCAGAGTCCATGAAATCGATCTTCACGCCCTTGACGCCCCACTTCTCCAGCGTGGAGAGCCACTTCTCGCGTTCGACGGGGTCGGTGAGGAGGGTGTAGTGCAGCCAGACGTGGATGCCGACGCCGCGTTCCTTGCCGTAGCGCACCAGCTCCGGCATCCAGCTGTTCGTCTGCCAGTCCGGGTCGATGACCTCCCACTCGCCGGGCTTGAAGTACCAGCCCGCGTCCACGACTTCGTACGGCCAGTTGCGCTCGGCCGCGTAGTCCACGTACTTCTTCTGCGCCTCCAGGCTCTGCCCGGCCTCCTTGCCGCCGGCCAGCCAGGTCCACAGCGCCGCGCCCGGCTTGATCCAGGAGGTGTCGCGGACCCGGGACTTGGGGGCGAGGTCGTCGGTGAAGGTTGACTCGGTGACGGTCGCCAGATCACCTGTGATCATCGCGCGCCAGGGGGTGGTGAGCGGGCCGGACGCCTGGACCGGCTCGTCGTTCCACAGACTCACGCCGTACGTCGGCGAGTTGGCCGCGTGGGTGAGGTGGGCGCCCGCGTAGCTGCCGGTCAGGTCCGACTCGGCTATCAGGGCGTAGCCGCCGTCCGTCTTGAAGAGGGCCTGCATCGAGTACGTGCCCTCAGGCGCGGCGGCTGCCGACTCGTAGCGGATGAAGGGGAGTTCGTTGTCCGCGCGATAGCGGTTGATGACGGCCTCGGCCGTGGCGGGGAAAGTGAAGGCGGAGGCCTCGCGTACGACGTCGCCGTGGTCGCCCGGCAGGACGTAGCGGTAGGCGACGCCGTCCGGTGCGACACGCGTGAGCAGGTCGAGCCGGGCGCCGTCGGCTGTACGGAAGCGGAAGCGGGACTCGGTCATCCGGGCAACGCGCGTGTGGGACTTGCCGGTTGGGATGGTGTAGCGCTCGTTGACCGTACGGTCGGTACGGCCGGCGAAGGTCAAGTCCTTGGAGAAGTCGGCCTGCTCGGTGACGATGCCGAGCGGAGACGGTTCGAGGACGGTGCGGCCGGCGCGTCTCACGGTGAGCGTCGGCCGGCCGTCGTCGAGAGCCACCACGGCCGTGGGGGAGCCCTGCGGGCCGCGCACCTCCCAGGATGCCGGGGCCGCGGGCGCCTCGGCGCGAGCGGGAAGCGCCGCGGTGGCCGTGGCGAGCAGTGCGGAGCAGAGCGTCAACACGATGGTGCGGGCCCGGGGTTGGACCGCCATGTAGAACCCCTCCTGTCACAGACATCGGATGACTGTGAGCGTGAAGGGGCTCTTGAGGAGTGTCAAGGAGTCTGACAGCATCAGACATCGGATTGCTGATGACTGGTTCAGTACAGAGACCGGACCTTCGGCGTGGGAGGTGGCCGGAGGAAGGTGTCAGTCCGGGAGCGTGAGGACGAGCTTGCCCTGGACGTGTCCGGACTCGCTCAGCTCATGGGCCTTGGCTGCCTCCGTGAAAGGCAGGACCGCCTCCACGTGGATACGCAGGCGATTGCTCGCCAGGAGCGAGGCGATCTTCCCCAGGCGGACGCCCGACGGCTCCGTCAGGACGACCGCGAAGCGCATGCCCCGGGCGTCCACGTCCTCGGGGGAGAGGCCGAGGTCGCCGGGGATCGCCGAGATCAACAGGCCGCCGGGACGCAGGGTGTTGAGCGTGCGCGGGCCGTAGTCGCCGCCGATCAGGTCGAGGGCCACGTCCATGTCGTGTACGGCGGTGGCGAAGTCCGTGGCCGTGTAGTCGACCGCCTCGTCGATGCCGAGGTCGTACAGGAAGCCGTGTTTGCCGGCGCGCGCCGTGCCGATGACGTACGCGCCCTCTGCCTTGGCGAGCTGTACTGCCGCGTGGCCGACACCGCCCGCCGCCGCGTGCACCAGCACACGTGTGCCCGGGGCGACTTGGGCGAGGTCGACGAGGGCCTGCCAGGCGGTGAGCGTCGCCGTGGGCGCGGCTGCCGCGTGGACGTGGTCCAGTGTCGTGGGCTTGGCCGCGAAGTGCTCGGCCGGCGCGGTGACGTGCTCCGCGTAGCCGCCGGCCGGGATCTTGCCGAAGACCTCGTCACCGGGGCGGAAGAGTGTGACGCCCTCACCGGTCGCCTCGACCACGCCCGAGACATCGCCACCCAATGTGAACGGCGGCTCCCCGAGGACCGGAGCCGCCCCTGAACGCACCAGCCGGTCAAGGGCGTTGACCCCCACCGCACGCACCCTCAGCAACACCTCACCCGGACCTGGAACGGGCCGCTCCCGCTCCTCGATCACCAGAACCTCGGGTCCGCCGAACCGGTGCTGGGTCATCACACGCGTACGCGGCAGTGCGGTGGTCATCGGGTCTCCCTCCCGAAGCCGAAGCCGAAGCCGAAGCCGGAGTCGCGAACCGCTCCACTCCCCATCGTGCTCCCGAAGCGAGCCGTCCGCACCCCGCCTTCCGCATCCGCCGCCCCCGCGATACTGACGCGATGACCCTCCGACTGCGTACCGCTCACACGGCCGATCTCGCCCCCGCAGAGCTCCGCGCCGTCCGCACCCTCCTGGACGACGCCTTCGAGGGTGACTTCAGCGACGAGGACTGGGACCACACGCTCGGTGGCGTCCACGCCCTCGTGCACGACGACACCGGTCTCGCCGCACACGGCGCGGTGGTCCAGCGCCGGGTGCTGCACCACGGCCGCTCGCTGCGCACGGGTTACGTCGAGGGCGTCGCGGTCCGCGCGGACATCCGGCGCCAGGGGCTCGGCGGCCGGGTCATGGCCGCCCTGGAAGGGGTCATCGACCGCGCGTACGCACTCGGCGCGCTCTCCGCCACGCACGAGGGCGAGGGCCTGTACGCCTCTCGTGGCTGGCAGCCGTGGCCGGGCCGGATCCACGCCTTCAGCCCGGACAGCCCGGACGGCGTCGTGCACCTCCCGGACGAGGAGGTCTGGCTCTTCCTCCGCCCTGCCTCCACCGGTGCGCTCGACCCCGCGTACGAACTTGTCTTCGACTGGCGCGACGGCGACGTGCTCTGACCGGATCGACCCTCATTGCAGGTCAGAGGGGTGTGACCCATTCCACCGTCTCAGATAGTAGGAAGCCCAAGTAATTGTGGAGACAGACGCCCGGTCCTCGCTTAGCTTTGTAGAAGCCGAACGTCTCGCTCGACCAAGCGAATGGCGGTCGTGAGCCGGAGCCCTAGGCAGGCAACCCCTGCGGCACCGCTCCCCGCCCCACCCGGCGTCTCGTAACCCCCTCCGCACTCCGTGCTGTCCTAAGGAGTCGATTTCCCATGGCCGAGACGACCGTCCGCCGAGTCCGTCACGTCTCCCGTACGAGCGAGTCCGACCGTAAGAACGCCGCCGCCGCACTTCAGCGCGCCCTCGACCGCAGGGACAACGGCGGCGCGACGGGCCACTGAGCCCCCGCCTTCGATGGGCCGCTGAGCCCTCAGCTTCCGGGAGCCGCAACCCGTAAGTGGTGCGGCGCGGCCTCAACTGCCGCGCCGCACCTCGAAGTAGTCGATGCGCCCACCGTTCTGCGCGAGCGCCGACACCTTGAGCTTCGCGGACGAGCCGGTCTCCGCCTCGATCGCGAGGAACGAAAAGCCGGTGTAGCGAACCCGGGACCACTCCACGGTCTCCGGGTTCTCCGATTTCCCCTTGGTCCAGCGGAAGCTGTCGACCGACTCCCGGTCGTTCACCTTGCCCTCGTAACTGTCCTTCACCCCGTCCGGAAAGCCGTACAGCTCCTTGCCGGCGCCGCCCGCGGTGACGTACACGGTCCCGTCGCGCGTCGGATCCGTCGAGGCGCCCACGGGCACACGCTTGCCGACCTCGCCGCCCTTGATCGCATCGGTCCGTTCGTAGACGTGGTTGTGCCCGTTGATGACCAGGTCCACCTGGTGCTTGGTGAACAGCGGCAGCCAGGCGTCGCGCAGGCCGCCGTCCGAGGCGTGCGTCGACGTCGAGTACATGCAGTGGTGGAAGAACACCACAATGAAATCAACGGACTTGCGCAGCTCCCCGAGCCGCTTGTCCAGCCACTCGCTCTGCTTCCCGTCCGAGTAGCCGAGGTTGGCGGGTATCTCGTACGAGACGTCGTTCGCGTCGAGCGCCACGATGCCGACATTGCCGTACGTGAACGAGTAGACGCCCGGCGACCTCTTCGGATCGAAGCCGTTGTCCGGGAGTGACCAGCGGGCCGCCTGGCCGCCGTAGCCGTCCGGGGAGTACCAGGCCTCCATGTCGTGGTTGCCGGTCGTCACCATCCAGGGCACGGACTTCGCGACCGACTCGGTCTGCGCGAGGAACTGGTCCCAGACCCGGGCGTCGTATGTGTCCGAGTCCTTGCCGTGGCCGGTCGTGTCGGCGTAACAGATGTCGCCCGCGTGGAGGTGGAAGGACGGGTTCTGGCCGAGGATCACCTGGTCGTTGGCGAGCGCGTCATAGCTCACGCCCTGGTCGCCGAAGGCCGTGAACACGAACTGCTCGGGGCGTGCGGGCGCCGTACGGAACGAGCCGACCGTCGACAGGCGTTCTGCCGACGTCGGGTCGAAGCCCTCATGGCCGACGCCGTAGTAGTACGTTGTGCCGGGCTTGAGGCCGTCGAGGGCGGCGTGCAGGTAGTACTGCTCGACTGCGGGCAGCTTCTTCGACAGGGACGGCGTGCGCAGGTCCCGGACCTCGGCGTCGATCCTGCGGCTCAGGTCCCAGGGCTTCGAACCCACCCGCACGTAGGGCTTCTTGACGGCGAACGGCACCTGCCAGGAGATCCTCATCTGCGTCTTCGGGTCGGCACCGAAGGCGAGATGACGGCCGAAGGGCGCGACCACGGAGCCGGGGACGCGACCCGTGACGGGATCCGTCACCGGTGAGGACGTCGTCCGCGCGGGGCTCGCCGAGTCCTCGCCCGTACAGCCGGCCAGCAGCCCCGCGCCCGCGAAGGCGCCCGCGGTCACCAGCGCCCGCCGCGACAGTCTCGCCCGCAGGTACTCGTGCTGCTCCGCCATGCTCATACGGCGGGCCAGCTGCTCGGGGATGCCGACGTTCGGGACGGGGTGCTCGGGCGGTGACCCGCCGGGTGGAACAGTCATGGTGGGAAAACTTCCCAGCGAGCCCCAACACAGGCCTGACTTCTGGGTGAACGGAGGCTGACGGGCCGATGCTGCGTCACTCGGCGGGCCGTGGACGGGCTATGGATGGGCTGTACATGTGTGTCCGTATCGCGGACGTGCCGTGTCATCCCGTGGGACGGAGGAGTAGGGTGCCGACATGTCTCGCAGCCTCAATCTCGCAGTGATCCCCGGTGACGGCATCGGCCAAGAGGTCGTTGCCCAGGGCCTGAAGGTGCTCTCCGCCGTCCTTCCGCAGGATGTGAAGCTGGAGACCAAGGAGTACGACTTCGGCGCCAAGCGTTACCACGCCACCGGAGAGACCCTCACCGACGCGGACGTCGACGCGCTCAAGAAGCACGACGCGATCCTGCTCGGCGCGATCGGCGACCCGAGCGTGCCGTCCGGCGTCCTGGAGCGCGGCTTCCTGCTGAAGCTCCGCTTCCTCTTCGACCACCACGTCAACCTGCGTCCGTCGAAGCTCCTGCCGGGCGTCGCCACCCCGCTCGCGGGCCAGCCCGAGATCGACTTCATCGTGGTCCGCGAGGGCACCGAGGGCCCGTACACCGGCAACGGCGGCACCATCCGCAAGGGCACCCCCCACGAGGTCGCCACCGAGGTCTCCGTCAACACGGCCTTCGGTGTCGAGCGCGTCGTCCGCGACGCCTTCGCCCGTGCTCAGGCCCGCCCGCGCAAGAAGCTGGCGCTGATCCACAAGAACAACGTGCTGGCCTTCGCGGGTCACCTGTGGACCAACATCTTCAACAAGGTGGCCGAGGAGTTCCCCGACGTCACCACCGAGTACATGCACGTGGACGCGGCGACGATCTACCTCGTCACGCAGCCCGAGCGCTTCGACGTGATCGTCACCGACAACCTCTTCGGCGACATCATCACCGACCTCGCCGCGGCCGTCTCCGGCGGCATCGGCGTCGCCGCGAGCGGGAACATCAACCCTTCCGGCGAGTTCCCCTCGATGTTCGAGCCGGTGCACGGCTCGGCCCCGGACATCGCAGGCCAGGGCAAGGCCGACCCCTCCGCCACCGTCCTGTCCGTCGCCCTCCTGCTGCGTCACCTCGGCTTCGAGGCCGAGGCTGCCCGCATCGAGGACGCCGTCTCCGCCGACCTCGCGGAGCGCGGCACCACGACCCGCACGACCGACGAAATCGGCGACGCGCTCGCCGCCCGAGTATCCGGCTGACCCGCCGGAACTCCTCGAGCCGCCGGGTCGCTTTCGCACCCGGCGGCTTTTCCTATGTCCCGCCGGGTGCCACCATCATCCCCTGGGCCGCATTCACACCCATATCCTCCACGGCTCCGTTCACGCGATAATCGAACGTGGAGCCGCGGATTGAGGGAATGCTCGGACGCCCTAACACTGGCCATCGGCCAGTATGGGCGTGAGCGCGGCCCCTACAGACAACCGGTGAAGGACAACCACTCATGACGACGCCCACGATCGAGCTCAAGCCCTCCGCGCATCCGCTCTCCGACGCGGAGCGGGAGGCGATCCTGGCCAGCCCCGGGTTCGGCCGCCACTTCACCGACCACATGGTGACGGTCAAGTGGACCGAGGGCCGCGGCTGGCACGACGGGCAGCTGGTGCCGTACGGGCCGCTCTCTCTCGACCCCGCGACCAACGTCCTGCACTATGCGCAGGAGATCTTCGAGGGCCTCAAGGCCTACCGGCAGCCGGACGGCTCGGTCGCCACCTTCCGTCCCGAGATGAACGCCCAGCGCTTCCAGCGGTCCGCCCGCCGTCTCGCCATGCCCGAGCTGCCCGTCGAGACGTTCATCGAGGCCTGCGACCTGCTCGTCCAGCAGGACAAGGCATGGGTGCCGGCGCACGGCGGCGAGGAGTCGCTCTACCTGCGCCCATTCATGATCGCGACCGAGGTCGGTCTGGGCGTGAAGCCCGCGAACGAGTACCTGTTCATGGTCATCGCCTCCCCGGCCGGCGCCTACTTCCCGGGCGGCGTGAAGCCCGTCTCGATCTGGGCCTCCGACGACCGCGTGCGCGCCGTCCCCGGCGGCATGGGCGACGCCAAGACCGGCGGCAACTACGCCGCGTCCCTGCTCGCCCAGGCCGAGGCCGCCGCGAAGGGCTGCGACCAGGTCTGCTACCTCGACGCCGTCGAGCACAAGTGGGTCGAGGAACTGGGCGGCATGAACCTGTACTTCGTGTACGGAGACAAGATCGTCACCCCGACGCTGACGGGCTCCATCCTGGAGGGCGTCACCCGCGACTCGCTGCTCTCGGTCGCCGCCGACCTCGGTTACGAGTCCGAGGAGGCGCGCATCTCCATCGACCAGTGGCGCGCCGACACCGCGAACGGCAGCCTCACCGAGGTCTTCGCCTGCGGCACCGCCGCCGTCATCACCCCCGTCGGCACGGTCAAGTGCCACGCCGGCGAGTGGCAGCAGAGCGGCGGACAGCCCGGCGCGGTCACACTGAAGCTGCGCGAGGCGCTGCTCGACATCCAGCGCGGGGTGAGCGAGGACAAGCACGGCTGGATGCACAACCTCGGCTGACGGCCTTTGTCTGAAGCCGTGTTGGTCCCCGCACTCCCCAACTGGAGGGCGGGGACCGGTGGTTCACGGTGCCGGAACGCCAACCGCCTGACACGCACGGACGCCTGACGCGCCGTCCAGGTTGTACGCATTCCGTCTGATTGACCCCGTACCGCTGGTGCGTTTGTATCCCTGTGGGCCCCGGCGCTGGGCCGGGGGAGCAAGCGACCAACGGGGAACGTGGGGGAATCATGACCACTGCACGGAGGGTTGCGCTCGGCGCTGCCCTGATCACCGCGCTCACCGGCGTCGCACTGCCCGCGTCGGCCGCGCCACAGCCCGTGCCGCGCACCGAGAAGGCCAGCGTGGCACCGGACGGCACCGATGGGGACGCCTGGTCGACGGCCGAAGGGCTGAGCGCCGACGGACGGTACCTCGCCTTCACCTCGCAGGCCACCAATCTCGTCCCGGGTGACACGAACGACGCGCGGGACGCCTTCGTACGGGATCTGAGAACCGGTGAGACCCGCCGGGTGAGCACCGCAGCGGACGGCACGCAGGCCGACACCGGAGTCCACGACATCTCGCTGAGCGCCAACGGCCGCTACGCGGCGTTCAGTTCCAACGCGAGCAACCTGGTGCCCGGTGACACGGACGGCCGCACACACGTCTACGTGAAGGACCTCAAAACGGGTGCGGTCGACCGGATCGAGGACGTCGCGCCCGGATACGACACCGAGAACTCGCCGGTGATCAGCGCGAACGGACGCTATGTCGCCCTCGTCGCCAGACGTTCGGAACCCGTCCAGGGCGACGCATGGGGCAGTGTCCACCGGGTCGACCGCAAGACGGGCACGGCGGTCAGGGTCAGCCAGGTGCCCGAACCCAACCGGCCCAGGTCGGTCACCAACATCTCGATCAGTGCCGACGGCGAACGGGTCGGCTACCAGTTCTTCGTCCCGTTCCCCTCCAGCGGCGACTGGAGCGACATCTACGTCCGCGACGTACCGAGCGGGAAGCTGTGGCAGGCCGACAAGGCGCCGGACGGTGCGGTCTCCGACGCTCAGTCCGAGTACTCGTCCCTCAGCGCGGACGGCCGTTATGCGCTGTTCCGCTCGCTCGACTCGAAGCTGACGCCGGGCGACACCAACAAAGGACACAACGCGTTCATCCGCGACCTCGAGACCGGTGAGCTGCGCCGGATCGACGCAACGGACCCGTCGGAGTCCACCGGGTCCGCCGTGCTCAGTGCCGACAACCGCCGTCTCGCGTTCGTCTCGTCCAGCCCGAACACCGGCGACCACACGAGCCGTGTGTACGTACGCGATCTGCGCACCGGGCGCACCGAGCTGGTCAGCGCCGACAGTGAGGGCGGCTTGAACGACGACTCGGCGATCTCGCCGGTGATCGACGCGCACGGTCGCCGGGTGGCCTTCAGCTCGTACTCGGCCGACCTGGTGCCGGGCGACACCTACGACCATCAGCACGCGTACGTCCGCCAACTGCGCTGAGGTGCTCCCGACCCGGCGCAACCATGCGCTGGGTGACGTCCCGCTCGCATTCTGAGACAAACATGAGCATGGGGGCAGTCTGTGCCACACTGCCCCCGTGCTCTCGTTCGCCACGATTATTGGCAGCAGGCGCGCCGGTCCGCAGTGACCGCCCCGTACGACCACGTACGGGCGGACACCGTCGTCCTCGACCCGCGCGCAGACCTCTCGCACCCGCGAGGGGTTTTTCTGTTTCCCGGCCCAACCGCAGCCGGGGCGGAGCGCGAGGGATTATGAGGGCGGTGGAGCCGGTCATTCCGGTAGACCGCATCCCACACAGGAGCCAGTAGAGATGACAGACGCAACCGACGAGAATCAGGGTCCCTCCAACGTCGACGACGACTTCCACGTCTTCGACACGACGCTGCGCGACGGTGCGCAGCGCGAGGGCATCAACCTCACCGTCGCGGACAAGCTGGCCATCGCACGGCACCTGGACGACTTCGGCGTGGGCTTCATCGAGGGCGGCTGGCCCGGCGCCAACCCGCGCGACACCGAGTTCTTCGCCCGCGCCCGGCAGGAGATCCACTTCAAGCACGCCCAGCTCGTCGCCTTCGGCGCCACACGCCGCCCGGGCGGCAAGGCCGCCGAGGACGCCCAGGTCAACGCGCTCCTCGAGTCCGGCGCTCCCGTCATCTGCCTCGTCGCCAAGTCCCATGACCGGCATGTCGAGCTGGCCCTGCGTACGACACTCGACGAGAACCTGGAGATGGTCCGCGACACGGTGTCGTACCTCCGCTCCCAGGGCCGCCGGGTGTTCGTCGACTGCGAGCACTTCTTCGACGGCTACCGGGCGAACCCCGAGTACGCGAAGGCGGTCGTACGGGCGGCCTCGGAAGCGGGCGCCGACGTGGTCGTGCTCTGCGACACCAACGGCGGCATGCTGCCGGCCCAGGTCCAGGCCGTGGTCGCCACGGTCCTGGCCGACACGGGCGCCCGGCTCGGCATCCACGCCCAGGACGACACGGGTTGCGCGGTCGCGAACACCCTGGCCGCGGTGGACGCGGGCGCGACGCACGTCCAGTGCACGGCGAACGGATACGGGGAGCGGGTCGGCAACTCGAACCTGTTCCCGGTGGTGGCGGCACTGGAGCTGAAGTACGGCAAGAAGGTCCTCCCCGAAGGCGCGCTGTCCGAGATGACGCGCATCTCGCACGCGATCGCCGAGGTCGTGAACCTCACGCCGTCCACGCATGAGCCGTACGTAGGGGTCTCGGCCTTCGCGCACAAGGCGGGACTGCACGCGTCGGCGATCAAGGTCGACCCTGATCTGTACCAGCACATCGACCCCGAGCAGGTCGGCAACACCATGCGGATGCTGGTCTCCGACATGGCGGGCCGGGCGTCGATCGAGCTCAAGGGCAAGGAACTGGGCATCGACCTGGGCGACGACCGTGAGCTGGTGGGCCGGGTCGTGGAGCGGGTCAAGGAGCGCGAGCTCAAGGGGTACACGTACGAGGCGGCCGACGCCTCCTTCGAGCTTCTGCTCCGGGCGGAGGTGGAGGGCAAGGTCCGTAAGTACTTCGAGGTGGAGTCCTGGCGGGCGATCGTCGAGGACCGCCCCGACGGGTCCCACGCCAACGAGGCCACGGTCAAGCTCTTCGCCAAGGGCGAGCGCATCGTCGCGACGGCGGAGGGGAACGGTCCGGTGAACGCGCTGGACAAGACCCTGCGCGTGGCCCTGGAGAAGATCTACCCGCAGCTGGCCAACCTCGACCTGGTCGACTACAAGGTCCGCATCCTGGAGGGCAAGCACGGCACCTCCTCCACGACGCGGGTCCTCATCTCCACGTCGGACGGTGCGGGGGAGTGGTCGACGGTGGGCGTGGCGGACAACGTGATCGCCGCGTCGTGGCAGGCCCTGGAGGACGCGTACACGTACGGCTTGCTGCGGGCCGGGGTCGAGCCGGCGGAGTAAAGGGAGCCAGGGTGGACGGTGCTGCGCCCGGTGTGCACCGTCCACCCCACTTTGTGCCGTGCAGGAGTAAATTCGAAGGTATGAAGGCCGCACTGAACCGTGGACTGACCCTATTGGTGATCGCGTTCGCGGCCTTGGCGGTGCTCTCCGTCGGGGCCACGCGCGCCCATGCCGCGACAGATGTCTCGACGGTTGCGGAGGCCCTGCAGGAGAGCCCCGTGTACGTCGACCCCTCCATGTCCGGGCAACTGCCGAAGGCCGACGCCGAGGCCCTGGCCGACAAGATCGAGGACGCCGACAAGCCGGTCTTCGTCGCGGTGCTCCCCGCCGACTTCCCGAAGCAGGACCTCTTCCAGAACCTGCGCACGGCGACCGGTGTCACGGGCCTGTACGCGATCCGGCTCGGTGACGATTTCGACGCGAAGGCCGACGCGGCCGTCCTGCCGCCGAACGGCGTGGAGAACCTCGTCACCAGCGTCGAGGACGAGAACGGCACCAAGAACCAGCTCGACGACTTCACCGACCGCGCCCTCATGAACGTCGGCGGCTCCGCCCCCAACAGCTGGACCGACGGTGGCGGCGACGTCCCGACCGGCGCGCTGATCGGTGCCGGTGCGGTGCTCGCGGCCGGTGGCGCGGGCGCCTACACGCTCGTACGCCGCAACCGCCGCATGAAGGAAGAGGAGCGGCAGGCCGCGCTCGAGAAGCTCCGCGTGGTCGTCGACGAGGACATCACCGCCTTCGGTGAGGAGCTCGACCGGCTCGACTTCCACCCCGCCGAGAAGGGCGCGGACGACGCGATGCGCGCCGACTACGAGCGCGCCCTCGACGCGTACGAACAGGCGAAGTCGTTCATGGCCGCGGCGCAGCGCCCCGAGGAGGTGCGCGCGGTCACCCAGGCCCTGGAGGACGGCCGCTTCTCGCTCGCCGTGCTCGCCTCGCGTCGCGAGGGCCGTCCGCCGCCCGCGCGTCGCGCCCCCTGCTTCTTCGACCCGAGCCACGGTCCGTCGGTCGCCGACGCGACCTGGACACCCGACGGCGGCACACCCCGTGAGGTCCCGGTCTGCGCCGCCGACCGCACCCGCCTGACCGACGGCCTGGACCCCGCCGTCCGCGAGGTCGACACCGACACCGGCCGCCGCCCCTACTGGGAGGCGGGCCCGGCCTACGGCCCCTGGGCCGGCGGCTACTTCGGCGGCGGCATCCTTCCCGGTCTCCTCATCGGCACGTTGCTCGGCTCGATGATGGCCAGCCCCTCGTACGCGGCCACCTACGGCTCCGGCTACGGCGACTTCGGAGGCGGCGGCTACGAGGGCGGCGACGTCTCCGGCGCGGACTTCTCCTCCGGTGACTTCGGAGGCGGTTTCGGCGACGGCGGCTTCGGCGGGGGTGACTTCGGGGGCGGCTTCTGAGGCATCCCGTAATCCCGTAAAGGGCAAGGGGAACGGGTCCGGCGCAGAGGGCGCCGGACCCGCGTACGTTCGTACGAGGCTTACGTCGTCGTACGAGGCTTGCGTCAGAGAGAAGCCGCTGCCGAAGCGATCGCCGAGGCGAACGTGGAGACCTCCGTGTAGACGCCCGGAGCGTCCGGCCGAGCGCAGCCGTCGCCCCAGCTGACTATGCCGACCTGGATCCATTCACCGGCGTTGTCCTTGCGGAACATCGGCCCGCCGGAGTCACCCTGGCAGGTGTCGACGCCGCCCTGCTCGAAGCCGGCGCAGATCTCCTCGCCCGCCACGAGGTCACTGTAGAAACCGCCGTAGCCCTCACACGTGGCGTCGTCGATGAACGGCACGGTCGCCTTGAGCATGTAGCGCTGCTGGGCCCCGCCCTCGGTGGCCGCACCCCAGCCGGCGACGGTGAAGTCACCGGTGTTGTACTGGCTGCTGGTGGCGATCTTCAGCGTCGGCAGGTTGATGGGCTGGGCGAGCTTGATGAGCGCCCAGTCCTTGCCGGTGCCGTTGTAGCCCGGGGCCTGGAGGACCTTGGTGGAGCGCACCTGGACACGGCCGCTCGAGCTCTGCAGGTCCACGACACCGGCGGTGGCCGTGATGCTGGTGTTGTTGCCCGAGCCGCTCACGCAGTGCGCGGCGGTGAGCACGATCTGCTGGGTGTAGAGCGCACCTCCACAGCCCATGGAGAGCCGCACCATGAACGGGAACTCACCCTGCGCGGCGCGTGTTCCGCCCACGACGGGCGGGGTGGCGGCCGTAGCGCTGACGGGCTGAAGGCTGACGATCGCGAGGGCGGCGGCGCCGAGGACGGCGCATCTCTTGAACGCCTTGAGGAGCTTCTTCAACGTGATGCCTTCCGTGGGGGGTTGGGCATGATGTTGGGGTCCGGTTTATGTCAGGAACATGCCAAAGAAGTAACAGAAGATCGCACCTTCAGCGGCATGAGCTGGTGTTTTCTGTTGGAGGATTATGAGAACGCGGCACGCGCCGCCACAAGGCACGAATTCCGGCCACGCGTGTCCGGTTCCCGGTTGGGGGCGCCGCGTCAGGCGCGCGGGGCGCCGGCCCCGCAGGCTCCGATCATGATCGGACGGACGGGGCCGAGAGCGTGGCAAGTTCACCCAGGACCCGGGCCGCCGGCGCCGGGTCGACCAGCCACTTCAGGTGGCTGCCCTCGAGAGTGCGGACGTCGTACGGGTTGTCCGGCGTCAGCTCGTTGCCCTCGCGGATCAGCCGGTCCTGCATGGCGAGCGGCATGCTCGCGTCGTTGGCCAGGCGGACGAAGGTCTTCGGGACGCGCCCCCAGGTCGCGGCCTGCGCCCGGTCGGTGGAGGTGCCGACGTCCAGGTTCTCATCGGGCTGGAAGGTGTTCAGGAAGGTCAGGAACTCTTCGTCGGTGCCGTCGGCGAGGAAGGCCGCCTTGAGCGCCGCGAGGGCGTCCGGATCCGCGGTGCGGAAGTTGACGCGGAGCAGGCCGAGTTCGGCGGGATTCCCCGCCATCGCCGAAACCAGGGAAGCGGCGTCGACCGTGGCCATCTCCGGCTCGGCGTAGTAGTCGCCGACGTCGAGAGCGACCGGGCACCAGGCCGCGACATAGACGATGCGGTCGATCAGGTCCGGCCGCGCGTTGGCCGCGGCTGTGGCCGTGGCGCCGCCTCGGCTGTGGGCGCCAAGGATCACGGGGCCGTTCCGCCTGGCCCGTTCCAGGATCCCGATCAGGTGGGCAGCGTTGTCGGCGAGCGTGACACCTCTGATCGAACCGGGCGCGGTGGCGAGCCCGTCCAGATCCTGCGGCGCCTGATACGCGCGGGTGAAGGTCGCCCCGAAGCCGTGGCCGGGCAGGTCGACGGCGACCGAACGGTGTCCCAGGAGGCCGAGTTCGGCCTGGAGCGGTGCCAAGGAGAAGGAGTTCGCGAAGGCTCCGTGAACCAGTACGAACGTGGGTTGCATCTTCTGCTCACTTTCTGGCCTCTGCGGTGCCGGCGGCACGCGCGTCGCAAGCCTCATCGCCACGAGTTACCTCACGGCCGAGGGACGGGCCTTCGTCCTGCGGCGCACCGTCCCCGCCGCAGCGACGTCTTGGTGTGTGGTAAGCGCCAGGCGGCCAAGCGCGGAGCCTTCAGGGCGCCGTGCGGACAGTTGTTTGGACCGACGGATCACACTACCCAGCGGAAGATCATCCGCACTACGTGTATGAGCCCTTCCGCTTGCGTACTTCGCCCCGTCCGCGACGTTCCGGAGGTCCGGGGGCGGATCCCCCGGTTTCGGGAAGGGGCGGGCCCGGGGAAGAAAACGCCCGCACAAGCGACCCGCGTCAGCCGGCATCCGGCAGAGCCAGCCACTCCTTCCACGTCAGATCCCGCCCGATGAACCGCGGCCGCTCGAAGGGCCACGCCTCGCCGACCCACCGAGGCACGAACGCGTCGAGCTCCCGCTCCAGTTCAGTCCCGACGACGTCGTCCACCACCCACCACGAGACCTCGGCATCGGCGCCCGCCTTCTCCGGCGGATCGATGTAGACACACCCGTACTCGGTGGTGCCCGCCGCGTCGAACAACACGTAATTGAACGACTCATGCGCGGCGATCTCAGCCGCATGCCGCTCAAGATCCGCCTTGTTGGCCTCATACGTGATGGTGGCCGCGGGCCACCCCCAGGCCTCCCCGAAGATCTCCCACAACCGCTCCCGCGACCCCATCACGGTGGGGTAGTCGATCGGAGCGTCGGCTCCGCTGATCGGCCGGATGAACTGCCCACCGGGCAACTCGACACGTACGGGATGGACGAAGTCCGGGGGCAGCCAGGTCATGGCGGAAGGGTACGGGCGAAGGACTGGTCCCGCACCGGATTAATGCGCTGCCGGCCAAACCCCTCTGCCAGGAGGCCAGTTGCGAAAAGCGTGGCCACTTTCCGGGAAAGTGGCCACGCTTTCGCGGAGGGTACGCCTGGATCGCGTGTCACCGACCGGATTCGCCAACAGGATCCGTCCGTGGACGTGACCTCTGCTGGGTGAGCTGCAGCCGCCCGGTCACTCCCACTGTGAGTGCGAGCGCCACAAGCACGGCACTCACCCACAACGGTGAGCGATATCCGAGCCCTGCCCCGATCACGACCCCACCGACCCATGGGCCCACCGCGGCCCCGACATTGAACGCCGCCGTGGCGAAGCCGCCCGCCAGGGTCGGCGCGTCGGCTGCCGCGTACAGGGCCTGGGAGATCAGCGTGGATCCGACGGCGAACGAGAGCGCGCCCTGAACGAAGGCGAGTACAACCGCGGCCACCGGATGCCCCGCCGTCAGCGCGAGGACGCCCCATCCGACCAGCAGCGCCAACCCGCCGACCACCAGGAGCGGTACGGGCCGGGCATCAGCGATCCGCCCCCCGACGCTCACGCCCACGAACGACCCCAGCCCGAACAGCGCCAACACGACGGGCACCCACGCGGCCCCGAGCCCGGTGACCGAGGTGACCACCGGCGCGAGATAGGTGAACGTGCAGAAGGTCGCCCCGTTCACCAAGGCACCCAGGAGCAGGGTCAGTTGAAGCCGTGGCCCTCGCAACGCCCGTACTTCCTGGCGCACACTGACACTGGCGATGTCGGGAACCCCACCCGGCACGGACCGCAGAATCGCGAACAGGGCCGGTACGGACAGGACGACCACGGCCCAGAAGGCCGACCGCCATCCCCACATCTGCCCCAGCAAAGCCCCACCGGGAACCCCCGCCACACACGCGACGGTGACGCCACCGAGCAGCACGGACGTGGCCCGCCCCTTGGCCTTCGCGTCCACCATCGCGACGGCTGTCACGACAGCGACGGCAAGAAACCCGGCGTTGGCCAAGGCCCCCACGACTCGGGTGACCAGCAGCACGCCGAAGTCACTGGTGACTGCCCCCACCACATGGGCAACCAGAAAGGTCCCAAGAAACCCCAGCAACGCCCCACG
Organism: Streptomyces sp. NPDC048825; assembly: GCF_043198355.1. Classification (NCBI taxonomy): domain Bacteria; kingdom Bacillati; phylum Actinomycetota; class Actinomycetes; order Kitasatosporales; family Streptomycetaceae; genus Streptomyces; species Streptomyces sp. NPDC048825. The sequence goes on from NZ_JBICUR010000016.1 coordinate 86,017, forward strand.
TCGGGACCACCGCCGACTGACGACGGCCATCAACGGCGCCCCCACGATCATCCCGACAGCGAACGCCGAGGTCAGCGACCCGGCAGCCGGAACGGACACCCCCAAATCCCGCGCGATGTCCGGCACAAGGCCGGACAACATGAACTCAGACGTCCCCTGAGCGAAGACGGCAAGCCCCAACAGATACAGCCCAAACGGCATGAAAAACTCCGCACACCCGAAAACGAACACGGCCGACGGCACGGCGTTCCGGCAACGGTGAGGGGTGACGTGGATCGTCGATCTTTGATCGCTGATCGAGGAGCTTCAGCCCGACATCCCAAACAGCCACCGGAGAGCCGGTGGCTGGAGTCTTGACGCCTCGGGGCTGGACATGAGGGGCAGGTTAGTGACGCCCGCTGCCCCCGGTCCACTCAATTAACGCCGGGTCCCCCGCTCAAGAACGCGGCCCAGGTACGTTGCATCTATAGGACGGAAACTGTCCTATACCCGCCCTACTGTGCCTCTCATGGACACTCTCGACGGCCCGGAGATCAAGGTTTTCGACACCGCGGAACAGCTGGACGCCTGGCTCAATGCTCATGCCGGGCTGGAGCGCGGGATCTGGCTGAAGATCGCCAAGAAGGGCTCCGGCCGGACCACCGTCACCGTGGCGGAGGCCCTCGACGTGGCCCTCTGTCATGGGTGGATCGATGGTCAGCGCAGGCGCCACGACGAGACGTACTTCCTGCAGAAGTACACCCCGCGCCGGCCGCGCAGCGAGTGGTCCATGGTGAACGTGCGCAAGGTCGCGGCCCTCACGGCGGCCGGGCGTATGCGGCCCCGGGGGCTCGCGGAGGTGGCGGCGGCCAAGACGGACGGGCGTTGGGCGGCTGCTTACGAGTCGCAGCGCAGCGCCACTGTTCCGGACGATCTGGCCGCCGCGCTGGAACGCGATCCGCGTGCGAAGGAGGCCTTCGAGCGGCTCGGCAGGACCGGGCAGTATCAGGTCATGCTGGGACTGTTGAAGGCCAGGACTCCGGAGGTCAGGGCCGCTCGGCTGAACAAGGCCATCGCCGAGCTGGGGAGAGCCCCCATTTCAGGCCGGTCGCCCCGCGGCCCAGTCAGCCGACCCTAGCCCTGCTCATCCTTGGCGTACTTGATGAGCTGCGAGAAGTCGATCGCTCCAGGATCCCCGTGCAGGTTCTCGGGGACATGCATATGCCCGCACACCCCGTTGAAGTCGTTCCACTCCCCACCGCTCATCCGCTGTCCCTCATCGTTTCCGTACGACTTCGGGTAGGCGGGCCATGCCTTCGGGCCGGACAGCGGTACGTCGTGCTCGCTGTGCATCCATGCCAGGAAGCGGGCGACTCCGCGCAGGGCCCAATCGGGTGCCTTCGGCCAGTAGATGTGGGACTGGCCCGCCTCTTCCCACTTGGCGTGGGTGCTCGGGTCGCAGGTGCCGACGAGTTCGAGCTGGCAGACGTTGAGCGCGTTCGTCTCCACGCCGCCCGACTCGTTGACCAGGGCGCGGGACGAGGTCTCGATGTCGAAGTGCTGGTACCAGCGCAGCTTCTCGGCGGCCAGGTCCGGCACCGCCGTGAGGTTCGGGGCCGAGGCCCCGCCGCCGTAGTCCGGCAGGGTGCGGCCCTCCGTGGTGTGCAGGACGACGGCGTTGACCTCCATCGCGTCGCCGCCGTACTCGTCCTGGTACCAATGCGTCCGGCTCGCACCGGGGTAGCGCTGCGGTCCCGTCTTCGTGCTCAACTGCGTCTCCTGGAACTGGACTTCCCTGGACTCCCCATGCCGGGTCGCCAGGAAGGTTCATCGTGCGTCAACAGCCGTACCGGGTACGGCTGTTGCACACTACGCACACGAAATGGTCGCAGGAGTTCCGTCCGGCTCGGAGCGGCGGGACGTGACGGAACGTGCAGAGAGACCGCCCCCGCAGGATCAGGCGGCGTTCTTGATCGCCGAGATGTCGAAGTTCAGCTTGATCTTGTCGGAGATGAGGACGCCGCCCGTCTCCAGCGCCGCGTTCCACGTGAGGCCCCACTCCGAGCGCAGGATCTCCGCCTTGCCCTCGAAGCCGACGCGCTCGTTGCCGAAGGGGTCCTTCGCGGCGCCGTTGAACTCCAGGTCGATGGAGAGCTGCTTGGTGGTGCCGAGGATCGAGAGGTCGCCGGTGATGCGGTAGTCGTCGCCGCCGAGGGACTCCGCCTTGGTGGAGCGGAACGTCATCGTCGGGAACTCGTCCGTCTTGAAGAAGTCGGCGCTCTTGAGGTGGCCGTCACGGTCGGCGTTGCCGGTCTCGATGCTGTCCATCTTGACGTCGATGGTCGCAGTCGAGCGGGACGGGTCGCTGCCGTCCAGGTGCAGGGTGCCGGAGAAGTCGTTGAAGCTGCCCTTGACGTTGGTGACCATGGCGTGCCGGGCGACAAAGCCGATGGTGGTGTGCGACGCGTCGATGGTGTAGTCGCCGGTGAGGGCGGACAGATCGGCGGCCGGGGCAGCGGCGGTGGCGGTGTCGCTGGTGTTCTTGCTGCTGAAGAGACCCATGACTGGCTCCTTGGGGGACGAGCCTCGGCTCTGCACCGAGGCTGGTTCAACGTTCAACGATGTCCACCGTAGAACTATTCCGGGTTTCATGGGGATATTCGTACGGGGTCGCTCTTACGGGTCGTGCTCACGAGGCACACCGAACCGTCGGCGGAGCTCGGCAGAACCGGCCGGGTCCAGGCCCGCCCGCGTCATCTCCCGGCCCCCTTCCGCTCATTGGCCGGTCAATCCTGGTCACGAGTCTAGGGACGGGCCATGTGACGCGCGTACGCTGATGCGGCATGGGGGAGCTACGGGCGGATTGGCGGTTGAGGCTGCGGCGCGGGGATGCGAACGGGCCGGTGTGCGGTGCGGGTGTGCTGATCGCCCCGGACACCGCGATGACGTGTGCGCACGTGGTGCGCGACCCGGGCGACGTGATGTGGGTGGAATTCGCCGAGAACCGGGAGATCGAACCGGTGGCGGCGCGTGTCGCCGAGGGCGGCTGGCTGCCCGGTCCCGACGGCCAGGGCGAGGACGTCGCGTTACTCCGGCTGGCGAGCCCGCGCCCGCACGCGCGCCCCGCCACGCTGGAGTCCCGGATGTGGGCCGGACTCCAGGTGTACGCCACGGGGTACGCGAAGGGGTTCGAGGACGGGATGGCCCTGCACGGCACGATCGGCGGCGTGAGCGGCGAGTGGGTGCAGGTGGACGCCGTCCACCGCAGGGGGGTCGTCCGCCGGGGCTTCAGCGGCGCCGCCGTGTGCACCAGGCCGGACGAGCGGAACTCGGCCCGGGTGGTCGGCCTGATCGTCAGCTGGCGTGGCGACCTGGGTATGCCGCTGCCCGACGACAACCGGCTGGCTTTCTCGTATCTGATCCCCGTCGAGCGCATCGCCGAACTGTCGCCCACGGTCAAGGGGTTGATCGGTCCGGATGCCTGGGACCACGGCTTCGAGGACCGGCTGCGCACCTGGTTCGAGGACCCCGACGAGGATCCGGTGAAGATCACCGTCGTACCTCCGGACAGCGGTAAGGACCGCTCGCTGCAGTTCTTGCTGAACCGCGCCGGGCTGCGCTACCAGGGCGGTCGCTCCAGCAGATCCGGACTGGCAGACCACGCCATGGGCTACATCGCGTACACGCCCGGACGACAGTATCTGGCGTACTGGGACTGGCTGCTCGGCACCCGGCGCAGTCCGGGCCCGCCAACCCTGCGCGATCCCTCTCACCCCGTCACGGTTGCCGTCGAGGGCCTGGACAAGGAGCCCGAGCCCGGGCCGTTGATAGAGCTCCTGGACAGGCTGCGCAGGGTCGGCTTCAGGCTGCTGATCGTCTTCCGTACCGGTGGTGGCAGCGGCTGGACGGCGGCCGTCGACGAACTGCTGGCGCCCGCGCTCGCGGACCACGCAGATCGGCTGCTCGCTTGTCTGAAGCAACTCGAAGAAGACCACGCGGAACTGGAAGGCCCGTTGGGCAGCGGTTCACTCGGCTCGAAGTCCTTAGTGGCCGATCTGCGCCGCACGGAACGCGGCGCGATCGACGGCATCAGCGATCCGCAGGAGCGGCTGAAGCGGCTGCGCAAGCTGATCAAGACCTTGCGCGCGGACATCCGCGCCCATGTGCCCCCGGACCGCCGCTCGCACGGAGGACAGGCATGACCTCCTGCCCGCACCGCCGCTTCACCGGCGCCCCGTGCGGCGGCGCCGTCCTGCCCACGGGCTACTGCGCCGAGTGCGGTCGCGCCGAGAAGAACGACCCAGGCCTGCCCCAACTCCCCGAGAAATCCATGGAGTTCGGACCCAGGGAGCTGCTGGACCTGCCCGAACACGAGCCGCGGGCCCCCGAGGAGCGTCTGATCAGCGGTGAGGCACCGCTGCGTATCCGGATGACCTGCTCCTCGGCGGACTGCGGCATCACCTTCGCCCCGCCCTACACCGAGGGCCCGGTGCCGATTGAGGGCTACTGCCCGGTCTGCCGCGAGCGCTACTCGTACCGGCCCGAACTGGCTCGAAACGCTGTGCTGGGCGACAAGTACAAGATCATCGGGCCCATCGCGCACGGCGGCCAGGGCTGGGTCTATCTGGCCCGCGACACCAACCTCCGCGACGTCGTCGCCGTCAAGGGCCTGCTCAACCGGTACGAGGAGGACGGCGCCGCAAAGGCGGACGTGGAGCGCCGGAATCTGGTCGCGATCCGCCACCCCCGCATCGTCCAGATCCGCGACTTCGTCGGCCACCGCGACAAGTCCGGCAAGGTCACCGGCGGCTACATCGTCATGGACGACGTAGGCGACCGCACCCTCCAGGCGGTTGTGGAGGAGACCCGGCGAGGGGATTTCGTGCTCGACATCGAGCACGTCGCGGCGTACGGCTGTCAGATCCTCGAAGCCCTCGGTCACCTGCACGCCGGCGGCGAGAAGCAGTTCGTGTACGGGGACATGAAGCCGTCCAACGTCGTGCACCACAAGGACGGCGTCAAGGTCATCGACCTCGGCGGGATGCGCGAGCAGGGCCAGAGCGAGCCGCCCGCCCACGTCACCCCCGGCTACATGGCTCCCGAAGCGGAGACCGCCGCCACGCTCACCGGCGCCCATGATCTGCACACCGTCGGCGTCACCCTGCGCGAGCTGGCCACCTGGGCCGTCGGAGACGACGTACCGGGGCTAGGCACCGCCTCCTTCCACTGGGTCGTCAAGCGCGCCACCCGGGAGGATCCCGAGCGCCGCTTCGCCGACGCCCAGGAGATGGCCGGCCAACTGCGCGGCGCACTGCGGGAGATCCGCGCCCTGCGCGGCAAGACCGACCCGCCCGAGCCCTCCGCGTACTTCCGGCCCTCCGCCCAGCTGCTCGGCGCACGGCTCGGCACCGTGCCCGGGCTCGACCACTGGCTGGCTCGTCCGCGCCGAGACCGGCACAGCCCGCCCGCCGCGCCGGCCCTGGACCTCGGCGCGCCCACCCCCACCGAGATCGCCCGCTATCTGCCGGTGCCGCGGCGCTATCCGGGCGATCCGCAGACCAGCCAGTTCGAGATAAGCAGTGGCTACGACCCCGGGAAACTCCTGAGCCAGGACAGCGAGCGGCCCACCTCGGTGGAGATCTGCCTGCACAACGTACGCGTCCTCGTGAGCCGGGACGGCAGGGACGACCTGGAGCGCGCCCGGGAGGAGCTCGGCACCGCCGACCACATCCCCGGACCCCGGGCCGTGCGCGACTGGCGGATTCAGTGGCATCGCGCCCTGGTCGCGCTGCGCCTCGCCGACCTCGACGACGACCCGCGCCAAGTCGCCCAGGCCCAGGAGCACTTCACCCAGGTCCGCTTCGACCTGCCCGGAGAGTACGCGCCCAAACTGGCGCTCGCCTACTGCATCGAAGCGCTCGGTGAGGCCACGGGAGGAGGCGGCGAGCCCACCGCTCGGCAACTGTACGAATCGGTGCTCGCCCGCAACCGCTCGCACGGCGGTGCCGCCCTGGGCCTGGCGAGGATCGCGCTGCGCGAGGGCAACCGCGGGGCCGCTCTGGACGTGCTCGGCCGGGTCCCCGTCGGCTCGCTCGACCACACCGTGGCCGCCATCGCCGCCCTGCGCATCCGGGCCGCACGGCTGCCCGCCGGGTCACGCCCGCTGCCCGCCCCCGAGGACGTGGACGCCGGCCTCGACGAACTGCGGCGTGTCGGCGAACAGGCGCCGGGCGCCTCCGAGTTGCGGCTCTCCGAGGACGAGGCGCTGCGGCTGCGTACCGAACTGTACGAATGGAAGCTCGACGCGCTGTACGCACGCGGCGAACGCGTCGGGACGCGCCGCGAGCTGCCGTCCGCGGAGCGTGACGTACGCGAACAACTCGAGCAGCACTACCGGCAGTTGGCCGCACACCACCAGGACTCGGCCACCGCGCACGAGCACTTGGTCGACCTGTCCCACGCGATACGACCGCAGACCCTCGTCTGACTCCGGCCCGAACCCGCACAGGTAAAAGCCACAGCCATCGCTGAAGCAGAGCAGAGCGCACAAAGCCGAAGGAGCGCTGGAGGACTCATGAGCAGCCCCACCCGGTCGCGACAGCTGGACATTCGGCTCTCCGTCGATCTCGAACGCGATCAGCGCCCGCACCGCAGCGCCAAGATCGAGGCGCATCTGCGAGTCGAGATCGCCGACACCGGCGTCCCCGCCGAACTCCCGGCCGTCGAACTCGCTGTGATCATCGCCCTCGACGTCGCCGAGCCGCACCGCCACACTGTGCGGCACGCGCTGCCCGCGGCACTGCGCGCCCTGCCCGACGGCATCTCCTACGCCGTACTCGGCTCCGGCCCCGAGCCGGAACTGTGCTACCCGGTCGGCGGCGAGGAGTGGGCCGTGGCCGACACACACGACAAGCGCCGCGCCGCCTTCGCGGCCCAAGTCCTCGCCCTCCACCGGGACGGCCCGCGCCCGGCCGGGTACGCCGTTTGGCTGGCCCGGGCACGGGCCCTGCTCGCCGCCCGCCCCTTGCCCGTACGTCATCTGCTGCTGATCACCGACGGCAGCAGCGGCCCCGGCGAAACCCGCCTGGAGGAGGAACTCGACGCCTGCGCCGGGCAGTTCACCTGCGATGTGCTGGCCGTCGGCAACGACTGGGTGCCCGAGCCGCTGCTGACCATGGCCGAACGCCTGCACGGCACCGCCGAGTTCGTGGAGGAGCGGCTGGGCAACGCCATCTCAGAAGCGATCCGGCGGCTGCGCCGGGTGCACAGCCCCGAACTGCCCATCGAGGTGACCGCCCGGCCCACCGTGCGCCAGGTCGGTCTCGGCGAGAAGGCGCCACGGCCGCACCGGCTCCGCGCTCTGCCCGAGCCGGGACGCCCGCCCCGCTGGCGGTTCCCCACGTACCAGTGGGAGTCGGGTGTCCGCGACTACCTGCTCACCCTGGCCGTCGACGCCGAGGGCGACCCGCTGGAGACCAGCCTTCAGTTCGCCATGGTCAGCATCGGCGATCAGTCCGTGCCCGTGATAGCCCGCTGGCATCGCGCCGACGAGCGGAAGCCCTGCGTCGTGGACCCGGTAGGCGGCGCAAGCCTCCGCAGCATGCACGACGTCACTGCCATGCACCGCGCTCTGCGCACCGGCCTCCGCGCCCTCGATCCGCTGCAACGCGAGATCGCCGAGCGGCACTTGGGCGAGGCCGCGCGCCTTGCCACGCGGCTCGGCGTCGAGCATGTGCTGGAGGACATACGTGTGTTCGCGGACATCATCGACGCCGAGGCGGGCCGGGTCCGGCTGCACGCCACGGTGAACACCGACACGCTCGGCCAGAGGATCCTGTGGGCCGGATCGCGGCCCGGCGGACCGCTGACCGAGGCCCCGACCAGGACAGGCGGCGGCCCGCGCTGTGCGGGCTGCGAGCACCCCGCGGGCCGTGAGGCCCGCTACTGCATCAAGTGCGGAAGGGAACTGCTGTGAGCGACCAGGCGACGAAGCGTCCCGCCGCAGCGGCCGGCGCCGGCCCTCGCACAGGGACGGGGCCGTCAGCCGCGTACCGCAGACGGCTCAGCCGCTACCGGACCCGCAGACTCCTGGAATTCCACCTCCTGGCGATGGCCCTTGCTGCGATCGTCGCGGTCAGCGCGCTCCTCGTCTCGTACCGCGAAGTGGTGCTGAGCGCCGACGGACTGCGTTCCCAGGCCGCCCCCGCGGTGCAGGGCGTGGCCGCGACACGGCTGGCACTGCTGCGGGCCGACTGGGAGGCCAACTGGGTCAAGAGGAACCTCAACGGCGTGCCGGGCGCGGAGGAGAGCTACCAGTCGCAGCTCTCGGCGGCCGACCAGAGCCTGTCCCGGCTCGCCGAAAGGACCAGTGACGATCTCGGCACGGTCAACGGCCTGCTCGACTCGTACGACAACTCCATCACGCTCGGCGCACTCCGCTACCAGGACGACAAGCCCATACAGGAGCAGAAGTTCAGCGAGGCGGGCTCGCTGCTCATCCGCTCCGAGAGCGGTCTGGTGCCGCGCCTGGACAGCTTGCAGGACCGGCAGATGAATCGCGTGGAGCGGCTCGCCACGATGGGAGCACTCGGGTACACCGGCTGGGCCGTGGCCGAACTCGCTCTGCTCGTTCTCGCGTTGATGCTGCTGTCCGCGCTCTGGGTACTGCGCGACCGCTGCGGCCGCGACTACAATCCATGGCTGCTCAGCGCCCTCGTACTCACCGTCGCCCTCGCCGTGGTCCCACTCCTCGCCACGACCGCCACCCAGCGGCACCTGGACAACGCCCGAGAAACGCTCACCGAGATCAGAAGCGTCGCAGAACAGGCCGAGCGCTCCACGGACACCGGCGATCTGGCCGGGCGCCATCGGCTCGAGGAGGACCAGAATCTCGTCTCCCGCATGTCCAATGACGTACGTGAGGAGCTCAAGGCCCGCGAGTGGCAGAGCTCGGTGTACTACGGCGCGCTAGGCGGCGGCATCCTCGTCGCAGTCCTGCCCGCCGCCGGCATCGGACGCAGGCTCAACGCCGACTACTGGAGGGCCCGTTGACCAGGCTCCGCACCGTACTCCTTGTCTGCGCCCTGCTCTTCACGGCGTCTGGCTGCGAACTCGCGGCACCGGGCCAGACGGAGGGCGAGGAGAAGGTCACCATCCTCGGCACCTGGACCGGCCGCCAGGGAGAGCAGTTCGAGGCCCTCCTCGAGAGCTTCGACATCCCGTACGAGTACCAAGGCACCGCCGCGCAGCGCGAGGTGCTGCTCTCTCAGGTGCAGGCGGGCGAGCCCCCCGACATCGTGATCATGCCTGGCATCGGCGAACTCGCCGAGTACGCCTACCAGAGGCGCCTGAAGCGGCTCGACGGCCTTGGCGTCTACAACAAGGGCGAGTACGGCCCGCCCTGGCAGCCCTCCGGCAAAGGCGCGGGGCCGGTGCACTGGGTGCCGCTGAGGGCCGACTTGAAGAGCATCGTCTGGCACCGCAAGGACACCGAACCGACCAAGTCACCTCAGCCGCTCGCGAGTTGGTGCATCGGCATGGGCGACGACGGCCCCTCCGGCTGGCCCGGCACCGACTGGATCGAGGACCTGGTGCTACAGGACTCCGGCCCCAAGGCGTACGAGCGGTGGGTGCGCGGCGATCTGGAGTGGACCTCGCCCGAGGTGCGGGATGCCTGGCTGGCCTGGGGCTCACTGCTCGCCCAGGACGCCCACTTGGCCAAGACCGCCCTGACCGCAGACCATCGAGGGCCCGACAACGGCAATGGGCTCCTGTTCGGCAAGGGCAACTGCACGCTGGAGCACCAGGGCTCCTTCGCGCCCTTCTTCTACGGCGACAGGGCCAACGAGGCCACCTTCATGGACTCGGCCCAGCTGCTGCCCGGCGGCCCCTACGAGAAGGTGAAGGCCCACGAGGTGACCGGAGACTTCGCCGCACTCTTCAGCGACAGCACTCAGGCCAGGAAGCTGCTGGGCAGGCTCGCCTCACAGTCAGGTCAGCAGGAATGGGTGGACTTGGCTCGAGTGTTCTCCGCCAACAACAAGGTCCGCCCCAGGAGCGGTGACGTGGAGGGCGAAGTCGCCGAGCGGCTCACCTCCCCAGACACCCCTCGCTGCCTGGACGCCTCGGACGTGATGCCCCCCGCGGTACGCGACGCCTTCCACGAAGCGACTCTGCTTACCCTCACCCGCTACAGCCAGGGCAGGGGGCGGGAGAGCGTCAAGGGCATCCTGGAAGACGTCCAGCTGGTGCAGAAGAACCAGGCCAAGAACCAGTTCGCCCCCACCGATGTGTGCAGCACGCCACAGTAGGCCCCTTTGTAGAACCCCAACAAGCCAGACCGCCCCTGAGCTGGTGGTTGACCCGCATGCCTCCCAGGTTCTGTTCAGTGGTACCAGGAAAACGACTCGGAGACTGTGAGGAGTCGACGGCCCGCTTTCGTAGGTGGACTTCGTAAGGTCGCTACATGACCGTTTTGGACGATGCCGGATCCTCCGCCCCAGAAGCCGCAGGAGAACCCACCGACGCCCGCGGGCGCGTGGCCGAACTGCACGCGATCCGTGCCGAGGCCCTGCGCGGACCCAGCGACAAGGCGACCGAGGCACAGCATGCCAAGGGCAAGCTGACCTCCCGGGAGCGCATCGAGCTCCTGCTGGACGAGGGCTCGTTCAACGAGGTCGAGCAGCTGCGCCGGCACCGGGCCACGGGCTTCGGCCTGGAGGCCAAGAAGCCCTACACGGACGGTGTGATCACAGGCTGGGGCACGGTCGAGGGACGTACGGTCTTCGTGTACGCCCATGACTTCCGGATCTTCGGCGGTGCGCTGGGCGAGGCCCACGCCACGAAGATCCACAAGATCATGGACATGGCCATCGCCGCCGGTGCGCCTCTCGTGTCGCTGAACGACGGCGCGGGAGCCCGTATTCAGGAAGGCGTCAGCGCTCTCGCCGGCTACGGCGGCATCTTCCAGCGCAACACCAAGGCGTCCGGCGTCATCCCGCAGATCAGCGTGATGCTCGGCCCGTGCGCGGGCGGCGCCGCCTACAGCCCGGCGCTCACGGACTTCGTGTTCATGGTCCGCGACACCTCGCAGATGTTCATCACCGGGCCGGACGTCGTCAAGGCGGTCACCGGCGAGGAGATCACCCAGAACGGCCTCGGCGGCGCGGACGTGCACGCCGAGACCTCCGGTGTCGCGCACTTCGCGTACGACGACGAGGAGACCTGCCTCGCCGAAGTCCGCTACCTCCTGTCGATGCTGCCGTCCAACAACCGCGAGAACCCGCCCCACGCGAACTCCGAGGACCCCGCCGACCGCCGCTCCGAGGTCCTGTTGGACCTGGTGCCCGCGGACGGCAACCGGCCGTACGACATGACCAAGGTCATCGAGGAACTCGTCGACGACGGCGACTACCTGGAGGTCCACGAGCGCTGGGCCCGCAACATCATCTGCGCCCTGGCCCGCCTCGACGGCCAGGTGGTCGGCATCGTCGCCAACCAACCGCAGTCCCTGGCCGGTGTTCTGGACATCGAGGCCAGCGAAAAGGCCGCGCGCTTTGTGCAGATGTGCGACGCCTTCAACATCCCGATCGTCACTCTTCTGGACGTCCCCGGCTTTCTGCCCGGCGTCGACCAGGAGCACGGTGGGATCATCCGCCACGGAGCGAAGCTGCTGTACGCGTACTGCAACGCGACCGTGCCCCGGATCTCGCTGATCCTCCGTAAGGCGTACGGAGGCGCCTACATCGTGATGGACAGCCAGTCCATCGGTGCCGACCTCACCTACGCCTGGCCGACCAACGAGATCGCAGTGATGGGAGCCGAAGGTGCCGCCAATGTGATCTTCCGCCGGCAGATCGCCGAGGCCGCCGACCCCGAGGCCATGCGAGCCCGCATGGTCAAGGAGTACAAGGCCGAGCTGATGCACCCGTACTACGCGGCCGAGCGCGGTCTGGTGGACGACGTGATCGACCCCACCGAGACCCGCGAAGTGCTGATCCGCTCGCTGGCGATGCTCCGCACGAAGCACGCCGATCTGCCGTCCCGCAAGCACGGCAACCCGCCGCAGTAACGCTGCGGTCCCCCTGCGGAAACCTCACTCACGGAGACTTACGCCCATGAGCACCCCTGACATTCGCGTCGAGAAGGGCCACGCCGAGCCCGAGGAAGTCGCCGCCATCACGGCCATCCTCCTGGCCCGCGCCGCCGCCGCTCCCACGACCACGGCCCACCGCGGCCGCACCAAGGCCGGCTGGCGCCGCCTTGAGCGCGAGCCGGGCTTCCGGGCCCCGCACAGCTGGCGCTAAGACTCGCGCCCCGTAGGGGCGCGGGGAACTGCGCGACCAGCCACACACGGCCCGCAGACGGCCAACTACCCATAGGGGCAACCCGGTAGCCGCGCACCAAAAAGGGGGCGCCCTCTCCAACCGGAGAGGGCGCCCCCTTCGTGCACCGCGCGGCTAGCGCAACCGCGCCATCAGCGCGTGCTCAACCAGAGTGATCAGGGTCGACTTCGCATCGGCCCGGTGCCGCGCGTCCGTCGTGATGATCGGGGTGTCCGGGCCGATCTGCAGGGCCTCGCGGACCTCGTCCGGGTTGTACGGCTGGTTGCCGTCGAAGCCGTTGAGGGCGATGACGAACGGCAGTCCGCTGTTCTCGAAGTAGTCGACGGCCGGGAAGCAGTCGGCGAGACGCCGGGTGTCGACCAGGACGACCGCGCCGATGGCGCCGCGTACCAGGTCGTCCCACATGAACCAGAAGCGGTCCTGGCCGGGCGTACCGAAGAGGTACAGGATCAGGTCCTGGTCCAGGGTGATGCGGCCGAAGTCCATGGCCACCGTCGTGGTGGTCTTGTCTCCGGTGTGGGTGAGGTCGTCGATGCCCGCGGAGGCGGACGTCATGACGGCCTCGGTGCGCAGCGGGTTGATCTCCGAGACGGCCCCGACGAACGTGGTCTTGCCCACGCCGAAGCCACCCGCCACCACGATCTTCGCCGAGGTGGTTGAGCGGGAAGGACCGCCGCTAGAGCTTGCGAAGTCCACTGAGCACCCTTTCGAGCAGTGTCACGTCTGGCTGGCCGCCGGCGTTCTCGTCGCCGCCGGGCTGATGGATGGCGACCAGGCCCGCCTCCGCCAAGTCGGCGACGAGAATCCTGGCCACGCCGAGAGGGATGGTGAGCAGGGCCGAGATCTCGGCCACCGACTTGATCTCCCGGCAGAGGTTGCAGATCCGCTGATGCTCGGGCAGCTGGCCCTGCATCTGGTGCGGCTGTGCGGTGGTGTGCACCAGCGCCTCGATGGCGAGCTGGTACCGCGGCCTGGTGCGGCCGCCCGTCATGGCGTACGGGCGCACCAGAGGGTTTGACGCCCCGCCGGCAGGGGACGGCTCAGGGGAGCGGCGATGCGGCTGCACGGGCTGGATGCGTGGGGCCGACGGCTGGTCGTACGGCGAGGGACCAGGGCCCTGAGGGCTCTGGGGCGCGTACGGCTGGCGCTGCCGGTGGCTCGGGGTGGAGGGGAAGTTGTACCGGTTCGGGTTCTGCGAACCGGCACCCTGGTCCTGGCCCTGGCCAGGACCGTAAGACCAGTTGCCCGAAGACGAACCGCCTGGGGGTGTTGCCACTTTCTCCTCCTCCGACTGTGCCGGGCACCCATCACTCTGGATAGCCGTGTCCGAAACCTTACGGCCACGGGACGCCAAAATGTATCGCTTGTCTGCTAGTTGAGAAGGCTGCCCTGGAGCTCAGCACGCAGATCAGGCGTCAGAACCGTACCGGCACGGTCCACCAGAAGGGCCATCTCGTACCCAACGAGACCGATGTCCGCTTCCGGATGTGCAAGGACCGCGAGCGAAGAACCATCGGAAATGGACATGATGAAGAGGAATCCTCGCTCCATCTCCACAACCGTCTGGTTCACACTGCCACCCTCGAAGATGCGGGACGCGCCCGCGGTCAGCGAGGTAAGACCCGACGCGACGGCCGCCAGCTGGTCGGCGCGGTCGCGCGGAAAGCCTTCGGACATCGCCAGAAGGAGTCCGTCGGCGGAGACCACCACCGTGTGAGACACCCCGGGGGTGTTGTCCACGAAGTTGGTGATCAACCAGTTCAGGTTCTGCGCCGCCTGGCTCATCGGGCTCACACTAACGCTCCTGGTTGTAGGTGCTATCAGGACCGAAGCCCTGGCCGTTCGTTTCACTACCTGCGTTACGTCCCCGCTGGACGCCCCGGCGCAGGTTGCTCAGCCTGCCCCGGACATCCTCGGGGGCGCGGGAGACCTGAGGGCCGCCCTGGTGCGTGGATTCGGCGGTGCCCTCGACCAGGTTGGCCTTGGGTACCCGCCGCGGCAGGCCGGAGGAGGTGACCCCGCCCGCCTTGGGCTTCTTCAGCTGTTCGGCGCGCTGCCACCGCTGGTCGTTGGCCGACCGCCAGTCGCCGCTGCCGTTGCTGCCGCTGCTGTCCGAGGTGGCCGGCGCTTCCTGGCTCACGGGCTGCCGACTGCTCGCGCCGTTCGCGGGAGCACCGCGGCGCGGAAGCCCGGCGTCGGTCAGCTCGTGCGCGGCGGAGGGGGCCGGTCCCGGACGATCGAAGCCTACGCGGTCCTGCTCGGCCACGTCAGCGGCCTGCGCGGATTCCGTTTCCGGAGCGTACTCGGATCGATACCCGTTCCCGTATTCGTCCTGCTGAGGCCAGTCGTCCTGGTAGGACTGGCCTTCGAACGGCGAGAACCTGTCCTGCGGGGATCCGTGGGCCTGCGGCTGCTCCTCCTGGACCGGCTCCGCATAGGAGGGTTCCGGGTAGCCGCCGTTCGACGGGTTCGACGGGAAGTACGTCTCGTCGTACGCCGTCTGCTGGTCGTACGCGGGCTGCTCGCTGTACGCGGCCGGTGTGCCGTCGTATGCGGGCCTGCCCTCGTCGTAGGCGGGCTGCTCGGTCTCGTAGCCGGACTGGTTGCTGTCGTAGCCGGACCTGCCGTCGTCGTACCCGGGCTGCTGCCGGTCGTAGTCCTCGTGGAAGGACCCGGCCTCGAGCTCCGGCTGCTGCGACTGGGCCTCCAGGGCCGCTCGGCGCTCCTCACGCATCAGTGAACGGCCGACGGGGTCCAGCTCGCGTATGTCGTCCGGGACGTTGTCATAGCGGCTGTCGTCGAAGCCCAGCTCGGCGGCCGTGCGCAGGGGCGGACCCTGGAAGTTCTCGCCCTGGAAGGACTGCTGCTCCGGGATGATCTGCGAGACGGTGAACTCGTCGCCCTGGAGGTTCTGATCGCCACCGCCACCATGGGTGATCGCGTCGGGCAGCATGACGAGCGAG
This sequence comes from Streptomyces sp. NPDC048825, assembly GCF_043198355.1. NCBI lineage: Bacteria > Bacillati > Actinomycetota > Actinomycetes > Kitasatosporales > Streptomycetaceae > Streptomyces > Streptomyces sp. NPDC048825. The sequence goes on from NZ_JBICUR010000016.1 coordinate 101,303, forward strand.
GTCGTGCCGGCCTGCTCGCCGGAGGGGCGCAGCTGGACGCGGATGCCGTGCCGGTCGGACAGCCGGCCGACCACGAACAGGCCCATGCGCTGCGAGATCGCGGCGTCCACGGTCGGCGGGTTGGCCAGCTTGTGGTTGATGTCCGCGAAGTCCTCGGCGGTGAGGCCGATCCCCTTGTCGTGGATCTCGATCATCACGCGGCCGTCGGGCAGCCGGGTCGCGGTGACGCGGACCTTGGTCTGCGGGGAGGAGAAGGTGGTGGCGTTCTCCAGGAGCTCGGCGAGCAGGTGCACGAGGTCGGTCACGGCGCGGCCGTGGATCTCGGCCTCCGGGACGCCGGAGAGCTCGATGCGCTCGTACTGCTCCACCTCGGAGGAGGCCGCGCGCAGCACGTCGACCAGTGGGACCGGCTGGTCCCAGCGACGGCCGGGCTCCTCGCCGGCGAGGACCAGGAGGTTCTCGCCGTTGCGGCGCATACGGGTCGCCAGGTGGTCCAGCTTGAAGAGGTTCTCCAGCTGGTCCGGATCGGCCTCGTTGTTCTCCAGGTCGGTGATCAGGGTCAGCTGGCCCTCGATCAGCGACTGGTTGCGTCGCGAGAGGTTGGTGAAGATCGCGTTGATGTTGCCCCGAAGCAGGGCCTGCTCGGCGGCGAGCCGGACCGCCTCGCGGTGGACCTGGTCGAAGGCGCGGGCGACCTCGCCGATCTCGTCCGTGGAGGTGATCGGGATGGGTGCGACCCGGGTGTCGACCCGGCCGGGGTCGGTGCGCGAGAGCTGGTCGACCAGCATCGGCAGGCGCTGCTCGGCGACGCCGAAAGCCGCGTTGCGCAGCTGGCGCATCGAGCGGCTCATCTGGCGGGCCATGAGCGAGGCGATGATGAACGCGGCGAGCAGGGCGATGATGACGATCGCGCCGTTGATGATGGCGTCGCGCTGGGCGTCGGAGGCGATCTGGCCCGCGTCGGAGACGGCCCTGTCGATGAGGTCGGCCTCGATCTGGTCGTAGCCGTCGAACTTGGCGGTGGACGCGGCCATCCAGGTCGCGGGGGTGATGCCCTGCGTCCTCAGTTCGTCGGGCGTTCCGGCGGCGACGCCCTGGACCATCTTGTCCATGGCGGGCGGGGCCACGAACTCGCGGCCCGCGGCCTCGGCCTGCCGCTTTGCCTCGGTGACCTGCTGCTTGCCCTCCTCGGTCTTCTGCGCCATGACCGTACGGAGCTTCTCGGCGTCCTGTGCCGTACCGCCGGAGATGTACTCCTGGACGGCGATGCCCTCCAGGTAGGCATAGGAGGTGAACGCGACCCGCTGCCGGTTGTACGTGGCCTCTTCCTCGCTGGGCCTGACGAGGAGGTGCATACCGATCGAGCGCTGCAGCGAGGCGGCGCCCTTGGCCAGCGCGACGGCGTACACGGTGCGGCCGTAGCTGGTGATGTTGCCGGTGCCGAGACCCAGCTCGTTCGAGAACTCGAGCAGAAGGTGCTCGATGTCGACGTAGCTCTCTTCGGTCTTCACCGGGTCCTGCGAGGTCTTGTACGCGTCCTTGCGCAGGGCCGCGAGCGTCGGCTCCGCCTCCTCCACGAGCCGGAGCCGGCGCTCCAGGCCGTATCCGGAGGGCATGCCCTCGACGGACTCGTGGAAGGCGTCGGCCTTCTCGTCGGTGGTGGCGCGGATCTGGTCGACGACCTTCTGCTCCGCGTCGGAGCGGTTCTTCTTGAGGAGCGGCTCGGCGGTGAGGTCGCGCTCGTTGAGCAGGGCCGCGGCGTACTCAGACGCGGAGGCCACGATCTGCGCGATCTTCTCGGCGTCCTGAGCCTCGTTCCAGGTGTCGATCGAGCTCTTGACGTTGAAGCCGCCCATGACGAGGCCGACCAGCACGGGTATGAGCAGGATGGCATTCAGTCTGGTCGGTACGCGCCAGTTACGCGGAGACAGCCGGCTGCCGCTGGACGCGGGTGGGGCCGTCGGCTCCGCCTTCCGGGGCGCGGGTGCGGGTGCCGCTCCTCGCGGCGGCGGGGTGAAGTTGCCCCGCGCCGACGGCTCGGGACCGTTCTTGCTTCGCCTCACTCGACCAACAACCTCTCGGCGTCGGCACCAACGTTGTGCCGCGTGTGTCTTCCCAGCCCTGGGCTACCGGGCAGTTCAGGCATTCCAGCACGTCAGGCTGTGCTCGTCCAAACACTCGGAACCGAGGATTCCGGGCTCCGTAAGCCCCAGATAAAACGGTCATAAAGAGCGAGCCCCGCCAAAAGGCGGGGCCGATATGAGCACAGCGGCACCATGCGACCGCGACGCGTGTCGATGCCACTCAATTTCTCTGTCGAAACGTTATGAACAGCCTGGCCGGCCGTGTCAAAGGACACAGCCGGCTCCAAGGCTTCTACGACAACTGCCGTATGACATGGCTGATTTCGGTGCTACCGAAGACGCGCCATGAGCGCGTGTTCGACCAGCGTGATCAGCGCACTCTTGGCGTCCGCGCGGTGCCGCGCGTCCGTCGTGATGATCGGGGAGTCGGGGCCGATTTGCAACGCCTCCCTCACTTCGTCGGGGGTGTACGGCTGGTGCCCGTCGAAGCCGTTGAGGGCGATGACGAACGGCAGTCCGCTGTTCTCGAAGTAGTCGACGGCCGGGAAGCAGTCGGCGAGACGCCGGGTGTCGACCAGGACGACCGCGCCGATGGCGCCGCGTACCAGGTCGTCCCACATGAACCAGAAGCGGTCCTGGCCGGGCGTACCGAAGAGGTACAGGATCAGGTCCTGGTCCAGGGTGATGCGGCCGAAGTCCATGGCCACCGTCGTGGTGGTCTTGTCCCCGGTGTGGGTGAGGTCGTCGATGCCCGCGGAGGCGGACGTCATGACGGCCTCGGTGCGCAGCGGGTTGATCTCCGAGACGGCCCCGACGAACGTGGTCTTGCCCACGCCGAAGCCACCCGCCACCACGATCTTCGCCGAGGTGGTCGCCCGCCCTCCGTCAGAGCTTGCGTAGTCCACTGAGCACCCTTTCGAGCAGTGTCACGTCCGGCTGGCCACCGGCGTTCTCGTCGCCACCGGGCTGATGGATCGCGACGAGACCGGCCTCCGCGAGGTCCGCGACGAGAATCCGTGCCACGCCCAGGGGCATGGACAGGAGCGCCGACACTTCGGCGACAGACTTCACCTCACGGCAGAGGTGGCAGATGCGCTGGTGCTCGGGGAGCAGCCCCATCAGCTGCGCCGGGTCGGCCGTGGTGCTGATCAGTGCCTCTATGGCGAGCTGGTAGCGCGGCCGGGTCCGGCCGCCGGTCATCGCGTACGGACGTACCAGCGGCTGGTCGCCCTCGTCCCCGTACGGCTCTGCGTACGGATCGTGAGAGGCGGTGGGCGGGGTCATGAATCCTCCGGGCGGGACAGCATGTCGGTCATCGTGCCGTCGATGAGGGCCGGTGGGGGAACGGGCGGCCTGACGGTGGGTCTTGCCTTATGTGGCTATCTAGTGCAACAGGCTGCCTTGCAGTTCGGCCCGCAGATCGGGCGTCAGTACGGCGCCCGCACGGTCGACGAGCAGGGCCATCTCGTATCCGACGAGACCGATGTCGCAGTCCGGGTGGGACAGGACCGCGAGCGACGAGCCGTCGGAAATGGACATCAGGAAGAGGAAGCCGCGCTCCATCTCGACCACCGTCTGCGCCACCGTGCCGCCCTCGAAGATCCGGGAGGCACCGGCGGTGAGCGAGGTCAGTCCGGAGGCGACGGCCGCGAGCTGGTCCGCGCGGTCGCGCGGGAAGCCCTCCGACAACGCCAGAAGGAGTCCGTCGGCGGAGACGACGACGGTGTGGGACACCCCGGGGGTGTTGTCAACGAAGTTGGTGATCAACCAGTTGAGGTTCTGTGCTGCCTGGCTCATCTGGCTCAACTAACGCTCCTGCTGGTGAGTGGGGCTGGGGAAGCTGCCGGTCTGGCCCGAACCGGCCTGGCGACCCTGCTGGATGCCCCGACGGAGATTGGTCAGCCGGCCGCGTACGTCATCGGGCGCACGCGAGACCTGCGGACCGCTTTGGTGCTGTTGTTGCTGAGCCGTCCCCGCGACGAGGTTCGCGCGGGGGACCCGGCGCGGCAGACCCGAGACGGTCACGCCACCCGCGGTGGGCTGGCGTACCTTCTCGGCCTGGCGGCCGAGTTCGTCATTGGGAGAGGCCCGCCAGGACGACGTGACGGCCGGAGCCGGCTCCGGCGCCGGGCGCTGTGGGGCCGCGGGTGCCCGGTTGGGCTGCGGCGGGGTGTCCATGGAGGACGCCGACTCGGTCCGGGAGCCGTTGCTCCGGCCCTGGTCCTGGTCCTGACCTCCCTGACCCTGGTGGAACCAGTTGGTCTCCAGGGTGTCGTACAGCGGTGTACGTCCGTCGCCGGGACCCGCCGCCGGGGGCAGACCCTCCGGCTCACGCGGGGGATGCGACGGCTGCGGGGGGAGCGAGGGGCGCCGACGCGGCTGCGGACGCTGGGGGCGCTGACTGCCGTTCGGACCGTTCGTCCCGGGGCGCTCGAACTGGCCGGTGTCTCCACCGCCCTGGCGCTCGCCGCGGCCGTCCCGGTCCGTGGTGGAACCGTTGTAGCCGGACGCCGGGGGCTGCCCGTTCGAGGGCTGGTCCTGGCGGCCATCGCGGCCCGGCATGGCGAACTGGCCGGTCGAGGACGGATTCTGCCTGGCGGGAGGATTAGGCGGACCGAACACATCCGGGCGTACGAACTGCCCGGTGCCCTGGCCGGGACCCGGGATGCCGAAGTCGGCGGGACCCGTACCAGCACCGGAACCGGGACGCTGAGCGTCGAAGTCCGGCCGGGCGTACTCACCCGTGGAACTCGAACCCTGGCGGTCGTCGAACCGGGGGATCTCCTCGGTCGAGCCCGGACCCTGACGGTCGTCCACGCGCGGCATGCGCGAGGTGGCGTCCGGCTCCTCGTGGCCGCGCGGGGCGTCCATCGAGTCGCGCCGGCCCGGCTCGTCGCTCCAACTGCTCACGCGCGGCTTGGGATTGCCCCCGGGCAGCTCGGCACGAGGACCACCGGGCGGCGGCAGCTGCGCGTGCCGGGGACTATGGCCCTGCTCGGAGTTGTCGCTCTCGGGCCGCCGCTGTTGCGGTACGGGACCACGGGAGCCGAACGCGTCCTGGCGGCCACTGTCGCTGAAACCGTCGAAGCCCTGCGGAGTACCCGTACCAGCGGCCTGAAGACCCTGCGGAGCACCCGGCGCTGCACCGGCCGGAGCCGGCCTGCCCTGCGGGGGCGCGGGCGGCATGGGCGGCTGCGGTCCACGCGAGCCGCCCGGCCCGCCCGGACGACCACCCGAGTCGCTGCCGGTCAGCGCAGGCCGCGGACCCGAGCCCGCACCGACCTGCCCGCGCTGCGGCCCCGCGTTCAGGCGCCCGGGGCCACCGGGCGCACCTGCACCAGCACCCGCGCCGAGCGCGGGACCGCTGCCGGCCCCGCCACGACGGGCTGCCGCGACACCGGCCGCGGCCTGCGCGGCGGCCGGACCGCCGGAACCCGCACCCTGGCCGGGCTTGCCCGGCGCCTTCTTGCCGCCCTGGGCGACATCGACGGGGAGCATGACCAGCGCGGTCGTACCACCGGAGTCGGAGGGACGCAGCTGGATGCGGATGCCGTGCCGCTGCGAAAGACGGCCGACCACGAACAGACCCATACGGCGGGAGACCGAGACGTCCACGGTGGGCGGCGAGGCGAGCCGCTCGTTGATCGCCGCGAGGTCCTCGGGGGAGAGGCCGATGCCGGTGTCGTGGATCTCGATCAGTACGCGGCCGTCGGGCAGCGCGTGACCGGTGACCTTGACCTTGGTCTGCGGCGAGGAGAACGAGGTGGCGTTCTCCAGCAGCTCCGCGAGCAGGTGCACGAGGTCGTTGACGACCCGGCCCGCGACCTCGGTCGCAGGGACCGAGGACAGCTCGATGCGCTCGTACTGCTCCACCTCGGAGGCGGCGGCACGGAGCACGTCGACCAGCGGGACCGGGCGGGTCCAGCGGCGGCCGGGCTCTTCACCGGCGAGAACGAGGAGGTTCTCACCGTTACGGCGCATGCGGGTCGCGAGGTGGTCGAGCTTGAACAGCGAGGACAGCTGGTCCGGGTCGGCCTCGCGGGACTCCAGCTCGGAGATCAGCGACAGCTGACGCTGGATGAGGCCCTGGGAGCGTCGCGAGAGGTTGGTGAACATCGCGTTGACGTTGCCCCGCAGCAGGGCCTGCTCGGCGGCCAGTCGTACGGCCTCGCGGTGCACGTCGTCGAAGGCCGCGGCCACCTGGCCGATCTCGTCCTTGGAGTGCACACCGACCGACTGCACGGAGGTGTCGACGTCCTGCGGGTCGGACTCGGACAGCTGCTTGACCAGCTCGGGCAGCCGGTCCTGGGCGACCTTGGTCGCGGTGTCCTGGAGCCGGCGCAGCGAGCGGATCATGGATCGGGCCACCACGAAGGCGCCGACGAGCGAGACACCCAGCACGAGCAGGATCAGCGCACCGGAGATGATCGCTTCCTGCTCGGACTCGTTGCGCAGCTCACGGGCCTTCTGCTCCATCTGGTTGAGCAGCGTGAGCTCGATCTTGGACATCTCCTGGAGCTTGGCCGAGTCGGCGTCGATCCAGTCCAGGTACGAGCGCTTCTCCCGCTGCTCCAGGCCGTCCTGCCGGCCGAGCACGCGCTGCGCGTAGTTGTCGGCTTCCTCGATGGTCGGGCTGCCGTCGTCGATCGGCTTCATCAGGGCCGACGCGTTGCCGTCGTAGATGCTGGCGAAACCGGAGAGTTCGGACTCCTGGTTGTCCAGCGCGGAGAGGGCGTACTGGCGGTCGTTCTCCGAGAGAGAGCCGAACGTCTTGTTGGTCGCGGGCAGCGCCGCGGCGATCACGGCACGCTGGATGGACGCGTACTCCTTGGCGGAGGAGAAGGCCGCCAGGGCGCGCGTGCGCTGGATCATCTCCGGGTTGCTGGTCGCCTGCGCCATGTCCTGGGAAAGGCCCAGCAGCCGCTCGATGAGCCGGTGGTACGCCTCGACCGTCTGGGAGGAGTTCTCAGTGTCCGTGTAGGCGACGTTGCGGATGTTCTTGATCTTGCTCAGCTCGGAGACGATGGAGACGACGTTGTCGCGGACGCCGTCGAGGGTTTCGTCGTTGCTCGCGTCGTCGATCTCGCGCGAGCCCTCCATGAAGGCGGTACGCGCGCGGTCCGTCTTGTCCCGTACGCCCTTGACCGCGAAATCGGTCCCGTCTCCGCCGTGCGAGAGGGGGCCGGCCGACTTGTCGCGCTCCTCCTGGAGCGCCGCGGCGAGCTCGGTCGCCTGCTTGGTCATGTCGGTCAGCAGCTTCATGTTGTCGAGCTGCTGGATGTCGTCCATGGAGTCGCTGATGCGCAGCGCGCCGAGCGAGGTCGCGGCGACCACGGGGAGCGCGAGCAGCGAGACCAGGCGGGTGGAGATGCGCCAGTTGCGCAGCGCTATTCGGGAGCCGGGGCCGGTCGGGTTCTTCGGCTTCGCCGCCGAGGCGGCGGGACCGCCCGGCGAACCTGCCAGGCCGGGGCGTGAGCCGCGATCACCGCTGTCGCCGGTCTGTGCCGGTCCTTGGTTCTGGGCGTGCTGGGGCGACGAACCGCGGTCGGTCCCGCCGTGCGGCTCCGCCGAAGCGCTGCCATCCCTCTTGAAACGTCCCTGCACTAGCGTCGCAACCTCTGGACCAGGCGCCCCTCCGCAGAACGGTGGGACGGTGTCGGCGTCGTACCGGCGCAATGCGCCTTTTTGTCGGTCTCCGGTGACCGGCGCTGGCTTCCCTTTCCCGCCGCGCACGCGGCGCTGCGTTGCGCCCCTTGTGCGCCGGTTCTATCCCGCGGCGGTTCGTGGAATTCCAGCACAGTGCCCGATCTCCAACAAGGGCCATGGGTCATGCTGTGACCAACGTGACCCCTTGTGAGGGGCGAGTCACCGGTCGTAGAAAGTGATCCACCTCAAAACGGGCACAACCGGGCGATCTGCTCGTGCGCGAGACGTGTCCCAGTCGACATGATCAGGAGCGGAATGATGTCTTCAGTGGGGCAATGTCCGTTTTGTTAGCGTGGATGGTCGGCCTGAATTGACCGTTTTGATGGGCGGTTCGTGAGGAAACTCACACGGTGATCATGGGGTCTTCACAACTTTCTCCGGGAACCGGACGTTTAGCCTGAGGCTTTACAGGCACAGCAAATCCGACAACACGCGCTTGTGCGACGGCCGTTGGCCGCGCAGGCGCCCGTACGACGGGGTCAAAAACCGCCCATGAAGACGCTGATGTTCCAGAACATAGCCAATCCGCGACGCACCACGCTGGCCCATTTCGAAGACGCCGGCGAACTGCGCACGGAGCAGCAGGAACACCAGGAGCACGCCGTCGAGCTCCCCGCCCAGACCGCCAACCCCCGCCGCACGGTCCTGGTGGACGTCCCGGAGGGCGCGGGCGCCGAGCAGTAGGCCGCAGTAGGACTCTGAGTCGAGGACGAGCCCTACGGGCCCCGCGTATTTGCGTGAGGTGGCACCCCTTCCCCGCGTTAGCCTGGAGCGTCATACTCCGGCCGGCTCAGTAGAGGGGCGCAAAGTTCCCGTGCGCATCGCCAGGTTCTCCATCGACGGCAACGTCGCGTTCGGCGCGGTCGAGGGCGACAGCCCTCCTGGATCGACCGACGGGCTCGTCCTCGACATCATCAAGGGCATCCCCTTCACGGACTTCGAACTCTCCGGTACGAAGCTGCCGCTGAGCAAGGTCAGGCTGCTCCCGCCGGTGCTCCCGAACAAGGTCGTGGCCTTCGGCCGCAACTACGCGGAGCACGCGAAGGAACTCGGCAACGAGGTGCCCGACGCCCCGTTCGCCTTCTTCAAGCCGTCCACCTCGGTGATCGGCCCAGGCGACGAGATCGCGTACCCCTCCTTCTCGCAGGAACTGCACCACGAGGCCGAGCTGGCCGTGGTCATCGGCCGGATGTGCCGCGAGGTCCCGCGCGAGCGCGTCAAGGACGTCATCCTCGGCTACACCTGCGCCAACGACGTCACCGCGCGCGACGTACAGAAGCGCGAGAAGCAGTGGGCGAGGGCCAAGGGCTTCGACTCCTCGTGCCCGCTCGGCCCCTGGGTGGAGACGGATCTCGACCCCTCCGACCTGACGATCCAGTGCACGGTCAACGGCCAACAGCGCCAACTGGGGCGTACGAGCGAGATGATCCACCCCATCGAGGATCTGATCGTGAACATCACGGAGGCCATGACGCTGCTCCCCGGCGACGTGATCCTCACGGGCACCCCGGCAGGGGTCGGCCCGCTCAGTGTCGGCGACGAGGTCGCCGTCACCATCGAAGGCATCGGCACTCTCACCAACAAGGTGATCAAGCGTGGCTAACGCGAACGTCCGCGTACGTTTCTGTCCCTCGCCGACCGGCAACCCCCATGTGGGCCTGGTCCGCACCGCCCTGTTCAACTGGGCGTTCGCCCGCCACCACGGCGGCACCCTGGTCTTCCGCATCGAGGACACCGACGCGGCCCGCGACTCCGAGGAGTCCTACGAGCAGCTGCTGGACTCCATGCGCTGGCTCGGCTTCGACTGGGACGAGGGCCCCGAGATCGGCGGGCCGCACGCGCCGTACCGGCAGTCGCAGCGGATGGACATCTACAAGGACGTCGCCCGCAAGCTCCTGGACGCCGGCCACGCGTACTACTGCTACTGCTCGACGGCGGAACTGGACGCCCGCCGCGAGGCCGCCCGCGCGGCCGGCAAGCCCTCCGGCTACGACGGCCACTGCCGCGCGCTCACCGATGAGCAGATCGCCGCGTACAAGACCGAGGACCGCGAGCCCATCGTCCGCTTCCGCATGCCCGACGAGGCGATCACCTTCACCGACCTGGTCCGCGGCGAGCTGACGTTCACCCCGGAAAACGTTCCGGACTACGGGATCGTTCGAGCCAACGGAGCGCCCCTCTACACGCTCGTGAACCCCATCGACGACGCCCTCATGGAGATCACCCACATCCTGCGCGGCGAGGACCTGCTGTCCTCCACCCCGCGGCAGATCGCCCTCTACAAGGCACTGATCGAGCTGGGCATCGCCAAGTCCGTACCGGCCTTCGGGCACCTGCCGTACGTGATGGGCGAGGGCAACAAGAAGCTCTCCAAGCGGGACCCGCAGTCCTCGCTGAACCTCTACAGGGAGCGCGGTTTCCTCCCGGAGGGCCTGCTCAACTACCTCTCCCTGCTGGGCTGGTCGCTCTCCGCCGACCAGGACGTCTTCTCGATCGACGAGATGGTCGCGGCCTTCGACATCAAGGACGTCGTCCCGAACCCGGCCCGCTTCGACCTGAAGAAGTGCGAGGCGATCAACGCCGATCACATCAGGCGGCTGGACGTCAAGGCGTTCATCGAGGCGTGCGGGCCGTGGCTGAAGGCACCGCACGCACCGTGGGCGCCGGAGGACTTCGACCAGGCCAGGTGGGAGGCGATCGCCCCCCACGCCCAGACACGCCTGACGGTCCTGTCCGACATCACGAAGAACGTCGACTTCCTGTTCCTGAAGGAGCCCGTCGAGGACGAGGCGTCCTGGACGAAGGCTATGAAGGAGGGCTCGGACGCGCTCCTGCGCACGGCCCGCGCGAAGCTGGAATCCGCGGACTGGACATCGCCGGAGTCCCTGAAGAACGCCGTCCTCGCGGCCGGCGAGGAGCACGGCCTCAAACTGGGCAAGGCCCAGGCCCCCGTCCGCGTAGCCGTCACCGGCCGCACGGTGGGTCTCCCCCTCTTCGAGTCCCTGGAAGTCCTGGGCAAGGACAAGACCCTGTCCCGCATCGACGCGGCCCTGACGAAGCTGGCCGTGTAGCGCACCGTGCAAGGAGGGGCGGCACCGACGCCGGTGCCGCCCCTCCGCGTTGCGTGCCCGACGGGGAATGGCGGCGCAGCGCCCAGTTTCGGGAAGGGGCGGGGCTGGGGAAGGTCACACCATGACGATCAGAGCCGTGGTCTGGGATGTGGACGACACGATCTTCGACTACACCGCGGCCGACCGGGCCGGAATGCGCGGGCATCTGGCGGCCGAGGGCCTGCTCGAGGGGTACGCGTCCGTGAAGCAGGCGCTCCGGCGGTGGCGGGAGATCACCGATCAGCAGTGGGCCAGGTTCGCGGCCGGAGAGGCCTCCTTCGAGGGGCAGCGGCGGGACCGGGTGCGGGCCTTCCTGGGGGAGGAGCTGACCGATGCCGAGGCCGACGCCTGGTTCCTGCGGTACATCGACCACTACGAGGCTGCCTGGGAGCTCTTCCCGGACGTGCTGCCCGCGCTCGACATCCTCGCCGTCAGCCACCGACACGCCGTGCTGTCCAACTCCAGTCTCCACGTCCAGGATCGCAAGCTCCGCGTCCTTGGTGTATATGACCGCTTCGAGGCGGTGTTGTGCGCGGCCGAGCTCGGCGTCTCCAAACCGGAGGCCCAGGCCTTCCACGCCGCCTGCGAGGCACTCGCGCTGCCCCCGCACCAGGTCGCATACGTCGGTGATCACCCGGAGATCGACGGACAAGGCGCGGCCGACGCAGGGCTCTTCTCGGTCTTGATCGACCGCACGGGCGTGAGTGCGGTCACCGGCGCGGGCCCGGACGCCGGTGCACAGGCGGCTCCGGATCAGCCCGCCGGCCTGCGCCGCATCACCTCACTGGCCGAACTCCCCGCGATCCTCGGGGCCGATACCCGTTTTGGAGCGCCGTCCACCTTCGGGTAATGTTCTTCCTGCGCCCACCGGGAGCAGGTCGAACGGCCGGACCCGGAAGCGCAAACTAAGACAAGATCCCCGCCGGGGGTTGCGTTTCAATGGCCTATGGTGTAATTGGCAGCACGACTGATTCTGGTTCAGTTAGTCTAGGTTCGAGTCCTGGTAGGCCAGCTCGCAGAGCTCATCTGCAAAGCCCCCGTTGTGTAGCGGCCTAGCACGCCGCCCTCTCAAGGCGGTAGCGCCGGTTCGAATCCGGTCGGGGGTACAGATCCTTCCCAGGGAGACAGTCCGGGTCGCACCCACTGCTTCTCATGCAGGATCGCTAGGGCCCCCGTTGTGTAGCGGCCTAGCACGCCGCCCTCTCAAGGCGGTAGCGCCGGTTCGAATCCGGTCGGGGGTACAAACTGGTCTAAACCACTTTGGTCTATGGTGTAATTGGCAGCACGACTGATTCTGGTTCAGTTAGTCTAGGTTCGAGTCCTGGTAGACCAGCTCGGATCTGCGGAAACGCAAGATCCTCGCCCCCGTTGTGTAGCGGCCTAGCACGCCGCCCTCTCAAGGCGGTAGCGCCGGTTCGAATCCGGTCGGGGGTACATGACGAAGAAGCCCTCCCCAACAGGGGAGGGCTTCTTCGCGTTGACTCTTCGTGCTGAGTTGAACGGCAGGACAACCTCAACTCCAGCCGATCGCTGCGGCGTTGAAGCGACCGGTCGGATCGACTCGGGGTGTCAGCCGGTGCGGCGTAGCGCCTCCGAGAGGCGGGCGGCCGCGTCGATGACGGCCTGGGCGTGCATCCGGCCCGGGTGCCGGGTCAGGCGCTCGATCGGCCCGGAGACCGAGACGGCGGCCACCACCCGATTCGAGGGCCCGCGCACCGGCGCAGAGACGGACGCGACGCCCGGCTCGCGCTCACCGATCGACTGAGCCCAGCCCCGGCGCCGTACGCCCGACAGTGCTGTCGCCGTGAAGCGGGCGCCCTGCAGGCCACGGTGCAGGCGCTCCGGCTCCTCCCAGGCCATCAGGATCTGGGCCGAGGAACCCGCCTTCATGGTGAGCGTCGAGCCGACCGGGACCGTGTCCCTGAGGCCCGACAGGCGCTCCGCCGCGGCGACGCAGATACGCATGTCGCCCTGGCGGCGGTAGAGCTGCGCGCTCTCGCCCGTGACGTCACGGAGGTGCGTGAGGACCGGCCCTGCGGTGGCGAGGAGGCGGTCCTCACCGGCCGCCGCGGCCAGCTCGGCCAGCCGCGGACCGAGAATGAAACGGCCCTGCATGTCCCGCGCCACCAAGCGGTGGTGCTCAAGTGCCACGGCGAGACGATGCGCCGTGGGTCGTGCCAGTCCGGTCGCCGCGACCAGGCCCGCGAGGGTGGCCGGACCGGACTCCAGAGCGCTCAGGACAAGGGCTGCCTTGTCCAGAACGCCGACGCCGCTACTGTTGTCCATGCAACGATACTCGCGTCTCACTCTGTGAAACGCAAGTTCAATTTTCCGTGGAACGCGCCACCCTGTACGTACAACGGCCCGTAGACCAGCGGGCCCGGCGGCAGACGTCCGGTGCGGGGGTGACGGACGCGGCCATCCCGAAGTCTCTAGTTGGGCCGGCGCCATACAGGCCGGCCGGAGGGAAAGCGATGGGTAGGACACTCGCGGAGAAGGTCTGGGACGACCATGTCGTCCGGCGCGCGGAGGGCGAGCCCGACCTTCTCTTCATCGATCTGCACCTGCTGCACGAGGTGACCAGCCCGCAGGCCTTCGACGGCCTCCGCAAGGCGGGGCGCCCCGTGCGCCGCCTCGACCTCACCATCGCGACCGAGGATCACAACACTCCGACCCTCGACATCGACAAGCCCATCGCCGACCCGGTCTCGCGCGTCCAGCTGGAGACGCTGCGCAAGAACTGCGCCGAGTTCGGCGTTCGCCTGCACCCGCTCGGCGACGTCGAGCAGGGCGTCGTCCACGTCGTGGGACCCCAGCTGGGACTGACGCAGCCCGGCATGACCGTGGTCTGCGGCGACTCGCACACCTCCACGCACGGCGCCTTCGGTGCTCTGGCGTTCGGCATCGGTACCTCCCAGGTCGAGCATGTGCTGGCCACCCAGACGCTGCCGCTGGCCCGCCCGAAGACCATGGCCATCACGGTCGACGGTGAACTGCCCGAGGACGTCACGGCCAAGGACCTGATCCTGGCGATCATCGCCAAGATCGGTACGGGCGGCGGCCAGGGCTACATCCTGGAGTACCGCGGCTCCGCCATCGAGAAGCTCTCGATGGAGGCCCGGATGACCATCTGCAACATGTCGATCGAGGCCGGTGCCCGTGCGGGCATGATCGCCCCCGACGAGACCACCTTCGAGTACATCAGGGGCCGCGCCCACGCCCCCGAGGGCGAGGACTGGGACGCCGCCGTCGCGTACTGGAAGACCCTCAAGTCGGACGAGGATGCGGAATTCGACGAGGAGGTCGTCATCGACGCCGCCTCCCTCGCGCCGTTCGTCACCTGGGGCACCAATCCCGGTCAGGGCTCGCCGCTTTCGGCGTCCGTCCCCGACCCTGCTTCGTACGAGGACGCTTCGGAGCGCCATGCCGCCGAAAAGGCCCTGGAATACATGGGGTTGACCGCAGGGCAGCCGCTGCGCGACATCAAGGTCGACACCGTCTTCGTAGGCTCCTGCACCAACGGCCGTATCGAGGACCTGCGTGCTGCTGCCGCGATCGTCGAGGGCCGCAAAGTCGCCGACGGCGTACGGATGCTGGTCGTTCCCGGCTCCGCGCGGGTGGGGTTGCAGGCCGTCGAGGAGGGACTGGACCTCGTCTTCAAGGAGGCCGGCGCCGAATGGCGGCACGCGGGCTGCTCGATGTGCCTGGGCATGAACCCCGACCAGCTGGCCCCCGGTGAGCGCTCCGCGTCCACCTCCAACCGCAACTTCGAAGGCAGGCAGGGCAAGGGCGGTCGTACGCACCTGGTCTCGCCGCAGGTCGCCGCCGCCACCGCCGTGCTCGGCCACCTGGCGTCCCCCGCCGACCTGAACGACCAGTCTGCCGTCCGTACGCCCGCTGGAGTCTGAGAACCATGGCCATGGAAGCATTCACCACACACACCGGACGGGCCGTCCCGCTGCGCCGCAGCAACGTCGACACCGACCAGATCATCCCCGCCCACTGGCTCAAGAAGGTCACCAGGGACGGCTTCGAGGACGGACTGTTCGAGGCCTGGCGCAAGGACCCGTCCTTCATCCTCAACCAGCCCGAGCGCAAGGGCGCCACGGTCCTCGTCGCGGGTCCCGACTTCGGTACGGGTTCCTCGCGCGAGCACGCCGTGTGGGCGCTGCAGAACTATGGCTTCAAGGCCGTCATCTCGTCGCGTTTCGCCGACATCTTCCGCGGCAACTCGCTCAAGAACGGTCTGCTCACGGTCGTTCTGGAGCAGAAGATCGTGGATGCGCTGTGGGAACTCACGGAGAACGACCCGCAGGCTGAGGTCACTGTTGACCTTGAGGCGCGTGAGGTTCGCGCGGAGGGCATCACCGCCTCCTTCGAGCTCGACGAGAACGCCCGCTGGCGGCTGCTGAACGGGCTCGACGACATCAGCATCACGCTCCAGAGCGAGGCGGACATCGCCACGTACGAGTCCAAGCGGCCCGCCTACAAGCCGCGGACGCTCCAAGTCTGAGCGGACGCTCTGGGTCTCGGAGTCTGTAGGACGAACGGACCCAAGCCCGCAAGGCTGATTCCAGCCACCTCAATAGGCCTCAGTACCCCCAATCGTGGACGGTTGGGGGTACTGCCGTATGTGCCGGAGGACGAGGTCAGCGGCCTGTTCTGATTGGCTTCAACTCCCCTTGTTTCAAGGGGGTTTGTTGGGGTAGTCGAGCCTTGGCACAGCCTTGTGCGGAGGGACGCGGGAAGCGCCTGGGAGGCGGCAGTTACCCCCACCGCAGGCGACAACTCGCCCCAGATGGCACAATCTGTGCATGGAACACGACGGCCAACTCGAGCTCTATACGGCAGTCGCGTCCCAACTCAAGGAAGCGCACGCAAGGGTGCGCGCACTGCAAGTCCCGGAGGGCGTACGGATGGCGCTGACCCGGAAGCTGCTGGTCATTACGGCCGTGGCCAAGCACGATCTCGCCGATGCGACAAGGCGTCTGGAGCGGTTCATCGCGGACCTCGATGAGGGGCGATTCCCCGAAGAAGGTCTCTGAGGAACTCCGCGACAGTCCTGGTTCGTTGCGGCACTAGGGTGATTAGCCCGTTTCGTGTTTGATTTGCGGTATATATCTGCCTAACGTGCGAAATGCTTGAACACTTTCGTTCTGGCAATGTCTCCGAAGGGGAAGACGTGAACAAGGCGCAGCTCGTAGAAGCGATTGCGGACAAGGTCGGCGGGCGTCAGCAGGCCGCCGACGCGGTCGACGCCGTACTGGACGCCGTGGTCCGTGCGGTTGTCGCAGGGGAACGGGTCTCGGTCACCGGTTTCGGTTCCTTCGAGAAGGTCGATCGTCCGGCCCGCTATGCACGTAACCCCCAGACCGGGGAGCGTGTTCGGGTCAAGAAGACCTCCGTGCCGCGGTTCCGCGCGGGCCAGGGTTTCAAGGACCTGGTGAGCGGTTCGAAGAAACTCCCGAAGCACGATGTGGCGGTCAAGAAGGCGCCCAAGGGCAGCCTGTCCGGAGGCGCTGCCGCCACGGTCAAGAAGGCGGCGGCCAAGAGGACCGCCGCCAAGAAGGCGGCGACGCCCGCCAAGAAGACCACGGCCAGGAAGACGACCGCCGCCAAGAAGGCGACGACCGCCAAGACCGCGGCCAAGACGACCACCACCAAGAAGGCGGCGACCGGCAAGACCGCTGCGGCCAAGAAGACCGCCGCCAAGAAGGGGGCTGCCAAGAAGGCGCCCGCGAAGAAGTCGACGGCGCGCAAGACCACCGCCAAGAAGACCACCGCCCGCCGGTAGACAGGGCGCTGGGACACTCACGCGCCGGGCCGGGCTCCACACGGAAGAGAGCCCGGCCCGCGGCGTATTCAGAGATCTTGGGGCTTCGGTGCGGCCCTGAGGGTCTTCAGGGGGTTATCAGGGCGTCATCAGGGCGTCTTCAAGGGGCTTCAGAGGGTCTGCAGCGTGACCAGAGTGATCCGGCGCGCGTCCCCCTCGCCCTCCGTCTCGATCCGCACCCGCTGCCCCGGCCGCAACAGCCTGAGCCCGCCCGCCTCGAACGCAGGGCCGTCGAAGGGCACCGGAGTGCCGTCGTCGAGCAGCACCTGACCGCTACGGGTCTCAGGGTCGTACGTATACGCGGTCGCCTGCATGAGGCCCAGACTAGGCGACGTTCAACGCCGCGACCGCCGCCGCCGTGCGCGGGCCCACGCCCAGGGCCACAGCCGCTCGCAGGTCGTCGCCGGTGTCCACGTCCTGACGTACGGAATCCACTGCGTCCAGGGGGAGTTCCACGGCGCCCGAGGCCCGGTGGCGGGTGCGGGAATCCGGGCCGAATGCGGGGAGCAATTCACGGTCCGCGGACGCGGTCAGCAGAGTCGTGCCGGTTCCAGCGGCATCCGCGAGAAAGGCGCGAGGGAATTCGGAGGCCGCGTCGAGGACGCGGGCCAATTCCGGGGGGCGCAGTGCGGGGAGATCGGCGTTCAGGGCCGCCAGAGGGCTCTCGGGGCTTTGGGAGCGTACGAGCGACGCCCCGTGTGCGAGGGCGGCGTTCAGGCCGCCCGCGGGTTCGTCCGGGACGATCCGGGCGCCCAGCGCGGCCAGTTCGCGGCCGGCCAGTACGTCGTCCGTGACGACCGCCACATCGCGTACCGCGGCACAGGCGAGGGCCGCCGCCACGGTGTCCTGCGCGAAGGCGAGGGCGAGCCCGGGGCGCAGTCCGTCGGCGGCGGTGTCCGACAGCCTGCTCTTCGCCCGCGTGAGGGCTTTCAGGGGTATGACCAAGGTCCACTGCACCAGCGATCCATCCCTCTCTTGTCGCGCCCATTGTGACCTGGACAGTGAGTGAGACACCCTGGCGGGGCCGGTCCCGGGAGCGCAGGGCGCGAAGCTCCTTGCCAGGGCAGTGGTGGGAGACGGGCGGGCGTACGGTGTTCTCGACAGACCGTCGGCCTGGAGCGACACTTGTGCGGCCCACCCAGGTCCTGGAGGAAGGTGTCCGCGTGCCCCGCCGCAGAATCGGCTTCTGGTACCGCTTCGCAGCGGTCCTCTGCAAACCACCGCTGGTGGTTCTGGTCAAGCGGGATTGGCGTGGAATGGAGAACATTCCGGCCGAGGGCGGATTTATCACCGCGGTGAACCACAATTCTCATGCGGATCCGTTCGCCTACGCGCATTACCAGTACAACACCGGGCGCGTTCCACGTTTTCTGGCGAAGGCCGGGCTTTTCAAAAAAGGATTCGTCGGGGCCGCGATGCGCGGTACTGGACAGATTCCCGTGTACCGCGAGAGCACCGACGCGCTGAGCGCCTTCCGGGCCGCTATCGACGCTGTGGAACGCGGAGAGTGCGTCGCCTTCTATCCGGAAGGCACCATTACGCGCGATCCCGGCCAGTGGCCCATGATCGGCAAGACCGGTGCCGCACGCGTCGCGCTGCAGACCAAGTGCCCGGTGATTCCGGTCGCCCAGTGGGGAGCCAACCTGCTGCTGCCGCCATACGCCAAGAAACTCAACGTCCTTCCCCGCAAGACCCATCACGTGCTCGCGGGCCCCCCGGTGGATCTGTCGCGCTTCTACGACAAGGAGATGACCCCGGAGGTCCTGAAGGAGGCCACCGAGGTCATCATGGCGGCGATCACCGCCCAGCTCGAGGTGATCCGCGGCGAGAAGGCGCCCCAGCCGCCGTACGACCCGAAGCAGGTACGCATCGAGCAGCGGCGCAGGGCGCAGGCCCACGAAACGCGGCCACACGAAAAGACAGAACAGGAAGAGGGGCACGGCAAGTGACGACATCCGGCAAGCCCGTCAGGGCGGCCGTCTTCGGGACCGGATCGTGGGGCACGGCCTTCGGCATGGTGCTCGCCGACGCCGGATGCGAGGTGACCCTGTGGGGACGGCGGGCCGACCTCGCCGAAGCGGTCAACTCCACGCGTACGAACCCCGACTACCTGCCGGGCATCGAACTCCCCGAGAACCTGCGCGCCACCACGGACGCGGCGGAAGCGGCGCACGACGCCGACTTCACCGTGCTTGCCATCCCCTCGCAGACGCTGCGCGGAAACCTCGCCGAATGGACCGGGCTGCTCGCGCCCGGCACCGTCCTCGTCTCGCTCATGAAGGGCGTCGAACTCGGTTCCGCGATGCGGATGAGCGAGGTCATCGAGGACGTCGCCAAGGTCGGCGCGGACCGCATAGCGGTCGTCACCGGACCCAACCTCGCCCGGGAGATCGCCGCCCGGATGCCGGCCGCCGCGGTGGTCGCGTGCAGCGACGAGGCGGTGGCCCAGCGCCTCCAGGCCGCCTGCCACACGCCTTACTTCCGCCCGTACACCAACACCGACGTGGTCGGCTGCGAACTCGGCGGCGCCATCAAGAACGTGATCGGCCTCGCCGTCGGTATCGCGGACGGCATGGGGCTCGGCGACAACGCCAAGGGTTCACTCATCACCCGCGGCTTGGCGGAGACGACCCGCCTCGGCCTCGCCATGGGCGCCGACCCGCTGACGTTCTCCGGACTCGCGGGCCTGGGCGACCTCGTGGCCACCTGCTCCTCACCGCTCTCGCGCAACCACACCTTCGGCACCAACCTGGGCAAGGGCATGACCCTTCAGGAGACCATCGCGGTCACCAAACAGACCGCAGAGGGCGTCAAATCCTGTGAGTCCGTGCTGGATCTGGCCCACCGCCACGGCGTCGACATGCCCATCACGGAGATGGTCGTCGGCATCGTCCACGACGGCAAGCCGCCCGTGGTCGCCCTCAAGGAGCTGATGGCGCGCAGCGCCAAGCCGGAGCGGCACTGACACTCGGGAGCCCGGCGGGCGCTGACTCACCGCACTACCAACGGGTACTCTCAACGCGATATGAGCACCGAGAACCTCCCCCAGAGCCCTGGGCAGAAGCCTCGTAAGCCGCGTGTGGCCGTCGTGTTCGGCGGCCGCAGCTCCGAACACGGGATCTCCATCGTCACCGCCGGCGCCGTCCTGCGCGCCATCGACCGGACGAAGTACGACGTCCTGCCGATCGGCATCACCCAGGACGGCCGCTGGGCCCTCACGGCGGACGAGCCGGAGCGGATGGCCATCATCGACCGGCGCCAGCCGAGCGTGGAGCAGCTCGCCGAGTCCGACGAGGGCGGGGTGATCCTCCCCGTCGACCCCTCCAACCGCGAAGTCGTCTACAGCGAACCCGGTTCGGTCCCCAAGGCGCTCGGCGAGGTGGACATCGTCTTCCCGGTGCTGCACGGCCCGTACGGCGAGGACGGCACCCTCCAGGGCCTCCTGGAGCTGTCCGGTGTCCCGTACGTCGGCTCGGGCGTGCTCGCTTCGGCCGTCGGCCAGGACAAGGAGTACATGAAGCGGGTGTTCACCTCCTTCGGGCTGCCCGTCGGCCCGTACACGGTGATCCGCCCCAGCGAGTGGGAGCGCGACGAAGCGGCGGCCCGCAGGAAGATCGTCGACTTCGCGGGCGAGCACGGCTGGCCGCTTTTCGTGAAGCCCGCGCGCGCGGGGTCGTCCATCGGCATCACCAAGGTCGACGATCTGGGCGGTCTCGACGAGGCGATCGCGGCGGCCCAGCAGCACGACCCGAAGATCATCGTGGAGGCGCTGCTGCGCGGTCGCGAGATCGAGTGCGGGGTCCTGGAGTTCGAGGACGGGCCGCGCGCCTCGGTGCCCGCCGAGATTCCGCCGGTGCAGTCGCACGCGTACTACGACTTCGAGGCGAAGTACATCGACTCGACTCCCGGCATCGTGCCCGCCCCGCTGACCCCCGAGCAGACCGCCGAGGTCCAGCGGCTCGCCGTCGAGGCCTTCGAGGCCGCGTCCTGCGAGGGCCTGGTGCGCGCGGACTTCTTCCTCACCGAGGACGGCGGGTTCGTGGTCAACGAGATCAACACGATGCCCGGCTTCACGCCCATCTCCATGTACCCGCAGATGTGGGAGGCGACCGGCGTGCCCTACCAGGAGTTGGTGGACCGCTTGATCCAGGCTGCGCTGCGCCGGCCTACAGGGCTGCGCTAAAACGCACCCGCAGTTTTCTCAGTCGGCGATCCCCTCGGGGATCGCCTTCTTGACGGCCGAGGCCAGGTCGACAAGAACGGCGGACGTGTCCTGCCCTTCGCGCACGGTCACCTCGACGTACGCGACGCGCGAAGCGCTGGTGAAACGGTACGACCCGTTGTCCCCCTCCTCCATCAGCCAGTCGACGCCGTTCACCCCGCCGGCGACCGCGTCGGGGTCATGGCCCTCAGCGACCTTCGGGTCGGTCATCTTCGGCGGCCGTTCGACACCGCAGCGCAGTATGATCGCCGGGCCTCCCCAGCCCGCGGTCAGCGTGGACCGGGGCTCGGGATCCTCCCGGTCGAGACCGTCCACCTTAGGCGGCAGCCGTTCGTCCAGGTTCTGGCACAGCTTGGTGACCAACGTGCCCGGGCTGGGAACCGCGGCCGACGCGCTGTCGTCTGCCGAGGAGCAGCCTGTGGCGAAGATCAGCAGGACAAGGGCGGGATGACCGAACAGCCGGGAACGGAACAAGTTCACCGGCACAGGGTAGACGGGGGCTACAGGTGCACCACCGGGCAGGTCAGGGTACGGGTGATGCCGTCCACTTGCTGGACTTTCGCGACCACCAAGCGGCCGAGATCGTCAACGGTGTCGGCTTGGGCCCGCACGATCACGTCGTAAGGTCCGGTCACGTCCTCGGCCTGGATCACCCCCGAAATCTTGCTGATCGTCTCAGCGACGGTCGACGCTTTGCCGACCTCCGTCTGGATCAGGATGTACGCCTGTACCACGGAACCTCCAGGGCGGCCACGAGGATCATGTGGGGAAAAGGAACGCCACGGTATCGCGTCGCCGCTCACCGCGGGGAGACCCGCGGGGGCCGATCTTGCACGCCGAGGTGCACGAACGACAGAAGTTGCCGGTCGACTCGACCGTACCCAGGTCCGTGACAGCTCGCGACCGGGCGGCGCCAAGTGACAGGCCGGGCAGCGGCAGTAACAGAAGGAGACGTACGACAATGAAGGGAACCGTGGGCGAGTTGGGGGAGTTCGGGCTCATCAAGGAGCTCACCTCACGGCTCACCACCACCCCGGCGGTACGGGTCGGGCCGGGCGACGACGCCGCCGTGGTGGCCGCTCCCGACCGCAGGGTCGTGGCGAGCACCGACATCCTCCTGGAGGGGCGGCACTTCCGCCGCGACTGGTCCACGGCGTACGACGTCGGGCGCAAGGCGGCGGCGCAGAACCTCGCGGACATCGCCGCCATGGGCGCCGTACCCACCGCGCTGCTGCTCGGCCTGGTCGTCCCGGCCGAGCTCCCGGCCACCTGGCCCTCCGAGCTGATGGACGGCCTGCGCGACGAGTGCCAGGTGGCGGGCGCGGCCGTGGTCGGCGGCGATGTCGTGCGCGGTGACACCATCATGGTCTCGATCACCGCGCTCGGCGATCTGCGCAACCACGAGCCGGTCACCCGCGCGGGCGCCCAGCCCGGTGATGTCGTCGCCGTCACGGGCTGGCTGGGCTGGTCCGCGGCCGGCCACGCGGTGCTCTCGCGCGGTTTCCGCTCGCCGCGCGCCTTCGTCGAGGCCCACCGGCGGCCCGAACCGCCGTACCACGCGGGCCCCGCGGCCGCCGGGCTGGGCGCGACCTCGATGACAGACGTCAGCGACGGGCTGATCGCCGACCTCGGGCACATCGCGGAAGCCAGCAAGGTACGGATCGACGTCCGCTCCGGCGCCGTCGACATCCCCTCGCAGATGAACGACATCGGGCAGGCCGTCGGCGTCGATCCGCTCCAGTGGGTGCTCACCGGCGGCGAGGACCACGCGATCGTCGCCACCTTCCCCTCGGATGTGAAGCTGCCCGCACGCTGGAAGGTGATCGGCGAGGTCCTCAACCCCTCGGCGCTGCCCCAGGTCACCGTCGACGGGGCGGCGTGGACCAGCAAGGGCGGCTGGGATCACTTCGCGGACATCGAGTCATGAGCGCTCCGCCGCGTGTGCTGACGGTCGCGGGTTCCGACTCCGGTGGAGGGGCCGGAATCCAGGCCGACTTGAAGACGATGCTGGCTTTCGGCGTGCATGGCATGAGCGTGCTCACGGCGGTCACCGCCCAGAACTCCCTTGGTGTGCAAGGCGCTTGGGAGCTTCCGGTGGAGGCAGTGCGGGCCCAGTACCGCAGCGTGGTCGACGACATCGGGGTGCAGGCGGTCAAGACCGGGATGCTGGCCTCGACCGAACTCGTCGAGACCGTCGCCGAGTTGATCGGTGGCACGGACGCGCCCGCGGTCATCGACCCGGTCGGCGTCTCCAAGCACGGCGACTCCCTGCTGGCCGAGGACGCCCTGGATTCCCTACGCACAAAGCTGCTGCCCGTCGCCACCGTGGCCACCCCGAACCTCGACGAGGTCGCCCAACTCACGGGCGTACGGGTCCAGTCGGAGGACGGGATGCGGCGAGCCGCGGCGGCCCTGCTCTCCTACGGGCCGCAGTGGGCCCTCATCAAGGGCGGCCATCTCGTAGGTGACGCCGTGGACTTCCTCACCGACGGCTCCGAGGAGCACTGGCTGCGTGCTCCCCGTCTCGACAACCGGCACACCCACGGCACCGGCTGCACGCTGGCGTCCGCCATCGCCTCGGGGCTGGCGAAGGGGCGGTCCGTGCCGGAGGCGGTGGCCGCGGCCAAGGAGTACGTCACCGGGGCGATCGCGGCGGGGTTCGCGCTGGGGAGCGGGATCGGGCCGGTGGATCATGGGTGGCGGTGGGCGGCGGGACGGCGCGCGTAAGCGTTCGCGTAAACCTTTGCGCGCCGTCCGGGGCACAGCAAAAAGCCGGCCCACCCTCCGGTGGACCGGCCATGCAGCGAACCAGCAGTGGCCGCGCGCTAGCAGAGCGTCAGCGCGAGACCTTGCCGGCCTTGATGCACGAGGTGCAAGCGTTCACGCGCTTCGGCGTCCCGCCCACCACGGTACGGACGCGCTGGATGTTCGGGTTCCAGCGACGGGACGTACGGCGGTGCGAGTGCGAGATGTTGTTGCCGAAGCCCGGCCCCTTGCCGCAGACGTCGCAGTTGGCAGCCACGGGTCACTCCAAAGACTTCAGATGCTCTTACGGTTGATCCCGGCATGCCGGAATCAGGATCTAGGAATCCAGGATCTGAGTGGCGGTGCCAGGGGAAGGCCCGATCGGATCGGGCAACCGGAGCAGCATACAACGACTGCGTCCGTGCAACGAAACTACCATGGTCGGCCCGGGGTCCGCCCCGGCCCACTACCGGCGGAAACCTGACCCGGGTCTACGCTGCGTCCCACGTTCGCTGCTCAAGGAGGCGCAGGTGCCGCAGGTGCCGCAGACACTGGACGCGCTCGCGGTGCGCGCCTGGTGCGGACTCGCGCTCGAGGCACTCGGCCGCGCGCGCGAGGAGATCGACGCGATCAACGTCTATCCGGTCGCGGACGGGGACACCGGTACCAATCTGTATCTGACCGTGGAGTCGGCGGCCGGGGCGGTCGAGGCGGTGTTCGCGGCGCACGACGCGGTCTCCGGTGGTGCCTCCGAGGCCTCTGGCGCTTCCGGTGCCTCTGGCGAAGGAGTGGCGGGGGCGGTCGAGCGGCCGACGCTCGCCGACGCGGTGCTTGCGATGGCCCACGGTGCGCTCATCGGGGCCCGGGGGAACTCCGGGACGATCCTCGCGCAGCTCCTGCGGGGCATGGCCCAGGTGCTCTCCGCCGACGGCGAGACCGCCCGCACCGACGGCCAGGGACTGCGGCTCGCCTTCAGGCAGGCGGCCGACTCGGCACGGCATGCCGTCGCGCACCCCGTCGAGGGCACGGTCCTCACGGTCGCCTCGGCCGCCGCGGACGCGGCCTCCGGGGCAGAGGGCGACTGCGGGGCGGTGGCACGGGCGGCGTACGAGGGCGCTCGGGCCGCCCTGGCGGCGACTCCGGGGCAGTTGGCGGCCCTGAAGCGGGCCGGAGTGGTGGACGCGGGCGGGCGCGGGCTCGTGGCCGTACTGGCGGCGCTGGTCGAGACGTTCACGGGGGAGGCGCCCCGTGCCTCGGGGGCGGTGCCGGTTCTCATGGGGCACGCGCGCGTGGAAGCCGCTGCCGTGGAGCCGCTCGGAGACGTGGGGGAGTGCGCGGACCCGGCCCCGGCTCCGGAGGAGGGCGGGCCCGCGTTCGAGGTGATCTATCTCCTGGAGGCGGAGGACGCCGCTGTGGACCGGCTGCGGGAGCGGCTCGACGGGCTGGGCGACTCGCTCGTCGTGGTCGGCGGTGACGGGCTGTGGAACGTCCATGTGCACGTCGACGACGCGGGCGCGGCCGTGGAAGCGGGCGTCGAGGCCGGGCGGCCGTACCGGATCCGGATCACGCACTTCGGGGCCGGTGACGCGCATATGGCGGGCGCCGCCGGGCGGCCGGTCCGTGAGCGGGTGCAGCGCGCGGTCGTGGCCGTGGTCCCCGGAGAGGGGCTGGCCGGGCTGTACACCGAAGCCGGCGCGACCACCGTCCTCGCGCGCCCGGAGGAGCCGCCCGCGAGCGGAGAGCTCGTCGAGGCGATACGGCGGGCCCACGCGCGCGAGGTGGTGCTGTTGCCCAACGACGCCGAACTGCGGCACACGGCTGCCGCTGCGGCCGAGCAGGTCCGCGCGGACGGAGTCCGGGTCGCCCTGATCCCCACGCGTTCCGCGGTGCAGGGGATCGCGGCGCTCGCCGTGCACGAGCCGGAGCGGCGCTTCGACGAGGACGTCGTCTCGATGACCTCGGCGGCCGGGGCGACCCGCTATGCCGAACTCGCCGTCGCGGAACGGGAGTCCTGGACCATGGCCGGCATCTGCCAGGCCGGGGACATCCTGGGCCTCATAGAGGGCGATGTCGCGGTGATCGGCACCGACATCACGGCCACCGCCGAAACCGTCCTCGACCGCATGCTCTCGGCGGGCGGCGAGATGGTCACCCTGGTCCTGGGCGACGAAGCTCCCGACACGATCGCCGTCCACCTCGAAGCCCGGGTACGCGAGTCCTACCTGGCCGTCGACACGGTGGTGTACCGCGGCGGTCGACAGGGCGCGTTGCTGCTGATCGGCGTGGAGTAGCCCGGGAGCTGGGGGCGTGGGTTCGGGAAAACCGAACCGCCCGGGAGCGGATCCGACTGACCAGCGGATTTCCGGGACGTATACGGCATTGTCAGTGGTGTGGTGTGCAATGGATCTCGTGCCCGCGCTAGATGAACCCCTGAGGAAAGTGCTCGGCCCCGCCACCGCGAAGGTGATGGCCGAGCACCTCGGCCTGCACACCGTCGGCGACCTGCTGCACCACTATCCGCGCAGGTACGAGGAGCGTGGCCAGCTCACCCACCTCGCCGACCTGCCCATGGACGAGCACGTCACGGTGGTCGCGCAGGTCGCCGACGCCCGCCTGCTCACCTTCGCCTCGCCCAAGGCGCCCCGCGGGAAGGGCCAGCGCCTCGAAGTGACCATCACGGACGGCAGCGGCCGTCTCCAGCTGGTCTTCTTCGGCAAGGGCGCCCACAAGCCGCACAAGGAGCTCCTGCCGGGCACACGCGCGCTGTTCGCGGGCAAGGTCTCCGTCTTCAACCGCCGACTCCAACTCGCCCACCCTGCCTACGAGTTGCTGCGTGGAGACGGCGAGGAGGCCATCGACAAGTGGGCCGGATCGCTCATCCCGATCTACCCGGCCACCGCCAAGCTGGAGTCCTGGAAGATCGGCAAGGCCATTCAGACCGTGCTGCCGAGCGCCCAGGAGGCCCTTGATCCACTGCCGGACTCGCTCAGGGACGACCGTGATCTTCTCCCCCTTCCCGAAGCCCTTCTGAAGATCCACCAGCCGCGCACCCAAGCCGACTACACAGACGCCCGCGCCCGCCTCAAGTGGGACGAGGCCTTCGTCCTCCAGGTAGCCCTGGCCCGCCGTCGCCACGCGGACGACCAACTCCCGGCCGTCCCCCGCAAACCCACCCCGGACGGCCTCCTCACCGCCTTCGACGCCAAGCTCCCCTTCACCCTCACCGAGGGCCAGCAAAAGGTCTCCAAGGAGATCTTCGACGACCTCGCCACCGAGCATCCGATGCACCGGCTGCTCCAGGGAGAGGTCGGCAGCGGAAAGACGATGGTGGCATTGCGCGCCATGCTCGCCGTCGTCGACGCCGGTGGTCAGGCCGCCATGCTCGCGCCCACCGAAGTGCTCGCCCAGCAGCACCATCGATCGATCACGGAGATGATGGGGGAGTTGGCCGAGGGAGGGATGCTGGGCGGTGCCGAGCAGGCCACCAAGGTGGTGCTGCTGACCGGGTCCATGGGCGCCGCCGCCCGTCGGCAGGCGCTTCTCGATCTCGTTACGGGCGAGGCGGGGATCGTCATCGGCACGCACGCGCTGATCGAGGACAAGGTGCAGTTCCACGACCTGGGCCTGGTCGTGGTCGACGAGCAGCACCGGTTCGGGGTCGAGCAGCGCGACGCCCTGCGCGGCAAGGGCAAGCAGCCACCACACCTGCTGGTCATGACCGCCACACCCATCCCGCGTACGGTCGCGATGACCGTCTTCGGTGACCTGGAGACGTCCGTCCTCGACCAGCTCCCCGCCGGGCGCTCACCCATCGCCAGCCATGTCGTCCCGGCCGCCGACAAGCCGCACTTCTTGTCGCGCGCGTGGGAGCGCGTGCGCGAGGAGGTCGCGGGCGGCCATCAGGCATACGTCGTCTGCCCCCGTATCGGGGACGAGGAAGACGGCTCGGCCAAGAAGAAGTCCACCGAGGACGAGGCCGAGAAGCGTCCGCCCCTCGCCGTCCTGGACGTCGCCGACCAGCTCGCCAAGGGCCCGCTCCAGGGGCTCAAGGTCGAGGTGCTGCACGGCCGTATGCAGCCGGACGACAAGGACGCCGTGATGCGCCGCTTCGCCGCGGGCGAGACGGACGTGCTGGTCGCCACGACGGTGATCGAGGTGGGGGTGAACGTCCCGAACGCCACGGTGATGGTGATCATGGACGCGGACCGGTTCGGCGTATCGCAGCTGCACCAGCTGCGCGGCCGGGTCGGCCGGGGCTCGGCTCCGGGGCTGTGCCTCCTGGTGACCGAGATGCCGGAGGCCAGCGCGGCCCGGGCCCGCCTCGGTGCCGTGGCCGCCACGCTCGACGGCTTCGAGTTGTCCCGCATCGACCTCGAACAGCGCCGCGAGGGCGACGTCCTCGGCCAGGCCCAGTCCGGCGTGCGTTCCTCGCTGCGCATGCTCACCGTCATAGAGGACGAGGACATCATCGCCGAGGCCCGCGAGGAGGCGACCGCGGTCGTCGCCGCGGACCCCGATCTCACGGGCCTGCCCGCCCTGCGCACGGCTCTGCAAGCTTTGCTGGACGAGGAGAGGGAGCAGTATTTGGAGAAGGGCTGACAGACTGGGACTGTCACAGCCGCTCGTTCCACGACAAGGACAGAGATGACCCGCGTGATCGCCGGCCGGGCCGGCGGACGCCGCCTGGCCGTCCCGCACGGAACCCGTACCCGGCCCACCTCCGACCGGGCACGCGAGGGCCTCTTCTCCACCTGGCAGTCCCTGCTCGGCGGCGCCCTGGAGGGCGAGCGCGTCCTCGATCTGTACGCCGGCTCCGGCGCCGTGGGTCTGGAGGCACTGTCGCGCGGCGCCGGGCACACCCTCCTGGTCGAGGCCGACGCCAGAGCGGTGCGCACCCTCAGGGAGAACGTGAAAACGCTCGGGCTGCCCGGCGCCGAGGTGAGATCCGGCAAAGCGGCGCAGATCATCCGCGCGGGGGCGCCGACAGCCCCGTACGACCTGATTTTTCTCGATCCGCCGTACGACGTCCCGGACGACGATCTTCGCGAGATACTGCTCACACTCCGTGCAGAGGGCTGGCTCGCGGGCGAAGCTCTCGTCACCGTTGAACGCAGTACTAGAGGCGGCGAATTCCGGTGGCCCGGCGGCTTCGAGGCACTGCGCTCCCGTCGTTACGGCGAGGGATCGTTTTGGTACGGTCGCGCCGCCTCTACGTGCGAAGACGCACGATGACCGGACCGGAGAGCGAGGGACCTCAGTTGCGCCGCGCCGTCTGTCCCGGGTCATTCGACCCGATCACCAACGGACACCTCGACATCATCGCCAGAGCGTCCAAGCTGTACGACGTCGTGCACGTCGCGGTGATGATCAACCAGTCCAAGAAGGGCCTCTTCGAGATCGACGAGCGGATCGACCTGATCCGCCAGGTCACCGCGGAGTTCGGGAACGTCGAGGTGGAAGCCTTCCACGGCCTCCTCGTCGACTTCTGCAAGCAGCGCGACATCCCCGCGATCGTCAAGGGACTCCGCGCGGTCAGCGACTTCGACTACGAGCTGCAGATGGCCCAGATGAACAACGGCCTCTCCGGAGTCGAGACCCTCTTCGTCCCCACCAACCCCACCTACAGTTTCCTGTCCTCCTCGCTCGTCAAGGAGGTCGCGGCCTGGGGCGGCGACGTCTCCCACCTGGTGCCGCCGGTGGTCCTCGAAGCTCTCAACGAACGCCTCAAGAAGGACTGAGCCGGGCGCCCCAAGGAGACCGGGACGGCCCCTGCGGGCTGACAGTTCGTCACCCGGTGTCGGATGGTGAGGGAGTGGCCGTACAGTCGATCCGTCCGTCTCCATCACAGCTGTAGAGAGTGGCGAGCACACGGTGGACGTGCAGAAGAAGCTCGATGAGATCGTCTCGGCGGTCGGCAGCGCCCGTTCCATGCCCATGTCGGCCTCGTGCGTGGTCAACCGCGCCGAGCTCCTCTCCCTGCTCGAAGAGGTGCGCCAGGCCCTGCCCGGCTCCCTCGCCCAGGCCCAGGAACTCATCGGCGGGCGCGAGCAGTTGGTGGAGCAAGCCCGCGAGGAGGCCCAGCGGATCATCGAGTCCGCGCACGCCGAACGCGGCTCGCTGATCTCCGGCACCGAGATCGCCCGTCGCTCCCAGAACGAGGCCGATCGCATCCTCGCCGATGCCCGCAAGGAGGCCGAGGAGATCCGCGCGGAGGCCGACGACTACGTCGACTCCAAGCTCGCCAACTTCGAGGTCGTCCTCACCAAGACCCTCGGCTCCGTCGGCCGGGGCCGCGAGAAGCTCCTCGGCACCGGACCCGGCCTCGACGAGCACGGTTACGAGGACGAGGACGCGCCCGAGCGCAGCCACGACCCCCAGACCCTGCGTCGCAACGCCGATGAATACGTCGACGTCAAGCTCGGCGCCTTCGAGGCCGTCCTCGCCAAGACCCTGGAGGCCGTCGGCCGCGGTCGCCAGAAGCTGCACGGCCGTATCGCCTCCGACGACCTGGGCGCGCTCACGGACGACGGTTCGGCCGTGCAGCACACCACGGACGCCGAGTACCTGGACGGCCTCGCGGCTCCCGTGGACACTCCCGCCCGGCCCGCCGAACCGGCCCCGGCCGTTCCCGCCCAGCAGCCGTACGGCGGGCAGGACCAGCAGCAGTACGCGTATCAGCAGCAGACCGACGGGTACGGCTATCAGCAGCCATACGGGCAGCAGGATCAACAGCAATTCGCGTACCGGCAGCAGGCCGATCCGTACGCTGCCTATCCGCAGCAGGCCTACGACCCGAACGCCCAGCAGGCCGGATACGACCCCAGCCAGGGGCAGCAGGCCTACGGGCAGCAGCCCGAGCCCGAGCCGCAGGCGCACGCCCTCGACGAGACCAGCCTCTTCGACACGAGCATGATCAGCGCCGAGCAGCTGCGCCAGTACGAGCAGGAGCGCGGCGGACGCTGAGGGGCGCTCCCAGCGGCGTACGCCGGTGTCCTGGACGGCCGGCGCGCACCGGATTGGGCCGAGAGCGCAAGGTCCAGTATCCTGGCTCTTCGGTCGCGCGTTCGTCCGCGATCCACGCTGCCCGGGAACATCTGGGGCGGCGAAGCTCTGAGTTTCAAGATCGAAAGCAGGAATGGCCCTGAACGCCCGCCTCGACCACCGCAACCCTCTCGTGTTCGACACACACGAGCTGGGGCGACGTCCTGGTGCGCTGCAGCGGCTGACCCGCGCGGTCGGCGCTCCCAAGGACTTCGGTATCCAGGGAGTCATCGGAGTGCCGGAAGGCGCGCCGG
Organism: Streptomyces sp. NPDC048825; assembly: GCF_043198355.1. Lineage (NCBI taxonomy): Bacteria > Bacillati > Actinomycetota > Actinomycetes > Kitasatosporales > Streptomycetaceae > Streptomyces > Streptomyces sp. NPDC048825. The sequence goes on from NZ_JBICUR010000016.1 coordinate 132,298, forward strand.
TGGAGCTCGAACTCCGGCTCGAATCGGTCATGGAAGGTGTGCTGGTCACTGGCACCGCCCGGGCCGTCGCCGAGGGGGAGTGCGTAAGGTGTCTGGAGCCGCTTCAGCTGGAGCTCGAAGCGGACTTCCAGGAGATGTTCTCGTACCCTGACGCCGACGACCGGGGCCGCCCCAAGGCGGAACCGGCCGACGACGCCGAGGAAGACGAGGACAGGCTTTTCATCGAGGACGGCTTGTTCGACCTCGAGCCTGTGCTGCGTGATGCGGTGGTGCTCGCACTGCCGATGCAGCCGGTGTGCCAGGAGGACTGCGAGGGACTGTGCTCCGAGTGCGGAGTGCGTCTTTCGGACGAACCGGGCCACCACCATGACGCCGTCGACATCCGTTGGGCGGCACTGCAGGGACTCGCCGGTTCACTCGAAGATGGCGAGAAGGACGAGATCAGCGGCGCCGAATCGGGCGTCGACGAGAAGCAGGAGAAGTAGCCGTGGCTGTTCCGAAGCGGAAGATGTCGCGCAGCAACACGCGCCACCGCCGGTCGCAGTGGAAGGCTGCGGTCCCCAACCTGGTTGCGTGTGAGCGCTGCCACGAGCCCAAGCTGCAGCACATCGCGTGCCCTGCTTGCGGCACCTATAACAAGCGCCAGGTCCTCGAGGTCTGAGCGGCTGGTGAGAGGCTTCATGTCTGACGCCAAGGCGGATTCGAACGCCAAGAAAAAGGCGGACAACACGGCCTCGTCCCACACGCTTCTGGAAGGGCGGCTCGGCTACAGGCTCGAGTCCGCCCTTCTGGTGCGTGCGCTGACCCACCGTTCGTACGCGTACGAGAACGGCGGTCTGCCGACCAACGAGCGCCTGGAGTTCCTCGGGGACTCCGTACTCGGCCTCGTGGTCACGGACACGCTGTATCGCACCCACCCCGACCTGCCCGAAGGCCAGCTGGCCAAGTTGCGGGCCGCGGTGGTCAACTCGCGTGCGTTGGCGGAGGTCAGCCGCGGGCTCGACCTGGGCTCCTTCATCCGGCTCGGCCGGGGCGAAGAGGGCACGGGCGGCCGGGACAAGGCTTCCATCCTTGCTGACACCCTGGAAGCGGTGATCGGCGCGGTCTATCTCGACCAGGGGCTCGACTCGGCGGCGGAGCTGGTGCACCGCTTGTTCGACCCGCTGATCGAGAAGTCCTCGAATCTCGGTGCCGGCCTGGACTGGAAGACCAGTCTCCAGGAGCTCACCGCGACCGAGGGGCTCGGCGTGCCCGAGTACCTGGTCACGGAGACCGGCCCGGACCACGAGAAGACCTTTACTGCTGCCGCCCGCGTCGGAGGCGTCTCGTACGGCACCGGCACCGGCCGCAGCAAAAAGGAAGCGGAGCAGCAGGCCGCGGAGTCCGCGTGGCGGGAGATCCGCTCCGCCGCGGACGAGCGCGTGCAGGCGACGAAGGCCGCCGCGGACGCCGAGGGGGAGGCCGACATCCCCTCCACCGCGAGCTCCGACGCCGCTCCCGCCTGACCCACGGCCACAGCCGTAGCCGATCGCCCGCCCCCGGACAGCACGTAGGGGGCGGGCGATCGTGTTCCGCGACCCCACTCGGGCCCGCCCATGGCGCGGCGGTACGCTGCGGGCGCGCGGCCCTAGGGGCGCCCGAGTCGTCCACGCATCCGGAGGAGAAACCGTGCCCGAGCTTCCTGAGGTCGAGGTCGTACGGCGCGGTCTGGAGCGCTGGGTCAGCGGACGGATCGTCGCCGACGTACAGGTGCGGCATCCGCGCGCGGTGCGCCGGCACATCGCTGGCGGCGAGGACTTCGGGGCCCGGCTGAAGGGGCACCGGATCGGGCTGCCTCAGCGTCGCGGCAAGTACCTCTGGCTACCGCTGGCGGATCAGCCGAGTGCCGTTCTCGCGCACCTCGGTATGAGCGGCCAGTTGCTCGTCCAGCCGGAGGGCGCGCCCGACGAGAAGCACCTGCGCATCCGCGTTCGCTTCGACGACACCCTCACCACCGAACTCCGCTTCGTCGACCAGCGCACCTTCGGCGGGCTCTCCTTGCACACGACCACCCCCGAAGGGCTGCCCGACGTCATCGCGCACATCGCCCGCGACCCACTGGACCCGCAGTTCGACGACGCCGCCTTCCACGAGGCGCTGCGGAGGAGACGTACGACCATCAAGCGGGCTCTGCTCGACCAGTCGCTGATCAGTGGCGTCGGCAACATCTACGCGGACGAGGCGCTGTGGCGCGCGCGACTGCACTACGAGCGCCCGACCACCGGTTTCACGCGCCCGCGCACCGCCGAACTCCTCGGCCACGTACGGGACGTGCTGTACGAGGCCCTCACCGCCGGCGGCACCAGCTTCGACAGCCTGTACGTCAACGTGAACGGTGAATCCGGCTACTTCGACCGGTCCCTCGACGCGTACGGGCGGGAGGGCGAACCGTGCCGGCGTTGCGGCACCGCGATCCGGCGGCGGCCCTGGATGAACCGGTCCAGCTACTTCTGCCCGCGCTGTCAGCGGCTGCCGCGCGCCTCGTCGTAACGCTCGCGCGCCGCCAGGACCTCGCCCATGCGCCCCTCCATGAAGTGGATGAGGGCCAGCAGCCGCTCGGCGACCTCGCGGCCGAGCGGCGTCAGTTCGTAGTCCACACGCGGCGGGTTCGTGGACTGCGCCTCGCGGTGCACCAGACCGTCGCGCTCCAGTGCGTGCAGCGTCTGCGACAGCATCTTCTCGCTCACGCCGTCGACGCGCCGACGCAGCTCATTGAAGCGGAACGAGCCTTCGTGCAACGCCCCGAGCGTGAGCCCGCCCCAGCGCCCCGTGACGTGCTCCAGGGTGCCCCGTGAGGGACACCCCTTGGAGAACACGTCGAACGCAAGATCCTGTGTCTCCGTGAGGTCCATACCTTCAGCGTACTCCGGCGCAGCGCCTACCAACAGGTGGCGCTAACCAAAAGAAACCGCTCAGTGGTCGCTCAGTAGCCGAAGTCCTGCGTCCACCAGGGGCCGCCCGCAGCGAAGTGGGCGCCGACTCCCAGGGTCTTGAAGTCACAGTTCAGGATGTTCGCGCGGTGGCCGGGGCTGTTCATCCAGGCCTCCATGACGGCCTCGGCGTCGGCCTGGCCACGGGCTATGTTCTCGCCGCCGAGGTTCGCTATGCCGAGTACATCCGCCCGGTCCCACGGGGTGGCCCCGCTCGGGTCGGTGTGGTCGAAGAAGTCCTGCTCGGCCATGTCCTCGCTGAAGGCCTGGGCCAGCTTGGCGAGCGTGCCGGACGCCGTCACCGGGCTGCAGCCCGCCTTCTCCCGCTCCTGGTTCACCAGCTTGAGCACCTCGGCCTCAGCCGCGGTCTGCGGGGACACCGCCTTGGGCGGGGTGGGCTTGGGTACCTTCGTGGCCGTACGCGACGGAGTCGGCTTCGGCTTCGGCTTCTCCGGAGTTTTCGTGGTCGGCTTCGCCGAGGGCTCCTTCGAGGGCTCCTTCGAGGGCTCCTTCGTCGGCTTCGTGGGGGTCGGTGAAGGCGAGGGGGAACGGTCGGCGTCACGGCTTGTGCCGGAGCCGTCGCGGTCGTCGGCGGAGCCGTCCGCACCGCCCTGGGCGCCCAGGCCGGTCGGGAAGTCCGAGGTCTGCACCTTGCCCGCGTTGTTGCCGCCGGCCGTGTTGGTGTCACCGCCGCCCGGAATCAGCCCGGAGGCGACTGCGACGGCGCCCATCGCGACGGCCGCGGAGACTCCGAGCAGACCGGTGCGCACGGGCACCGCGGCCCTGGCCTTCTTGCGGCGGCGGTGCGAGCGCCCGCCGCGGGGGCCGGGGACGGACGCGAAGCTGGTCGTGGCGTACGCGTCGACGTCGCCCGTTGCGTAGAGGTACGCGGCACTCCCCGGAGCGGTGTCGCCCGCTGCGAAGAGATACGCGTCACTGTGCGCGTAGGCATCGTTCTGCGGGTGGAGGGCATGCCCCTCGTAGAGGCCCTGCCCGGCCGCCGAGATGGCGTCGGTCGCGTAGTAACCCGCACCGGCCGTTGAGTAGCCGCCGGTGTGTGATCCGTACGTTTGCGTGACGCCGGTGGCGCGGCCTGTGGCGGCGCGGCCGGCGGCGGAGCGTCGGTGGCGTCCCATCTCCTGGCCTTCCTCATCCTTGCAGTCAACGTTCCTCACCCGAACGAGTGAGGTGCATTGCGTCGGGACGGTACCGCATGACGCATGAGGAGGAAGTGCTCAGGAAGCAAATGACTGGTTAGCGTGCACGCATGAACGACGATGTGCGACTCGTGGCCTGGGTGCGTGGAAGCGTCCAAGGTGTGGGTTTCCGCTGGTTCACCCGTGCCAAGGCGCTGGAGCTCGGCGGCCTGAGTGGCTTTGCTCTCAATTTGCCGGACGGCCGGGTTCAGGTGGTCGCCGAGGGGCCGCGGGCCGGCTGTGAGGGACTGCTCGACTGGCTGCGGGGGGACGACACACCCGGCCGGGTCGACGGAGTCACCGAGATTTGGGACACACCCCGCGGCGGCTACGACGGCTTCGTCATCCGCTGAGATCCACTGCTCCTCGCGGGCCGCCACACCGCAGGCAGGGGAGCGCGAGCGGCCCGGGGCACCTGCCCGAGGCAGAAACTACCTGGTGGTTGCCAAGAACCGCTTGTCGTGGCAGGCTCGCGAAGGAAGGATGATCTCTACGCCCTCAGGGCCCCGCAGGAGAGGCAGCGCCGCCCGTTTCCAGGCCGCGCGCCCCGGGTCGCCCGTCAATACAGGGCGTGATCGTGTTGACCGTCAAACTTTTTGGTGAGACGCTGAAAGCCCCGCGCACCTTAGCTGTTTGGCATGTAAGAACGGCAGCAACAACTGAACAGTGCCAAGCACCACGGGTGCGATTCCCTCACGACCCAACCGCTTCGGTCGGTCACTCATTGTGGAGGACCATCCATCATGGCAAAGGCGCTTCTCGGTTACGTCGGCGGCTCTGACCCGCGACTCCTCGCCGAGATGCGACGGCTCCAGCAGCGCGTCCAGGACCTGGAATCCGAGCTCGTACGGATCCAGGCCGAGAACGACGAGCTGACGGCTGCCGCTTCTCACGAACAACTTCTGAAGAGCATCGACGTACCCCAGGCGGAGCCTGCGCTCACCTGACCACTACGGCAAATGACGCCGCCAGTGATCGGGCTGTCCGTGTCAGCCGCTAACCAGAATTGCAAGGGACGCTTCGGCGTCCCTTCTTTTTGGCCCCGCCTCTGTCCCGCGCACCCTTTCACTGTCTTTAACGTCTGGTGTGCCCTGCACGTTCATGGGTGAAACCGTTCGTTCATGGAGTGAGACAGACCCGGACGGTAGAGTCCGGCGGCGTGCACCTCAAGGCCCTGACCCTGAGAGGGTTCAAGTCGTTCGCTTCGGCGACCACGCTCCGGTTCGAGCCGGGGATCACGTGTGTCGTCGGCCCGAACGGTTCGGGCAAGTCCAATGTCGTGGACGCGCTCAGCTGGGTCATGGGCGAGCAGGGCGCCAAGTCGCTGCGCGGCGGCAAGATGGAGGACGTCATCTTCGCCGGGACGACCGGGCGACCGCCCCTCGGCCGCGCCGAAGTGTCCCTCACCATCGACAACTCCGACGGCGCGCTGCCCATCGAGTACGCCGAGGTCACCATCACGCGGATCATGTTCCGCAACGGCGGCAGTGAGTACCAGATCAACGGTGATACGTGCCGATTGCTGGATATTCAGGAGCTGTTGTCCGACTCCGGCATCGGCCGCGAGATGCACGTCATCGTCGGCCAGGGACAGCTCGACTCCGTGCTGCACGCCGATCCGATGGGCCGCCGTGCCTTCATCGAGGAGGCCGCGGGCGTCCTCAAGCACCGTAAGCGCAAGGAGAAGGCGCTGCGGAAGCTGGACGCGATGCAGGCGAACCTCGCGCGTGTGCAGGACCTGACCGACGAACTGCGGCGCCAGCTCAAGCCGCTCGGCCGCCAGGCGGCCGTCGCGCGCCGGGCCGCCGTCATCCAGGCCGACCTGAGGGACGCCCGGCTGCGGCTGCTCGCCGACGACCTCGTACGACTCCGCCAGGCGCTCCAGGCCGAGATCGCCGACGAGGCCGCGCTCAAGGAACGCAAGGACGCCGCCGAGGCCGAGCTGAAGAAGGCCCTCCAGCGGGAGGCGCAGCTCGAGGACGAGGTGCGGCGCCTCACACCGCGGCTCCAGCGGGCGCAGCAGACCTGGCACGAACTGTCGCAGCTGGCCGAGCGGGTGCGCGGCACGATCTCGCTGGCCGACGCCCGGGTCAAGAGCGCGACCTCCGTGCCGCCCGAGGAGCGGCGCGGGCGCGATCCCGAGGACATGGAGCGCGAGGCCGCACGGATCCGTGAACAGGAGGCCGAGCTCGAAGCGGCCCTCGAGGCGGCCGAGCGGGCACTGGAGGACACGGTCGCGCACCGGTCCGAGCTGGAGCGCGAACTGGCGATGGAGGAACGGCGGCTGAAGGACGTGGCCCGCGCCATCGCCGACCGCCGCGAAGGGCTCGCCCGGCTGAACGGCCAGGTCAACGCGGCCCGTTCGCGTGCCACATCCGCCCAGGCGGAGATCGACCGCCTCGCCTCCGCACGGGACGAGGCCCAGGAGCGGGCGGTCGCGGCGCAGGAGGAGTACGAAACGCTCAAGGCCGAGGTGGACGGCCTGGACGAGGGAGACGCGGAGCTGGCCGAGCGGCACGAGGCGGCCAAGTCTGCGCTGGCGGAGGCGGAGTCCGCCCTGGCGGCGGCCCGCGAGGCGACCACCTCCGCGGAACGCAAGCGCGCCGCCACCCAGGCCCGCCACGAGGCCCTGGCCCTCGGCCTGCGCCGCAAGGACGGCACGGGGGCCCTGCTCGGTGCAAAGGACCGTCTCACCGGCCTGCTGGGCCCGGCCGCCGAACTCCTGTCGGTCACCCCGGGCTACGAGGTCGCCCTGGCCGCCGCCTTCGGGACGGCAGCGGACGCCATCGCGGTGACCACCCCGAACTCGGCCGCCGACGCCATCCGCCTGCTCCGCAAGCAGGACGCCGGGCGAGCGGCCCTGCTGCTTGCGGGGGCACCCGAGGAGGTGCCGGCATCGGGCGACGGCGCCCCCAGTGGCGTAACTCCGGGGCACGACAGGCCTCCGTACGCCGCCGATCTGGTCCGAGGGCCCGCCGAACTCATGCCCGCCGTACGGCGCTTGCTGCGGGGCATCGTCGTGGTGGGAACCCTGGAGGACGCCGAGGATCTGGTGAGTGCGCGGCCGGAGCTGACCGCGGTGACCGCCGAAGGCGATCTGCTCGGGGCGCACTTCGCGCACGGAGGGTCGGCCGGGGCGCCGAGTCTGCTCGAGGTGCAGGCTTCCGTCGACGAAGCCGCAGCCGAGCTGGAAGAACTCGCCGTGCGATGCGATGAGTTGACCGAGGCGCAGTATTTCGCAGCCGAGCAGCGCAAGGAACGGGCCGCACTCGTCGAGGAGTTGGGGGAGCGGCGGCGAGCCGGGGAGCGGGAGAAATCGGCGGTCGCCCAGCAGCTCGGGCGGCTGGCCGGGCAGGCCCGAGGGGCGGCAGGGGAGGCCGAGCGGAGCACCGCCGCTGCCGCGCGGGCGCAGGAAGCCCTCGACAGGGCCCTGGAGGAAGTCGAAGAGCTGGCCGAACGGCTCGCCGTGGCCGAGGAGATGCCCGTCGAGGAGGAGCCCGACACCTCCGTACGGGACCGGCTCGCCGCGGACGGCGCCAATGCGCGGCAGACCGAGATGGAGGCCCGGCTCCAGGCACGCACGCACGAGGAACGGGTCAAAGGGCTGGCCGGACGGGCCGATGCGCTCGACCGGGCCGCGCGCGCCGAACGTGAGGCACGCGCGCGTGCCGAGCAGCGCAGGGCGCGGCTGAGGCACGAAGCCGCCGTCGCCGAAGCCGTCGCCTCCGGTGCGCGGCAACTGCTCGCGCACGTCGAGGTCTCGGTGGGCCGGGCGGAGGAGGAACGCACCGCCGCCGAGAGCGCCAAGGCCCTGAGGGAGCAGGATCTCGTCGCCGCCCGCAACGAGGGGCGGGACCTCAAGGCCGAACTCGACAAACTCACGGATTCAGTGCACCGCGGCGAGGTACTCGGCGCCGAGAAGCGGCTGCGGATCGAGCAGTTGGAGTCAAAGGCGCTGGAGGAGCTCGGTGTGGAACCGGCGGGTCTCGTGGCCGACTACGGCCCCGACCAGCTTGTGCCGCCCTCGCTCGCCGCCGAGGGAGAGGAACTGCCCGAGGACCCGGAGCACCCGCGCAACCAGCCCCGGCCGTTCGTCCGCGGAGAGCAGGAGAAGCGGCTCAAGTCGGCCGAACGGGCCTACCAGCAGCTCGGCAAGGTCAACCCGCTCGCCCTGGAGGAGTTCGCGGCGTTGGAGGAACGTCACCAGTTCCTCAGCGAGCAGCTGGAGGACCTCAAGAAGACGCGTGCCGATCTGCTCCAGGTGGTGAAGGAGGTCGACGAGCGCGTCGAGCAGGTCTTCACCGAGGCGTTCCGGGACACGGCCCGCGAGTTCGAAGGCGTCTTCAGCCGGCTGTTCCCCGGCGGCGATGGACGGCTGATCCTGACCGATCCCGACAACATGCTCACCACGGGCGTGGATGTGGAGGCCCGGCCGCCGGGCAAGAAGGTCAAGCGCCTCAGCCTGCTCTCCGGCGGCGAGCGCTCGCTGACCGCCGTGGCGATGCTCGTGTCGATCTTCAAGGCCCGGCCCAGCCCGTTCTATGTGATGGACGAGGTCGAGGCGGCGCTCGACGACACCAACCTGCAGCGGCTCATCCGCATCATGCAGGAGCTGCAAGAGGCCTCGCAGCTGATCGTGATCACCCATCAGAAGCGCACGATGGAGGTCGCCGACGCGCTGTACGGCGTCTCCATGCAGGGCGACGGGGTGTCGAAGGTGATCAGCCAGAGGCTTCGGTAGCTCGGCTTCGCCGGCTCTTCGGATGGCCGGACGGTTGCTCGATGGTCACAACATGGGCAGCCCATTCAAGATTCGAACACAAAACCCTTACCCGCTTATAACCCTGCCCTCATCTACCCCTGTTGACTTCGAAACTTGAAGGAATAACCTCAGAAACGTTGCCTTCACCTTCAGTTGAAGGGCTTACCCACCCCCCGGCAGCGAGGCCGGCGGCCCGAGGAGTACACGTGACCCGCGCAGCGCAGGTACCCAAGACAGGACCCCGAGAGGCTCACCCCGAACACCTCGGGCATGTCATCTTCATCGCGGCGGCGGCCGCGATGGGCGGCTTCCTCTTCGGCTACGACAGTGCCGTGATCAACGGCGCCGTCGAAGCCATCCGGGACCGCTACGACATCGGCTCCGCGGCCCTGGCGCAGGTGATCGCCATCGCGCTGATCGGCTGCGCGATCGGCGCCGCCACGGCGGGCCGCATCGCCGACCGCATAGGCCGCATCCGCTGTATGCAGATCTCGGCCGTCCTCTTCATCGTCAGCGCCGTCGGCTCCGCACTGCCCTTCGCGCTGTACGACCTGGCCTTCTGGCGCATCGTCGGCGGCTTCGCCATCGGCATGGCCTCCGTGATCGGCCCCGCCTACATCGCCGAGGTCGCCCCCGCCGCGTACCGCGGACGCCTCGGCTCCTTCCAGCAGGCCGCGATCGTCATCGGCATCGCCGTCTCCCAGCTGGTCAACTGGGCCATCCTGAACGCCGCGGACGGCGACCAGCGCGGCAGCCTGATGGGCCTGGAAGCCTGGCAGGTCATGCTCGGCGTGATGGTCATCCCCGCCATCCTGTACGGCCTGCTCTCCTTCGCGATCCCCGAGTCACCCCGCTACCTCATCTCCGCCGGCAAGGAGACCCGCGCCCGCGAGGTGCTCGCCGAGGTCGAGGGCAAGGACGTCGACCTGGACGCCCGTGTGCGGGAGATCGAGCACGCCATGAAGAGCGAGCACAAGTCGACCTTCAGGGACCTGCTCGGCGGCAGCTTCTTCTTCCGGCCGATCGTCTGGATCGGCATCGGGCTCTCCGTCTTCCAGCAGTTCGTCGGCATCAACGTCGCGTTCTACTACTCCTCGACGCTGTGGCAGTCCGTCGGCGTCGACCCGACGGAGTCCTTCTTCTACTCGTTCACGACGTCGATCATCAACATCGTCGGCACCGTGATCGCCATGATCTTCGTCGACCGCATCGGCCGCAGGCCCCTCGCGCTCATCGGCTCCGTCGGCATGGTCCTCGGTCTCGCCCTCGAAGCCTGGGCCTTCTCCTTCGACCTCGTCGACGGCAAGCTACCGGCCACCCAGGGCTGGGTCGCGCTGATCGCAGCCCACGTCTTCGTGCTCTTCTTCGCCCTCTCGTGGGGTGTGGTCGTCTGGGTCTTCCTCGGCGAGATGTTCCCGAACAAGATCCGCGCCGCCGCCCTCGGCGTCGCCGCCTCCGCGCAGTGGATCGCCAACTGGGCCATCACCGCGAGCTTCCCGTCCCTGGCCGACTGGAACCTCTCCCTGACATACGTGATCTACACCGTCTTCGCCGCCCTCTCCATCCCCTTCGTGCTCAAGTTCGTCACGGAGACCAAGGGCAAGGCGCTGGAGGAGATGGGATAGATCCGCCTCGAAAGGGCCCCGAAGGCCCCCGAGCACGAGGAGACGGGCCAAGTCCCCGCTGCCCCTCTCCTCGTTCCGTAAGGCGTACTGCCCCGGCTCAGCCCTCGTGGTTCTCGAGGTTCTTGAGCCGGGGCAGCACGTTTTCGCAGAACAGATGCATGCTGCGCCAGCCCTCGTCGACCGGCATCCCGCCGGACAACGGATGCAGTACGTAGTTGTCGAGGCCCTGGGCCAGGCACTCGTCCGGCGTCACGATCCGGTACACGCCCTCGGCGCGCAGTTCGTCGACTGTCGTCGCCCCCGACTTCACCGCGGAACGGATGTCGCCGGACTGCCAGGACGCGTATGTCCGCGCCTCGTGCAGGAAGTGCTCGCCGTGCTCCGCCCACACGCGGTCCGGGTCCTCGGCCAGGTGCAGCAGCGGGGTCTCGGCCGGAGGCATCATGGTCCAGCCCTCCGTGCCGTACTCCACGAGACGCTCCTTGTAGTACGCCTCCAGCTCCGGCAGATGCGCGCTCGGGAAGAACGGCAGCCCGAGCCGGGCGGCACGCCGGGCCGCCGCCTGCGAGGAGCCGCCGACCAACAGCAGCGGATGCGGCCGGGTGTACGGGCGCGGGGTGATCCGGACCGTACGGCCCCGGTACTCGAAGTCCTCGCCCGTCCACGCCTTGAGCAGCGTCTCCAGCAGCTCGTCCTGGAGCTTGCCGCGCCGCTTCCACTCGACGTCGAAGAGCGCGTACTCCTCGGGTCGGTAGCCGATCCCCGCGACCGTCACCAGCCGGCCGCCGCTGATCAGATCGAGTACGGCGATCTCCTCGGCCAGCCGCAGCGGATCGTGCAGCGGACCGATGATCGCCGAGACCGTGACCGCGATCCGGCGGGTGGCGCCGAAGACCGCGCCCGCGAAGGTGAAGGGCGAGGGCAGCCAGTTGTTGGCGACGCCATGGTGCTCCTCGGTCTGCACGGTGCTCATCCCGCGGTCGTCCGCGTACGCGGCCATCTCCAGGGCGGCCTGGTAGCGGGCGCTGAGGGATTCGCTCGTCGCGTCGGGCTCCACCAGGTTGAAACGTACGACCGTCACGGGCATGGCGGGTCCTCCTTCGGGCGGGTGCCGGCGAAGGGGGACGGTAGCTGACGGAGCGTCAGACAGCTATAGCCGTGACATCGGGGCCACACCCTGGAGACACCTCGCGCATCCTGACGGCACGCGCCCGTGAGCGGAGAAAGACGGCGAGTGGAGGGTCGCGCATACTGGGTGCGTTATGGACATCGTCATCCTTCTTGTAGTCATCGCCGTAGTCGTGATCGGTGCGCTCGGCGGGCTCGTCGTCGGCAGCCGCAAGCGGAAGCAGCCGCCCCCGCCGCCCCCCGCCACGCCCGACATCACCGCCCCTCCGGCCGAGCCGCACGTCGGCGACGAGGCCGAGACGCCGCGCGAGGAACCGCGCCGCACGATCGAGGAGGTGGATCTTCCGGACGCCTCGGGGGGCGTCGCCGTCGAGGAACGCCCGGCCGCACCCGAGATCGAGATCCCGGAGCCGACCGAGGGGCGCCTGGTGCGTCTGCGCGCCCGGCTCTCCCGCTCGCAGAACGCGCTCGGCAAGGGGCTGCTCACGCTCCTGTCGCGCGAGCATCTGGACGACGACACCTGGGAGGAGATCGAGGACACGCTCCTCACCGCCGATGTCGGCGTTCAGCCCACCCAGGAGCTTGTCGAGGGGCTGCGTGAGCGTGTGAAGGTGCTCGGCACCCGTACGCCCGAGGAGCTGCGCGGCCTGCTGCGCGAGGAGCTCCTCAAGCTGGTCGGCACCGATATGGACCGCACCGTGAAGACGGAGCCCGAGGCCAGCAAGCCCGGCATCGTGATGGTCGTCGGTGTCAACGGCACCGGCAAGACCACCACCACCGGCAAGCTCGCTCGCGTTCTTGTCGCGGACGGTCGCACTGTCGTCCTGGGTGCCGCCGACACGTTCCGTGCCGCCGCCGCCGATCAGCTCCAGACCTGGGGCGAGCGGGTCGGCGCGTACACGGTGCGCGGGCCCGAGGCCGGCGATCCCGCCTCCGTGGCCTTCGACGCGGTCAAGGAGGGCAAGGAGATGGGCTCGGACGTCGTGCTCATCGACACCGCGGGGCGCCTGCACACCAAGACCGGTCTCATGGACGAGCTCGGCAAGGTCAAGCGCGTGGTCGAGAAGCACGCGCCGCTCGACGAGATCCTGCTGGTCCTGGACGCCACCACCGGTCAGAACGGCCTCGTCCAGGCCCGTGTCTTCGCCGAGGTCGTCGACATCACCGGCATCGTCCTGACGAAGCTCGACGGCACGGCCAAGGGCGGCATCGTCATCGCGGTCCAGCGCGAGCTGGGCGTTCCGGTCAAGCTCGTCGGCCTGGGCGAGGGCGCGGACGACTTGGCGCCGTTCGAGCCGGAGGCGTTCGTTGACGCTCTTATCGGAGAATAGGCAGCTACTGAAAGTAGTAGGTGCTGGGAGAAGCGCGCGTTCCCGAGGTGCAGTCGGGGACGCGCGCTTCGCTGTTGCCGCCCCGCGGGGCTACGCCCGCGACCGGTGCGCCACGTAGGCCAGTGTCCCCAGCAGCAGTCGTGCCGCGGGCGGCTTTGTCGCCGAGTCGAGGGCGGGGGAGCGGAGCCAGCGGACCGGGCCGAGGCCGGCGCGGTCGGAGGGCGGGGCCGTGATGTACGTGCCGGGGCCGAGGCCATGGAGGTCGAGGGTGGCGTCGTCCCAGTCCCAGCCCATGCGGTAGAGGAACTCGGGCAGTTCGGCCGCGGTGCCTGGGGCGACCAAGAAGTGGGCGCGGCCGTCCGGGGTCGCCGTCACGGGGCCGAGCGGGAGGCCCATCCGTTCGAGGCGGATCAGTGCGCGTCGCCCGGCGGGTTCGGCGACTTCGATCACGTCGAAGGCGCGTCCCACCGGGAGCAGGACCGCGGCGCCGGGGAAGTCGGCCCAGGCTTCGGTCGCCTGGTCGAGCGTGGCACCGGCCGGGACGACCGGTGCGAAGTCCAGCGGGTGCGCGCCGGGTGCCGGGCAGTCGGTCCCGCCGCACGAGCAGGAACCCGCGGCCGCTCGGGCGCCGGGCACCACGTCCCAGCCCCACAGTCCGGTGAACTCGGCCACGGCGGTGCACTCCGAGGAGCGGCCACGGCGACGTGAGCCGGGCCTGATCTCGCGCATCCCACGGCTGCCGCCGATCGTGAAGCCCATGCCCCCTCCAACAGGTTCAGCGCACCGATGGTTACGTGGCGGAATCGGAACGTAACCCTGTGTTCCCGGCGTCGACTTGGAGCAAGCAGCGTCCAGAAGCGCTCCGGGTGGTGCGCTTGGCTCCGCGCGCCCCGGCGTGCACCGTTCCGCCACTCCTGGCTGTCCTGTGTCAAGTGAATCGCGGACCGGCAACCGTGAGTTCATTCGAAGGGGTGGCGAATGGTGGCGTTTCCGCATCCGCCATGGCCGGGGAGGTGATCGTAGGATTACTGTGAGTGCACGACTCCTGGGAACGCTCAACTCGTGAGTATGCCGGAGGCAAGTCGGCTCTTCGTTCGACAGGTGAGAACCGCCGGACGGGCGACCGTATGTACCGGCAATCTGGTAGGGCTTGGCGCACACAGCGCAACAAGTGGTTTCAGAAATGGGGGCGTGCCAGTGGGCGGCAACGGCGGAAGCGGGACGACCGCGACTGGCGCTGACAAGCGTCCCAATGAGCTGCTCAGCTCCTGGTTCGTGCGCAGCGGCTGGTCCAAGGGTGAGCTGGCGCGTCAAGTGAACCGCCGGGCCCGCCAGTTGGGCGCCAGCCACATCTCCACGGACACCTCCCGCGTGCGCCGCTGGCTGGACGGGGAGAACCCGCGCGAGCCGATCCCGCGCATCCTGTCCGAGCTGTTCTCCGAGCGCTTCGGCTGTGTCGTCGCCGTCGAGGACCTCGGCCTGCGCTCCGCCCACCAGTCACCGTCCGTGTCCGGCGTCGACCTGCCGTGGACCGCCCCGCAGACCATCGCCCTGATCAGCGAGTTCTCCCGCAGTGACCTGATGCTGGCCCGCCGCGGCTTCCTCGGCACCTCGCTGTTCCTCTCCGCCGGTTCGTCCCTGATCGAGCCCATGCAACGCTGGCTGGTACCCAGCCCCGCGGGCCCCCGCGAAGAACCCGAGCCCCAAGCCGTCACGCGGCGCGCGGGCCGGCTGTCCCAGCCCGAGCTCGATCTGCTGGAGACCACCACGGTCATGTTCCGGCAGTGGGACGCGCAGTGCGGCGGCGGTCTGCGCCGCAAGGCCGTCGTCGGCCAGCTGCACGAGGTGACGGACCTCCTCCAGGAACCTCAGCCCGCGGCCACCGCCAAGCGCCTGTTCAAGGTCGCCGCAGAGCTGGCCGAGCTGGCGGGCTGGATGAGCTACGACGTCGGGCTGCAGCCCACCGCGCAGAAGTACTTCGTCCTCGCCCTGCACGCCGCCAAGGAAGCCGCCGACAAGCCGCTCGGCTCGTACATCCTGTCCAGCATGAGCCGCCAGATGATCCACCTCGGGCGGCCCGACGACGCCCTGGAACTGATCCACCTCGCACAGTACGGAGGCCGCGACTGTGCGAGCCCTCGTACACAGTCCATGCTGTATGCGATGGAGGCCCGGGCGTACGCCAATATGGGCCAGCCCGGCAAGTGCAAGCGCGCCGTCCGGATGGCCGAGGACACCTTCGTCGACGCCCAGGAGTTCGACGAGCCCGAGCCCGACTGGATCCGCTTCTTCAGCGAGGCGGAGCTGCACGCCGAGAACTCCCACTCCTACCGTGACCTCGCCTATGTCGCGGGCCGCAGCCCCACCTACGCCTCGCTCGCCGAGCCCGTGATGCAGAAGGCCGTCGACCTCTTCGCGAAGGACGCCGAGCACCAGCGTTCGTACGCACTCAACCTCATCGGGATGGCCACGGTGCACCTGCTGCAGCGGGAGCCCGAGCAGGGTGCGGTGCTCACCAGGAAGGCGCTCACGGTCGCCAAGAAGGTCCGCTCCGAGCGGGTCAACACCCGTATCCGAAAGACCGTCGACACGGCCGTACGCGACTTCGGAGACCTCGCCGAAGTGGTGGATCTGACCGGGCAACTGGCCCTTGACCTGCCCGAGACCGCCGACGCGGTCTGACTCGCAAAGCCCCGGCCGCGGCCCGCCGTCCCTTACCGCCCGACTCGGCTCCCCACGCCAGGTCATCGGACGGCAGGCCGCGGTCGGCTGTGCACTTTCGCCGGAAGGTTGCGCCACGATAACGATCGCGCGAGCGGACATCCGGCAGTTCATCAACGCGTAACACGCGAGGCGCCTTCGTCACGGCGGCGAAACATCGAGGGGCGTCGACGGAAACGGCGCTGCGCCAATGTCGTGCCGCATAACCGGCCCACCGCTCTGCCCGCTCAGGCTTCCCCCGCACGGGGCCGTACCAACGACGAGGAGACGCCGATGGCACCAGCCATCACCCTGGCCGCAGAAGCTCCCACGCTGTCTGCCGCCAACACCGGGTTCATGCTCATCTGTTCTGCACTGGTGATGCTCATGACACCGGGCCTGGCCTTCTTCTACGGAGGCATGGTCCGCGTCAAGAGCACCCTCAACATGCTGATGATGAGCTTCATCAGCCTGGGGATCGTCACCATTCTGTGGGTGCTGTACGGCTTCTCCATGGCGTTCGGCACCGACTCCGGCGGCATCATCGGCTGGTCCTCGGACTACGTCGGGCTCAGCGGCATCGGCCTCACGCAGCTCTGGGACGGCTACACGATCCCGATCTACGTCTTCGCCGTCTTCCAGCTGATGTTCGCCATCATCACGCCCGCCCTGATCAGCGGCGCCCTCGCGGACCGTGTGAAGTTCACGGCGTGGGCCCTGTTCGTCGCCCTGTGGGCCACGGTCGTCTACTTCCCGGTCGCGCACTGGGTCTGGGGCGCCGGCGGCTGGGCCTTCGAGCTCGGTGTGATCGACTTCGCCGGTGGTACGGCGGTCCACATCAACGCTGGTGCCGCGGCACTCGGCGTGATCCTGGTCATCGGCAAGCGCGTCGGCTTCAAGAAGGACCCGATGCGCCCGCACAGCCTCCCGCTGGTCATGCTCGGCGCCGGTCTGCTGTGGTTCGGCTGGTTCGGCTTCAACGCCGGCTCCTGGCTCGGCAACGATGACGGCGTCGGCGCGCTGATGTTCATCAACACGCAGGTCGCCACCGCTGCCGCCGTACTCGCCTGGCTCGCCTACGAGAAGATCCGCCACGGTGCGTTCACCACCCTCGGTGCCGCTTCCGGCGCGGTCGCCGGTCTGGTCGCGATCACCCCGTCCGGTGGCGCGGTCTCCCCGCTCGGCGCGATCGCCGTCGGCGCCATCGCCGGTGTGCTGTGTGCCATGGCCGTCGGCCTCAAGTACAAGCTCGGCTACGACGACTCGCTCGACGTCGTCGGCGTCCACCTCGTCGGCGGTGTCGTCGGCTCCCTGCTCATCGGCTTCTTCGCCACCGGCGGTGGCCAGTCCGACGTCGCGGGCCTCTTCTACGGCGGCGGCCTGGACCAGTTCTGGAAGCAGTGCGCCGGTGTCTTCGCGGTCCTCGCCTACTCGCTGGTGGCCTCCGCGGTCCTCGCCTTCCTGATCGACAAGACGATCGGGATGCGGGTCAGTGAGGACGACGAGGTCGCGGGCATCGACCAGGCGGAGCACGCCGAAACCGCATACGACTTCAGCGGTGGTGGTGGTGGCTCGGCGTTCAGCGCCGCTCCCAGCGCCCCGGCTCAGGAGGCCAAGGCCAAGAAGGTGGACGCATGAAGCTCATCACCGCAGTCGTCAAGCCGCACCGGCTCGACGAGATCAAGGAAGCCCTGCAGGCCTTCGGGGTGCACGGCCTGACGGTCACCGAGGCCAGCGGCTACGGTCGTCAGCGGGGACACACCGAGGTCTACCGCGGCGCCGAGTACACCGTCGACCTCGTCCCCAAGATCCGTATCGAGGTGCTGGCCGAGGACGACGACGCCGAACAGCTGATCGACGTCATCGTCAAGGCGGCCCGCACCGGCAAGATCGGAGACGGCAAGGTCTGGTCCATCCCGGTCGAGACGGCCGTCCGGGTCCGGACCGGCGAGCGCGGACCCGACGCGCTGTAAAGAGAAGAAGAACAGGAGTCGCTGGGTGACGAGTACGGACGTACGTACGGAAGCAGAGGACTCGGGACCCAGCGGCTATGCGGCGGCCCGGCTGCGCCTCCTCCAGGAGGGGGCGCGGTCCGGGCCGCCGCGCCGTGCGGCCCTTGCGGAACTGACCGACGACTGGCTCACCGGTCTGTTCGACGCCGGAGCCGAAGGACTGCGCGGCGTCTCCCTCATCGCCGTCGGCGGCTACGGCCGCGGCGAACTCTCGCCCCGCAGCGACCTCGACCTGCTGCTCCTGCACGACGGCAGCGCCGACCCGGACGCGGTGGCCGCTCTCGCGGACCGCATCTGGTACCCCGTATGGGACCTCGGCCTCGCCCTCGACCACTCCGTCCGTACGCCGGCCGAGGCGCGCAAGACCGCGGGCGAAGACCTGAAGGTCCAGCTCGGCCTGCTCGACGCCCGCCATCTCGCGGGCGACCTCGGCCTGACGGCAGGACTGCGTACGTCCGTCCTCGCCGACTGGCGCAACCAGGCGCCCAAACGCCTCCCCGAACTCCAGGAACTGTGCGCCGAACGGGCCGAGCGCCAGGGCGAGCTGCAGTACCTCCTCGAACCCGACCTCAAAGAAGCCCGCGGCGGCCTCCGCGACGCCACCGCCCTGCGCGCCGTCGCCGCCTCCTGGCTCGCGGACGCCCCGCGCGAGGGCCTCGCCGACGCCCGCAAGCGGATACTCGACGTCCGCGACGCCCTGCACCTCGCGACCGGCCGCGCCACCGACCGGCTCTCGCTCCAGGAACAGGACCAGGTCGCCGCAGAACTCGGCCTGCTGGACGCCGACACCCTGCTGCGCCAGGTGTACGAGGCCGCCCGCGTCATCTCGTACGCCAGTGACGTCACCTGGCGTGAAGTGGGGCGCGTGCTCAAGTCGCGCGCTGTACGCCCGCGCCTGCGCGCCATGCTGGGCGGCGGCAAGCCCGCCCCCGAGCGGTCCCCGCTGGCAGAGGGTGTCGTCGAGCAGGACGGCGAGGTCGTCCTCGCCCGCGCCGCCCGCCCCGACCGCGACCCCGTACTGCCGCTGCGCGCCGCCGCCGCGGCCGCCCAGTCCGGACTGCCGCTCTCGCTGCACGCCGTCCGCCGGATGGCCGCCGCGGCCCGCCCGCTCCCCACGCCCTGGCCCGCCGAGGCCCGCGAACAGCTCGTCACCCTGCTCGGCTCCGGGCGCCCCACCGTCGAGGTCTGGGAGGCGCTGGAGGCGGAGGGCCTGATCACCCAGCTGCTGCCCGACTGGGAACGCGTACGCTGCCGCCCACAGCGCAACGCCGTGCACATCTGGACCGTCGACCGGCACCTCATCGAGACCGCGGTCCAGGCCTCCGAGCTGACCCGCCGCGTCGGCCGCCCCGACCTCCTCCTGGTATCCGCGCTGCTGCACGACATCGGCAAGGGCTGGCCCGGCGACCACTCCGTAGCCGGCGAGATCATCGCGCGCGACGTGGCCGCCCGGATCGGCTTCGACCGCACGGACGTCGCGACACTCGCCGCCCTCGTACGCCACCACCTGCTGCTCGTCGAGACGGCGACCCGGCGCGACCTGGAGGACCCGGCCACCGTGCGCTCCGTCGCCGAGGCGGTCGGCTCGCAGGGCACGCTGGAGCTGCTGCACGCGCTCACCGAGGCGGACGCGCTGGCCACCGGGCCCGCCGCCTGGTCCTCGTGGCGCGCGTCCCTGGTGGCCGACCTCGTCAAGCGGGTCTCGGCCGTACTCGCCGGGGACGCCCCCGAGGAGCCGGAGACCGCCGCGCCCACCGCCGAGCAGGAACGTCTCGCGATCGAGGCGTTCCGCACCGGCAGCCCCGTACTGTCCCTGCGCGCCCAGACCGAGCCGCCGGCCGAGGACCCCTCGGGCGAGCCGGAACCCCTCGGTGTGGAACTGCTCATCGCGGTGCCGGACCAGCCCGGGGTGCTGCCTGCCGTGGCCGGCGTGCTCGCTATGCACCGGCTCACCGTGCGTACGGCGGAACTGCGCGCACTGGATCTGCCGGACTCCGTCCAGGACTCCGAGAACTCCTCGCCTTCAGAGGGCTCTGTGCTGCTCCTCGACTGGCGTGTCGCCGCCGAGTACGGCTCGCTGCCGCAGGCCGCCCGGCTCCGCGCCGACCTCGTCCGCGCCCTCGACGGCTCCCTCGACATCGCGGGACGGCTCGCCGAGCGGGACGCTGCATATCCCCGGCGGCGGGGGATCATCGCGCCGCCGCCGCGGGTGACGGTCGCTTCGGTCGGATCGCGGCGGGCCACCGTGATCGAGGTGCGGGCTCATGACGCGCCCGGGCTGCTGCACCGCATCGGCCGGGCCCTGGAGGACGCGGACGTACGGGTGCGCAGCGCGCACGTCAGCACTTTGGGGGCCAACGCGGTGGACGCCTTCTACGTGACGGGTCCCGAGGGGGCGCCCTTGCCGGGCGAGGAGGCGGCCTCGGTGGCTCGGGCGCTGGAGGAGACGTTGCGGGAGTAGGCGGGGGGCGCCTGCGGTGCCGTACGACTGAGGGCGCCCTCTGGCTTCGTACGAACTGGGTGAAGACCCCACTTGGCGCGTGCGGATACCCTGGAGGGCGACCCTGTCCGCCTGCTCCCAACTTGAGGATTCGCGACCGCCGTGTTCGACACTCTTTCCGATCGCCTCGCAGCGACATTCAAGAACCTCCGCGGCAAAGGGCGCCTCAGCGAGGCGGACATCGACGCCACGGCGCGTGAAATCCGTATCGCCCTGCTGGAGGCGGACGTCGCGCTGCCCGTGGTGCGCGCCTTCATCAAGCAGGTCAAGGAGAGGGCGACCGGGGCCGAGGTCTCCCAGGCGCTGAACCCTGCCCAGCAGGTCATCAAGATCGTCAACGACGAGCTCGTCGGCATCCTCGGTGGCGAGACCCGGCGGCTGCGCTTCGCCAAGCAGCCGCCGACCGTGATCATGCTCGCGGGTCTGCAGGGTGCCGGTAAGACGACCCTCGCCGGAAAGCTCGGCAAGTGGCTCCAGAGCCAGGGCCACGCCCCCGTGCTCGTGGCCTGCGACCTCCAGCGCCCGAACGCCGTGAACCAGCTGAGCGTCGTCGCCGAGCGTGCGGGCGTCGGCATCTTCGCGCCCGAGCCGGGCAACGGCGTGGGCGACCCGGTGCAGGTCGCCAAGGACTCCATCGAGTACGCGAAGCAGAAGCTGCACGACGTCGTCATCGTCGACACCGCCGGCCGCCTCGGTATCGACACCGAGATGATGCAGCAGGCCGCCGACATCCGTGACGCGGTCTCGCCCGACGAGGTCCTCTTCGTCGTCGACGCGATGATCGGTCAGGACGCGGTCAACACCGCGGAGGCCTTCCGCGACGGCGTCGGCTTCGACGGGGTGGTCCTGTCGAAGCTCGACGGCGACGCCCGCGGTGGTGCGGCGCTTTCGATCGCGCATGTCACCGGCCGCCAGATCATGTTCGCCTCGAACGGCGAGAAGCTGGACGACTTCGACGCGTTCCACCCGGACCGCATGGCGTCCCGCATTCTCGGCATGGGCGACATGCTCACGCTGATCGAGAAGGCCGAGCAGACCTTCTCGCAGCAAGAGGCCGAGAAGATGGCCTCCAAGCTGGCGTCCAGCAAGGGCAAGGACTTCACGCTCGACGACTTCCTGGACCAGATGGAGCAGGTCAGGAAGATGGGCTCCATCTCCAAGCTGCTCGGCATGCTCCCCGGCATGGGCCAGATCAAGGACCAGATCAACAACCTCGACGAGCGCGACGTCGACCGTACGGCCGCGATCATCAAGTCGATGACTCCGGCCGAGCGCCAGGAGCCGACGATCATCAACGGCTCGCGGCGCGCCCGTATCGCCAAGGGTTCCGGTGTCGAGGTCAGTGCGGTCAAGGGCCTGGTCGAGCGGTTCTTCGAGGCCCGCAAGATGATGTCCCGCATGGCCCAGGGTGGCGGTATGCCGGGTATGCCTGGGATGCCGGGCACGGGAGGCGGCGCCGGCCGGACGAAGAAGCAGGCCAAGAAGGCCAAGGGCAAGCAGCGCTCCGGCAACCCGATGAAGCGCAAGCAGCAGGAGCAGGAGGCAGCCGCCCGCCGGGAGGCCGCGAGCCAGGCCGGGGGTGCCCTGGGCCTGCCGGGCGGTCAGCAGCCGCAGGACTTCGAACTGCCCGACGAGTTCAAGAAGTTCATGCGCTGACGGCTGTTCCGGTACGCCTTTTCTCGTACGTCGCTGGGGGCGCCCTTCTCCGGGAGGGCGCCCCCAGTGACGTATCGGGCCTAGGGCGTACGCGCGATGAGGTACCGGAACACATTCGGCATCCACACCGTGCCGTCGTGCCGCTGATACGGATGGAGCGCTTCCGTCAGCTCCTTGTCGACCTGGGCCTGGTCGGTCGCGGCGGCGGCTGCGTCGAAGAGCCCGGTGGACAGCAGTCCGCGTACGGCGTTGTCCATGTCGGCGTACCCGAAGGGGCAGGCCACCCGTCCGGAGCCGTCGGGCCGCAGGCCGGCGCGCTGGGCGACCTCCTCCAGGTCGTCGCGGCGGGCGGGGCGCCAGCTGCCCGTGCTGCGCAGGGGGTCCGCCAGTTTGGTGGCGACCCGCAGCACGGACGAGGTGGTGCAGCGTTCCGGCGGGCCCCAGCCGACGAGTACCACCGGGGTGCCGCGGGCGGCGAGCGGTGTTGCGGCCTCCAGGAGTTCACCGAGTCCCTCGGAGTCGCCGGCCATGCAGCCGATCGGTTCGAAGGCGGTCACCAGGCTGTACACGGGCGTCTCCGCATCGGCGGCATCTGCGTCGGCTAAGGCGTCTTGAGGGGTCCCGTCGACCAGCCGTACGTCTCGTACGTCGGCACGCGCGCGCGTGCCCCACGCTTCGGGCAGCAGACGTTCCCGCGCGAGGGCCAGCCGTTCGGGTGTGCACGAGTCGACACCGGTGACCATGGCACCCCGTGACGCCGCCATCAGGAGAGCGAGGCCGGAACCGCAGCCGAGGCCGAGCAAACGGGTCGAGTGGCCTACTTCGAGTCGTTCGTAGACGGCTTCGCAGAGCGGGACGAGCATCCGTTCCTGGATCTCGGCCCAGTCACGCGCGCGTGAGCACGGGTCCACACGGGACGTGGGTCCTGCGTGAGGCAGGTGCTGCCGCACGAGCGTAGGTGTCATAAAGCGCCCCAATCCACCGAGAGTTGCTACTGTGCCCCGTTTCCTTTGCCCCCGTGCAATGCGCTCTTACTCCCCCCGTATGCCAGGAAACTCCGCGCTCGTCGTGGCGTCCAGGGGTTGCGGCCTTCTGCTTGAGTGCCACCTGTGTGCGCCTCAATGCGCCCTGGCCGCTTCGCGTGCGGAGGAATAATTCGGTCACGATCGGGACAGTGACCGCCGTACCCTTCGCACCATGGCGAAGGCACCTGTTCTCACTCCCAGGGCGGACGATTTTCCGCGCTGGTACCAGGATCTGATCACCAAGGCCGAGCTGGCCGACAACGGTCCGGTGCGCGGCACCATGGTGATCCGACCGTATGGGTACGGGCTGTGGGAGCGGATGCAGCAGGACATGGACGCCCGCATCAAGGAGACAGGCACCCAGAACGCGTACTTCCCGCTCCTTATCCCGCAGTCGTACCTCGCCAGGGAGGCCGATCACGTCGACGGTTTCGCGCCCGAGCTGGCCGTGGTCACCCATGGCGGCGGCAAGGAGCTCGAGGAGCCCGCCGTCGTACGCCCCACCTCGGAGATGATCGTCAACGCTTCCTTCTCGAAATGGGTGCAGAGCTACCGGGACCTTCCGCTGCTCATCAACCAGTGGGGGAACGTCGTGCGCTGGGAGCTGCGCCCGCGCCTGTTCCTGCGGACCACCGAGTTCCTGTGGCAGGAGGGGCACACCGCGCACGCGACGTACGAGGAGGCGCGTGATTTCGCGGCACGTATCCAGCGCCACGTCTACGCGGACTTCATGGAGAACACCCTCGCGATGGATGTCGTCCTGGGCCGCAAGACCGTCAAGGAGCGTTTCGCGGGCGCCGTCAACACCCTCACGCTCGAGGGCATGATGGGCGACGGCAAGGCCCTCCAGCTGGGCACCAGCCATGAACTCGGCCAGAACTTCGCGAAGGCGTTCAACACCCGCTTCCTGTCGAAGGAAGGCACGCAGGAACTGGTCTGGCAGACCTCCTGGGGCTCGACGACCCGCATGATCGGCGCCCTGGTGATGATGCACGGCGACGACGACGGACTCCGGATCCCGCCCCGTCTCGCCGCCGTCCAGGCCGTAGTCCTCGCCGTGAAGGGCGATGACGCGGTTCTGGCCAAGGTCCGCGAGATCGGCGACCGGCTGAAGGCGGCGGGCGTGCGCGTCCAGGTGGACGACCGCACGGACCTGCCGTTCGGCCGCCGAGCCATCGACTGGGAGCTCAAGGGCGTACCCGTACGCATCGAGGTCGGCCCCCGTGACCTGGAGAGCGGCACCGCGATGCTGGCCCGGCGCATTCCTGGGGGTACCTCCCGGACGGAGTCTGAGGGAGGCAAGGAGCCGGTGGCGATCGACTCGCTCGCCGGCCGGCTGCCCGCTGTCCTCGAGGAGGACCAGGCGCTGCTTCTGCGGCAGTCGCGCGAGCGCCGTGAGTCCCGTACGGCTGAGGTGTCGACGATCGCGGAGGCCGTCGAGGCGGCGACGTCGGGTGGCTGGGCGCGGATCCCGTGGGCCGATCTCGGCGCGGAAGGTGAGGCCAAGCTGGCCGAGCACGCGGTGACCGTACGCTGTCTGGTCGCTGAGGACGGGTCGGTTCCCGGGTCCGAGGACGCACCCGGTAACGTCGCCGTTGTCGCGCGCGCCTACTGACGCCCGACGAGAGCGGCTGAAACGCCCCTTGCGCATCTGATGACTCCAGGTGCCCCGGTGCGCGGACATCGTCTACGTGCCGGGGCGTACGTGTAACTACGTACCGCATTGGTGTGAGCTGCGAGGCTTCTCCGCAGATCGGCGCACCCGCCCTCGTCCGGACGTATCAGCGGCAACTGACGGGTACGTGCAAATTATTTGGGATGCCCCGGAATAGGAACACACGGGCACTCAGGCTCGTTGTCACGACGTGAGCACGACACCACCTGTTCTCGCCGCAGAGCTGGCAGGGGCGTGGGCCGACATTCAGCGGCACCACTCCGAACTGCCGGATCTTGCCGCGCCCGAGTCCCTGATCGGGGAGTCGTCGTCCGCCTGCGGACGCGAGCTCTCCTTCGAGCGACTGCTTCACGAGGCAGTCCACGGCATCGCCGCCGCCCGAGGAGTCCGTGACACCTCGCGCGCCGGCCGGTACCACAACCGCAGATTCCTCGCGATCGCCGAGGAGTTGGGCCTCGACCACCCCGAGGAGCCGCATCCCAGCAGTGGCTTCTCGCTGGTCACGCTCAGCCCCGAGGCGAAGCGGCGCTATCGCCCGACGATCGAGCGGCTGACCCGCGCCCTCAAGGCGCACTCCGCCGCGACCTCCGCCGACACGGCCCGCAGCTTCCGGGGTCCGGCCGCCCGGCACGGCTCCTCCGGAGGCGGTGTCCGGGTCAAGGCGGTCTGCGACTGTGGGCGTAACGTCCGCGTCGTCCCGTCGGTACTCGCCCAGGCACCCATCGTCTGCGGCGGCTGCGGGAAGCCGTTCCGCATCCCCGAGGTGGTCGGCGCCGCAGCGGGCTGAGCGGCGCCCCTCACGGGCCGGTGACGCCCGTGGCCGTCCTGGTGACGGCCACGGCCCCGGTTCGGCATGCCCGTCCACGTATGGCAGAATGGCTGGCTGTACTCGACAGCCGCACAGGACCCCTCTCTCCTCCGGCTGACGCGTCCATCGGGCACTCGGGTACCGCAACCCCACGCGGCAATCTCGCCGTGCCCAACCACGTCAAGACCAGGAGACACCACTTCCGTGGCAGTCAAGATCAAGCTGAAGCGTCTGGGCAAGATCCGTGCGCCTCACTACCGCATCGTCGTCGCCGACTCCCGTACCCGCCGTGACGGCCGGGCCATCGAGGAGATCGGCCTGTACCACCCGGTACAGAACCCCTCGCGCATCGAGGTGGACTCGGAGCGCGCGCAGTACTGGCTGTCCGTCGGCGCCCAGCCGACCGAGCCGGTTCTCGCCATCCTGAAGAAGACCGGCGACTGGCAGAAGTACAAGGGCGAGCCCGCCCCGCCGCCGCTGCTGCAGCCGGCCGAGAAGGCAGCGCGTCCGTCGTTCGAGGCCCTGGGCGGCGACGACGAGGGCAAGGGTGAGGCCATCACCCAGAAGAAGAAGGCTGAGAAGAAGGACGAGGCCAAGGCCGAGTCGTCTTCGTCTGAGTCGACCGAGGCCTGAGCATGCTCGAGGAGGCTCTCGAGCACCTCGTGAAGGGCATCGTGGACAACCCCGACGATGTGCAGGTCGCCTCGCGCACCCTGCGCCGTGGGCGCGTCCTCGAGGTCCGGGTGCACCCCGACGACCTCGGCAAGGTGATCGGTCGCAACGGCCGCACCGCGCGCGCCCTGCGCACTGTCGTGGGCGCCATCGGCGGCCGTGGTGTCCGCGTCGACCTAGTCGACGTGGATCAGGTTCGCTGACGTATACGCAACACCGGCTCGGGCCGGGGAGGGCCACTGGGCCGTCCCCGGCCCGTAGTCGTCTACGAGTAATGCCGTAGGCACACGACTCATGCGGCAGGCACACGACAGGAGATCAAACACAGTGCAGCTGGTAGTCGCTCGCGTCGGCCGCGCCCACGGCATCAAGGGCGAGGTCACCGTCGAGGTACGCACCGACGAGCCGGAGCTGCGGCTCGCGCCCGGCGCCGTACTGGCCACGGACCCCGCCTCGGCCGGTCCGCTGACCATCGAGACGGGCCGTGTGCACAGCGGCCGGCTGTTGCTGCGCTTCGAGGGCGTACGCGACCGGAACGCCGCCGAGGCGCTGCGCAACACCCTGCTGATCGCCGAGGTCGACCCGGATGCGACGCCCGAGGAGCCGGACGAGTACTACGACCACCAGCTGATGGACCTGGACGTCGTCACGAAGGACGGCGCCGAGGTCGGACGTATCACGGAGATCTCGCATCTGCCCTCGCAGGACCTGTTTGTGGTGGAGCGGGCCGACGGCAGCGAGGCGCTGATCCCCTTCGTCGCGGAGATCGTCGTAGAGATCGACCTGGAGGAGCAGCGGGCGGTCATCGACCCGCCGCCGGGACTGATCGACGACCAGGCGGAAATCGTCTCCTCCAGGGACGACGCCGACAACACGTCCTCCGACGTCGGGAACACGTCCTCCGGGGAAGAGGCGTAATGCGGCTCGACGTCGTCACGATCTTCCCCGAGTACCTGGAGCCCCTGAACGTCTCCCTCGTCGGCAAGGCACGCGCGCGTGGACAGCTGAATGTGCACGTCCATGATCTGCGGCAGTGGACGTACGACCGGCACAGCACCGTCGACGACACCCCCTACGGCGGCGGCCCCGGCATGGTCATGAAGACCGAGCCCTGGGGCGAGGCCCTGGACTCCGTGCTCGCAGACGGCTACGAGACCGGCTCCCACGAGCCCGCCCTGGTCGTCCCCACGCCCAGCGGACGGCCCTTCACCCAGGAACTCGCCGTCGAGCTCTCCGAGCGGCCCTGGCTGCTCTTCGGGCCGGCTCGCTACGAGGGCATCGACCGCCGCGTCATCGACGAGTACGCGACCCGGATGCCCGTCCACGAGGTCTCCATCGGCGACTACGTCCTGGCCGGCGGCGAGGCTGCCGTACTCGTGATCACGGAGGCCGTGGCGCGACTGCTGCCCGGAGTCCTGGGCAATGCCGAGTCACACAGGGACGACTCCTTCGCACCCGGCGCCATGGCGAGCCTCCTGGAGGGGCCCGTTTATACGAAGCCGCCCCAGTGGCGCGGCCGAGGCATCCCGGACGTCCTGCTCAGCGGCCACCACGGGAAGATCGCCCGCTGGCGCCGCGACGAGGCCCTGCGGCGTACGACAGCCAACCGGCCAGACCTCATCGAGCGCTGCGACCCCTCGGTCTTCGACAAGAAGGACCGCGAAATGCTCTCCATCCTTGGCTGGGCGCCGGACCCGGAGGGGAAGGCCTACGGCCGATTTTGGCGCAGGCCAGAGGGCGTGGAAGAATAGACCGCTGCTGTACGTCGTCCAGCGTGCGCCCCTGCCACAGGGGGATAGGACGCCCGCCCCGACACGGCAGCACACCTCCCGGAAACCTAGTTCCCGTTGATGACCTGTGGCATCAGCGAAGAAAGCAGACGATCATGTCTCACCTGCTCGACTCCGTCGACGCCGCGTCGCTGCGCAGCGACGTCCCGGCCTTCCGCCCGGGCGACACGGTCAACGTCCACGTACGCGTCATCGAGGGCAACCGCTCCCGTGTGCAGCAGTTCAAGGGCGTAGTCATCCGTCGCCAGGGCGCCGGTGTCCGCGAGACCTTCACGGTCCGCAAGGTCTCGTTCTCCGTCGGCGTCGAGCGCACCTTCCCGGTGCACACCCCGATCGTCGAGAAGATCGAGCTCGTCACCCGCGGTGACGTCCGTCGCGCCAAGCTGTACTACCTGCGCGACCTGCGCGGCAAGGCCGCGAAGATCAAGGAGAAGCGCGAGAGCTGAGCTCGCGCCGGGGTCCACAAGAGGGCCGGATAGCATCTGGCCCGATGGACGCCGAAGCACAGTCGACGGAGCGCGACCGCTCCTCCCGCCCCACCGAAGCCGAGGAGATCTCGGGCACAGAGGGGACGGAAGGACGGTCGCGTTTCTCGTTGGTGTCCTGGACCGCCGAGTGGCTTCCCGGTGGTCGCATCAGCCTCACAGTGCTCGCCTCCTTGGTTTTTCTGCTGCTTTTGAGTCGGTTTGTGGTGCAGCCGTTCCAAATTCCCAGTGGTTCGATGGAGCCAGGATTGAGGATCGGGGACCGCGTTCTCGTAAATAAGTTGGCGTACCGTTTTGGTGCCGAGCCGAACCGCGGCGATGTCGTCGTGTTCGACGGCACCGGCCATTTCGGTACCGCCGACTACATCAAACGAGTAGCCGGTGTGGGGGGAGACCATGTGGTCTGCTGCGACAGGCAGGGGAGGATCGAGGTGAACGGCCGGTCGGTCGACGAATCGACGTTTCTGTACCCGGGGAACAAGCCGTCCGAGGCCCCCTTCGACGTCGTTGTGCCAGACGGCACCCTGTTCGTCCTCGGAGACCACCGCGGCGACTCCAGCGACTCCCGCGACCATCTCGGCTCACCGGGCGGAGGCATGGTCCCCGTCGGTGATGTGATCGGCAGAGCCGACTGGATCGCCTGGCCCACTGACCACTGGACCCGCCTGGAGCCCGCCGATGTCTACGCGCGCGTGCCCGACCCGGAGGCGAACGAGCTGAACACAACGGTCGGTGCGCATGGGTAATCGAGGACGACCGCGCGGAAGCCACCGTGTCGACACCCGACTGCCCACCGGATACCGGCCCACCAGTGGCCGCGTAGGCCCGGGCCGGGCCGAGCGGCGCAAGCTCGCCCGCAAGGTCAAGCGGCGCAGGCAACGCTCGGCGGTCAAGGAGATACCGCTCCTCATAGGTGTCGCCCTGCTCATAGCCCTCGTCCTGAAGACGTTCCTCGTCCAGGCCTTCGTGATCCCGTCGGGCTCCATGGAACAGACGATCCGGATCGGCGACCGCGTCCTGGTCGACAAGCTCACCCCGTGGTTCGGCTCGAAGCCCACACGCGGCGACGTCGTCGTCTTCAAGGACCCCGGGGGATGGCTCGAGGACGAGCAGCCGATCGCGAAGAACGAAGACCCCATCGTCGTCAAGCAGGTCAAGCAAGTGCTGACCTTCATCGGCCTGCTGCCCTCCGAGAACGAACGGGACCTGATCAAGCGGGTCGTCGCGGTCGGCGGTGACACCGTCAAGTGCTGCGACGCCCAGGGCCGCGTCACCGTCAACGGCATGCCGATCAATGAGGCTTACATCCATCCCGGCAACAAACCCTCCTCGATCCCGTTCGAGGTGAAGGTGCCCGCAGGCCGTCTGTGGGTCATGGGCGACCACCGGGAAAACTCCGCCGACTCCCGTTTCCACCGCACCGAGGCCTACAACGGCACCGTTTCCGAGGAGGAGGTCGTCGGCCGCGCCATGGTCATCGCCTGGCCCATCGGCCACTGGCGAGGTCTGGAAGAACAGGACACCTATGTGTCCGTGCCCGACGCGCCCGGCGGATCGACCACCGCCCTGGGCGCGTCGCATAGGCTGGCCAATGCGGATCGATACGGATTGATCCCGCTCCCGAGCCCTGCGGAACTCCCGCTCGTTATGGGAGTGGTGGGCCTGCGCCGCATCGGGCGCGGCCGGTGGCACGGAGTGAGGAGTGGATGTGGGGGATTTGGCGGTCGGAGCACGGTCCGGACACGAGGGTCCGGAGGAGAAACCGGAGCACCCCGAGAAGACGGCTCCCCCGGCCACTGAAGACGTCGTGCCCTCCGGAGGTGGCTCCGGAGCCGGAGACGGCGACGACGGGGACGACGAGCAGGGCGGCGGGGACGCCCCGAAGCCGAAGAAGCAGCGGTCCTTCTGGAAGGAACTCCCGCTCCTGATCGGTATCGCGCTGATCCTCGCGCTGCTGATCAAAACCTTCCTGGTGCAGGCGTTCTCGATCCCCTCGGACTCGATGCAGAACACCCTTCAGCAGGGTGACCGCGTCCTGGTCGACAAGCTCACCCCGTGGTTCGGCTCCGAGCCCGAGCGCGGCGAGGTCGTCGTCTTCCACGACCCCGACGGCTGGCTGGCGGGCGAACCGGCCCCGAGTCCGAACGCGGTCCAGACGGCCCTCAGCTGGATCGGCCTGATGCCGTCCGCCGACGAGAAAGACCTCATCAAGCGGGTCGTCGCGGTCGCCGGAGACACCGTCGAGTGCAAGGGCACCGGGCCGCTGAAGGTCAACGGCAAGGAGCTGGACGAGCCTTACGTGTACCCAGGGGACACGCCGTGCAGCAACGACGACTCGGGCGGCCAGTTCAAGAAGACGGTACCCCCGGGCAAAATCTGGGTCATGGGTGACCACCGGCAGAACTCGCTGGACTCCCGCTACCACCAGCAGGACGACAACGAAGGCTTCGTCCCCGCGGACAACGTCGTGGGCCGCGCCATCGTGGTCGCCTGGCCGCCCACCCGCTGGTCCACGCTGCCGGTGCCGGAAACCTTCGACCAGGGACTCAGCGCCGCGGCTCCCGGTGCGCTCGGCCTCGCGGGCGCGGTGCCCCTGGTGTTGTGGCGCAGGCGCCGGATCACCGTCGAAAACACCAGGGTTTCTGGGCGGGGTACCGCCAGGTAGGGTGCCGTCCCAGATCGCCGATCTTCCGGGGCCACAACGAGCGCCCCGGGGTCGATTCTCCGAGTTGGGGGAGCACTGGGATGAGCCAGACACGTCGTACGGACGAGGGCCAGGGACGGCTCGGCAGCATGCTGTCGAACCTGGCTGTGGCCCTCGGCTGTGTGCTCTTCCTCGGAGGGTTCGCGTGGGGCGCGGTCGTCTACCAGCCCTACACCGTGCCGACGGCCTCAATGTCGCCCACCATCGCGGCCGGCGACCGGATCCTCGCCGAGCGGATCGACGGCAGTGAGGTCCAGCGCGGCGACGTCGTCGTCTTCAAGCAGGCCAGCTGGGGCAACGTCCCCATGGTCAAGCGGGTCGTCGCGGTCGGCGGCGACACGGTCGCCTGCTGCACGGACGGCAAGCTGACCGTCAACGGCAAGCAGATCGACGAACCGTATCTGGCCAAGGGCTCCGAGGCCCAGGCGAGCAAGATCCCGACCGTCACGGTTCCCGAGGGCCGGCTCTTCCTGCTCGGTGACGAGCGCAGCGGCTCCCTCGATTCGACCGCCCATCTCACGGAGGCCGGCAACGGTTCGGTGCCGCGCGGTTCGGTGGACGCGCGGGTCGATGCGGTGGTGTGGCCCATGAACGGGGTTCTGGACCGTGCCACCGGCTTCGAGGCACTGGGCGGCATTTCCCAGCCCGGGCCCCTGAGGCTGGTCCTCGCCGTGATCGTGGCGGGCGCGGTGCTCGTCCTCGGCGGGGCCGCGTACGGGCCGCTCGCCAAGCGGGCGGCGCGGCGGCGGAGCGGTGGGCCGGCCAAGGAGCAGGTTCTTGTCGGCTGACGTGCCTCAAGGCCTCGGTGAGCTGCCGCCCGAGGGACAGGAGGGGCTCGGTGAGCTGCGGAGAGTCGCGCGGGTGGTGCTTCTCGATCCGCGGGACCGCATCCTGCTGCTGCACGGCCACGAGCCCGGTGATCCGTCGGACAACTGGTGGTTCACTCCGGGCGGCGGCGTGGAAGGCGACGAGACGCGCGAGGAAGCCGCATTGCGGGAACTCGCGGAGGAGACCGGCATCACCGACGTCGAGCTCGGCCCGGTGCTGTGGCGGCGGACGTGCTCCTTCCCGTTCGCGGGGCGCCGCTGGGACCAGGACGAGTGGTACTACCTGGCCCGTACGAGTCAGACGGCGACCCAGGCCCTGGGCCTGACCGAGCTGGAACGGCGCAGTGTCGCAGGTGCACGCTGGTGGACGTGCCACGAACTACTCCAGGCACATGAGACGGTGTATCCGACCAGACTCGCCGAGCTGCTGCGCAGGCTGCTCGACGAGGGGCCCCCGGCCAGGCCGGAGATCCTGGACACCGAAATCGTCTAGGGGCTCGCGAGGCTGGCGCACAATAGGGGGACGCACGGCTGAAGGGGAACATGCCATGAGCGCCGAGGACCTCGAGAAGTACGAGACCGAGATGGAGCTGAAGCTCTACCGGGAGTACCGCGATGTCGTCGGTCTGTTCAAATACGTGATCGAGACCGAGCGGCGCTTCTACCTCACCAACGACTATGAGATGCAGGTCCACTCGGTTCAGGGTGAGGTGTTTTTCGAGGTGTCCATGGCGGATGCCTGGGTGTGGGACATGTACCGGCCTGCTCGTTTCGTGAAGCAGGTCCGGGTACTCACGTTCAAGGACGTGAACATTGAGGAGCTGAACAAGAGCGACCTGGAGCTGCCGAGCGGCTGACCCGGAGCTGTCGGCCGCCGCTGACCTGGAGGTGCCGGCGGCCGCTGATCACCCGCAGGAGCGGCGACTTTGTCCACAAGCCCAGGGTTGTCCACCAAGATCCAATAGCTTGCTGAGCTGCCCTCATCGTTGGCGCCGGAGGTGGTGCCGACATGAACGCACGCAATGCACGGGGCGCACTCGGCCAGTACGGCGAGGATCTGGCCGCGCGGCGGCTTGGCGAGGCCGGGATGACGGTCCTGGAGCGCAACTGGCGCTGTGGCAGGACCGGTGAGATCGACATCGTGGCCCGGGACGGCGACGCGGTGGTCGTCTGCGAGGTCAAGACCCGCCGGGCCGGTGCCTTCGAGCACCCGATGGCCGCCATTACGCCCCTCAAGGCGGAGCGACTGCGAGGCCTGGCCGAGCGCTGGGTGCAGGAACACGGAGGGGCGCCACCCGGCGGCGTACGGATCGATGTCGTCGGCGTCCTTCTCCCCGACCGCGGCGCGCCCGTCGTCGAGCATGTACGGGGGGTGGCCTGATGGGTTTCGCCCGTACGTGCTCGGTGGCGCTGGTCGGCGTGGAGGGCGTCGTCGTCGAGGTCCAGGCGGACCTGGAGCCGGGGGTCGCGGCGTTCACGCTGGTGGGCCTGCCCGACAAGAGCCTGACCGAGAGCCGGGACCGAGTCAGGGCGGCCGTGGTCAACTCCGGCGGCGAGTGGCCCCAGAAGAAGCTCACGGTGGGACTCAGCCCGGCGTCGGTGCCGAAGGGCGGCAGTGGGTTTGATCTCGCTGTCGCTTGCGCCGTACTGGGAGCCTCCGAGCGGATCGACCCACGGGTTCTCCCCGACATCGTGATGATCGGGGAGCTGGGCCTGGACGGCCGGGTGCGGCCGGTACGGGGCGTGCTGCCCGCGGTGCTGGCGGCGGCGGACGCCGGATACGAACAGGTGGTGGTGCCCGAGTGCGCCGCTGCCGAGGCTTCGCTGGTGCCCGGCGTCTCGGTGCTCGGCGTCCGCAGCCTGCGCCAGCTGATCGCCGTCCTCACGGACGAGCCGGTGCCCGAAGAGGAAGCGGACGAACAGGGCCGCCCCGACCCGCTCCTCGCGGGCCTTCGTATGCCGGGTACACGCGCCGCCTCAGGCATGCACGGCATGGGCGCCGCGCAGCACGATCAGGACCATGACCTCGCCGATGTCGTCGGCCAGACTTCGGCGCGGACGGCGGTGGAGATCGCCGCGGCCGGCGGACACCATCTGTTCTTGGAAGGCCCGCCAGGCGCAGGCAAGACGATGCTCGCCGAGCGGCTGCCTGCCATCCTGCCGCGGCTGGGCAGGGAGGAGTCCCTTGAGGTCACGGCGGTCCATTCCGTCGCGGGCCTGCTCCCTCCGGGAAAGCCGCTCATCGACATCCCGCCCTACTGCGCGCCCCACCACTCGGCGACGATGCAGTCCCTGGTCGGTGGCGGCCAGGGAATCGCACGACCCGGCGCGGTGTCGCTGTCTCACCGCGGGGTTCTTTTTCTGGACGAAACCCCAGAATTCAGCAGCCGGGCGCTGGACGCGCTGCGCCAGCCTTTGGAGGCGGGACACATCGTGATCGCGCGCACCGCAGGTGTCGTACGCTTCCCGGCGAGATTTCTGATGGTGCTCGCGGCCAATCCATGCCCCTGTGGCCGCTTCTCGCAGGCGCCGCAGGCGGGTAGCTCGTGCGAGTGCTCTACTCCGATGATCCGCCGGTACCAGGCCAGGCTCTCCGGTCCGCTGCTCGACCGGGTCGACCTCAGGGTCGAGGTGGACCGCGTCACGCGCTCGGCGCTGATCGACGCAGGCATGCGGGGCGAATCCACCGCGACAGTCGCCGACCGGGTACGAGCGGCCAGGGAGCGCGCGGCCGCCCGCCTGACGGACACGCCGTGGCGGACGAACAGCGAGGTCCCCGGAAGCGAACTGCGCAGCCGGTGGTACGCCTCGATTGGTGCCATGGACGAAGCCGAACGGGGCCTGGAGCGCGGCCTCCTCACCGCGCGCGGCCTCGACCGCGTACTGCGCGTGGCCTGGACCGTCGCGGACCTCGTCGGCCACGACCGGCCCGAGGCCACGGATGTCGCTCTCGCCCTGCAGTTGCGCACAGGGGTG
Organism: Streptomyces sp. NPDC048825; assembly: GCF_043198355.1. NCBI lineage: Bacteria > Bacillati > Actinomycetota > Actinomycetes > Kitasatosporales > Streptomycetaceae > Streptomyces > Streptomyces sp. NPDC048825. The sequence goes on from NZ_JBICUR010000016.1 coordinate 167,139, forward strand.
CCGCGGGGAGTGCCCATGGCGATCGGAGCGATGTCGTGAGCGGGGTGATGAGCGCGTGAGCGGGGGCAGCGAGGGAAGGAGCGGGGGCGGCGACTGGTTGATCGGGGACGGAGAGCGGCTCCACCGGGTTTTCCTCGCCCGCGTCGTCGAGCCCGGGGACGAGGTCTGCGGGCGCTGGCTCCGGCGGCTGGGGGCCGGCGAGGTAGTGCGCCGCCTCTCCGGACAAGGGGAACAGCTGCCGGGGGTGACGGACAAACGGTGGGCGGGCCTGCGGGCCAGGGCACAGCGGGCGGATCCGGAGCGGGACCTGGCGGCGGCGCGGGACGTTGGGATGCGTTTCGTGTGTCCAGGGGACCCCGAGTGGTCGGCGCAGCTCGACGACCTGGGGGACGCGCGGCCCATCGGACTGTGGGTGCGAGGGCGGCCCAACCTGCGGATATGGGCGCTGCGGTCCGTCGCGGTCGTGGGCGCCCGGGCCTGCACCGAGTACGGCGCCCATATGGCGGCCACCCTCGGCGCGGGGCTCGCGGAGCGGGGCTGGGTCGTGGTGTCAGGGGGCGCGTACGGAGTCGACGGCGCGGCGCATCGCGGTGCGCTCGGGGCCGGCGGAGCCACCGTCGCCGTGCTCGCCTGCGGGGTCGACCAGCCGTACCCGCGCGGACACACCCAGTTGATCACCAGGATCGCCGAACAGGGCCTGGTCGTCGGCGAGTTGCCACCCGGTGATCACCCGACACCGAGCAGATTCATCCTCCGCAACAGGGTCATCGCGGCGCTGACCCGCGGCACGGTGGTCGTCGAGGCGGCCTACCGCAGCGGGGCGCTGGTGACCGCGCGCGCCGCACAGCGGTTGGGGCGCTACACGATAGGAGTGCCGGGCCCCGCCACCAGCGGGCTGTCGGCCGGTGTGCACGAACTGCTGCGTGGGGACGCGGTGCTCGTCACCGACGCCGCCGAGATTGCCGAGCTGGTCGGCGACATGGGTGACCTGGCGCCGGACCGGCGCGGGCCGGTGCTGCCGCGGGACCTCCTGGACCCGGACGCCCGCCGAGTGCTTGCCGCGCTGCCCGCCCGAGGTACCGCGCCGGCTGAGGAGATCGCCAGAGGTGCCGGGACGACGCAGGACGACGCGATCGGCAGGCTGTACGAACTCCGGTCACTTGGCTACGTCGAACGACACGGCGACGGCTGGAAGTTGACACGCGAAGCGGTGATCCCCGTCCACCCGGATCGGGGGCGATGCTGACCCAGCGTGTTCCTCCGTCCGGGCGACACCCCGATGTGCCTGGCAGTTCCCGCAGTTGGTGCCTCGCGGTGGTCACGTACGGCGACGGACCTGACCCTGAGGGGCGCCCAGCGGAACGTATCTGCGCACGGTGGATACCCCGCTCTTCGCTCACTGCGACTCCTCAGTCACGCTACGCTCACGAGGATTACGAATCAGACAAGGACCCAAGCAACTCAGACAAGCAACTCAGCCGAGCAATCCAGACAAGCACCTCGACTTCGGACCGACAGCTCACTCAGGCATCGCCTGTTCACGGCAGAACGGCACAAGACGACGAATGCCCCAGCACACCTCCGGGTCAGACAGGGCGGCTGTTCCCCCCGCTGCCCGCGGCGACGTGCGGCCGCCCGCGCCCTCGACGCTCGACGAGTTGTGGAGGTCGTACAAGGCGACGGGCGACGAGCGGCTGCGCGAGCAGCTGATCCTCCACTACTCGCCGCTGGTGAAATACGTCGCGGGCCGGGTGAGTGTGGGGTTGCCGCCCAATGTGGAGCAGGCGGACTTCGTCTCGTCCGGGGTGTTCGGTCTGATCGACGCGATCGAGAAGTTCGACATCGAGCGGGAGATCAAGTTCGAGACGTACGCGATCACCCGGATCCGGGGCGCGATGATCGACGAACTGCGGGCGCTGGACTGGATTCCGCGGTCCGTGCGGCAGAAGGCGCGCAACGTCGAGCGGGCCTACGCGACGCTGGAAGCCCGGCTGCGGCGCAGTCCGTCCGAGGGCGAGGTGGCCCACGAGCTGGGCATCGGGGTGGACGAACTCCACGCCGTCTTCAGCCAGTTGTCGCTGGCGAACGTGGTCGCCCTCGAGGAGCTGCTGCACGTCGGCGGCGAGAGCGGTGACCGGCTGAGCCTGATGGACACGCTCGAGGACACCGCGGCCGACAACCCTGTGGAGGTCGCCGAGGACCGCGAGCTGCGGCGATTTCTCGCACGGGCCATCAACACGCTGCCCGAGCGTGAGAAGACCGTGGTCACGCTGTACTACTACGAGGGCCTCACGCTCGCCGAGATCGGCAACGTACTTGGGGTGACCGAGAGCCGGGTCAGCCAGATCCACACGAAGTCGGTGCTCCAGTTGCGGGCGAAGCTTGCGAGCTTCGGACGCTGACCGCTGCTGACGGTGTCTGACAGCCGCTGGCCTCCGCCGACCTGGCTGAATCGCGCCTCCTGCTCCTCTCCGCTCCCTTCGATCGCGGCGTCCTCGGGCCGTCCGGCCGAGGAGTCCTGATCAGACCCCGTCATGCGGAGTGACTCCCGTCGCGGGTGGTCCATCCGTAAAGTGGAGGCGTGCCAAGGATTCGAGCGGCCTCCGTGGCCGAGCACCGGTCGATGCAGCGAGCCGCCCTGTTGGACGCGGCACGATCATTGCTGTCGCAGGGTGGGACTGAGGCGCTGACGTTCCCCGCGCTCGCCGAGCGCACGGGACTCGCGCGGTCCTCCGTCTATGAGTACTTCCGGTCACGGGCGGCCGTGGTGGAAGAACTCTGCGCGGTCGACTTCCCGGTGTGGGCGGCCGAGGTCGAGGCGGCGATGTCGCAGGCCGAGACGCCCGAGGGCAAGGTCGAGGCGTATGTCCGCCGGCAGCTCGCCCTGGTCGGCGACCGGCGGCACCGGGCAGTCGTCGCCATCTCCGCGAGCGAACTCGACGCGGGCGCGCGCGAAAAGATCCGCGCCGCGCACGGCGGCCTCGTCGCCATGATCGTGGAAGCGCTCGGGGACATAGGTCACGACCAGCCCCGCATGGCCGCCATGCTCCTCCAGGGCATCGTGGACGCTGCCGTACGGCGCATCGAACTGGGCGCGGCCGAGGATCCGGACGCCATCACCGATGCCGCTGTGGCGATGGCGTTGCGGGGGGTGCGGGGCTGAGGCCCTTCTCGGTTGATTGGAGGGTGAGTTCGCTCTTCCGGGCTTCCCACCCTCCCCCTCCGCCTCTGCGGCAAAACGGTCGACTGGACGCGACGCCAAGCCACGCCGGCACTGCTCCCCCTACGTCGGTGGTCCCTCCGGTACGCCGATGACCGGGAGCAGGCGTGAAGGGCCGCGGCGGAGTAGACCCGGGGGTAGCAGGGAGAGCGGGTCCAGGTAGGTGTCGGCTCGGAGTAGGCCCCAGTGCAGGCAGGATGCCTGGCAGTGGGAGCCCGTGGGTTCCACGACACCGACGATGTCGCCCGGCGCTACGTCGTCTCCCTTCTTCGCTGTCGCGCGCACCGGTTCGTATGTGGTGCGCAAGGGTGGATCGCCGGTGCTGCCGAGTTCGATCGAGACGACTCCGCGGCCCGCGACCCTGCCCGCGAAGGAGACCCGGCCTGGGGCGATGGCGCGGACGGGCGTGCCCGGTGGCGCCGCGAGGTCCACGCCGCGGTGGCCCCGGCCGTACTCCGTCGCCGGCGGGTCCCAGCCGCGGGTCACCGGCGGGCGTACTCCCACCGGCCAGGCGCGGCCGACAGCCCTGACCGGGGCATCGGCTTCCGGAACCGCCGGGACCGACGAGCCATCGGCTTCCGGGGGTGGCGGACCGTCCGCGCCTCCGGGGGCTGATGCCCCGGCCGCGGGTAAGGCGATGCCGAGGGCGATCACCGTCAGGCCCAACAGCAAGGCCAGCCCCGTACGAAGACACCGCTGACATCGTCGAACTCGTCGACATCGATCTGCTCGCATGCGAGAACGCTCCCGCGATCCGCGGGGAAAAGTGGATCATGGCCAGGATCTGTGGAGTACCGGCCGGTTGTGGACAGCGGCGTCACCCGGTGCCTCGCGGGTCCCGTACACTTCTGGTGGCGATCCGGGTCACCGGGTCGACTTCGCACGCCCCGACATCGGGCCACCAAAAGCCGGTGTCAGCGCCCCTCGGTCCCTAGTGGCAGGCGCATCGCGGGCGTCAGGCGCGCGTGCCGTCCGGCACGCGCGGCACAACCGAGAACACCAAGGAGTACGGCCATGGCCGTCGTCACGATGCGGGAGCTGCTGGAAAGCGGCGTCCACTTCGGTCACCAGACCCGTCGTTGGAACCCGAAGATGAAGCGATTCATCTTCACGGAGCGCAACGGCATCTACATCATCGACCTGCTCCAGTCGCTGTCGTACATCGACCGCGCCTACGAGTTCGTCAAGGAGACCGTCGCCCACGGCGGCACGGTCATGTTCGTCGGCACGAAGAAGCAGGCGCAGGAGGCCATCGCCGAGCAGGCCACCCGCGTCGGCATGCCCTACGTCAACCAGCGCTGGCTGGGCGGCATGCTCACCAACTTCTCGACCGTCTACAAGCGCCTGCAGCGCCTGAAGGAGCTCGAGCAGATCGACTTCGAGGACGTGGCCGCCTCCGGCCTCACCAAGAAGGAGCTGCTGGTCCTCTCCCGCGAGAAGGCCAAGCTGGAGAAGACCCTCGGCGGTATCCGCGAGATGCAGAAGGTGCCCAGCGCCGTCTGGATCGTGGACACCAAGAAGGAGCACATCGCGGTCGGCGAGGCCCGGAAGCTCAACATCCCGGTCGTCGCCATCCTCGACACCAACTGCGACCCCGACGAGGTCGACTACAAGATCCCGGGCAACGACGACGCGATCCGCTCCGTCACCCTGCTCACCCGTGTGATCGCCGACGCCGTCGCCGAGGGCCTCATCGCCCGCTCCGGTGCCGCCGCCGAGGCCAAGGGTGAGAAGGCCGCCGGCGAGCCTCTCGCCGAGTGGGAGCGCGACCTGCTCGAGGGTGGCGAGAAGAAGGCCGAGGAGGCCACCGCCACCACCGAGGCGGCGGCCCCCGCTGAGGCTCCTGCTGAGGCCCCCGCCGAGGCTGCTGCCGAAGCCCCCGCCGAGGTTGCTGCTGAGGCCCCCGCCGCCGAGGCCGAGAAGCCGGCCGAGGCCGAGCAGGCCTGACCCCGGCGTCGCAGGCCTTGACCTCCGCGTCGCGGGCCTGACTCCAGCGTCACGGCTCAAGTGACGGCGGGCGGCGCCAGCGCGCCGTCCGCCGTTCACCCGTAGACCGTAGATCTTCGGTGGACGCCCGCCCGATCAGCGGCGGACGCCGACTTCGAGACTTCGAACTCCGAGAAGAGATTCACTGATCATGGCGAACTACACCGCCGCCGACGTCAAGAAGCTCCGCGAGCTCACCGGCGCCGGCATGATGGACTGCAAGAAGGCGCTCGACGAGGCCGACGGCAACGTCGACAAGGCCGTTGAGGCCCTGCGCATCAAGGGCCAGAAGGGCGTCGCCAAGCGCGAGGGCCGCTCCGCCGAGAACGGCGCCGTCGTCTCCCTGATCGCCGACGACAACACCTCCGGTGTCCTCGTCGAGCTGAAGTGTGAGACGGACTTCGTCGCCAAGGGCGAGAAGTTCCAGGCCGCCGCGAACGCGCTCGCCGCGCACGTCGCCGCCACCTCCCCGGCCGACCTCGAGGCGCTGCTCGCCTCCGAGATCGAGACCGGCAAGACGGTTCAGGCGTACGTCGACGAGGCCAACGCCAACCTGGGCGAGAAGATCGTCCTGGACCGCTTCGCCCAGTTCTCCGGCGAGTACGTCACCGCGTACATGCACCGCACCATGCCCGACCTGCCCCCGCAGATCGGTGTCCTCGTCGAGCTGGACAAGCCGGACGCCGAGACCGCCAAGGGCATCGCCCAGCACATCGCCGCCTTCGCGCCCAAGTACCTCTCCCGCGAGGACGTTCCGGCCGAGGTCATCGAGAGCGAGCGCCGGGTCGCCGAGGAGACCACGCGTGCCGAGGGCAAGCCCGAGGCCGCCCTGCCGAAGATCGTCGAGGGCCGCGTCAACGCCTTCTTCAAGGACGCCACGCTCCTCGGCCAGCCGTACGCGCTCGACCAGAAGAAGTCCGTCCAGAAGGTCCTGGACGAGGCCGGTGTCACCCTGAAGCGCTTCGTGCGCATCAAGGTCGGCATCTGAGTCCGTGCCGCGATCCACGCGAGAGCCCGCTAGGGTCGACAGCAGTCGTCCTCGCACGTGGGCACGCGCGCGTGCGTGACGGACGACAGCAGATCTGACGAGGAGGCCATTGCCGCGCATGGGATGAGAACACCCCACCGGCAATGGCCTTCTTCGCATGTGCGACACGTAAAAGAGGCGAGATCTCCATGACCACCACCAAGGCCGACAAGGACGACAAGAGCGATCACGGCAAAGGCGCGGGGCGCTTTCTGCTGAAGCTTTCCGGTGAGGCGTTCGCCGGTGGCGGGGGACTGGGCGTCGACCCCGACGTGGTGCACAAAATCGCCCGCGAGGTGGCCGCCGTTGTCCGCGGCGGTGCTCAGATCGCCGTCGTCATCGGCGGCGGCAACTTCTTCCGCGGTGCCGAGTTGCAGCAGCGCGGCATGGACCGGGCCCGCTCCGACTACATGGGCATGCTCGGTACGGTCATGAACTGCCTCGCCCTTCAGGACTTCCTCGAGAAGGAGGGCATCGACTCGCGTGTGCAGACCGCCATCACCATGGGGCAGGTCGCGGAGCCGTACATCCCGCTGCGTGCCGTACGCCACCTGGAGAAGGGCCGCGTGGTCATCTTCGGCGCCGGTATGGGCATGCCGTACTTCTCCACCGACACCACCGCCGCCCAGCGCGCCCTGGAGATCGACGCCGAAGCCCTGCTGATGGGCAAGAACGGTGTGGACGGGGTCTACGACTCCGACCCGAAGACCAACTCCGAGGCCGTCAAGTTCGACTCGCTCAGCTACGGCGAGGTCATCACCCGCGACCTGAAGGTCGCCGACATGACAGCCATCACGCTCTGCCGGGACAACAAGCTGCCCATCCTGGTCTTCGAGCTTCTGGCGGAGGGCAATATCGCCCGCGCCGTCAAGGGTGAGAAGATCGGCACTCTCGTGGGTGATCAGGGCAGCCGGGCCTGACAGGGGCAGTCCCTGCCAGGAGGACGGACCCTGACCGGGGGATGGACAATGTCCTGCCGGTCGGGAACCGTGCAGTAATAAGACGCGACGCAGCCGGCTGCCGACCCCGACCAGGAACAGCTGCCGGGCCTACTCAAGACACGCAGGAGCAAGTGGTGATCGAAGAGACCCTCCTCGAGGCCGAGGAGAAGATGGAGAAGGCCGTCGTGGTCGCCAAGGAGGACTTCGCCGCGATCCGCACCGGTCGTGCGCACCCGGCGATGTTCAACAAGATCGTGGCCGACTACTACGGCGCACTGACGCCGATCAACCAGCTGGCCTCGTTCTCGGTGCCGGAACCGCGTATGGCAGTGGTGACCCCGTTCGACAAGAGCGCGCTGCGCAACATTGAGCAGGCGATCCGCGACTCCGACCTGGGCGTCAACCCGAGCAACGACGGCAATATCATTCGGGTGGTGTTCCCCGAGCTGACCGAGGAGCGCCGCAGGGACTACATCAAGGTCGCCAAGACCAAGGGTGAGGACGCCAAGGTCTCGATCCGATCCGTCCGCCGCAAGGCCAAGGACGCCATCGACAAGATGATCAAGGATGGCGAGGTCGGCGAGGACGAGGGCCGCCGTGCGGAGAAGGAGCTCGACGACACCACCGCGAAGTACGTCGCTCAGGTGGACGAGCTGCTCAAGCACAAGGAATCAGAGCTGCTCGAGGTCTGATGAACGACTCTTCCTGGGGGGCGCCGCCACAAGCCGGGTACTGGGGGCCGCCCGACCAGGGGCCTGCCCAGGGCGCTGCCCCGGCGGGTCCCGCGTACGACGCGCACAACGCCCAGCAGACTCGCCCCATGCCCATCGTGCCCGACGTACCCGCGCATGGCGGAGACCAGGATGACGACCGGGGGGCCGCTTTGGCGGGTGGCCCCCTGTTCCGCGACGAGACGCCGCCGCACCGGGCTCCGTCGCACCACCAGCCCCAGCCCCAGCCGCAGGAGCCCATGTCCAGCGCCCCACAGCCGGCGTCCGCACCGCAGAAGAAGAACGCGGGCCGCGACCTGGGTGCTGCCATAGGGGTCGGCGTCGCGCTCGGTGCGGTGATCGTCGTGTCCCTGTTCGTCGTCAAGGCCGTCTTCGTCGGCGTCATAGCGGTCGCCGTCGTGGTCGGCCTGTGGGAGCTGACCTCGCGGCTCCAGGAGCGCAAGAGCATCAAGGCGCCCCTCGTGCCGCTCGCGCTCGGCGGCGCGGCGATGGTCGTCGCCGGATACGTGCGGGGGGCCGAGGGCGCCTGGGTGGCGATGGCGCTCACCGCTCTCGCCGTCCTCGTCTGGCGCATGACGGAACCACCCGAGGGCTACCTCAAGGACGTCACAGCGGGCGTCTTCGCGGCCTTCTACATCCCGTTCCTGGCCACGTTCGTGGCGATGATGCTCACCGCCGACGACGGCGCGTGGCGGGTCCTCACATTCCTGGCGCTGGCCGTGGTAAGTGACACGGGCGCCTACGCCATCGGCTGGCGCTTCGGCAAGCACAAGCTCGCTCCGCGCATCAGCCCCGGCAAGACCCGCGAGGGCCTGCTCGGCGCGGTCACCTTCGCCATGGCGGCGGGCGCCCTGTTCATGCAGTTCCTGATCGAGGACGGCACCTGGTGGCAGGGCCTGCTGATGGGCTTCGCGGTCGCGGTCACCGCCACCCTCGGAGACCTCGGCGAGTCCATGATCAAGCGGGACCTGGGCATCAAGGACATGGGGACGCTGCTTCCGGGGCACGGCGGGATCATGGACCGACTGGATTCGCTGCTACCTACGGCGCCAGTGGTCTGGCTCTTGCTCGTCCTCTTCGTGGGGTCCGGCTGAGGTAAGAGGGGCACGGCGCCGCGCCGCGGTAGCGGCAAGTCGACACAGCATGGACCGACTGGATTCGCTGCTGCCGACAGCGCCGGTGGTGTGGCTGCTGATGGTGATCTTCGTCGGCTCCGGGTGACCTTTGTGCATCGCCACTGACCTGCACGTTCATACGCGAGGGGCTCGTTGTCCACAGGTGGCGGGCCCCTCTTCGTATGTCTGCGACACTTGTATGGCCATGCCTAAGCCCGGAGAACTCGTTTTCGTCGCCCCCCGCGGAGCCAAGAAGCCGCCGCGGCACCTTGCCGATCTCTCGCCCGCCGAGCGCAAGGAAGCCGCTGCAGCGATCGGTGAGAAGCCGTTTCGCGCCAAGCAGCTCTCGCAGCACTACTTCGCGAGATACGCGCACGACCCGGAGCAGTGGACCGACATCCCCGCCGGTTCGCGCGCCAAGCTTCAGGAGGCGCTGCTTCCCGAGCTGATGACGGTCGTGCGGCATCTGTCGACCGACCAGGACACCACCCGCAAGACCCTGTGGCGGCTGTTCGACGGGACGCTCGTGGAGTCCGTGCTGATGCGCTACCCGGACCGGGTCACCATGTGCATCAGCTCGCAGGCGGGCTGCGGCATGAACTGCCCCTTCTGCGCCACCGGACAGGCCGGGCTCGACCGGAATCTGTCGACCGCCGAGATCGTGCACCAGATCGTCGACGGCATGCGGGCTCTCAGGGACGGCGAGATCCCCGGTGGGCCGGCGCGGCTCAGCAACATCGTCTTCATGGGCATGGGCGAGCCCCTCGCCAACTACAAGCGCGTCGTCGGGGCGATACGGGCGCTCACCGACCCCGAGCCGGACGGCCTCGGGCTGTCGCAGCGCGGCATCACCGTATCGACCGTCGGACTGGTCCCCGCCATCCACAGGTTCGCCGACGAGGGCTTCAAGTGTCGGCTCGCGATCTCGCTGCATGCGCCGGACGACGAACTGCGCGACACCCTCGTACCCGTCAACACGCGCTGGAAGGTGCGGGAAGTCCTCGACGCCGGATGGGAGTACGCGGCCAGGTCCGGGCGCCGGCTGTCCATCGAGTACGCGTTGATCCGGGACATCAACGACCAGGCGTGGCGCGGCGACCGGCTCGGCCGGCTGCTCAAGGGCAAGCCCGTGCACGTCAACCTGATCCCGCTGAACCCGACGCCCGGCTCCAAGTGGACCGCCTCCCGGCCCGAGGACGAGAAGGCGTTCATCGAGGCGATCGCCGCGCACGGGGTGCCGGTCACCGTCCGGGACACCCGTGGCCAGGAGATCGACGGGGCGTGCGGACAGCTCGCGGCCACCGAGCGCTGACGGGAGTCAGGGCACGGGCTGATCACAGCGTCCGCCGAGCGGTGGGCACGGGCGGATCAGGCGGTACTCTGACCTCCGTACACACCTTCATACCTGCAAAATCCGACAGGGGAGCGCCACAGCGCTGAGAGTGCGGCACGGCCGCAGACCCTCTGAACCTCGCCCAGGTCATTCTGGGTAGGAAGTTCGGTCTTCACTCGAGCCAGCTGTTGCGCCCTGCCCGGGAGCCTCGGGAGTTCTCCGAGAGTGCCGGGCAGGGCCGCGTCTCTTCTGGTCATCCCCAGGAGGGATCCCAGTGAGCACCACCAAGAAGTTCGTGGCCGTGGCCGTCGGGCTCGGTCTGGTCACGCTGTCCGCTTGCACGTCGTCCGACTCCGGGGACGGGGAAGGGGCCTCGGAGTCCAAGACCGTCACCCTCGTCAGCCATGACTCGTGGGCGGCGTCCAAGAGCGTGATCAGCGACTTCGAGAAGCAGTCCGGCTACCAGGTGAAGGTCCTCAAGGACGGGGACGCAGGCCAGGCCCTCAACAAGGCGATCCTCACCAAGGACAACCCGCAGGGCGATGTCCTCTTCGGCGTCGACAACACCCTGCTGTCCCGGGCGTTCGACAACGACCTGTTCCAGGGGTACGAGGCCAAGGACTCCGATCTGCTGCCCCCGGAGTACCGGATCGACCAGCAGAAGAAGCGGGTCACGCCCATCGACTTCGGCGACATCTGCGTCAACTACGACAAGGCCTACTTCGAAGAGAACGACCTGACCCCGCCGGAGTCCTTCGACGACCTCGTCAAGCCCGAGTACAAGGACCTCCTCGTCACCGAGAACGCCTCCACCTCCTCGCCCGGCCTCGGCTTCCTGCTGGGCACCGCCGCAAAATACGGCGACGACGGCTGGCAGGACTACTGGACGAAGCTCAAGGCCAACGGCGTGAAGGTCGTCGACGGCTGGGAGCAGGCCTACAACGAGGAGTTCTCCGGGTCCGCCGGCGGCAAGAAGGCGAAGGGGGACCGGCCGCTCGTCGTCTCCTACGCCTCCTCTCCGCCCGCCGAGGTCGTCTTCGCCGACCCCAAGCCGGACACCGCACCGACCGGCGTCGCCTACGGCACCTGCTTCCGGCAGATCGAGTACGCGGGACTGCTCAGCAACGCCAAGAACGCCAAGGGCGGCAAGGCCCTCATCGACTTCCTCATCTCGATGAAGTTCCAGGCCGACATGCCGCTCAACATGTTCGTGTACCCGATGCGCGAGGACGCGCAGATCCCCGAGGAGTTCACGAAGTACGGCGCCCCGGCGGAGGACTCCGAGGTCATGGCGCCCAAGGACATCGCCAAGAACCGTGACCAGTGGGTTAAGTCATGGACGTCGCTCGTACTGAAGTAAGGGCCGGACGCCCCAAGGCACCGGCTCCCGGAAAGAGCGTGGCGCGGCTCGCCCTGCTGGTCGTGCCCGTCGTGTTCTTCGCGCTCTTCTTCGCCTACCCCGTCGCCGCGATCGTCGCGCGCGGCCTCGAGGCCGACGGGGTCTGGCACTTCGGCCGGATCACCGATGTCGTCGCCCAGCCCGACATCCGGCATGTGCTGTGGTTCACCACCTGGCAGGCGTTCGTCTCCACGGCGCTCACGCTGCTCATCGCGCTCCCCGGCGCGTATGTCTTCGCGCGCTTCGACTTTCCGGGCAAGCAGATCCTGCGCGCGGTCGTCACCGTCCCGTTCGTCCTGCCGACCGTCGTCGTCGGGTCGGCGTTCCTCGCCCTGGTCGGCCGGGGCGGTCTGCTCGACGAACTGTGGGGCGTCCGCCTCGACACCACCGTTTGGGCCATCCTGCTCGCGCACGTCTTCTTCAACTACGCCGTCGTCGTACGCACCGTCGGCGGCCTCTGGTCGCAACTCGACCCACGTCAGGAGGAGGCCGCGCGGGTGCTCGGCGCCTCACGGTTCGCGGCCTGGCGCAAGGTCACGCTCCCCGCGCTGAGCCCCGCCGTGGCCGCCGCGGCGCTGATGGTCTTCCTCTTCACCTTCACCTCCTTCGGTGTGGTGCAGATCCTGGGCGGTCCCACCTTCGCCACGCTCGAAGTCGAGATCTACCGGCAGACCTCGGAGATCTTCGACCTCCCCACGGCTGCAGTGCTCACCATGATCCAGTTCGTGGCGGTGGGGGCGATCCTCGCGGTCCACGCATGGACGGTACGCCGCCGAGAGACGGCCCTGCGCCTGGTCGACGCCTCCGTGACCGCGCGACGGCCGCGTGGCGCCGGGCAGTGGACGCTGCTCGCCGCCGTCCTCGGCACCGCCGCCGTACTGCTCGTTCTGCCACTGGCCGTGCTGGTCCAACGCTCGCTGGACGCGCCCGGATTCGCGTACTACAAGGCGTTGACCGATGACGAGAGCGGCGTCTTCCTCGTCCCGCCCATCGAGGCCGTCGGCAATTCACTGCAGTACGCCTGCGCCGCCACCGCCCTCGCCCTGCTGATCGGCGGTCTCGCGGCCGCCGCGCTCACCCGCCGGGACGCAGGCCGTTTCGTGCGGGGCTTCGACGCGCTGCTCATGCTCCCGCTCGGCGTTTCCGCGGTGACCGTCGGCTTCGGATTCCTGATCGCGCTCGACGAGCCGCCGCTGGACCTGAGAAGCAGTTGGATCCTGGTGCCCCTCGCCCAGGCGCTGGTCGGCGTCCCCTTCGTCGTACGCACCATGCTGCCCGTCCTGAGGGCCGTGGACGTGCGGCTGCGTGAGGCGGCGGCCGTGCTCGGGGCCTCGCCGTGGCGGGTTTGGCGGGAGGTCGATCTGCCGATGGTGCGGCGGGCCCTGCTGATCGCGGCCGGGTTCGCCTTCGCCGTCTCGCTCGGCGAGTTCGGCGCGACCGTCTTCATCGCGCGGCCGGACAACCCGACGCTGCCGGTCGCCGTGGCCCGGCTCCTCGGGCGCGCGGGCGAGCTCAACTACGGTCAGGCGATGGCCCTTTCGACGATCTTGATGGTGGTGTGCGCGGTGGCGCTGCTCCTGCTCGAACGCATCCGCACCGACCGGACGGGGGAGTTCTGACGATGCTCAAGCGCGATGCGGTCCACAAGCGGGACGCGAAGCTCATGCAGGAATCGATGCTCACGCTCGATGAAGCGACCGTACGGTTCGGGAGGCGACCCGCCCTCGACGCCGTCGGCCTCGACGTCGCCGAGCACGAGATCGTGTGCGTGCTCGGGCCCAGCGGCAGCGGCAAGTCGACGCTGCTGCGAGTCGTCGCGGGTCTGCAACACCTCGACTCCGGGCGGGTGTTCCTGGACGGCCAGGACCTCGGCGGGGTCCCCGCGCACAAGCGGGGCGTCGGCCTGATGTTCCAGGACCACCAGCTCTTCCCACAGCGCGATGTGGGCGGCAACGTGGCCTTCGGCTTGCGGATGCACGGCGCGTCGAAGGCACAACAAGACGTACGAGTACGGGAGTTGCTGGAGCTCGTCGGCTTGCCGGGAGCCGCGTCCAGGGCCATCGCCTCCCTCTCCGGAGGCGAGCAGCAGCGTGTCGCGCTCGCTCGGGCGCTCGCTCCGCGCCCCCGGCTGCTCATGCTCGACGAACCGCTCGGCCAGCTCGACCGCTCCCTGCGCGAGCGGCTCGTCGTCGAACTCCGGGAACTCTTCGGCGAGTTGGGCACCACCGTGCTCGCGGTCACTCACGACCAGGGCGAGGCGTTCGCGCTCGCCGACCGGGTCGTGGTGATGCGAGACGGGCGGATCGCCCAGTCCGGTACGCCACTTGAGGTGTGGCAGCGGCCGGCGGACGAGTTCGTCGCCCGCTTCCTCGGCTTCGAGAATGTGGCCGGCGCGAGCGTCAGCGGGGAGGCCGCGGACACGCCGTGGGGCAAGGTTCCGGTGCCCGACGGTGCCCCCCAGGGCGAGGTTCCGCTGCTGATCAGGCCCGCGGGCGTACGGCTCGTGCCGCCGGCGGAGGGGCTGCGCTGCACGGTCGCGGCGCGCACGTTCCGCGGCACCCATGTCTCCGTACATCTGCAGCCGAAGGGCGCGCCGCGCCTGGAGGCGGCGTGCGCGCTGCGGGATGCGCCGGAGCCCGGGGACGAGGTCGGGGTGACCTTCGACTCGGCGGAAATTGTCGTGCTGGACCAGGACACGGAGACCTAGGCTTCCGTGCATGACGCTACTCGGAGCCGGCCTCGGACATGACCGCTACTGCGATGAAATCGTCGCGCAGACCGAGCTGTTGAGGAAGCACTTGAACGGCGCCGATCTCGCCGTGACCGTCCCGACCTGTCCGGACTGGACGCTGCGGGAACTTGCCGTGCACGTGGGCGGCGCACACCGCTGGGCCGAGCACATCGTGCGTACAAGGGCGACCGAGGAGGTCCCGGAATCGCGGGTGTCCGGCTTGGCGGGGCTCGAGGAAGACGATCCCGCCGCCCTCGACGCCTGGCTGGCCGAGGGTGCCGAGAAAGCCGCCGCGACCCTGCGCGCCGCCGGGCCCGACGCCGCGGTCTGGACCTGGTCCTGGGAGCGGACGGCCGGTTTCTGGGCGCGGCGAATGACGCTGGAGACGGTGATCCACCGGGCGGACGCGGCGATCGCGGCGAGTGCGCGCTACGAGGTCGCGCCCGAGCTGGCCGCCGACGCGATCGACGAGTGGCTGCAGATCGTCCAGTACGCGCAGCGGGCGATGCCGGAGGACGCGGCGAGTGAGCTGCGCGGGCCTGGCCGCAGCATCCACCTCCACGCGACCGACACCCCGGCCGAGTTGAACGCCGAGTGGTTCATCGTGCTCACGGAGGACGGTGTGACCTGGCGCCGCGGCCACGAGAAGGCGACGGTCGCGCTGCGCGGGCCGCTCACCGAGGTGCTGCTCGCCTTCTACCGCCGGCTTCCGCTGGACGGCGGGCAGTTGGAGGTCCTGGGCGAACCGGGGCTGCTGGGGTTCTGGCTGGAGCGGGCCACGTTCGAATGACAGATGTGGCCCGCCCTGGCCCGCCCTTGGCTTCAGCCGACGGTTGTCCGAGCCAGCCGGACCAATGCCTCCGGTGCCTCCTCGACGTGGTCCACGAGGGCGATCCGCGGCTCCATCGAGCGGTTCCTGGCCAGCGACTGGAGCAGGGGCCAGACCGGCAGCCGCTCCGTCCAGTGGACGCGGTCGACCAGGACCATGGGGGTGGGCTCGCCGCGCGACTCGTAGTAATTCGGCGTCGCGTTGTCGAAGACCTCCTGTACGGTCCCGGCGGCGCCCGGCAGGAAGACGACGCCCGCGTTCGAGCGGGCCAGCAGGCCGTCCTCGCGGGTGGCGTTGGCGAAGTACTTGGCGATGTGGGAGGCGAAGGCGTTCGGCGGCTCATGGCCGTAGAACCAGGTGGGGATCCCGACCGAGTGGTTGCCCTTCGGCCAGCGCTCGCGCACCTCGAACGCGCATCGCGCCCAATCGGTGATCGAGGGCATGAACGACGACGCCTTGCCCAGGAGTTGGCAGGCATCCTCCAGCATCGCGTCGTCGTACGGCGCCGCGTACGCGCCCAGGTTCGCCGCCTCCATGGCTCCCGGGCCGCCGCCCGTCGCCACCGTGAAACCGGCCTGTGCCAGCGCGCGCCCGAGCCGCGCGGCGCGCTCGTACGCCTGGGTGCCGCGGGCCATCGCGTGGCCGCCCATCACGCCCACCACCCGTGTCCCGCGCAGGAGTTCGTCCAGGGCGTCGGAGACGGAGTCGTCGTGGACGGAGCGCAGCATCGACGCGTAGACGTCGCCGTCGGCCTTGGTCTGCTGGAACCAGGCGTAGGCGAGGGCGTCCGGCGTCTGCTCGTAGCCCTTGTCGAGTGAGGCGAACAGCTCGCCGGGCGTGTAGACATGACCGCGGTACGGGTCGAAGGGCAGGTCCGGGACGGGCGGGAAGACCAGTGCGCCGGCGGCGCGGACCTTCGCCGCCGCCTCCTCCCGCATCGGGCAGCCGAGGAATACGGCGCCTGCGGTGTCGGTGGTGAGTAACTCCCTTGTACGGTCCGTCAGATCAACGGCCTGGACGCGGAATCCGGCGAGAGTGCCACGAGCGGAGACGATCGCGTCGAACTCTTCGAGGGTCTCGATCTCGTTGTCTTGGTGGTGGGCCGCATGGGCGGGCATAGTCTGCACCCGCCCATGCTAGGAGTGGCCGCGTAAGCAACGCGTTGCGCCTGGACCTCAGCCCTCGACGGCCGCCGGGTCCATCCACATGATCTCCCAGGTGTGGCCGTCCGGGTCGTCGAAGGAGCGGCCGTACATCTGGCCGTAGTCCTGGGGCTCGCGGGTCTCCGTGCCGCCCGCGGCGACGGCCTTGTCGACCAGCTCGTCGACCTTCTCGCGGCTCTCGGCGCTCAGACACAGCAGCACCTCGCTGGTCTTCGTCGAGTCCGCGATCTCCTTTTTCGTGAAGTCCGCGTAGCGCTGCTTCGTCATGATCATCGCGACGATCGTGTCGCTGATGACGATACTCGCGCAGTTCTCGTCGGAGAACTGCTTGTTGATCTCGTAGCCGAGCTCGGTGAAGAACTTCTTCGAGGCGTCGATGTGGTTCACGGCGAGGTTCACGAAGATCATCTGCTGGTACATGTGCGGTCTCTCCCCTTTTGCGCGGTGAAGTGTTGTTCGCAGGGTTGGACCAGATCCTCGCGGAAAACTCATCGGCCGGCGCGTACTTTTTTCGTACAGGGGATCAGTCGGTCAGCGGCACTGCCGCCAGCCCTGCGATCGCCCAGGTCAGCGGGCCGAGGACGGCGAGCAGCGCGCCCGCGCGGAGTGCGGCGGCGCCGCGCAGCAGTGTGGCGGGCGCGCCGAGCCCGAGCAGTGCCGCCGTGGTGTCGGTACGGTCCTGCCTGGCCTCGACCGCGGCCGTCAGCAGCGTCCCGACGGCGCAGCCCGCCACAAGCAGCACGCCCAGCACGGTGAGCGGCCCGATCTCGGGGCGGGCGTCGGTATACAGCGCGGCCATGGCGTACGCCCCCGATGTCACCGCGCACACCACACCGAGCGGTCGGCCGATGCGCCCCGCCTCCTCCATGAGGATGCGCCCGGCCAGCAGCCGCAACGCGCCCGGCCGCACCGCCTGGAGCAGCCGGCCGCTCAGGTGGGTCAGCGCGGGGCCCGCCATCGCCAGGCCCAGCGTGGTGAGTGCCCAGCCGAGGAGCACACCGGCGGAGCCGCCCGCCTGAAGGCCGGGCAGGCCGGGACCGGACGCGGGGCCGCCGCGACTCGCGTACGTCTCGACGGCGAGGCCGGCCGCGAGCACCGCCACGCCCCAGGGCAGGCCGGTGGGAGTGGCGGTGGGAGCGGGATACGGGTGCACCGGCGGGCCGGGGTCGTCGGGGTGGGCGTCGCTGAGCGCGGAGCCGTTGGCTTCGGTGATGCCTGCCTGTGTGCCGGTACCGTAGGTCGTACGGGCGCCGGACTTCCTGCCTCCACGTGGGCGCAGGGACAGCGCGCTCGCAAGCGACGCGGCGATCGGCACCAGCGCGAGCAGCGTGATCGTGGCCGCGAGGGGCAACGGCTGGTTCCCGGCGAGCAGTTCGGCGGCCTCGCCGTCGAAGGGCAGACCGCTCAGATCGCCGCGCAGATGGAGCACGCAGAGCAGCGCGACCAGCGAACCGAGCGTGCAGGACACCGCGGTGGAGATCGCCGCGAGCAGCATCAGCCGGCCCGGTCCCAGGCCGATGGCGAAGAGTCCGGGGCGGGGACGGGTGGCCGGGTCGGTACGGGCCACCGCCACCGCAAACTGCACGGTGGCGGCGAGCGGCGCGAGACACCACGCGAGCCGGATGACCGCGCCCGACGAATCGTGCGAGTGCCCCATCGCGAACCCCAGGGTGCACAGGAGCAGGAAGCC
The DNA here is from genome assembly GCF_043198355.1 of Streptomyces sp. NPDC048825. Classification (NCBI taxonomy): domain Bacteria; kingdom Bacillati; phylum Actinomycetota; class Actinomycetes; order Kitasatosporales; family Streptomycetaceae; genus Streptomyces; species Streptomyces sp. NPDC048825. The sequence continues at coordinate 185,304 of NZ_JBICUR010000016.1, forward strand.
CGTGCCCGCCGAAGCCACCGCGACCAGGAATCGGCGCAGTTGCACGGCGGGCCGGGCGCCCCGGGCTAGGCGGAGAGCGAGCACGCGGCCCGGCCTTCCGACTCGGGCTCGGTGGCCTCGGGCAGATGGACGGTGTTCACGCGCCGCCCGTCGAGCAGCGACACCCTGCGGTCGGCGAGGGCCGCGGTGTCCGCGTCGTGCGTGGCCAGCACGACCGTGATGCCGTGCGAACGGGCCGCCGTCGTGAGCGTACGCAGGACATTGGCACGGTCGACGCGGTGCAGTGGCGCGGTCGGCTCGTCGGCGAAGAGCACGGTGGGCGCCGGGACCAGCGCGCGAGCGATGGCGACGCGCTGGCGCTCGGCCTGGAGCAGGGCGTACGGGCGCCGACGGGCACAACTGCCGATGTCGAGGCGCTCCAGCCACTCCAGGGCGGTGGCCTTGGCCTGGCGGCGCCCTGCACCGCGCAGCATCAGCGGCAGCGCGGCGTTCTCCCAGGCGTTCAGCTCGGGCACCAGGACGGGCGCCGGGTCGATCCAGCCGAAGCGGTCGCGGCGCAGGCGTTCGCGGGTGTGCGGACCCATGGTGTGCACGGGCGTGCTGTTGAACCAGACCTCCCCCTGCTGCGGCAGGAGTTGTCCGGACAGGCACCTCAGCAGCGTGGTCTTGCCGCTGCCGCGCGGGCCGCCGACGGCGAGGATCTCGCCCACGCGAACCCCGAGCGAGACGCCGCTCAGCGCGGGGGAGCCGTTGTGCTTGACATGCAGAGCACGTGCCCAGAGCACGTCGTTGTCCGGCGGAGCCACCATGGGCGTACACCTCGGTTCGGATCAGAAATGCCGCGGAATCCCCCCGGACTGGGAGGAAGTCCCCCCGTCCGGGGGAACGAAGGCGGAGCCGATCGGTCACTGGGCACGCTAGGGAGTCGGGGCCGGGAGGCCGGACGTACGCGGCCCCGGTGCCGCCCATTCTCACTCGAACGGGCGGCACCGGGGCCGGTGTTGATCATCCATGCGGAAGATCAGAGCATGTGGAAGAACGGAGGTGGGCTAGCAGCTGGGGCTGCTCAGAGCTGGGTCCAAGCCTCCGTCAGCACCTGGCGGACGATCGACTCGATCTCGTCGAACGTCGACTGGTCCGAGATCAGCGGCGGCGCGAGCTGCACGACCGGGTCACCGCGGTCGTCGGCGCGGCAGTACAGGCCGTACTCGAAGAGCTTCTTGGAGACGAAGCCGTAGAGCACGCGCTCCGACTCCTCGTCCGTGAAGCTCTCCTTGGTGGCCTTGTCCTTCACCAGCTCGATGCCGTAGAAGAAGCCGTTGCCGCGGACGTCTCCGACGATCGGCAGGTCGTGCAGCTTCTGCAGGGTCGTCAGGAACGCGCTCTCGTTGTCGAGCACGTGCTGGTTGAGCTTCTCGCGTTCGAACAGGTCGAGGTTGGCGAGGCCCACCGCGGCCGACACGGGGTGACCGCCGAAGGTGTAGCCGTGCAGGAAGGTGTTGTCGCCCTTGTAGAACGGCTCGGCGACGCGGTCCGAGACGATGCAGGCGCCTATGGGGGAGTAGCCCGAGGTCATGCCCTTGGCGCAGGTGATCATGTCCGGGACGTATCCGAACTTGTCGCAGGCGAACATCGTGCCGAGCCGGCCGAAGGCGCAGATGACCTCGTCGGAGACGAGCAGCACGTCGTACTGGTCGCAGATCTCGCGTACCCGCTGGAAGTAGCCGGGCGGCGGCGGGAAGCAGCCGCCCGCGTTCTGCACCGGCTCCAGGAAGACGGCCGCGATGGTCTCCGGGCCCTCGAAGAGGATCTGCTGCTCGATCTGGTCGGCGGCCCAGCGGCCGAAGGCCTCCGGGTCGTCGCCGTGGATCGGGGCGCGGTAGATGTTGGTGTTCGGGACCTTGTGGGCGCCGGGGACCAGTGGCTCGAAGGGGGCCTTCAGGGCGGGCAGGCCGGTGATGGACAGGGCGCCCTGCGGGGTGCCGTGGTAGGCGACCGCACGCGAGATGACCTTGTACTTGGTCGGCTTGCCCTGGAGCTTGAAGTACTGCTTGGCGAGCTTCCAGGCGGTCTCGACCGCCTCGCCGCCGCCCGTGGTGAAGAAGACCTTGTTCAGATCGCCGGGGGCATGGCCGGCGAGGCGCTCGGCCAGCTCGATCGCCTTGGGGTGGGCGTACGACCAGACCGGGAAGAAGGCCAGCTCCTGGGCCTGCTTGGAGGCGGTCTCGGCCAGCTCCACCCGGCCGTGTCCGGCCTGGACCACGAACAGCCCCGCGAGACCGTCGAGGTAGCGCTTGCCCTGGTCGTCGTAGATGTAGGTGCCCTCGCCCCGGACGATGGTGGGGACGGGCGCGTTCTCGTACGAGGACATGCGGGTGAAGTGCATCCACAGGTGGTCGTACGCGACTTTGCTGAGGTCCTTGCTCACGGCTATCGGGTCCCCCACATGTAGGTCTGCTTCTTGAGCTTCAGGTAGACGAAGCTCTCGGTGGAGCGCACGCCGGACAGGGCCCGGATGCGTTTGTTGATGACGTCCAGAAGGTGGTCGTCGTCCTCGCAGACGATCTCGGCGAGGAGGTCGAAGGAGCCGGCGGTCATCACCACGTACTCGACTTCCGGCATGTCGCTCAGCGCGTCGGCCACGGTCTCGGTGTCGCCCTCGACATTGATGCCGACCATCGCCTGCCTGCGGAAACCCACGGTGAGTGGGTCCGTGACGGCGACGATCTGCATCACGCCCTGGTCGAGCAGCTTCTGGACGCGCTGGCGGACGGCCGCCTCCGAGAGGCCGACGGCCTTGCCGATCGCCGCGTACGGCCTCCGGCCGTCTTCCTGGAGCTGCTCGATGATGGCGAGCGAGACGTCGTCCAGCGGGGGAGCGGTGTTCCCCGACCGGATTTCTCGGGAGCCCTTTGGCTCTGCGCTGCGACTGACCACGTGCTCACTGTGCATGAGACCTCAGCAGTTCCGCAAGAGATGATCGATGAAATCCGTTGTTTACAGGGGTGACAGTTGCGGATTTCGCAGCTTTGGGCTGATCGGGGGTGTTGAAAACGTGGAGCGTCGGACTAGGGTGGGTGTCTCAAGGACTGGACACCTGACAGGAGGGCCGGCAGTGAGCACTGAGCTGCGTCGTCTGCGCAACTACATCGACGGAGAGTTCCGCGATGCCGCCGATGGACGGACGACCGAGGTGGTCAACCCCGCGACGGGCGAGGCGTACGCCACCGCGCCGCTGTCCGGGCAGGCGGACGTCGACGCCGCGATGGCCGCCGCGGCCGCGGCCTTCCCGGCCTGGCGGGACCTGGTCCCGGCCGAGCGTCAGAAGGCCCTTCTCAAGATCGCGGACGCTTTCGAGGAGCGGGCCGAGGAACTCATCGCCGCGGAGGTCCAGAACACCGGCAAGCCGATCGGGCTGACCCGGTCCGAAGAGATCCCGCCCATGGTCGACCAGATCCGCTTCTTCGCGGGTGCCGCCCGGATGCTCGAGGGCCGCGCGGCCGGGGAGTACATGGACGGCATGACCTCCATCATCCGCCGCGAGCCCGTCGGCGTCTGCGCGCAGGTCGCGCCCTGGAACTACCCGATGATGATGGCCGTATGGAAGTTCGCCCCGGCGCTCGCCGCGGGCAACACGGTGGTGCTGAAGCCGTCCGACACCACCCCGGCCTCGACCCTCCTGATCGCCGACATCATCGGCTCGGTCGTGCCGAAGGGCGTCTTCAACGTCATCTGCGGCGACCGTGACACCGGCCGTCTGATGGTCGAGCACCCGACCCCGGCGATGGCTTCGATCACCGGTTCCGTACGGGCCGGCATGCAGGTCGCCGAGTCCGCCTCCAAGGACGTCAAGCGGGTTCATCTGGAGCTGGGCGGCAAGGCGCCGGTCGTCGTCTTCGAGGACACCGACATCGCCAAGGCCGTCGAGGACATCTCGGTCGCGGGCTTCTTCAATGCGGGCCAGGACTGCACGGCCGCGACCCGCGTCCTCGTCCAGGAGTCCATCCACGACGAGTTCGTGGCCGCGCTCGCCAAGGCCGCCGCCGACACGAAGACGGGGCAGCCGGACGACGAGGACGTGCTGTACGGGCCGCTGAACAACCCGAACCAGCTCAAGCAGGTCAGCGGCTTCATCGAGCGGCTGCCCGCCCACGCGCGCGTGGAGACCGGCGGCAAGCGCGTCGGCGACAAGGGCTTCTTCTACGCCCCGACCGTCGTCTCCGGCCTCAAGCAGGACGACGAGATCATCCAGAAGGAGGTCTTCGGGCCGGTCATCACCGTCCAGTCCTTCACGGACGAGGCCCAGGCCGTCGAGTGGGCCAACGACGTCGAGTACGCCCTCGCCTCCTCCGTCTGGACGAAGGACCACGCGCGCGCGATGCGCATGTCCAAGTCCCTGGACTTCGGCTGCGTATGGATCAACACGCACATCCCGCTGGTCGCCGAGATGCCGCACGGCGGCTTCAAGAAGTCGGGTTACGGCAAGGACCTGTCGTCGTACGGCTTCGATGACTACACGCGGATCAAGCACGTGATGACGTCGCTGGGCTGACCCACGACGGACCGGATGGTGCGGGCCCGCCCTGGACAGAGGACAGAGCAGGCCCGCACTTTCGTGCTCAGAACCCGAAGGCGGCGCGGAGGATCCGCTCCTCCACCGGGTTCATGGCCACGGCCTTCGCGTCGGTCGCGTTGATCGAGTGGACGAGGGTGCGGGAGAGGTCGGGGGTCGTGGCGATCACCGTGCGGTAGCCGGGGCGGGAGCCGGACTTGAGCCAGAGGATGAGGCCATCCTTGCTGTAGTACTGCAGACCCGCGCTCATGGTCGGCTCGCCCTCCTCGACCTTCGGCAGAGTGAGCATCTCCTTCTTCAACAAGGGCTGTGGGACTACCTTTCCGCGGAACAGGCCGAGGAGCAGGCGTTCCAGGTCCGCCGTCGTGGAGATCATGTCGCCTGCCGCCCAGCGGTCAGACATGTTCCACTCCGTGGCGTCCACGAGGCGGCCGTCGGTGAGTTTCTGGTAGCCGCGGTTGTGGGGGCCGTGGATGCGGGGGTCGGATCCGCAGGGGAATGATGTGTGCTGCATGCCGAGCGGCTTGAAGATTCGTATGGCCGCCTGGTGTTCGTACGAGTCGTCCGTGACCTTCTCGATGAGCATGCCGAGCACGGTGTAGTCGATGTTGCCGTACGCCTGCCGCCGGCCCGGATCGAACGCGGGCCCCTTGGTGACGGACGAGGCCACGACCTCCTCGGGCGTCAACGTCTTGTAGCGGTTCTCGAAGCCCTCACCGTCTGCGTCGCCCAGTGAGATGCCCGGTTGCAGGCCACTGGTGAAGGTCAGCAACTGCCGTACGGTAATGGGGTCGAAGTCGTCCGAGAGCAGGCCGGGAAGGTACGTCTGGACGTGCCCGTCCAGGTCCACCTCCCCCTCGGCCGCGAGCTGGAGCACGACGGCCGCCGTGACCACCTTGGTCGTGGAGCCGGCCCGGAAGCGTCCGTGTTCCAGGGCCGCACGACCGGTGGTGAGGTCGCGTACTCCGGCGCTGCCGTGCCAACTGCCGCCCGTGCCACCGACCCGTACGAGCGCGGCCGTCGCGTTCTTGTCCGGCAGGTCGGCGATCGCGGCACGCAGGGCTTCGGCGTTGGGGCCGTCGGCCGTCCGCACGACCGTTGTGGCGGGGGAGGCGGCAGCGGCCCCCGCCAGGGGCCCGGCTGCGAGGCCCAGGACGACGAGAGCGGCACAGGCGGTACGGACACGGGCATGCATCAGGCGACTCCTCGAGGTGGTGGATCTTCATCCTCAGCGCGTACGCATCCCGAGCGGATCATCACGGCGGAGGGCACCGCCCCTGGCCCGACCCCCAGTCAACTGACGTGCCGGTCAAGGGTGTTGTCAGGGGCATCCCTTAAGGCCCTCGGTCGTATCCGTGAAAAATTGTTATCGCGGAGAGATTTCCTCCGTCTCCTGTACACACGCGGCACACAAGTCCCACCTGACACCAACAAGCCGCGGCCCAGACTCGTTGTCGTACAGGAGCTCTTCATGGCAGAGCACAACAGGCACCGCATAAGCCGTCGCGACATGGTCAAGATCGCCGGAGGCGTGGCCGCCGGCGGCGCGGTGGGCGGCATGGCGGTCTCGCTGAGTGGCCGCGACTCGGCCGGTGCCGCGCAGACCGGTACGCCCGCCTCGTCGCCCAGCACCTCCAGTACCGCCGCCCCCGAAGCGGCCTTCGCGCACCCCGGGCTGCTGCACAACGCCGGCGACCTCAACCGCGCCAAGACGCGCGTCGCCGCAAAGGCGGAGCCCTGGCTGGCGGGCTGGCAGCGGCTGATCGCCAACCGGCATTCCGCGAGCACCTGGAAGCCCAACGCTCGGGACACGATCATCCGTGGCGGCGCGGGCCAGAACTACGGCATCCTCTTCAACGACATCCACGCCGCCTACCAGAACGCCCTGCGCTGGAAGATCGCCGGCACGAAGGAGAACGCCGAGGCGGCCGTCGCGATCCTCAACGCCTGGTCGGCCACGTTCACCACGCTCACCGGGAACTCCGACCGGTTCCTGGCGTCCGGCATCTACGGCTACCAGTTCGCGAACGCCGCCGAACTCGTGCGCGACTACCCTGGCTTCGACCTGTCCCGCTTCAAGAAGATGCTGCTCAACGTCTTCTACCCGCTGAGCGACGACTTCCTGAAGCGCCACAACGGCGCCTTCATCACCAACTACTGGGCGAACTGGGACCTCTGCAACATCGCCGCCATCATGGCGATCGGCATCCTGTGCGACGACACCGCCAAGTTCGACCAGGCCGTGGAGTACTTCAAGAACGGCGAGGGCAACGGCTCCATCAAGCACGCCGTCCCCTTCGTGTACGAGGACCAGGGCCTGGCCCAGTGGCAGGAGTCCGGCCGCGACCAGGGCCACACCGTGATGGGCATCGGTCTGATGGGCTCGGTCTGCGAGATGGCGTGGAACCAGGGCGTCGACTTCTACGGCCACGACAACAACCGCCTGATGAAGGCCGCCGAGTACGTCGCCAAGTACAACCTGGGTGGAGATGTCCCCTTCACCCAGTACACCTGGGGCACCGGGACGCGGGGCGACCGCCGCGAGCAGGCCGTGATCTCCAACATAGGCCGGGGCCAGATTCGCCCGGTTTGGGAGCTCTTGCACAACCACTACGCCCGGCGCCGCCGAATCTCAGTCCCCCATGTCACGGCGATGGCTGAGAAAGTACGTGCCGAAGGAGGCGGAGGAGACTACGGAGCCAACAGTGGCGGCTTCGACCAACTGGGCTTCGGGACGCTCCTCTACAGCAAGTGACACATGTGCGGGAAGGGACGTACGTGGACGGTCGGCAGTGGCGTACGATCATCGCGGCAGCGCAGGCCGGTGACCGGCGCGCGCTCGACGAGCTGGTCAAGGGCTGGCTGCCGCTGGTCTACAACATCGTCGGCCGAGCACTCAACGGTCACGCGGACGTCGACGACGTCGTGCAGGAGACCATGCTCCGGGCCGTGGACAACCTCGGCTCGCTGCGCGATCCGGACAGTTTCCGCTCCTGGCTGGTCGCCATAGCGATGCGGCAGATACGGGACCGGGCACGGCGCCGTACGTCCGAGTCGCTGGCCGAGAACGCCGCGCACGACGCCGCCGACTTCGCCGAACTGACCGTACTGCGACTTCAGTTGGAGGGGCAGCGACGCGAGGTCGCGGAGGCGGTGCGCTGGCTCGACGACGAGGACCGGCAGCTCCTCTCGCTGTGGTGGCTGGAGGTCGCGGGCGAGCTCACCCGGCGCGAGCTGGCGTCGGCCCTCGGCATCAGCCGGCAGCACACCGCCGTGCGCGTCCAGCGGATGAAGGCCCGCCTGGAGACCGCGCGGGGCATCGTGCGGGCGCTCGACTCGTCCTGCCCTGATCTGCGCGAGGTCACCGCCCGCTGGGACGGGCAGCCCGACTCGGTGTGGCGCAAGCGGCTGGCCCGGCACATACGGGACTGCCTCCACTGTTCCGGGCGCCGCGAGAAGGTCGTACCGGCCGAACGCCTGCTGGTCGGGCTCGCGCTCGTCCCCGTCCCGGTCGGCTTCACGCTCTCGCTGGTCTTCGGCGGCAAGACGGCGGTCGCCGCGACGACGGCCGCCACGACCGTCGGCTGGTCCGCCAAGATCGTCGGCGCTTTCACCAAGCCGGCGGTGGCCATGACGGCCGGGGCGACGATGGTCGCGGGCGGCGCCTACGTCGTCACGCAGCCGCCGGACGAGCCGCGCCCCCGCGTCGCGGCCCCCACGGCGGCGAGCACGGTCCGCCCGAGACCGTCGCCCACGCCGACGCCCACCCCCTCACCCACGAGGAGGGCCAGCCTCTACGGCACGGTCGTCGACACCGTCGACCAGGCACCCGACCCGAACGCGCGTCCCGCCGAGCTGCCGCGCCGGCCCGAGTCCGGCATCACCAGCACCGGTGGCGGGCGGGCCGTGATGCAGCACCGCGGCGAGAGCGTGACGCTCAGCGGCCAGGGCTACGTACTGGTGCGCTGGCAGATCTCCCCGCACGACCGGCCCGGCGGCCTGGTCATGCCGACCTGGACGGGCCTGCGGGGCAAGATCTTCCACGTCGCGTCCGGCGGCGGCCGACGAATGGACGACGCCGGTGGCACCCGGCCCGGCTATGCCACCGGAATGGGCAGCCCGGACATCGGCTTCACCGTCCTGCCGGAGGGCACCCAGCAGATGTGGCAGAACGAGTTCTTCTACGTCGACGGCACCGTCACCCTCAATGTCAACGAGCGCGGCGCCTCCTACGGCCTGGCCGTCTTCCCGACGGACTGGGAAGCGGTGAACAAGGACATCACGACCGGCCCTGAACAGGGCGCCATCCGCTACGGCCTCACCCGCGACAACGGCAAGGACACCGCTCCGGTGCCTCAGTACGTCACCCGCTCGAGGCCCACCGACCCGGCGACGGTGCCACAGCGCTCCCGAGTGACGACCTAGGGGGCTTCTGACGGCACCTGGCGCAGTGAGCACAGCGTGTCGATGCGGTTCGTCGTGATCGAGTCGGCTCCCGCGTCGAGGAGGCGGCGCATGGAGCGGCGGGTGTCGGGGGTCCAGGCCGACAGGAGGTAGCCGTCGCGGTGGACGCGGGCGGCGATGTCGCGGTCCACCAGGCTGAAGCGGTAGTTGAGCCAGCGGGGGCGTATGGCTTCCAGGAGGATGGGGCGCGGCGGCGCCAGGGTGGTCCAGGTGAGGGCGATCTCCGCGGCGGGGTCGGCCGCGCGGACGGCGAGCATGGTCTCGGCGCCGGCGCTGTAGTACACGCGCTCGTCGGCGCCGAGATCGCGGATGACGTCGACGATCCGGCGTACGGCCCGGGGGTTCGCGGTGCCCGGCAGGTCGACCATGAAGCGGCCGTGGCCGGTCGCCTTCAGGGCCTCCTCCAGGGTGGGAACGCCACCGAAGGTGAGTCCGTGCACCTCGTCCGCGGAGAGCGAGAGCAGCGGCCGGTCGTGTTCCCACAGCCGCTTCAGCGTCGCGTCGTGCAGCAGCACCGGCACATCGTCGCGGGTCAGCCGGACATCGAACTCGACGGCGTCCGCGCCCCGTTGGAGCGCGGAACGCAGCGAGTCGATCGTGTTCTCGCGGACGCGGTAGGGGTCGCCGCGATGGGCCACGGCAGTCACGGTGCGCATGGGCCCATTGTGCTGGCTTCAGTTCGCGAGCCATGCCCCGGTGTAGGTGTCGATCTCCCCGGCCAGCCCCGCCTTGCCGGCCGGGTCGAGGAACGAGGCCTCGACGGCGCTCTTGGCGAGCGCGGCGAGCCCCTGTTCATCGAGGTCAAGGAGGCGGGCGGCCACCGCGTACTCGTTGTTGAGGTCCGTGCCGAACATCGGCGGATCGTCGGAGTTGATCGTCACGAGCACCCCGGCCCGTACGAACTCCTTGATCGGGTGCTCGTCGAGCGCCCGGACCGCGCGCGTGGCGACGTTGGAGGTCGGGCAGACCTCCAGGGCGATGCGGTGCTCGGCGAGGTGCGCGAGCAGCTTCGGGTCCTCGGCGGAGCTCGTGCCGTGTCCGATGCGCTCGGCGCGCAGCTCGGTCAGTGCGTCCCAGACGGTACCCGGCCCGGTCGTCTCACCCGCATGCGGCACGGAACGCAACCCGGCCGCGATCGCGCGGTCGAAATACGGCTTGAACTGCGGCCGGGCCACGCCGACTTCGGGTCCGCCGAGCCCGAACGAGACAAGGCCCTCCGGCCGGAGCTTGTCCGTGGTGGCGAGCCGGGTGGTTTCCTCGGCGGCCTCGAGGCCCGCCTCTCCCGGAATGTCGAAGCACCAGCGCAGTACGGTCCCGAAGTCGGCCTCGGCTGCCTTGCGGGCGTCCTCGATCGCGTCCATGAACGCGCCCTCGTCGATGCCGCGACGGGTCGAGGAGAACGGCGTGACGGTCAGCTCGGCGTACCGGATCTGCTGCCGCCCCATGTCGCGGGCGATCTCGTACGTGAGCAGGTGTACGTCCTCGGGGGTGCGGATGAGGTCCACGACGGACAGGTACACCTCGATGAAGTGGGCGAAGTCCGTGAACGTGAAGTAGTCGACGAGCGCCTCGGGATCGGTCGGCACCTTGGAGTCGGGGTGACGGGCGGCCAGTTCGGAGACGATACGGGGGGAGGCGGAGCCGACGTGGTGCACGTGGAGTTCGGCCTTGGGCAGCCCGGCGATGAAGTTGTGCAGGTCGCGCGGAACGGGCCCGGTGGGCACGGCGGGCGGGACGCTCGGGTCGCGGTGGTCGGTCACGGGTTCCTCCCCGGGAACGGCGCCCTGCCTGTGTCCGGCGGGCGCGGGTGATCGGCTGATCGGTGGTGCGGGATGGTGCGGGGATCATCGTAGGCCGGGGCCATGGCCCGTGGTCCGGCCGTAGCATGACGGAACGTACGACAGAGGGGACTCCGCGCATGTCCGACGCCGCGCAGCCGCCGGGTACGCCGGGGAACGGCGACCCGAACCCATGGGCTCCGCCCGAACAGCGGACTCCGGCGGCCGGAGCCGCGAGCCCTGGTCCGCAGGATGCGGCTCCCCAGCCGGGGGTTTCTCTGGACAAGGCGGGCGCTGAGCCGAATCCGTGGGGTGCGCCTGACGCGGCTGCGTCGCGACCGAGCGCGGGTTCAGGTCCGGGAGCGGGGGCGTCCGTTGCGCCCGACGGTGCCGGGGGCTCCGGGCAGCGGGGCGGGTCCGGCTCGCCTTCTGTGCATGACCAGCCGACGGTCACCTCGATACCGGGCACGGGTACGCCGCCTTCGCCGGGTGCCCAGCCCTGGGCCAATCCTGTGGCTCCGCCGGGTGCGTCTGCCTACGGCAATTCGTACGGGGGCCCGGACGGTGCGCCCCCGAGTCCGTCGAATCCGTCCGGCAATCCCTTCGCTGCCCCGGGCGGCGGCCCCGGCGAACCCGTTCCTCCGCCTCCCATCTCCCCGGAGGGGCCGGGCCAGGCGCCCTATGGATATGGCTACGGCTACCAGGGCCGGCCCTACTACCCGGCCACCCCCGGCGGCGGTCCCGGTTACGGCTGGCCCGGGATGCCGATGGCGCCGAGCAACGGGATGGGCACGACGGCGCTGGTGCTGGGGATCGTCTCGGCGGTTGGTTTCTGCCTCTGGCCGGTGGCCATCATCCTGGGCATTCTCGCGGTGATCTTCGGTGCGATCGGGCGCGGCAAGGCGCGGCGCGGTGAGGCCACCAACGCCGGCCAGGCGCTGGCCGGGATCATCTGCGGTGTCGCGGGCATGGCGCTGGGCGTGACCATGCTCGTGCTGCTCATCATCGCTCCCGGGCTGCTCTCCGACAGCGAGTCCGACTACTCGAACCCGGGCGACGACGGATTCAACACGTCCTTCGTCGCCTGACGCCAGGGCCCCCGCCGGTGTGGGTGGGAGGGTGCTTTTCCCCAGCCCCACCCCTTCCCGAAACGGGGGGCTGCGCCCCCAGACCCCCAAAAGGGGGTGGGGGCGACACGTCGTGTCTCGGCTGCGGGTTCGTTGTGGCTTGTCGCGCCCGCGCGGCGGAGCCGCAAATTGATACAGCCCCGCGCCCCTAAGAGGGGCGCTCCCGGAGCCGTCAGCTGATCAACAGATTCCGTCGCTTAATCAAATGGAAACAACGGAATCACTTGTTGGACAGGTCCCCCTCTGTCAGGATCAGCCTTCAAATCGAGCTGCAGCCACGCCACCCCACCCCGGAGGGGATCGCGACGGCGGAGGAGATCGACATGGACCACCAACGAAACGGCCGGGCCTCCCTCAGCCGCCGCTCGCTACTGCGCGTCACCACCGGCGGCGCCCTCGCCCTCGGCGGTGCCGCGACGCTGAGCGCCTGCGGCATCCCGGCGGCGAAGAACACCGCAGGGGTCGACTCCGACGACCACTCGGCCAAGGAGAAGCGGATCAGCTTCTCCAACTGGACCGAGTACATGGATGTCGACGACAGCGAGAAGCGTCACCCCACCCTCGACGCGTTTGCCAAGCGCACCGGCATCAAGGTCAAGTACACCGAGGACATCAACGACAACGTCGAGTTCTTCGGCAAGATCAAGCCACAGCTGGCCGCAGGCCAGGACACCGGCCGCGACCTCATCTGCGTCACCGACTGGCTGGCCGCCCGGCTCATCCGCTTCGGGTGGGTCCAGAAACTGGACCCGTCCAACCTGCCGCACGCCTACGCCAACCTCTCCCAGCAGTTCCGCAACCCCGACTGGGACCCGGGACGCGCGTACTCCTATCCCTGGACCGGCATCTCCACGGTCATCGCGTACAACAAGAAGGCACTCGACGGCGTCGAGGTGAAGTCCGTCTCCGACATGCTCGACAACCCCAGGCTCAAGGGACGCGTCGGCTTCCTGTCGGAGATGCGCGACAGCATCGGCATGACGCTGCTCGACATGGGCAAGGACCCGGCGAAGTTCACCGACGACGACTACGACGCGGCGATCGCCCGCCTCCAGAAGGCCGTCGACAAAGGGCAGATCCGCCGCTTCACCGGCAACGATTACACGGCCGACCTCACCAAGGGCGACTTCGCGGCCTGCCTCGCCTGGGCCGGTGACGTCGTTCAGCTCAAGGCCGACAGCCCGGACGTCGACTTCCTCATCCCGGACAGCGGATACGTGACATCGACGGACAACCTGCTGGTCCCGAGCAAGGCCCGCCACAAGACCAACGCCGAACGGCTCATCGACTACTACTACGAGCCCGGCCCGGCCGCCCAGCTCGCCGCGTACATCAACTACGTGTGTCCTGTGAACGGTGTGAAAGCCGAACTCGCGAAGATCGACGAGGACGCGGCGAACAACCCGCTGATCATTCCCGACGCGGCCATGGCCGCCAAGTCGCGCTCCTTCCGCTCACTGAGCACCAAGGAAGAGACGGCCTACGAAGAGAAGTTCGCAAAGCTCACAGGGGCGTGACCACCATGACGAACGACACCAGCGGCGATGTCCGCCTCTCCGGAATCAGCAAGACGTACGGCTCCTTCACCGCCGTGCACCCCCTCGACCTGACCGTCCCCCAGGGATCGTTCTTCGCCCTCCTCGGGGCGTCGGGCTGCGGCAAGACCACCACCCTGCGGATGATCGCCGGCCTGGAGGAACCCACGTCGGGCACCGTCGCACTCGGCGACCAGGACGTGACGAACCTGCCGCCGTACAAGCGGCCGGTGAACACCGTCTTCCAGTCGTACGCCCTCTTCCCGCACCTCGACATCTTCGAGAACGTCGCCTTCGGTCTGCGCCGGCGCGGCGTCAAGTCGGTGAAGAAGCAGGTCGAGGAGATGCTGGAGCTCGTCCAACTCGGCGAGCAGGCCCGCAAGAAACCGCACCAGCTCTCCGGCGGCCAGCAGCAGCGCGTCGCCGTCGCCCGCGCGCTGATCAACCACCCCAAGGTGCTGCTCCTCGACGAACCCCTCGGCGCCCTCGACCTCAAGCTGCGCCGCCAGATGCAGCTCGAACTCAAACGCATCCAGACCGAGGTCGGCATCACCTTCATCCACGTCACGCACGACCAGGAGGAGGCCATGACGATGGCCGACACGGTCGCCGTGATGAACGCGGGCCGGGTCGAGCAGCTCGGCTCGCCCGCCGACCTCTACGAGAACCCCAATACGACCTTCGTCGCCAACTTCCTCGGCACCTCGAATCTCATCGAGGCCGAGGTCGACACGACGAGCGGCGACGAGATCGTGCTCAGGGCGGGCGGTGGCAAGCTGTCCCTGCCGGCCGCGCGCTGTTCGGCGCCCACCACGACAGGCGGCAAGGTCCTCGTCGGCATCCGCCCCGAGAAGATCTCCCTCACGCACGCCGACGACGCGGGCTCGATCCCCGATGGCCGCAACCGCATCACCGGGACGATCGCCGACACCAGTTTCATCGGCGTCTCCACGCAGTACGTCATCGACAGCCCCGTCTGCCCCGAGTTCGAGGTCTACGCCCAGAACATCGACCGCGACGCCCGGCTCGTCCCCGGCACCGACGTCGTCCTGCACTGGAGCCCGGCGCACACCTTCGGCCTCGACGCGACGCAATCCATCGACGCGGGTGTCGCGGGCGTGGAGACGGTCTCGGAAGAGGCCTCGGCATGACGACCCTCACCGAGGCGCCACCGCCTCTCGCCCCAGCCCCTCAGAAGAAGCCCCCGCGCAGAAGAGGCCGCCTCACCCCGTACTGGCTGCTCCTGCCCGGCATCCTCTGGCTGCTGCTCTTCTTCGCACTGCCGATGGTCTACCAGGCCTCCACGTCCGTGCAGACGGGCTCCCTGGAGGAGGGCTACAAGGTCACCTGGCACTTCGCGACCTACTGGGACGCGGTGTCCGACTACTGGCCGCAGTTCCTGCGCTCGGTGCTCTACGCCGGCACCGCCACCGTCCTGTGTCTGCTGCTCGGCTACCCGCTCGCGTATCTGATCGCGTTCCGCGCGGGCCGCTGGCGCAATCTCATCCTGATCCTGGTCATCGCGCCGTTCTTCACCAGCTTCCTGATCCGTACGCTCGCCTGGAAGACGATCCTCGCGGACGGCGGCCCGGTCGTCGGCGCCCTCAACTCGCTGCACCTGCTCGATGTCACGAGCTGGCTCGGCATCACGGCCGGTGACCGCGTCCTTGCCACGCCGCTCGCGGTGGTCTGCGGACTCACGTACAACTTCCTGCCGTTCATGATCCTGCCGCTCTACACCTCGCTCGAGCGCATCGACGGACGCCTCCACGAGGCGGCGAACGACCTGTACGCCAAGCCGTTCACGACCTTCCGCAAGGTGACCTTCCCGCTGTCCATGCCGGGTGTCGTCTCCGGCACGCTCCTCACGTTCATCCCCGCCAGCGGTGATTACGTCAATGCCGATCTGCTCGGCTCCACGGACACCCGCATGGTCGGAAACGTGATCCAGGGCCAGTTCCTGCGTGTTCTCGACTATCCGACGGCCGCGGCTCTTTCGTTCATCCTCATGGCCGCGATCCTCGTCATCGTCACGCTCTACATCCGCAAGTCGGGGACGGAGGATCTGGTCTAAATGTCCCTCGTAGGCTGGCTCAAGCGCCATCTCGTCGTCATCGCGGGCCTGTTGACGCTCGGATATCTGCTCCTGCCGAACGCCGTCGTCACGGTCTTCTCCTTCAACAACCCGAAGGGCCGCTTCAATTACGAGTGGCAGCAGTTCTCCACGGAGGCGTGGACCGATCCGTGCGGGGTCGCCGATCTGTGCGGTTCGCTCGCGCTCAGCCTGCAGATCGCGGCCTGGGCGACGCTCGGCGCCACAGTGCTCGGCACGCTGATCGCCTTCGCGCTGGTCCGTTACCGCTTCCGTGCGCGCGGCGCCGTGAACTCGCTGATCTTCCTTCCCATGGCGATGCCCGAGGTAGTGATGGCCGCCTCCCTGCTGACCCTTTTCCTCAACATGGGGGCTCAGCTGGGTTTCTGGACAGTCCTGATCGCCCACATCATGTTCTGCCTCAGCTTCGTAGTGACAGCCGTCAAGGCGCGCGTCATGTCGATGGACCCGAAGCTGGAGGAAGCCGCGCGCGACCTGTACGCCGGGCCGCTCCAGACCTTCCTCCGGGTCACCCTGCCCATCGCGGCCCCCGGCATCGTCGCGGGCGCGCTGCTCGCCTTCGCGCTCTCCTTCGACGATTTCATCATCACCAATTTCAACGCCGGCGCGACCGTCACCTTCCCCATGTTCGTGTGGGGCTCGGCGCAACGCGGCACACCGGTCCAGATCAATGTCATCGGTACGGGCATGTTCATCGTCGCCGTACTGATCGTGCTGGCCGGAATGGTCATCAGCGGTCGCCGGAACAGGCAAAAGGCATGACCCCTTGGACAAAGTCACTCTCTGAAGCCCAGCCGGTCTCCTACTGGCTGGACGACCCCCGAAAGCCACACCCTGAGCCCGCCCTCACCACCGCCGAGACCTGCGATCTACTCGTCGTCGGCGGCGGCTACAGCGGAATGTGGACCGCGCTGCTCGCCAAGGAACGCGACCCGCAGCGGGACGTCGTGCTCGTCGAAGCCCGCGAGGCGGGCTGGGCCGCCTCCGGACGCAACGGCGGCTTCTGCGCCGCCTCGCTCACGCACGGACTGGCCAACGGCCTCGGCCGCTGGCCGGATGAGATCCACACCCTCCAGGAGCTGGGAGCGCGCAACCTCGACGCGATCGAGGCCACCGTCGCCCGCTACTCCCTCGACTGCGACTTCGAGCGCAGCGGCGAGATCGATGTCGCCACTGAGCCATACCAGGCCGCCGAACTCCGTGACTGGTACGGGGAGTTGGAGCGCCACGGACTCGAGGACGGCATCGAGTACCTGGACGCCGACGCCGTACGGCAACAAGTCGACTCACCGACATTCCTCGCCGGCCTCCACGACCGCCACGGCGTAGCGCTCCTGAACCCCGCCAGACTCGCCTGGGGCCTCAAACGCGCCTGCGTCGAGCTGGGCGTCCGCGTGTACGAGCACACTCCCGCGCTCGCCCTGAAGGCACACGGCGCAGGTATGGCCGTACGCACTCCGTACGGCATCGTCCGCGCCCGCCACGTCGCCCTCGGCACGAACGTCTTCCCCAACCTGGTCCGACGCGTCCGCTCGTACACCGTCCCGGTCTACGACTACGCCCTGATGACCGAGCCGCTCACCGACACCCAACGCGCCTCCCTCAGCTGGAAGAACCGCCAGGGCCTCGGCGACAGCGCCAACCAGTTCCACTACTTCCGGCTGTCGGCCGACAACCGTGTCCTGTGGGGCGGCTACGACGCGGTCTATCCGTACGGCGGCCGGGTCCGCGCCGAGTACGACGACCGCCCGGAGACGTACTCCAAGCTGGCCAGGCACTTCTTCGCCTGTTTCCCTCAGCTGGAGGGCGTCCGCTTCACCCACGCGTGGGGCGGCGCGATCGACACCTGCTCCCGCTTCTCCGCCTTCTTCGGTACGGCACATCAGGGGCGGGTCGCGTACGCGGCGGGCTACACGGGACTCGGCGTCGGGGCGACCCGCTTCGGCGCGGACGTGATGCTCGACCTGCTGGCGGGGGAGCGCACGGAACGTACATCCCTGGCCATGGTCCGCGAGAAGCCGCTCCCCTTCCCGCCGGAGCCCTTCGCCTGGACCGGCATCGCCCTCACCAAGTGGTCGCTGGCACGGGCGGACGCGCACGGCGGCCGGCGCAATCTGTGGCTGAAGACGCTGGACAGACTGGGCCTCGGCTTCGACAGCTGAGGCATGGGCTTCTAGCGGCGCCGAAAGCTGCGGGAGTTCAGGAACCCCCTGAGTGCGATCAGGAGCATCGCGCTCAGAACCAGACTCGCCACCACATCCAGCGGCCAGTGGTAGCCGCGCCGGACCAGACCGAATCCGACCGCGACGACCAATACCAGGCAGCCGATGGCGAGTTCACGACGGACGTACGAGCCGCGCAGCCAGGGCAGCAGAAGCAGGACAGCCGCTCCGTAGGCGACGGCGGCCGTCGCCGTGTGGCCCGAGGGGTAGTAGCCGTCGCCCGCCCCGCCGGGCGGACCTGTGCGCCCCACGGCCTCCTTCAGCGGGACGACCAGCGCGGGTACGGCTGCCATGGTGACCAGGGCCGCGAGCGCCGGCAGCCACCAGCGGGGCGTACCGGCGCCATGCGCGCGCCAGGCCACGTACGCGAGCGTCACGACCAGGACCGGGACCGCTACCGCGAAATTGCCGAGATCCGCGAGGAGTTCGGCGAAGCCGTCCGGCGGCGGGCCGTCCGCGATCGCCCGCCCGAGGCGCTCGTCGGCGCGGCGCAGCGGGCTGTCGACGGCGACCTGCCAGGTGAGGAACGCGAAGAGCAGGGCCAGAGGGGCCAGCACCGCCAGAGAAAAGGTCGGCCGCCCCGGAACAGGGGGGGTAGTTCCGAGGCGGCCGTAAAGACCGGGTCGTCGCACGCCCCGGGGGGTTTGGGGCGAGCGACTGTCCGATCGGTGAGGAGACCCTCCGGAGCCGGAAGCTCCAGTAGTGTGCGCGAGGGCACGACCAGGGCGAAGCTGGGGAGGCCCCGACCCTGTATCGCCCACAGTCCCCTGTGGGCGGGGTGTATCTCTCATCTGGGTAGAACTTACGACAGGGAATCGGAGTCCGACAGGCCGATTCGCCTCCCGCCATGCACCTCGCACACGTTCTTCACATGCCGTGCTTCTTGCCGCCTCACAGCGGAACCGGATGGGAGAACTCCTGCTCAGATGCGGGTCAGATGCGGGCGAATGCCTGCTCCAGGATGTCGAGACCCTCGTTCAGCAGATCCTCGCCGATGACCATGGGCGGCAGGAAGCGCAGCACGTTGCCGTAGGTCCCGCAGGTCAGGACCAGCAGGCCCTCCTGGTGGCAGGCCTTGGCGAGCGCGGCGGTGGCCTCCGGGTTCGGCTCCTTGGCGGCCACGCTTTCAGGAGAATCAGTCTTGACGAGCTCGATGGCCAGCATGGCGCCGCGTCCGCGGATGTCGCCGATGATGTCGTACTTCTCCTGCATGGCACCCAGACGCGCCTTCATGACCGTCTCGATGTGCCGCGCCATGGCGCTCAGGTCGAGCTCCTTCATCGTCTCGATCGAGCCGAGGGCGCCCGCGCAGGCGACGGGGTTGCCGCCGTAGGTGCCGCCCAGGCCGCCCACGTGCGCGGCGTCCATGATCTCGGCGCGGCCCGTGACGGCGGCCAGCGGCAGACCGCCCGCGATGCCCTTCGCCGTGGTGATCAGGTCGGGGACGATGCCCTCGTCCTCACAGGCGAACCACTGACCGGTGCGGCAGAACCCTGACTGGATTTCGTCCGCGACGAAGACGATTCCGTTGTCCCGCGCGAACCTGCTGAGCGCCGGCAGGAAGCCCTTCGCCGGCTCGATGAAGCCGCCCTCGCCGAGGAGCGGCTCGATGACGATCGCGGCCACGTTCTGAGCGCCCACCTGCTTGCTGATCTGGTCGATGGCCTGCGCGGCGGCCTCGGGGCCGCAGTTCTCGGGGCCAGTCGGCCAGCGGTAGCCGTACGCCATCGGCATGCGGTAGATCTCCGGAGCGAAGGGGCCGAAGCCCTGCTTGTACGGCATGTTCTTCGAAGTCAGCGCCATCGTCAGATTCGTACGCCCGTGATAGCCGTGGTCGAAGACGACGACGGCCTGGCGCTTGGTGTAGGCGCGGGCGATCTTCACGGCGTTCTCGACGGCCTCGGCGCCCGAGTTGAAGAGGGCCGACTTCTTGGCGTGGTCGCCGGGGGTCAGCTCGGCCAGTGCCTCGGCGACGGCCACATAGCCCTCGTACGGCGTGACCATGAAACAGGTGTGGGTGAAGTCGGCGAGCTGCGCGGATGCCCGGCGTACAACGGCCTCGGCGCTCGCACCGACGCCGGTCACGGCGATTCCGGAGCCGAAGTCGATCAGCCGGTTCCCGTCGACGTCCTCGATGATCCCGCCGTCCGCGCGCGCGGCGAACACGGGCAGCACGGACCCCACACCGGCCGCGACCGCGGCGGTACGGCGGGCCTGCAACTCCTGCGACTTCGGGCCGGGGATGGCGGTGATCACGCGGCGCTCCTGCGGAAGTGCGCTCATGGGGGGCTCCCTGGGGTCTTGCGGCGGGGTCTGGCGAGGGCTGTGCGGCGGGGTCTTTTCGGACAGTCCGCTTCTTTCTCCTTCTTTCCTCGCAGGCTAGGGCCGGGGGTGGGGAGTGGGCATGCTCCATGTGGGCGCTGTTGGCCTGTCGGGTTGTCCGTGGTGGACATGGCGGTGGACGAGGAGTCAAGCCCCGGCCCGGCCCGGTAAGCGGTGAACTCCCCCTGCGGGGGCATTAGATTGGCTCGCTGATGGTGGATCGAACGGCTGGTCAGGGGACAAGGGCGATGGACAGCGACGGCACGCAGGACGCACGGGGCACACACGCCGATCGTGTGCCGCGCCCGGCGGGGCCGCCTCAGGTACCGCCACGGCCCGCGCAGGCGCCGGGCGCGCCGCCGATGCCGGACGGCTCAGCCTTTCTGGCCTGGCTGCGGGCGCCCCGGCCAGAGGCGGCGCCGGGGGTGTGGCGGTTCGGGCACCGGCCGCGGCCGGACGAGGAGCCGGAGGCCGTCTCCAACCGGCAGTTGCTCAGCGGCGCGTTGATCGCCTTTCTCGTGGGATGGCTGATCTGGTCGCTGCTGTGGAACGGCTACCTGGGCGGCTGGTGGCTGGTGCCTCTCTACGCGATGATTCCCGACTCCTGGGCAGGGCCTGGCTCGTACAGTCGCGTGGTTCTCAGCTATACCTGGTACACCGTCGTGGCCCTGATGATCATGGTCAGCGTCGGGCGTCTCGGTCGGTGGGGCGAGGTATGGCGCCGGTTCGTGACCTCGCGCCTGCGACGGCAGCGGGAGCGGCCCGTCGCGCCGCCACCGCAGCGGGACCCCGCCGAGTGGCCCGGGCTCCGCGACGCCGGAGCCACCGACGCCGCCGAACGGCTCGCCGCCGAGGCCCGCTCCGGGCTGATGCGCGACGTCGACCAAGCGCGCATCACCCGCGCCTGGCAGGGCGTACGCAGCGGGCGGCACAGTCTCGCCACCTTCACCGGCGCCGTGCTCAAGGACGGCGCCGCCGCCTGTCTGCATCCTTCCGGCAAGCGGGATCTTCCTGGGCGACTCGCCCAGCACGACCTCGTCACCGGGCAGGTCCGGCTCGGTACGACCGCCGACGACGCGCGCAATCCGTACGCCTACCGCGGCACCGGACTCGGCCTCGGTCCGGAACTCCTCGGCACCTCCCTGCTCGCCGTCGGCCCCGCCGGATCCGGCAAGACCGACGGTGTC
This sequence comes from Streptomyces sp. NPDC048825, assembly GCF_043198355.1. Lineage (NCBI taxonomy): Bacteria > Bacillati > Actinomycetota > Actinomycetes > Kitasatosporales > Streptomycetaceae > Streptomyces > Streptomyces sp. NPDC048825. The sequence continues at coordinate 206,625 of NZ_JBICUR010000016.1, forward strand.
GTCCGGCCGCTCGCCGAGTCGCTGTGCCTGCACGCGCTCGCCGGGCGGGCCGCCGTCGTCGTGGTCGGGGCCGCGGGCGCGGGGCTCGGGCCGGTGGATGCGTACGACGTCGTCGTACGGGTCGGAAACCCCGAGTCCGTCTACGACCTCGACCTGTACGGCGGCACCACCGACCCCGACGAGGCGGCGGCCGTCCTCGCCGAGGCACTGGTCGGCGACCTCACCGATCCGCACCCCGGCGGAGACAGCCGCCGGTCCACCACCGTGCTCGCCCAGCTGCTCGGGCCGTATCGCGCCGTCCACGGGCGCTTCCCTTCCGTGCCCGAACTGCGGCAGCTTCTCGATGGCGCGCCCGGCCCGCTCGGCGCGCTGCGCAAGGCGCTCACAGAGGCCGGACAGGAGTCGCTGCTGCGCGAACTCGACGCACGAGAGCGGCAGTTGGGGCATCCGGGCGATGTCGGCGGAGCGCTGGCCGATCGAGTGGCGCTGCTGGACCGGCCCGCCTTCGCCGGGTTCTTCGATACGTCCGGTCAGTCCCAGCCCTTCTCCCTGCGCGCCCTGGACCACCCGGTGCGGGTGCGCATCGATCTGCCCGAACGCGGGCACGCCGACGCCTCGCGGATCCTGGCCCGGCTGGTGCTCGCGCAGTTCACGGCGAGTGTGGCGGTGCGCGAGGACCGGTCGTTGTTCGCGTGTCTGGTGCTGGACGACGCGACGGGGGTCATCACCCCCGAGGCGGTACGAGGAGTGCAGCGGCTGCGGTCCGCCAACGCCGGGGTGGTCATGACCCTGCGTACGCTCGACGATGCGCCGCGGCCGCTCAGGTCGCCGTTGCTCGGGGCGATCGGCTGCCGGGTGGCGTTGTCCGGGCTCACGCCCTGGGACGGGCAGGACTTCGCCGAGGTGTGGGGCAAGGAGTGGACCGAGGCGACGGACGTCACCGACCGGCAGATCATCGCCGAGACCCCGCTCGGCAAGACGGCCCACGCGCTGCGCCGAGTGATCACGGGACGTGCGCCCACCGCCCGGGCAGTCACCGTCCGCCAGGTCGAACGTGAGCGGTGGTCCGCGTCCGAGCTGGCGCATGCCGTTCCGCCGGGGCATGCGGTGCTGTCGCTCACGAGTGTGCGCGGGGAGCATGCGCCGCCCTTGCTGGTGGATCTTCGCGGCTGAGTCCGACAGGTGGCAGGACATCTGGACATAAGGTGACGCGGTCACCGTACAGTGAGGCAGAATCGGCACAGGTCGTTCATACGTGACGGCCAAAAGATCACACCCTCCGCCACTCACTGCACTTCCGCCGCTCCGGTGAAGGCCTGGCCAGGAAGACCTGAAGGTCCCATGCCCCCGACGCTCGCCTCGCTCGTCCAGCACTCGGCGCTCAAACTCACCGTGCGCGCGGGCGAGGAACACCTGGAACGGCCCGTCCGCTGGGCCCACGCCAGCGAACTCGCCGACCCCGTCCCGTACATGGAGGGCGGAGAGCTGCTCCTGATCACCGCGCTCCAGCTGGACGCGGAGGACCCCGAAGCCATGCGGCGCTATGTGAAGCGGCTCGCGGGGGCGGGAGTCGCGGGGCTCGGGTTCGCTGTCGGGGTCCACTACGAGGAGGTTCCGAAGGCGCTGGTCGACGCCGCGGAGAGCGAGAGTCTGCCCCTCCTCGAAGTCCCCCGGCGTACCCCCTTCCTCGCCATCAGCAAAGCCGTCTCCGCCGCGATCGCCGCCGATCAGTACCGCGCCGTGACCGCCGGCTTCGCCGCCCAACGCGAGCTGACCAAGCGGGCATTGAGCCAAGGACCCGAGGGCCTGCTGGCAGCGCTCGCCTCACAGATCGACGGCTGGGCCGCCCTGTACGACGCGACCGGTGCCGTCGTCGCGACGGCACCCGACTGGGCGGAGCGGCGGGCGGCTCTGCTCACCGCCGACGTGGAACGGCTGTGGGAGCGGCCCGTGCCCGCCAGTTCCGTCGTCGGAGGGTCCTCCGAGGACGGCGAGGACGAGGACCGCGTCGAGCTGCACTCGTTGGGGACGGGGCGGCGGCCTCTGGGGGCGCTGGCCGTGGGCACCGCCTCGGCACTGGGTACGGCCGAGAGGTACGCCGTGCATTCCGCGATCGCTCTGCTGACGCTCACGACGGAGCGGTCGCGGTCGTTGTATGCCGCGGAGCAGCGGATCGGGGCGGCCGTGCTGCGCATGCTGCTGGCGGGGCAGCCGGACCATGCGCGGGCCGCCGCCGGAGATCTGTACGGGGAACTGCTCGATGCTCCGTATCGCGTGATCCTGGCGGAGTCCGGGGCTGCGCCGGGTACGCGGGGCCGGGGCGTGGGCGGGGGCCTGCTCTCGACGTCGGCTTCAACTTCTCCCTCGGCTCCGGGAGCTGATGCGATGGCAGCCGAAGCCGGGGGCGACCCGGTGGGTGGGTTCGCGGAGGTTGTCGAGGCCGCGGCTGCTCGGTCGGGGGAGGCCGTGCTGGTCGTGCCCGATGGGGAGCGGCTGGTGGTCCTGGCCGCGGACGGGGGTGCGGTGGTTGCGTCCTGCGCCCAGTACGCGGAGGCGCTGATGGCCGATCGGGGTGCGGTGGAGCAGGGCGTGGACGAGGACGAGCTGGTGGTCGGACTGTCGGCTCCTGCCGGACCCATTGCCGCCGCGGCTGCCTATAAGCAGGCCGAACAGGCGCTGTCCGTTGCCCGGAGGCGGGGGCGGGTGCTGGTCGAGCACGAGGAACTGGCCGCCGGGTCTGTGGTGCCGTTGCTCGCGGATGACGCCGTGCGGGCGTTTGCGGACGGCTTGTTGCGTGCGCTGCATGAGCATGATGCGACGGGGCGGGGGGACTTGGTGGCCTCCCTGCGGGCCTGGTTGTCGCGGCACGGGCAGTGGGATGCGGCTGCGGCGGATCTTGGGGTGCATCGGCATACGTTGCGGTACCGGATGCGGCGGGTGGAGGAGATCCTGGGGCGGTCACTGGACGATCCGGATACGCGGATGGAGCTTTGGCTGGCTCTGAAGACGTCCGCGTCCGGCGGTTAGTTGGGGTGCGGGTGGGCGGGGGCTCGGGTGGGAGGGTTTTCTTCCCCAGGCCCGCCCCTTTCCGAAACCGGGGCTGCGCCCCAGGCCCCCCCGCCAGGGGGTGGGGGTGACAGGTCGTGTCGCGGCTGCGGGTGCGTGGTGGCTTGTCGCGCAGTTCCCCGCGCCCCTAAAGACAAAAAGCCTGCGACTCCCCGCGCCCCAGAAGAAGCCCGCACCCCCAACTACCCGCAGCGCCTCCTACCGGCGGGAGGGGACACCCCGACCCACCCACGCACCCAGGGGCGCGGGGCTGTGACATCAGCGGCTCCGCCGCGGGGCGCGAGCAACCACACACAACCCGCACTCGCCAAACTGGAGCACCAAGTGCGGCGAGTGGTACAACCCGGACAAGCCCCCGCCCCCGGCCGGCAGGCCTACCGTGGACCACGTCCAACACCACGCCAATCCGAAGGGCCGGACCCCCATGAAAGACACGCACGCCTTCTGGCTCGCCGGCCGCCAGGCCACAGGTGACACCACGTTCGAGGTCACGTCCCCCTGGGACGGCCACGTCGTCGGCACCGTGAGCGTGCCGAGCGACGCACAGGTCGACGAAGCCGTCGCCGCCGCGCACGGCGCCCGCGACGAGTTCGCCGCCACCCCGGCCCACATCCGCGCCGCCGTCCTCGACCACGTCTCCCGCCGCCTCCGAGAGCGAACCGAGGAGATCGCCCGCCTCATCTCCGCCGAGAACGGAAAGCCGCTCAAGTGGGCCCGCGGAGAAGTCGGCCGAGCCGTCTCCGTGTTCCGGCTCGCGGCCGAGGAGGCGCGCCGTTTCAACGGCGGAGAGGCCCAGCGCCTCGACAGCGATCCCGGCGGACAAGGACGGCTCGCCATCACACGCCGCTTCCCCAAAGGCGCCGTCCTCGGCATCGCACCCTTCAACTTCCCCCTCAACCTCTGTGCCCACAAGATCGCCCCAGCCATCGCCGCCGGCGTCCCGATCATCCTGAAGCCAGCCCCCGCGACCCCGCTCTCAGGTCTGATGATCGGCGAACTGCTCGCCGAAGCCGAAAGCGAAGCCGGCAGCGAACTCCCCGCCGGAGCGTGGAGCGTCCTCCCCGTCGCCAACGACCGCATGCCCGCCCTCGTACAGGACGAGCGCCTGCCCGTCATCTCGTTCACCGGCTCCGAGAAGGTCGGCTACTCGATCATGGACTCGGTGCCGCGCAAGCACTGCACCCTGGAACTGGGCGGAAACGGCGCGGCCGTAGTCCTGGCCGACTACGCCCGTGACGAGGACCTGGACTGGGCGGCAACCCGTATCGCCACCTTCTCCAACTACCAGGGCGGCCAGTCCTGCATCTCCGTCCAGCGAGTGATCGCCGACGCCTCTGTCTACGACCGGTTGGTGCCGCGTATCGTCGCCGCCGTCGAGGCCCAGGTGACCGGAGACCCCGCCGACGACGCGACCGACGTCGGCCCGCTGGTCAGCGAGGATGCCGCCAAGCGCGTGGAGGCGTGGGTCGACGAAGCGGTCGAGGCGGGGGCCAGGCTGCTGACCGGAGGCAAACGCGACGGGGCCTCGTACGCGCCGACGGTTCTCGCCGAGGTGCCGGCCGACGTCACCCTGTACTGCGAGGAGGTCTTCGGGCCCGTCCTTACCCTCCAGAAGGTGGAGGGGGAGGCCGCCGCCTTCGCCGCCGTCAACGATTCCAAGTACGGCCTCCAGGCAGGGGTGTTCACCCACGACCTGCAGACCGCCTTCCGCGCGCACCGTGCGCTGGAGGTCGGCGGCGTGATCATCGGAGACGTCCCCTCGTATCGCGCCGACCAGATGCCGTACGGCGGAGTGAAGCAGTCCGGAGTCGGGCGCGAGGGCGTGAAGTTCGCGATGGACGACTACACCTACGAACGGGTCATCGTGCTGACCGGGCTCAGCCTCTAGGCCAGGACTCAACCTCTAACCCAGGCCTCAGCCTCTAGCCAGGCCTCAGTGCCAGCCCAGGCCTCAGTCTCAGGAACAACTCAGCCGCCCTAGCTTCTGACAATCGTTTTCATGTAGTCTCGAGTCGTATCCCGGGATGAAGGGGCCCGGCACCGATGCCTTCCGGTGCCGGGCCCTCCCCATGCGTCGGCCTGGTCCGGACCCTCAACCGGAGAAGCCGACACGCGCGAGCCGAATCCGGCCGCGCAGTCTGATGTGCAGGTCGTGGACCTCGGCCACGTGCGTCACCGGTCCGGTCACGGTCGTGTAGTCGTACGGACCTGTCGTCGCCGGAATGTCCAGCCGCGCGAGCACCTGGTCACCCGCCAGTGCCAGTTCGACCGAGCCCTCGCCCGCGGCCTCGACGGAGACCAAGGTCGTACCGCCGCCGAAGTCGCAGGCCCGGAAGACCAGTTCGGCCTCACCCTCACCTTCACCCGCGGCCGCCGGTGTCACCGCGTCGCCCGAGACCTTCGTACGGTCGACGATCTCGGCACCCCGCTGCTCGTCGAAGTCGGCGGCGTCCAGGCCGAGTTCCAGGATCGGGCGAGGGAGGGTGGGGGTGCCGTCCAGTTCGATCGTCCGGCGCAGCCGGAAGTCCTCGCTGGATGCGCCCACGAGCACCTCGTACGCTCCCGGCTCCAGCCGCCACTCGCCGTGTGCCACATCCCAGAACTCGAAAGCGGTCAGGGGGAGTTCGAAGGAGAGCTCGGTGGAGGCGCCGGGGGGCAGGTGGAACCGGCGGTGTGCCGCCAGTTCGCGGCGGGGGCGCGGGACCGAGGGGTTCACGGCGCGCGTGTAGAGCTGGGCGACTTCGTCGGCTGCCACCCCACTTGTGTTGGTGACAGTGAACGAGACCTTCAATTCACTTTCGCCCAGCTCGACTCGGAGTCCGTCGTAGGCGAAGGACGCATACGACAGGCCATGCCCGAACGGGAAGAGCGGGGTGCCCTCGAAGTAGAGGTACGTCTGGCGGCTGCCGATCACGTCGTAGTCGAGGAGGCCGGGGAGGTCCGTGTCGGAGGCGTACCAGGTCTGCGGGAGGCGGCCGGCCGGGGAGACGTCGCCCGCCAGGACACGGGCCAGAGCGGTGCCGGCCGCCTGGCCGCCGTGGGCCGTCCACAGCAGGGCGGGGATGTCCTCGGGATCCACCGCGTACGGGTAGGCGGAGACGAGGGCCAGGGCCGTGTTCGGGTTCGCGGCACGGGCTGCCCGCAGCAGGCGCTCTTGGTGCTGGGGGAGGTGGAGGGTCGTGCGGTCCTCCGTCTCGCGGCCGTTGATGTGCGGGTCGTTGCCCGCGACCACGACCACCACGTCCGCGGTCGCGGCGGCCCGGGTCACCGCGTCCTCGCCACGCTCCGTGACGATCAGCTCGAAGATCTCGGCGTCCCGCGGGTCCTCGGCGGCAACCTTTGCGCCATCGGCGGTGACAGAGACGTACCGACCCGTTCCTACGTGCTTCAGGAGGTGCCCGTTCGCGTGGGAATCACTGGGTTCCAGGCGGAATGTCTCCTGGACGACCCAGCCGCCGGGCTGGTCCGCCGACGCGCGTACGCAGCCGTCGTCGGCTACGGAGAGGTAGCGGCCGTCGGGTGCGCGGAGGGTGAGGACGCCCTCGCCCCAGTCGATCAGCGCGAGGTCCGTACCGGTGACGTCGGTGGTCAACGGGGGCAGGTCGGTTCGGCCCGCGAGGAGGGCCGGGTCCAGCGCGCCCTCGGCGCCGCGGGCTTCGTCGGTCACGTCGTCGGCCGGGGGCACGCTCAGGTACGTACCGGCCGAGGTCTTCAGACGGACCCGGTCCACGCCCTCGGCGAAGTCGACGTGCTCGGCGCCGAAGCGCTCGTACAGGCCCTCCAGGGGTGTGGAGCGGTGGATGAGTGTGCCGCTGTACCAGTCGAGCTTGCACTCGTCGGCGAGGAGGCCGACCACGGCGATGCGGGTGCCTTCGGCGAGGGGCAGCAGGTCGTCGTTCTTGAGGAGGACGATCGCCTGTTCCGCGGCCTCCTGGGCGAGAACGCGGTGGGCGGGAGTGTCGAAGTGCTTGGTGTCCGCGTACGGGTCCAGATGCGGGTCGAACTCGCCGAGCCGGAAGCGGACCGCGAGCTGTCGGCGGACCGCCGCGTCGATGTCCGCCTCGGTCAACAAGCCCTGGTCCAGGGCACCCTGGACGCGTTCGGTGATCTTCGAGCTGTCCGTGCCGTGGTCCGTGAAGCTGTCCACGCCGGCGCGCAGGGCGGCGGCCGTCGCCTCCTCGTGCGTGTCGAAGTAGTGCTCGGAGTCGACCAGGTTGGAGGGCGCGCCCGCGTCCGAACAGACCAGGAGTTCCTGGTCCGTCCAGGTGCGCAGGTGCTCGCGCAGATACGGCGACACGTGGTTGGGGCGGCCGTTGACCAGGTTGTACGCGGGCATCACGCCGGCCACCGTGCCCGCCTCGACACTCGCGCGGAAGGCACGCAGGTCGTACTCGAGCAGGACGCGGGGGCGGACGGACGACGACGTGATGTCGCGCTTCGTCTCGTTGTTGTGTGCGAGCCAGTGCTTGAGGACGGGAGCGGTGCGCCAGTACGCCGGGTGGTCGCCGCGCAGGCCGCGGGTGTACGCCGCCGCGATCGCCGAGGTCAGTTTCGGGTCCTCGGAGTAGCCCTCCTCGTTGCGGCCCCAGAGGGGGTGGCGCAGGAGGTTGACCGTGGGCGCCCAGACGTTGAGGCCCACGCGGTCGTCGCGGGCGCGCATCGCGCGGGCCTCGGTGGAGACGGCCTCGCCGACGCGGCGTACGAGCTCCTCGTTCCAGGTCGCGCCGAGGCCCACCGCCTGCGGGAACACGGTCGCCGGGCCCATCCAGGCCACGCCGTGCAGCGCCTCCTGGCCGGTGCGGAACGCGGCGATGCCGAGCCGCTCCACCGCGGGCGCGAACTGGTGCAGCAGCGCGATGCGTTCGGCCACGGTGAGCCGCGACAGGAGATCGTCGACGCGCTTCGCGAACGGCAGCTGCGAGTCGCGGAAAGGCGGCGTTTGTGCGGTCACGCGGGCATCCCTTTGTGGAGGAGAGATGGAGAGCTTTCGAAGCGCTTCGATGCTCATTCGACAGGAGGGTGGGTGTCAAGACATCCCGAGGCAACATCTCCGCATCCTCTTTGGCGTTTCAAGGCCCAGACCAGACAGGTTCAGTCCTTTGCACCGCGGAGGAATGTTGGGAACGACTCTTGTGCACCCTCGGGCGTTCACTTAACCTCGCAGCAACATCGAAGCGCTTCGACTCGTCGAACAGGCCGCACCTGCGGTCACATTCCTCCGAGGTCCGCTTCAGCTCAGCCAGTTCCACTCAAGACACCACAGCCGACGGCCCTACCGCCGGGTGTCCTGGTGTGCGCCATGAAGGGTTGACGCAATGACGCCGAACACCTCCGTCCCCAGCCGGAGAAGCTTCCTCGCCTCCACGGCGGTCGCCGCTGCCGCGGTGGCCGGAGGCATGCCGCTGCTGTCCGCCTGCGGCGGCTCGCAGGAGGGCCGCAAGGACGGCACCACGTCGGGGAAGGACGCCGCGAAGATCCTCCCGGCGTACGTGGCGTCGAATGTGGTGGCCCCCGACATCCCGGCGAAGAACGGCTCGGCGGCGGGTTTCACCAAGGCGATCCCCACGGCCGAGCTGAAGACGTCGGTGGCCAAGAAGATGGGCAGCGGCGGCAAACTCACGATCTTGTCGCCGTTCTTCGGCACCCCGCCGAAGAACGGCAACCCGTACTACAAGGCCATGAACGAGGCCATCGGCGTCGAGGTCACCTGGCAGAACCAGGACGGCGTCACCTACGACCAGAAGCTCGGCGCGGTCCTGGCCGGCAGCAACATCCCCGACGTGGTCACCGTGCCGGGCTGGAACCTGATGGGCCGGATACCCAGCGCCATCAACGCCAAGTTCGCGGACCTCGGCCCGTACCTGTCCGGCGACAAGGTCAAGGACTACCCGAACCTCGCGGCCGTCCCCACCGAGGCCTGGCAGCGCGGCATCTTCGGCGGTCAGCTGCGGGCGATCCCGTTCCCCGCCCCGAACGTCACCGACATCGCGCCCATGTACCGCAGGGACCTGTTCAAGGAGAAGGGCTACAGCGTCCCCACCAGCCCCGACGAGTTCCTGTCCTGGGCCAAGGAAGCGACCGACGCGAAGTCGAAGCTGTGGGCCTGCGACGACATGAAGTGGTCGGCGTTCCACATCTTCGGATGCCTGTCGGGCAGCGACAAGGCGCTGTGGTGGAACATGGACGGCGGCAAGCTGATCAACCGCGTCGAGACCGAGGAGTACCTCGAAGCCCTGGAGTGGACGCGCAAGCTCTACGCGGCCAAGGTGGTCCACCCGGACGCGGTCAGCGGCAAGGACGGCGGCAACTCGGGAAACCGCTTCACCGCCGGCGAGGTGCTGGTCTACAACAACAACATCTCCGACTGGTGGGGCAAGACCGCCGAACAGGCCACCCAGAACTCGGACTTCGAGATGGGCGCGTTCGACTTCTTCGGTCCGGACGGCGGCGACCCGACGCTGTGGGCGGGCCAGCCCGCCAACATCTTCACCTTCGTCAGCAAGAAGGCGACCGAGGCGCAGATCAAGGACTTCCTGGCCCTCTGCAACTTCTGCGCGGCGCCCTACGGCACCAAGGAGTTCATGCTCACCGCCTACGGCGTCGAGGGCACGGACTACGACATGAAGGACGGCCTGCCGGTCAAGACGACCCAGGGCGTCAACGAGATCAACGGCGCCTACGACTACACCGGCAACCCCGCCCCGTACGTCGCCTACCCCGACTTCCCCGAGGTCACCAAGGGCATCGTCGAGTGGCAGCAGCGGATGGGCGCCTTCACCAAGAAGTCCTCCTTCTTCGGCCTGACCGTCACCGAGCCCAACCGCTGGGCCAACCTCGCCGACGACTTCGAGCAGCTCGAGGACGACGTGGTGCGCGGCCGCAAGAAGATCAGCGATGTACAGCAGGCGGTCGCCGACTGGAAGAACAAGGGCGGCGACGACCTGCGCGACTGGTACAAGAAGCTGCTCGACGACAACGGGTCGGCGAACTGACCCGGGCTGAGGCGAGGAGAAGGCCGTGTCCCACAGCACGGTGCCCCGGTCCAGAGCCGAGGCAAAGACCCCCGCGGAGGATCCGCCGACGTCCGACGGCGTCGGACGCCGCTCCCGGTCCCGGTCCCGCTTCCCGTCACGGGAGGGCAAGCGCCGCGGGAAGCTGAGCGTCCGGCTCCGGTTCAAGCGCGACCGCACGCTGATCCTGATGACCTTGCCGGCGGTGCTGCTGCTCCTGGTCTTCAACTACGTACCGATCCTCGGCAACGTGGTCGCCTTCCAGGACTACGACCCGTACATCAGCGAGAATGGCTTCGTCGCCATCTTCCAAAGCCCCTGGATCGGCTTCGAGCAGTTCGAGCGGATCTTCGCGGACTCGGCCTTCTGGCACGCGGTGCAGAACACGTTCGTGCTGTTCTTCCTGCAACTGATCCTGTTCTTCCCGATCCCGATCCTGCTCGCGCTCCTCATCAACAGCGTGGTCAGGCCCCGGGTACGGGCTCTCGCCCAGGCGATCATGTACCTGCCGCACTTCTTCTCCTGGGTCCTCGTCGTCACCGTCTTCATGCAGATCTTCGGCGGCGCGGGCATCATCGCGCAGACCCTCCGCCAGCACGGCTACGAGGGCTTCGACCTGATGACCAACCCGGAGACCTTCAAGTACCTGGTCACGCTCGAGATGGTCTGGAAGGACGCGGGCTGGGGCATCATCGTCTTCCTCGCCGCGCTGTCCTCCGTCTCCAACGACCTGTACGAGGCTGCCGCCATGGACGGGGCCGGACGCTGGCGGCGCATGTGGCACATCACGCTGCCCGCCCTGCGCCCGGTGATCGCTCTGCTTCTGGTACTGCGCGTCGGCGACGCCCTCACCGTCGGCTTCGAGCAACTGCTGCTCCAACGGCAGGCGGTGGGCGTCGCCGCCTCCGATGTGCTCGACACCTATGTGTGGTGGAACGGCATCCGCAACCAGGACTTCAGCTATGCCGCCGCCGCAGGCCTCATCAAGGGCTTCGTCGGCCTGGCACTGGTGCTGACTGCCAACAAGGTCGCCCATCTCATGGGTGAGCAGGGGGTGTACAAGAAGTGAGCGCTGTCCTCGACAAGCCCGCCGACGAGAAGCCGGTGGCGAAGAAGCCGAGCACCTGGGCGGCACCGCCCCGCCCGGTCTGGGAGGAGGAGCCGTCCAAGGCCGGGGTGGCGGGCAAGGGTCTCGTCCTGAGCCTCGCCTGCCTGGTGATCCTCTTCCCGCTGTGGATCGTCATCGTCACCAGCCTCCAGACGAAGAAGACCATCGACGAGGCCGGCGGTCTGGTGGTGATCCCCAAGGGCATCACCTTCGTCGCCTACCAGGAGCTCCTCAGCGGCGGACAGGTCCAGCGTGCCGCACTGGTCAGCGTCGGAGTGACCCTGGTCGGCACGCTGTTCAGCATGGCCGTGTCGGTGCTGTGCGCCTACGGTCTCTCACGCAGCGGCTCGCTCGGTCACCGGTGGATCCTGATGACGCTGCTGGCCACCATGTTCTTCGGCGCGGGCCTGATCCCGACGTACTTGCTGGTGCAGGGGCTCGGACTGACCGACACCTACCTGGCGCTGATCCTCCCCAGCGCTGTGAGCGTCTTCAACATCCTTGTCCTGCGGGCGTTCTTCATGGGCATCTCCCAGGAACTGATCGACAGCGCCCGGATCGACGGGGCCGGCGACTGGCGCATCCTGTGGAAGATCGTGATGCCGCTGTCGCGCGCGGTCCTCGCGGTGATCGCGCTCTTCTACGCGGTGGGCTACTGGAGCGCCTGGTTCAACGCGTCGATCTATCTGACCGACCAGGACATGATGCCGCTGCAGAACGTCATGATCCAGCTGGTCCAGAAGCAGGAACGGCCGGTTGGGCTTTCGGCCCAGGTCAACACCGGTGAGCTGTCCGCTCTTGCTCTTCAGATGGCTGTGATGGTGCTGGCTCTCATTCCGGTGGCTGTGCTTTCGCCCTTCGTCCAGCGGCACTTCAAGAAGGGCATGCTGACCGGCGCGGTCAAAGGCTGACTCCGGTCAGCCCGCTTTCCTCCGGCTCCTGAACCCGCCGCGCCGATCCGCGGGGCGAGCCGGGGGCTGCCGAGTCCGTTGTGAACTGCGGGCCGTTCGTGGCTGGTCGCGCCCACGCGGCGGAGCCGCAAATGTCACAGCCACGCGCCCCTGAAGGGGCGCTCCCCGAACCCCGACTTTGAACAGGGCGCCCCACGCCCTTCACACCCCCAAGAACGAGGTATGTCATGCGCACGCCCCGCCCGAGCAGACGCGTCGTCCTCGCCGGGACTGCCGCTGCCGCCGCGCTCTCCGCCGTCGGCCCCCTGGCACAGGCAGCTCCCGCCCAATCGCCGGCTGACGCGCCCCCCTACCGCTGGCGCAACGTCGTCATCGGTGGCACCGGCTTCATCACCGGTGTGCTCTTCCACCCCTCCGTACGCGGCCTCGCCTACGCCCGTACGGACATCGGCGGCGCCTACCGCTGGGACGACCGGGCCGCCCGCTGGACGCCGCTCACCGATCACCTCGGCTGGGACGACTGGAACCTCCTCGGCGTGGAGGCGATGGCGGTCGACCCCGCGCGCCCCAACCGGGTGTACCTCGCCCTCGGTACCTATGCCCAGCCCTGGGCCGGCAACGGCGCCGTCCTGCGCTCCGACGACCGCGGCGCCACCTGGTCCCGTACCGATCTGACCGTGAAGCTCGGTGCCAACGAGGACGGGCGCGGTACCGGTGAACGCCTCCTCGTCGACCCGCGCGACAGCGACACCCTGTGGCTGGGCACCCGGCACGACGGCCTGCTCAAGTCGACCGACCGGGGCGCCACTTGGGCAGCCGTGACCGACTTCCCGGCGAAGGCGAACGCCTCCGGACAGGGAGTCACCTTCCTCGTCGCGGCCGGGCGTTCCGTCTACGCCGGCTGGGGTGACGGTGACGGCACGTCCGGCACGGCGAACCTGTACCGCACCGCCGACGGCACGACGTGGGAGGCCGTGCCCGGGCAGCCGTCCGGCGCGTTTGCCAAGGTCCCGATCCGGGCCGCGTACGACAGGCACACGCGCGAGCTGTACGTGACGTACGCCGATGCTCCCGGCCCCAACGGGCAGTCCGACGGCAGCGTGCACAAGCTGCGCACCGCCACCGGCAAGTGGACCGAGGTGACCCCCGTGAAGCCCGGCGGCACCACGGAAGACGGCTCGGCGGACAACTTCGCCTACGGCGGAGTCGCCGTCGACGCCCGCCGCCCGGGCACCGTCGTCGTGTCCACCAACAACCGCTGGGCGGCCATCGACACACTGTTCCGCTCCACCGACGGCGGCCGTACCTGGACATCCCTCAAGGACGCTGCCGTGTTCGACGTATCCGAGACTCCCTTCCTCAACTGGGGCGGTGACAAGCCGAAGTTCGGCTGGTGGATCCAGGCGCTCGCCCTGGACCCGTACGACTCGAAGCACATCGTGTACGGGACCGGCGCGACCCTCTACGGCACCCGCGACCTCAAGCGCTGGGCGCCGCAGATCCGCGGCCTGGAGGAGACGTCCGTGCGCCAGCTGATCTCGCCCCCGGTCGGGGAGGCACACCTGCTGAGCGGGCTCGGGGACATCGGCGTGATGTACCACGAGCGGCTCACGGCGTCTCCGTCGCGCGGCATGGCGGCGAACCCCGTGTTCGGGTCGGCGACGGGACTCGCGCAGGCCGCGGCCAAGCCGTCGTACGTCGTCCGGGCGGGCTGGGGCGACAACGGCAACGGCGCGTACTCGAACGACGGCGGCCGGACGTGGGCGCCCTTCAAGGCCCAGCCGGACATCGCCAAGAGCGCACCGGGGCCGATCGCCACCAGCGCCGACGGCAGTACGCTGCTGTGGTCCTTCGTGCACTGGGACGGCACGAAGTACGCAGCCCACCGCTCCACCGACAACGGCGCGACCTGGTCCGAGGTCTCCTCCTTCCCGAAGGGCGCCACGCCGGTCGCCGACCCGGCCGACCCGACGCTCTTCTACGCATACGACACCGACACAGGAACGCTATACGCCAGCACTGACAGTGGCCGTTCCTTCACGGCCCATGAGACTGGACTGCCCTCCGGCGACAGCCAGTTCAAGGTGGTGGCGGCCCCGGGTCGCTCCGGTGACCTGTGGATTTCCGCGAAGGAGAACGGTCTCTTCCGGTCCACCGACGGAGGTGCCGCCTTCTCGAAGGTCACGAGCTGCCGGTCCTCCCACTGCCTCGGCTTCGGCAAGGCCGCCGCCGGCGCCGGATACCCCGCGATCTACCAGGTCGGCGCGACCGGGACGGGGGCCGTCACCGGCGTCCTCCGCTCCGACGACGGGGCCAGGAGCTGGGTCCGTATCAACGACGACGCCCACCAGTGGGGCTGGACCGGCGAGACGATCACCGGCGACCCGCGCGTCCACGGCCGCGTCTATGTCGCCACCAACGGGCGCGGCATCCAGTACGGGGACCCGGCCTGATGTCCCCGCAACAGGGGCCGAGCCTCGCCGACGCCACCCGCGGCCGCATCCTCTTCGGCGGCGACTACAACCCCGAGCAGTGGCCCGAGGAGACCTGGCACGAGGACGTACGCCTCATGAAGGCGGCCGGAGTCAACTCCGTCACCCTCGGCGTCTTCTCCTGGGCGAAGCTCGAACCCCGGCCCGGGGCAAGGGAGTTCGGCTGGCTCGACCGGCTGATGGACCTCATGCACGACAACGGCATCGGCGTCGTCCTCGCGACCCCCACCTCGTCACCCCCACCCTGGATGGGCCGTCTGCACCCCGACACCCTGCCCCACGACGAGGACGGCCGCACCGAATGGTGGGGCGGCCGCCAGCACTTCTCGCACTCCAGCGCCACCTATCGCCGCTACGCCGCCGCCATCACCGAGGACCTGGCTGCCCGTTACGGCAGCCACCCCGCCCTCACGATGTGGCACATCAACAACGAGTACTGCACCTACGACTGGGGCGACGAGGCCGCCGCCACCTTCCGCCGCTGGCTCAAGGACAAGTACGGCACGCTCGACGCACTCAACACCGCCTGGGGAACGGCCTTCTGGAGCCAGGGCTACGGCGACTGGGACGAGGTCCTCCCGCCCCGCCACGCCCACTACCTCAAGAACCCCACACAGGTACTGGACTTCAAGCGCTACACCTCCGACATGCTCCTGGAGTGCTACGTCGCCGAGCGCGACATCGTCCGCCGGCACACCCCGCACATCCCGGTGACCACCAACTTCATGCCGATGTGGGTGGGGCAGGACGCCTGGAGGTGGGCCGAGGAGGAGGACCTCGTCTCCGTCGACATGTACCCGGACCCGCGCGACCCCTTCGGCGCCCAGAACGGCGCCCTCATCCAGGACCTGACGCGCTCCCAGGCCCGCGGCCGCCCGTGGATGCTCATGGAGCAGGCTGCCGGTCCCGTCAACTGGCGGGGCGTCAACCACCCCAAGCCGCGCGGCCTCAACCGCCTCTGGTCCCTCCAGGCCGTCGCCCGCGGCGCCGACGCCGTCTGCTACTTCCAGTGGCGGCAGTCCCGGCAGGGCGCGGAGAAGTTCCACTCGGGGATGGTCAGCCACGCAGGGGAGGAGGGCCGTACGTATCAGGAGGTCAAGCGGCTCGGAGCCGAACTCGCCGCCCTCGGACCCGAAGTGACTGACAGCCACATAGAGTCCGACGTCGCGATCCTGCACGAGTGGAACGCCTGGTGGGCGGGCGCACAGGACGGCCGCCTGTCCTCCGAGGTCGACTATCCGCAGATCGTACGCGCCTGGCATCGCGCCCTGTGGGAGGCCCACCTCACCACCGACTTCGCCCATCCCGAGCACGACCTGTCCCCGTACAAGCTCGTTGTCGTCCCGCAGTTGTACCTGCTCACGGACGGCGCGATCGACAATCTCCTGTCGTACGTACGAGCCGGGGGCACCCTCGTCTGCGGATTCCTGACCGGTGTCGCGGACGAGGACGACCGGGTGCGGTCGGGCGGCATGGACGCGCGGCTGCGGGAGCTCTTCGGGATCCGCACGCTGCACGAGTGGTGGCCGCTCGATGCGGGCGAGAGCGTCGAATGTGACGGTTTCCGCGGGACGTTGTGGTCCGAGGAACTCGAGGCGGCGAGCGACGTCGATCTTGTCGTCCCGTACAAGGGCGGTGAGTTGGACGGCTTGCCCGCGCTGCTGCGCAAGGGGCGCACCTGGTACCTCTCCACGCTGCCCGAACCGCCCGCGCTGCGCGACCTGTTGGCGGATGTGGCGGCCGGTACGGGGGTCCGGCCGCCCCTTGACGGCCTCCCCGCGCAGGTCGAGGCCGTCCGCCGGGGCGAGCTGCTCTTCGTGTTAAACCACGGGCGCGAGACGGTCACCGTGGAGCTGCCGGGCACGCACCGGGACGTCCTCACCGGCGAACAGGTCACCGGCTGCGTGGAGTTGGCGCGCTACGGAGCGGCGGTGCTCGCGCCGTGAACACCCGATCCCAGGACTTCCTCCCGAGCGCGCGACCGTTCTCCCCGCGCGCGGGAGAAGACCGTGGCCTCCTCCTGGAGCCGCGGTAGTTCCACAGCATTTCCCCCACCCATGGAAGGGACAGCCATGGCAACACGCACACGCAAGAGGGTCGCCAAGGCCCTCATCGCCCCCGCACTCGCACTCGGCGCCACCATCGGCCTCGCCTCCGCGCCGGCCTCGGCCGCCGTCTGGAACTCCTGCGACCAGTGGGGCAATACCAGCCTCAACGGCTACACCCTCTACAACAACATCTGGGGCTCCGGCGCCGGCAGCCAGTGCGTCTGGGCCAACTCCGGCACCAACTGGGGTGCCTGGGCCAACCACCCCAACACCGGCGGCATCAAGTCCTACCCCAACTCCAAGAAGGTGATCAACAAGTCGATCACCTCGCTCGGTTCGCTCAGCAGCAGCTACAACGTCACGGTCCCCTCCTCGGGCGCGTACAACTCCTCGTACGACATCTGGGACACCGACTACGACTACGAGATCATGCTCTGGGTGAACTACAACGGAGCCGTTGGCCCGCTGGGCACCTCGCAGGGCAACGTCACCCTCGGCGGCCACACCTGGACCGTCTACAAGGGCAACAACGGCGCCAACGAGGTCTTCTCGTTCCTGCGCACCTCGGACTCCAATTCCGGCACCGTGCAGATCCTGCCGATCCTGAAGTGGATCAAGGACACCAAGGGCTGGATGGGCAACGAGACCATCGGTGACGTCCAGTTCGGCTTCGAGATCACCTCGTCGTCCGGCGGTCTGGACTTCCGCACCAACAACCTGACTGTCAGCAGCAGTTGACCCAGCGGCCGACTGACCGGCCGAGCGGGCCGGCTCTGCTTCCCGGCGGAGCCGACCCGTGCCGTCAGGCCCGGTCGACCTCTCCTTGAGGGATGGGTGAAGGACGGTGTCGAGAGCCTCCGCGAGAGCGGCCGCGACGACGTGAAGACGGCGATCGCCAGCCGCAAGGGGACGCCCGCCCGATCGATCCACATCGTCCTGCGGAACGTCTTCCGGGCACTGCGGCAGGAGCGGGTGATCTTCCGGGATCCCGCCCGTGGCCTCGTCTTCGCCGGGATCAACAGGAACCCTCCCTCCGTGCCCTCGGACAGGCTGGCGGGTGTCCTCAGCCACGCGCAGGGCGCCCTCCAGCGCTTCGTGATGGTGCTGGTCTGCGTCCATGTGCTCAACGGCACCGACCTCCGCCGTCTGCTGCTCACGGACCTTGACCTGTCCCGCGAGCGGTTCGTGGTAGGCGCCGTGGACAGCGGCACATCGTCTACCTGGACGAATTCACTACCGCTGCGCTTCCGACTGGGTCCGCGAGCGCCACCGCCGGTGGCCGGTGACCGGCAACCCTCACCTGCTCATCAACCGATGGACAGCAGTCGACACCGCCCACTCGATCGTCGGCATTGACGGCACGGGCCGGCTCCGCCGGGATGCGGACCCGGCCCGCTCAGCCGGTCAATCGGCCACCGGCAACCGCCGGTGGCCTCAGCGCCGCCCACCCCGAGGGCACGGTGAAGCTGCCACGCCGGCCACGGCGGGATCCGGCCCACCGAGCCTGGCGAGACCCGTACGGCGACCATGCGGGATCGCGATGCTGGGTGATTCCCGAGTCAAGTCGTCTGTCGAGCGGTGTGTGTCGGAAGGTCCCTGATCACGCTTGGAAGCCGGTGCGCGGGCGTGTGCGCCTGCAGCGCCGGACCAGCAGTGCCGCGAGGAGCAGAATCCCAAAGGACACGGCGATCACGGTTGGACCGGCGGTGTCCAGGGCGTCGGCAACGGCTCGCTGGATGCCGGCCGCCGCGTCGATGACAGGGTCGGTGGTGGCAGGGTCGCGCTGGACGCGGATCTCGTACCAGCCGTAGTAGGCGACATACGCGCCGACCAGGAGGAGCAGGCCGCCGCCGAGCCGGGGGGCGATCGCGCCGAGGCGGCGCAGCCGGGGGACGGCGGTGGTGCGGGTGAGGGCGACGGTCAGTGAGGCGGCGCCGACGATCAGGCCCATCCCGGCGGCGTAGACCGCGAACAGAGCAACGCCCTCTGCGGTGGAGCCGCTGCGGAAGGCGGAGACGACGATGGCGAGGAACGGGGCGATGGTGCAGCCGAGGGAGGCGGTGGCGTACGCCATGCCGAACAGGGCCATCGAGGGCACAGAGCGCGTGACGGTGGGGGCGCGGCGGAGTTTCGGGGCGAGGGTGGGCAGTTGGCGGCCGGCGAGGAGCCATGCTCCGGCAGTGGTGATGAGCAGGCCGAAGGCGATGGTGAACCAGGGCAGGTGCTGCTGGACCTGGCCGGCGGCGGGCTGGACGACGAGTCCGAAGACGCCGAAGAAGGCGGCGAAGCCAGCCGTCATCGCCGCGGTGGCGGTGAGTGCCCGGCCGACGGCGACGGTGCGGCTCGGGCTGTCGTCGCCCAGGACGAGCAGGGAGAGGTAGGCGGGCAGCAGGGCGAAGCCGCACGGGTTGACGGCGGCGAGCATCCCGGCGCCGAGCGCGAGGGCGAGAGGAAGGTCGGCCATGGCGGGTTCAGCCGGTGAGGGCGGCGACCTTGTCCGCCAGCCCCTTGCCGCCGGGGAGCACACCCTCGTAGACGGTCTTTCCGGTCCGGTCGAGGAGCACGTAGTAGCTCTGCTGGGTGATCCCGAACCGCTTCCACACCCGGCCCGTCTCGTCGGACAGGTGCGAGAAGGAGCCGGTGCCCGTGTCGGAGACGAAGGCGCGCATTGCGGCGTTCTTGTCCAGACCCGCTACGCCGACGACGTTCGCCTTGCCCTGGTAGTCGGCGGCGACCTTCGCGGTCTCGGCGGCCTGTCCCTTGCACGTGGGGCACCACGGTGCCCAGAACCACAGCACCGTGGGCTTGCCCGCGAGCGTCTTCGCGTCGAACGGATTGCCATCCACCGTGGTGGCGGTGAAGGTCAACGCCTCGGGTACCTTCCTGCCCTCCGCCCCACCACCGCCCTCGTCGGAGCCGCCGGGCGACTTGGCGGGGGACGACGCCTTCGACGGGGAGTCACCCGCGTCGCCGACGGACGCGGAACCTTCGCTCGATCCGCATCCGGTCAGAGCGAGGAGGGCTGCAGCGAGGGCAGCCGGGAGGAGGGTGCGGGCGCGCAAGGAGGACTCCTGTGGGTCGGGACCGATGGCGAGGCTAGTCGTGGCGGCTCGTGCGGGCAGCAGGCCGGAGCCTTACGGATTGGTGACTTCAGCCCGCGGCGTCCTTGAGCCGTTCGGGGTCGAGGACGGTGATACGCCCGCGGGCCAGGCGGAGCAGGCCGTGGTCGGCGTAGTCGCGCAGCACCTTGGTGCAGGTCTCGCGGGAGGTGCCGGCGAGGGCAGCGAGCTGTTCGTGAGTGAGGGCGATCTGCGGGTGACGTCCGACCGGCCGCAGCGGGCCCGCCGGGGGCTGGGCGCTGGTCAGGGTGGTCAGTGTGGTGGCGATGCGTTGGGCGACGGTTTTGAACACGCTGTCGGACAGGCGCTGTTCGAGGTCGGCCAGGCGCCGGCCCAGGATCGCAGTGATCCGCGCGGCGATGCGGGCGTCAGTCAGTAGCAGCCGGTTGACGTCCGAGCGGCTCATCACGCACACGACGGTGTCGTCGAGGGCTTCGGCGTAGTTGTCGTACATGTGCTGTCCGAGCAGGACCATTTCGCCGAAGATGGTGCCCGGGGCGATGATCGCGGTGGTCAGGGCCCGGCCGTCGGCGGAGACCCGGAAGACGCGGACTCGGCCCTTTTTGAGGATGAACAGCACCTCGGACGGCTGGGTGGGCGAGTAGAGGATCTCGCCCGCGTGGTACGTCTTCATCGGCGCCGCATGGGCGATGGCTTCCATCTCCTGCTCGGAAAGGTCGCAGAAGATGTCGACCTCGGCCAGGCACCAGGTCCGCTCAGCTTCCTCGTCGCCTGCTGCGGCGTCGGCCATGGTGTGCGTCTCCTCGCGTCGTCCCGGGGCCCACGGCGGGGGTGCGGCGCCCCACGCCGGGCTGGCCAGCGCAGCGGCGCCCTCGGCCAGACAGTAGGGCAACGCGTCAGCGTCGATGGATATCCGGCGTGGCGCGGCCCCCGGCCATGGAGTGCCGGGGCCGGGTGTTGACGCGGGCGTTGCAGGGCTCATCCTCGGGCCTGGTCGGTGCGCTTGCCCATCGCCTGGGCGATGCAGGCGAAGGTCCCTCCGGCGAGCAGCCCGAACACGAGGTGGGCGCCGAGGCTGGAGGAGGTGACGTCGTTCCATTCGAAGACGGGCATGCCCATGTTGGCGGGCATGATCCACAATGCGCCGACGCTCCACCACACCGCGCCGTAGGCCAGGCCGAGGACGACGGCGGGGGCGATGCGCTGGGCGAAGGGGCCGAGCAGTGCGCCGAAGGTGATGCCGGCGAACAGCGCGATCGCAAGGTGGATCAGCCATCCGGCGAAGGCGTTGGTGGAGCCGAGGAGACCGGCGACCATGGTGATCATGGCGGTGTCCATCATCGGCCGGGACACCGACATCCAGATGCCCATCCCGATGCCGCCGACCAGTCCGGCCGCGGCGCCCCAGACGGCATGGACCGGGATCGCTACGGTCTTCGGGGATGCCTGCACGGTGGTTGCCATGGTGATCGTCCTCCTTTGCGCGGGGTGTCTTCTCCGCTCTCGTCGCCGACGCTAGGCCGCAGGACACATGCAGGTATGTGAGGGCGCTTACGTACCCGGGGGCAGATCGCTGGGACCTCAGGGCCACTTCACTGCGGTCAGCAGGGCGTAGCCGAGCACGCCTTCCGCGACGGCGGCGCGGGCCGCGTCCAGGAGGGCCGGGGCCGCGTCCAGGTCGACGCCGGCGTCGGCGAGGCGGGCAGGAGCGGTGATGCGCAGCAGGTCCAGCCGCGCCTGGATCTGGTCGATCATGCGGAGCATCGCCTCGTCGTGCCGCTCGGTGACCTGGGTGCGCAGCCCGGCCGCGGCAAGAATCTCGGCGTATTCGTCCAGGGGGCGGGCGTCGGCCACACAGGCGATGCGGGCACTGAGCCCGCGCAGTTCGGGCGGGAGCCGGTCGGGATCGGCGGTGACGTCGGTGAGGCCGAGGCGTCCGCCGGGCCGAAGGACGCGGGCGAACTCGGCGGCGGCCCGGGCCTTGTCGGGGAAGGTGCACAGGGCGCACTCGCACACCACGGCGTCGAAGACCCCGTCGTCGTAGGGCAGGTGCTCGGCGTCGCCGGTGGTGAAAACGGCCCGGTCGGCCAGGGCGGCGGCCTCGGCGGCACCTTGCGCGAGGGCCGTGTTGGCCGGCGCGTAGTCGACGCCGTCCGCCTGCACCCCGTAGGCGCCGGCGAGCAGGAGGGCGGTGGTGCCGCGGCCCGAGGCGACGTCGAGGACCCGCATGACGGGGGCGAGGGCGAGACGGTCGGCGAGGCGGCGCGTCAGGGCGGTGCCGCCGGGGTGGTAGGAGTCGCCGAGCAGCATCGCGACGATGTCCTTGGAGTAGGCGTCGGCGCAGCAGGACTTGATCTCCTCATGGGTCACGGCCGGCGCTCCTCAACTCTCGGTGCGGGTGGTCTTCGAGCCGTACGGGGTGGTCGTCAGGCGGCCGGCGAGGGGCAGGGCGTTCGGGGCGACCGGGGCAACGGGGACGCCGGACATCTGTGCGCGGACCTGTTCGCGGTAGCCGACGGAGTTGTAGGCGCAGAAGGGGATGAGGCGTCCGTCGGGGGTGATCTCCTCGACGCAGCACTTCATCAGTTGCTTGACGTTGAGGGTGTAGGGGTCCTGAAAGTCCTGCACGACGATCATGAACGCCTTGTCGCTCAGGTCCTTCACGGCCTGGGGCAGGTCGATGCCGCAGGCGTCGGCGCAGTCCAGGGCTTCTGCCGTGGCCCGGAGCTTCTCCTCGGTCGTGGTGGTGCCCATGAACGCGGAGGCCGACCACAGTTTCTCCAGGGCGTCGCGGATCCCGGCGTCGGGCATCACGCGGTTGGTGACGTAGTCGAGGTGGTCCTCCACGTTCAGCAGCCGCGGGATCGGCACGACGGTGCGGCTGCCCGGCTCACCGTCCACCAGGAGGTAGGTGATGGAGCGGCAGGTCGGGAAGCAGCACGGGACCGGGAAGAAGTCGCCCTTCTGGAACCAGCCGGGCCGCTGCTCGTTGATCAGCCGGATTACGTCGGGGTTGGTGAGCCGGTTCAGCGGGTCGAACTCCACATGCCGGCCGGAGTGGGTGACCGGTTGGAACGCCACCGACCGGACGGCCGGATGGTCGATGCCGTACTCGATGATCGCGCCGAGTTCATGCTCGTTGAGGCCGCGTTCGACAGCGGCGACGAGGGTGACGGTCAGCCCGGCCTCCGCGCAGTTGTCCAGGGCCCGCTGCTTGAACGTCCGGAGGTCCCGGCCCCTGATCTCCCGGTGGGTACGTTCGTCGAAGCCGTCGAACTGCAGGTAGACGTTCACCGACCGGCCCGGCACCCGGTTGCGCTTGCCGAGCTCGGCAACGAAGTCCTTGTCGGTCGCCAGGCGGATGCCGTTGGTGTTGAGGTTGACGTTCCTGATCGGACGGGCCTGAGCGAGGTCGATGAAGTCCAGGATGTGCTTGTGGATGGTGGGCTCCCCGCCGGAGAACATCACCACCTCCGCCTCCCCCTCCGAGGCCACGAACGCGTCGAGCATCCGCTCGCACTGCTCATGGGTGATGGAGTAGCCATCTGGCTGGTGGCCGGAGTCGGCGAAGCAGATCGGGCAGTCCAGGTTGCAGCCGGTGTTGACCTCGATGATCCCCAGGCATGCGTGCTGCTTGTGCTCCGGGCACAGCCCGCAGTCCGACGGGCAGCCGTCCTTCACCTCGGTCTGGAAGGTGAGCGGGATCGTGCCGGGTTTGTTGAATCGGGCCGAGGACAGGTACTCCTCGGCATCCCCGTACACCAGCGCCTCGAACTCACCGTGCTCACGGCAGCGTTTACGCAAGTACACCTTGTTGTCACGGATATTTACCTGCGCGTCGACGGGCGTCTTGCACATCGGGCAGATCGACTTGGTGAACTCCGCAAACACCTCGTTGCGGTCCACCTTGCGCCGGGGCACGGGTGCCTGGGTCACGTGGAACTCCTCCATGGATACAGATACGGTCCTTCACTCACCGGGCCACGTCACGGCCTGCGATGTCGCCCGATTGCGACGCAGGTGGGGCGGGACAGCCGGGCAGCAGTCCTCCACGCCCAGCGCCCCGGCGGCGACGGGCCCGGCAGCGCAGGGCGCGGCCCGCGCCGACGAGCAGGATGACCGCGCCGACGGTGATCAGCCACCCGTTGGCCAGGGCCCCGCCGAGGGCGCTGAGTGCTCCGCCGGCCACGAGCAGGGGGCCCCGCGCGGCACACCACCATCAGCAGCGCGGCGCCCACGGCCGCGGCCAGGCCACCGAGACCGGATCGTTCACGGGATGCCGACACTGCGGCTCGCCTCCTCCGGGTCGCCGTGCGAGGGGGCCGGTGCCGTGCGCGCGGAGCGGACCAGCAAGGCGGCGTAGAGCAGGGTCAGGGCGTCCTGGAGCAGCACGAACCAGCTCAGCCGCTGGGACAGGTAGATCCCGAAGCAGCCGCAGTTGTCCACAGCCAGGCCACGGGCGTACGCCTGCACCGCCAGCAGCGACCACACCACCGACACGCCGGTGTACACCCACACCGGCGCCAGGGCCTTCGACCGCGGCCGGGCCAGGAACCAGATCCCGCACACCAGCTCGCCCGCGATCAGCGCCATGGCCGGCATCGTCCCGGCGTCCCCGGTCACCAGCCCGTATGCGGACAGAATCCGCGGCAGGTGCCCGAAGGAGGCGATCTGCCCCAGAGCCATCGCCGTGTACACCGTCCCGAGCACGATCCTCAGCACCATGATCCGACCGTAGGCCGCTTCGGAGGGCGAGAACTGTAAGCGCGCTCACCGAACCACCCCCCTTGCTCCCCGCACGATCGAAGGTGCGAAGCGGTGTTCGCCATCGCGCGAGGCCGCGTCCCGAGGAATCTCTCTCCGAGCGCTCCTCCGAGCCTGTCACGGCCGTGCAGCCGGGCCCGGACCCGTCACTGGAGGCGCTCGCCGACTCGGCGGTGTCCGGTGGGCCGGGCAAGGACGGGATCCCCTCCATCGACAAGCCCCGCTTCGTCCCAGCCGACGACGCCGGCTTCCTCTCCGATGACGAGCCGGTGTTCGGCCTGCAGTATCGGGGCGAGGTGAGGACGTACCCGCAGCAGGTGCTGGTGTGGCACGAGACCGTCAACGACTCCGTCGGCGGCGAGCCGCTCGCGGTTACCTACTGCCCGCTGACGGGCACGGTGATCGGGTTCCGCGCGCCGCCCGGCACTCAGGATCTGACGTTCGGCACCGCCGGCAGACTCGTCAACTCAAATCTGTTGATGTACGACCGGCAGACCGGCTCCGAGAGGCCCGAGCTCCTCGGCACGGCGGTCAGCGGCCCGAAGAAAGGCACCCGGCTGGACACCGTCACCCTGGTGTGGGCCACCTGGAAGCAGTGGCGCACCGCACACCCCGGCACGGAGCCGCAGGGCCGGTCCGCCGGTCTGCCGCTCAGCCGAGAGCCGCGCGCCGCTCCGCCTCCTGCTTGACCGCCTCCAGCGTGGCTGCGACGGCCGCCTCCCAGCGCGGGGCGACCGCACCGCCCCACCATCGGCCCAGCGCCCACAGGTCGGTGCCCAGCTCGCCGCGGTACACGAGCCGCGTACCCCCCTGCTCGTCGGTGAGTTCAAACGTCTCGGTGACCGCCGGGACGGGCCCGCGCACCAAGCGGAAATCGACACGCTCCGGCCGGGCGAACCGCACTGTCTCCACCGTCGTCGCCGTCAGCCGCCCGCCCGCGACGGGGGTGCGGTGCGCGGCGAGCACCATGTCGCTGCCCTGTTCCAGCACTGTGACCTTCTCGCGCATGGCCCGGGTCGCCCGGCCGAGATAGGGCTGAGCGATCACCTCGAATACCGTCTCGCGCGGTGCGGCGATGTCGACGCTTCGCGGGCCGAGCGGGCGCCTGCGCCGGCCCACCCCGAGATCGAGCGGCACCGCTCCGGTCACCAGCCCCAAATACCCGGCCGCCACGCCCGTGCCGGCCACGGTCACCGCCGCCACAGCACCGATCCGCACCATCGCCCCGACCTCTCCACAGGTCCGTCCCTGTCTCCCGTCCGACGTTAGGCCGGGAAGTCCCGGCGATCAGTGAGCGCGCTCACCGTTCTCCCGGCGCGTCGGCCCCTACCGTGAACGCCACTAACCCTGCGAAGGACGGAGGAGCGTGGAGCCCGTATCCGAAATGCCCGACAGCCGCGCCGCCACGAACGCACTGCTGGCCGGTCTGCGTGAGGACAACCTCGCCCCGGACGCCGTCGTGCGCTTCCTCGGGCACGCCGCACGCCGGTCGCTGCTCCAGGCCGTCCGGCGCCCGCGGGCCCTGGCCGAGCTCACCGCCCTGCACGGCGCCATGTACGCACTGGCGGCCGGCAGGCGGCCCGGACGGCGCTGGGTGGCCGCCAGCTGGGTCCTCGCCGTCCTGCACCTGGGGCTGCTGGAGCGCAGCACCCGCCTTGCCACGGCGGACATCCTGACGCTGATGCGCGCCAACCTCCCCGCCCTGCCCGGCGGGTCCGGCCGTGCCTCCGGAGTGCTGGCGATCGGCCTGGATCTCGCCGACGGACGCCTCGCCCGCCACCAGGGCACGACCTCCCCCTTCGGGGAGTACGCCGACACCTTCGCCGACGCCGCCTACTGGGTGTGGCTCACCCTGCGCCACGAACCCAGCCGCGCCGTACGGATGGCGGCGGTCGCCTCCTGGGCGCTCCCCGTCGTGTCCGTCACCGGTCTCGCACTGCGCCGCGGCGCCATGCCCGAGCGGCCCCGCCCCGTCCTGCTGCGCCCGGCCGCAGCCCTTCAGGCCGTCGTCGCCCTCCGGCACCTCATCCGCCGCTGACCGCCTTGGTCACTCCCCACCGTCTTCCGGCGCGTCCGGCTCCGGCATGCCCTCCACGTGTACGCCCTGCCAGAACGCCACATGGTCCTTGATCTTCCGGGCCAGGGGGCTGGGTCTGGGGTAGTACCAGGCCGCATCCGGATTCGTCAGGCCGTCGACCTCGAGGCTGTAGTAGCGGGCCATTCCCTTCCAGAAGCACAGGGACCTGGTCCTGCTCGGCGCGAGGTACTGCCGGTTGAGCGACTCGGGCGGGAAGTAGTGGTTGCCCTCGACGATCACCGTGCGCGGAGTCTCCGCGATCACCCTTCCGTTCCACACCGCACGCTGCATGGCCTTGCTCCTCACCGTGAACGGGGCGGTACGCCCCGGGAGCCCTCACGCTAGGCGGGGCTGACCGGCGGTTCAGTGAGGGCGCTCACCGTCGACGCGGCTGATCGCCCCCGTGAGGATGCGGCACACCTCGGCATCGGTGCAGTCGGCCGGATCGGTCGCGGCGGCCCGCTCCGCCAGACCCCGCAGGACCGACTTGGTGCTGGGCACCAAGTAGCGGCAAGACGCGCGTGGGTGCGGCCGGACCTCTCAACGGAGACCGGCCCCCCACGTCGTCGTGCGACTACTCCGCCACCGGCAGCCGCGCCCCGTCCCGCAGGAACAGCGGAATGCGGTCCAGCGGGGCGTCGACGGTCACGGCCGCGCCACCCTCGTACGTCTCGCCGGTCCACGCGTCGGTCCAGCGCGCGCCCGCCGGGAGGTAGGCCGTCCGGGCCGTAGCACCCGCCGTCAGCACCGGCGCGACCAGCAGATCGGGGCCGAAGAGGTACGCGTCGTCCACCGACCAGGTCGCCTGGTCCTCGGGGAACTCGAGGAACAGCGGGCGCATCACCGGCAGGCCCTCCTCGTGTGCGGCGCGCATGACGTCCAGGACGTACGGCTTCAGGCGCTCGCGCAGCCGCAGGTACTTCTCCATGATCGCGGCGGCCTTATGGCCGTACGACCAGACCTCGTTCGGACCGCCGGTCATGGCCGGGCCGAGCGGCATGCCCGGGACGCGGAAGCCGTGCAGGCGCATCAGCGGGGACAGCGCGCCGAACTGGAACCATCGGACCATCACCTCGCGGTACACCTCGTCGTCCGGGTCGCCGCCGTGGAAGCCGCCGATGTCGGTGTTCCACCAAGGGATGCCGGACAGCGCGGTGTTGAGGCCCGCCGCGATCTGGCGGCGCAGGGTCGCGAAGTCGGTGCCGATGTCGCCGGACCACAGGGCGGCGCCGTACCGCTGACTGCCCGCCCACGCCGAGCGGTTGAGGGTGACGACCTCGCTCTCGCCGGCGGCCACCATGCCCTCGTAGAAGGCACGGGCGTTCTCGCGCGGGTAGAGATTCCCGACCTCCAGGCCGGGGCCCGCCCAATAGCGCAGGTTCTCCTGGAAGCCCGGCTTGATCTCCGGCTCGCAGGCGTCCAGCCAGAAGGACTGAATGCCGTACGGCATGAGGTAGTTGTCGCGGACCTTCGACCACATGAACTCGCGCGCTTCGGGATTCGTCGCGTCGTAGAAGGCGACCTGGACGGTGGAGGCGACCTCCTTGTCGGGCCAGTCGGCGTGCGCCATCGGACCGTACTGCGTGCCGATGAAGTAACCGCGCTGCTCCATGAGGTCGTGGTTCTCGGAGAGCGGGGACACCGACGGCCACACCGACACGACCAGCTTGACGCCGAGCTCGTCCAGCTCCCGCACCATCGCCGCCGGATCCGGCCACTCCGCCGGGTCGAACTTCCACTCGCCCAGATGCGTCCAGTGGAAGAAGTCGCAGACGATGACGTCCAGGGGCAGCCCGCGGCGCTTGTACTCCCTTGCCACGTCGAGGAGTTCGTCCTGTGTGCGGTAGCGCAGCTTGCACTGCCAGAAGCCCGCGGCCCACTCGGGCAGCATCGGCGTACGGCCGGTGACGGCGCTGTAGCGGCGCTGGGCGTCCGCCGGGTGGCCCGCCGTGATCCAGTAGTCGATCTGCCGGGCCGAGTCCGCCACCCAGCGCGTGCCGTTGCCCGCCAGCTCCACGCGGCCGATAGCCGGGCTGTTCCACAGCAGGGTGTAGCCGCGGCTGGAGGTGAGCACCGGGATGCTGACCTCGGCGTTGCGCTGCACGAGGTCGAGGACGACGCCCTTCTGGTCGAGCATCCCGTGCTGGTGCTGGCCGAGGCCGAACAGTTTCTCGCCCTCGTACGCGGCGAAGCGCTGCTCAAGGCGGTGGTAGCCGTTGCCGACGGGGGTGTAGAGACGCGGGCCCGGCCACCAGAAGTGGGCGCGCTCCTCGGTGAGGAGTTCGGAGCCGTCGTCGGTGCGGGTGAAGCGCAGGAGGCCCTCCGTGCTGACCTCCACCGTGAGCGCGCCGACGGTCAGCAGACCGAACCCGTCCTCGATCTTGACGCTGGCCTCGGTGGCCGGCGCCTCGTCGAGCAGCGCGCCCGGCAGGCCCTCGACGACCGGGCCGCCGAGCCGCGCCCGGACCCGTACCGCGTCCGGGCCCCATGGCTCGATGCGTACGGTCTCCTGGCGGCCGCTCCACTCCAGGGCGCCGTCGCGTTCGCGCAACGTGCCGACGGTGGGCGAGGACTGGGCGAGGCTGACCGTGCCTTGCTGGGGCTGGTTCTCGGCAGGCTGATTCACGGAGGTGCTCCCTGCAGGAATGAAGGCGGGGGTGGGGGTGCCTTGCGAGGGCCGGGGCCGAGGCCGGGGATTCGTTGCGTACTACTTGGCGGGCGCAGGCCCCGTGCTGGCCCGTGTCGTCAACTCCGGTGCGATCAGGACGACTTCGTCGGTGCCGCCACCGTCGAGCTTGGCCACCAGCAGGTCCACGGCGCTGCGTCCCATCTCCTGCGCGGGGATGGCGACGGAGGTGAGCCGCACCGAGGCCTGGGTGGCGACCTGGTCCGGGCAGACCGCGACCACCGACACGTCCTCGGGCACGGCCCGGCCCTGCTGGCGCAGCAGCCCGAGCAGCGGCTCCACCGCGGACTCGTTCTGCACGACGAACCCCGTGGTGTCCGGGCGCTCGTCGAAGATCCGGGCCAGGGTCACGGCCATCGCGTCGTACCCGCCCTCGCAGGGCCGGTGAAGCAGTCGCAGTCCCAGCTCGCGGCTGCGGGAACGCAGTCCGTCGAGGGTGCGCTCGGCGAAGCCCGTATGCCGCTCGTAGACCGCGGGTGCCTCGCCTATGACAGCGATGTCGCGGTGGCCGAGCATGGCCAGATGCTCGACGCACAGCGCACCCGTCGCACCGAAGTCGAGGTCGACGCAGGTCAGGCCGCTGGTGTCGGCGGGCAGTCCGATGAGTACGGACGGCTGGTCCGTGCCGCGCAGCAGCGGCAGCCGCTCGTCGTCGAGTTCCACGTCCATCAGGATCATCGCGTCGGCGAGCCCGCTGCCGGTGACCCGGCGCACGGCGTCGGGTCCCTCCTCGCCCGTGAGCAGCAGCACGTCGTATCCGTGCGTACGGGCGGTGGTCGCCACGGCTATGGCGATCTCCATCATCACGGGTACGTACATGTCCGTACGGAGCGGGACCATCAGCGCGATGATGTTGGAGCGGTTGCTCGCCAGTGCCCGGGCCCCCGCGTTGGGGTGGTAGCCGAGCTCCTGGATGCTCCGCTCGACCCGCTGCCGGGTGCCTACGGAGATGGACCGCTTGCCGCTGAGGACATAGCTCACCGTGCTGGCCGAGACTCCGGCGTGCTGGGCGACCTCGGCGAGGGTGACCATCCAGCTCTCCAAGGTGTGTGAAGCGCTTCGACAGCGCGTGGTGCGGTTAATTTCGAGTGGGGGTGGCTCGACAGTAGCTTGGTGGACGGGGGGTGTCCATAGCTCATCGAAGCGCTTCGACTCCGTCGGTTCTGCAGGGCGCCTACGGGGGTGGGGGTGGGGTTTGTGGGCGGGTGCGGGTTGTAGTGGGCTGGTCCGCGCAGTTCCCCGCGCCCCTTACGGGCCCCTGCGGGCCCTTACAAGCCCTTGCGCGCCCCCGACGGGGTCTGCTCGCCCCAGCCTAGAGATCCCGCGGCAACCTTCAACCTCTCCGGTGGCGACCAGGATCCGTACGTCCGTGGCGCCCCCGGAAGGAATCCACATGCAGCACCGCCGGCCCCGCTCGGCGTAAGACCTGTGGCTGCACAGCAAGAACACCGCCGACTGGCAGGACCAGCCGCCCGACGAGATCATGGTGTGGCTCAACCGTCAGGGCGGCACCGGGTCGCTCGGCTCCAAGGTGGGCCGGGTCGGCCTCGGCCGCGCCATGTGGGACATCTACGAGGGCGACATCGGGTGGAAGGTGCACTCCTTCGTCCGGGTCGCCGACACCAGCAAGGCCACCCTCAATCTCGACGACTTCACTCAGGCACTCGTACGGCGCAAGCTGCTGAGCAACGACAAGTACGTCTCCGGCATCGAGGCCGGTACCGAGGTCTTCCACGGCACGGGCCGCCTCGGCACCAAAGCGTTCTCGGTGGACATCGGCTGAAACCGGGGCTCGTACGGAGGGGCTCATCCGGCGGAGCGGTGCGCGAGGACTGGTGAGGTTGCCCGGGATCGGGTACATACGATCCAGTAGCACCGGCCAGTAACCGACTGTTCCGAAGATCCCGACTCGCGGCGAGGTGAAGCCCCTCATGTCCGCACCAACCAAGAAGCCCGCCGTCACCGAGCGCGAGGCGCGCCAGGTGGCGGAGGCCGCACGTGAGCAGGACTGGCGCAAGCCCAGCTTCGCCAAGGAGCTGTTCCTCGGCCGCCTCCGGCTCGATCTGATCCATCCGCACCCGATGCCCACCGACGAGGAGGCGCAGCGCGGAGAGGAGTTCCTCGCCAAGCTGCGCGACTTCTGCGAGACGAAGATCGACGGGGCGCGGATCGAGCGCGACGCGCAGATCCCGGACGAGACCATCAACGGGCTCAAGGAGCTCGGCGCCCTCGGCATGAAGATCGACACCAAGTACGGCGGCCTCGGCCTCACCCAGGTGTACTACAACAAGGCGCTCGCTCTGGTGGGCTCCGCGAACCCGGCGGTCGGCGCGCTGCTCTCCGCGCATCAGTCGATCGGCGTACCGCAGCCGCTGAAGCTCTTCGGTACGCAGGAGCAGAAGGACACCTTCCTGCCGCGCTGCGCCCGCACCGACATCTCGGCCTTCCTGCTGACCGAGCCGGACGTGGGCTCCGACCCGGCACGGCTCGCCACCACGGCGGTCCCGGACGGCGACTCGTACATCCTCGACGGCGTGAAGCTCTGGACGACCAACGGCGTCGTCGCGGACCTTCTCGTCGTCATGGCGCGGGTGCCGAAGTCCGAGGGCCACAAGGGCGGCATCACCGCCTTCGTCGTGGAGTCCGCCTCGGAGGGCATCACCGTCGAGAACCGCAACGCCTTCATGGGCCTGCGCGGCCTGGAGAACGGCGTCACGCGCTTCCACCAGGTCCGCGTCCCGGCGGCCAACCGCATCGGCCCGGAGGGTGCGGGCCTCAAGATCGCGCTCACGACGCTGAACACCGGCCGGCTGTCCCTGCCCGCCATGTGTGTGGGCGCGGGCAAGTGGTGTCTGAAGATCGCCCGCGAGTGGTCGGCGGCGCGGGAGCAGTGGGGCAAGCCGGTGGCCTTCCACGAGGCCGTCGGATCCAAGATCTCCTTCATCGCGGCGACGACCTTCGCCCTGGAGGCCCTACTCGACCTGTCCTCGCAGATGGCCGACGAGGACCGCAACGACATCCGTATCGAGGCGGCTCTGGCGAAGCTGTACGGCTCCGAGATGGCCTGGCTGATGGCGGACGAACTGGTCCAGATCCGCGGCGGACGCGGCTTCGAGACCGCCGAGTCCCTCGCGGCCCGCGGCGAACGGGCCGTACCGGCCGAGCAGATCCTGCGCGACCTGCGCATCAACCGCATCTTCGAGGGCTCGACCGAGATCATGCACCTGCTGATCGCACGCGAGGCCGTCGACGCCCACCTGTCGGTCGCAGGCGACCTCATCGACCCGGAGAAATCCCTCCAGGACAAGGCTAAGGCGGGTGCGAACGCCGGTGTGTTCTACGCCAAGTGGCTGCCCAAGCTCGTGGCGGGACCCGGCCAACTTCCGCGCTCTTACGCCGACTTCCACCCGGCGGGACACCTCGACCTGTCCGGTCACCTCCGTTACGTGGAACGGTCCGCCCGTAAGCTCGCCCGGTCCACCTTCTACGCCATGTCGCGCTGGCAGGGCCGGATGGAGACCAAGCAGGGCTTCCTCAGCCGGATCGTCGACATCGGCGCCGAACTGTTCGCGATGAGCGCGGCCTGCGTGCGCGCCGAGCACCTGCGCACCACCGGGGAGCACGGCCGTGAGGCCTACCAGCTCGCCGACGCCTTCTGCCGCCAGTCCCGCATCCGGGTCGAGGAACTCTTCGGCCGGCTGTGGAGCAACACCGACGACCTCGACCGCAAGGTGGTCAAGGGCGTCCTCGGCGGTACGTACACCTGGCTGGAAGAGGGCGTCATCGACCCCTCCGGTGACGGCGCCTGGATCGCGGAGGCGACGCCCGGGCCGGCGAAACGGGACAACGTCCACCGCCCCATTCGCTGACCTTTTCCCCAGGAATGCACTGGCGTCCCCGTGGTCATTCTGTTGCTTGCCGCATCGAAGGCGAGCGACACAGAATCGACCTCGGGGACGTCGACGCCCCCCATCGGGCCGAGGGGGAATTCCAGTGGCCACTCTCGAGCGCATCACCGGCCGGATCATGCGGGCCGGCGAGGGACGCATGCTGCGCAGGCTGCAGCGCATCGCCGAACAGGTCAATTCCCTGGAAGAGGAATTCGAGGGGATGACCGACGACGAACTACGGGATCTCACCCCCGAGTTCAAAAAGCGTCACGCCGACGGCGAAAGCCTCGACGATCTGCTGCCCGAAGCCTTCGCCGCGATGCGCGAGGCCTCCCGGCGCACCCTCGGAATGCGTCATTTCGACGTACAGATCATGGGTGGCGCGGCACTCCACTTCGGCACTATCGCCGAAATGCACACCGGCGAGGGCAAGACCCTCGTCGCGACCCTGCCGGTCTATCTGAACGCCCTGACCGGCAAGGGCGTCCACCTCGTCACGGTGAACGACTACCTCGCCCAGCGCGACGCCGAGTGGATGGGCCGGGCGTACCGCTTCCTGGGCCTGACCGTCGGCGTGATCAAGTCGCAGTCGACACCGGCCGAGCGGCGCGAGCAGTACGCCCGCGACATCACCTACGGCACCAACACCGAGTTCGGCTTCGACTACCTGCGCGACAACATGGCCTGGTCGCAGAACGAACTCGTGCAGCGCGGCCACCACTTCGCGATCGTCGACGAGGCCGACTCGATCCTCATCGACGAGGCCCGTACGCCGCTGATCATCTCCGGTCCGGCCGATCAGGCCACGCATTGGTACGAGTCGTTCGCCAAGATGGTCACGCGGATGAAGGGCGTCTCCATCCAGGCGGAGCACTTCACCTCGCCGATGGACAAGGAACGCCTCGCCGGGCTGCGGGCCACGCACGACTACGAGTACGACCCGAAGAAACGCACGGTGGCGATCCTGGACAGCGGGGTCGAGTACCTCCAGGACCAGCTCGGCATCGACAGCCTCTACGAGTCCGACCACACGCCCCTCATCGGCCACTTGAACAACGCCCTCAAGGCCAAGGAGCACTTCAAGAAGGACAAGGACTACGTCGTCATCGACGGCGAGGTCCTCATCGTCGACGAGCACACCGGCCGCATCCTCGCAGGACGCCGCTACAACGAGGGCCTGCACCAGGCGATCGAGGCCAAGGAGGGTGTGACCGTCAAGGACGAGAACCAGACCCTCGCGACGATCACCCTGCAGAACTTCTTCCGGCTGTACGAGAAGCTCGCCGGGATGACCGGTACGGCCATGACCGAGGCGGCCGAGTTCCACCAGATCTACAAGCTGCACGTGGTGCCGATCCCCACGAACCGGCCGATGATCCGCGCGGACGACGCCGACCAGATCTACCGCACCGGGGACGCGAAATTCGGGGCGATCGTCGACGACATCGCCGAGCGGCACGCGAAGGGCCAGCCGATCCTGGTGGGCACCACCTCCGTCGAGAAGTCGGAGCTGCTGTCCGCGCAACTGAAGAGGCGGGGCATCCGGCACGAGGTGCTCAACGCCAAGAACCACCAGCGCGAGGCGCAGATCGTCGCCCAGGCCGGCCGCAAGGGCGCCGTCACCGTGGCCACGAACATGGCGGGCCGCGGCACCGACATCATGCTCGGCGGCAACCCCGAGGCGATGGCGCGCGCGGAACTGGCCCTGCGGGGGCTCACCCCGGAGGACAACCCGGAGGAGTACCGCGCGGCGCTCGACCGGATGACGGCGTCCGTCGCAGCCGAGCACGACGAGGTGATCGACCTCGGCGGGCTCTACGTCCTCGGCACCGAACGCCATGAATCCCGGCGTATCGACAACCAGCTGCGTGGACGGGCCGGCCGGCAGGGAGACCCCGGCGCTTCCCGCTTCTACCTCGCCCTGGAAGACGACCTGATGCGGCTGTTCCGGGCCCAGGTCGTCGACCGCGTGATGGCCATGGCGAACGTCCCCGACGACGTCCCCATCGAGAACAAGATGGTCACGCGTGCCATCGCCTCCGCCCAGTCCCAGCTCGAGCAGCAGCACTTCGAGTCCCGCAAGGACGTCCTGAAGTTCGACGAGGTGCTCAACCGGCAACGCACCCTGATCTACGAGGAACGCCGCCGGGTCCTTGCGGGCGAGGACCTGCGCGAGCAGATCATCCACTTCATGGACGACACCATCCGCGCGTACATCACCGAGGAGACCGCCGAGGGCTTCCCCGAGGAGTGGAACCTGGAGCGGCTGTGGGGTGCCTTCAAGCAGCTCTACCCCATCAAGGTCACCATCGAGGACGTGGAGGACGAGGCGGGCGGGCGCGCGAACCTCACCGCCGACGACCTGATCGAGACGATCACCGAGGACATCCACGTCCGCTACGAGGAGCGCGAGGCCGAACTCGGCTCCAAGGCCCTCCGTGACCTGGAACGCCTCGTCGTTCTCTCGGTCCTCGACCGCAAGTGGCGCGAGCACCTCTACGAGATGGACTACCTCCGCGACGGCATCGGCCTGCGCTGGACGCTGGGGCGCGAGCCGATCATCGAGTACGAGCGCGAGGGCTACGACATGTACGCCGCGATGACGGAGGCCATCAAGGAGGAGTCCGTCGGCTACGTCTTCAACCTCGACGCCTCGGGCAAGGCCCGCGACGGTCAGGAGACCCTGGAACCCGGCCGGCGGGACGAAGGCCTCCACTTCAGCGCACCCACGCTGGACACGACGGAAGGTGTGGTCGAGGGGGACTTCAGCCGCTCCGATGCGGTGCCGACACGCTCGGCCTCGACCTCGCGGTCGACGGAAACGGTCACCGGCACGAAGCCGGCCCCGGCCCGGCGGCCCGCCAAGAAGTCGGCCAAGTCCACCAAGTCCGCCAAGTCCAACAGGTCGAAGAACCGCCGCCGGCGCAAGTAACGGCTCACGCCGACGGCAGCGGCGGTCCCGCGAGGTTCAGCAGTACCGGTAGTCGCCGCTCGAGCCCCATGTGCAGTCGTCGGCCTTGACCCCGCTGGGCTTGTAGAGATAGGCGGTGTCGCCGGTGTTGTTCCAGACGTACCAGGAGCGGCCCCAGTACTTGTCGTACGCGGTGTTGGTGCCCTTGCCCGTGTGCACCTTCTTGGTCTTGCCGGGGCCGATCGTCACGTTGCCGAAGGTGTACGTGTAGCCCGTCTTGTCCTTGATCTTCCAGTTCCTCAGGGCAACGGTCGACGACGTCGAGTTCTTGATCCGCACCCACTCGGCGTTCAGGCTCGTGTTCGAGCCTCTGTCCGAGCCCGGGCTGTCGTAATAGACCTGGTAGATGTAGACGCGTCCGGCGGCCTGAGCCGGAGTGCTGAGGAACGTGCCGGTCAGAGCCACGGCTCCGACGAGCGCGGGCAGGGCAGCGCGTATCCGCATGGAGATCCCCCCTGGGTGTCGTCCGATGTCCAGGGAGAAGGAGTATCACGCTTTCTTCACGTGAACTTCACAAACGGCGATATGGCTTTGTCGAGTGATACATGGCGGTAAGGGCCCGCGAAGGGGACGCCCTGTCCTGTCGGTGACTCGATGCGGCCACAATGGAGGGATGAGCGACAGTCCAGCGCCCCTCGCCGATCCGCATCTCGTCTTCGATCCCGTGGCCGGAGACGGGCCCCGGGACGTGGTGATCCTGGGATCCACGGGGTCGATCGGTACGCAGGCCATCGATCTCGTGGAGCGCAATCCCGACAGGTTCCGGGTGCGCGGGCTCTCCGCGGCCGGCGGGAGGGTGGCGCTGCTGGCGGAACAGGCGTGGCGCCTTCGGGTGCGTACCGTCGCGGTCGCCCGGGAGGCCGTCGTACCGCAGCTGCGTCAGGCCCTGAGCGAGCGGTACGGGAACGGCGAGCCGCTGCCCGAGATCCTGGCCGGAGCGGACGCGGCCACGCAGCTCGCCGCCTCCGAGTGTCACACCGTGCTCAACGGCATCACCGGGTCGATCGGGCTCGCGCCCACCCTCGCCGCGCTCGAAGCGGGCCGCACCCTCGCGCTCGCCAACAAGGAGTCGCTCATCGTCGGCGGCCCGCTGGTCAAGGCGCTCGCCAAGCCGGGGCAGATCATCCCGGTCGACTCCGAGCACGCGGCCCTGTTCCAGGCGCTCGCCTCGGGCACCAGAGCGGACGTACGCAAGCTCGTCGTCACCGCCTCCGGGGGCCCTTTCCGGGGACGTACGAAGGAGGACCTCGCGCACGTCACCCCGGCCGACGCCCTCGCGCACCCCACCTGGGCCATGGGCCCGGTCATCACCATCAACTCCGCGACCCTCGTCAACAAGGGGCTCGAAGTCATCGAGGCGCACCTCCTCTACGACATTCCCTTCGAGCGGATTGAGGTGGTCGTACACCCCCAGTCGTATGTCCACTCGATGGTGGAGTTCACGGACGGATCGACGATCGCCCAGGCGACGCCCCCCGATATGCGCGGGCCGATCGCCATCGGGCTCGGCTGGCCCGAGCGCGTCCCCGACGCCGCGCCCGCCTTCGACTGGTCGAAGGCGTCGAGCTGGGAGTTCTTCCCGCTCGACAATGACGCGTTTCCGTCGGTGGGGCTCGCCCGCCATGTCGGGGAACTCGCGGGCACGGCCCCGGCCGTGTTCAATGCGGCGAACGAGGAGTGTGTGGACGCGTTCTTGAACGGCGCCCTGCCCTTCAACGGGATCATGGACACCGTGACCAAGGTGGTCCAGGAGCACGGCTCACCCCGTACAGGAAGTACGGGAACCTCACTCACCGTCGCGGACGTCCTCGATGCGGAGACCTGGGCACGCGCCCGGGCCCGTGAACTGACGAAGACGCAGACCAAGGCGCAGAACATGGCGCGACAGACAGCGCAGACAACCACGGCGGAGGCCGGTGCATGACGACCCTGATGATGATCCTCGGCATAGTCGTCTTCGCGATCGGCCTGCTCTTTTCGATCGCCTGGCACGAGCTGGGACATCTCTCGACGGCCAAGCTCTTCGGCATCCGGGTACCGCAGTACATGGTCGGTTTCGGTCCGACCGTCTGGTCGCGGAAGAAGGGTGAGACCGAGTACGGCGTCAAGGCGATCCCCTTGGGCGGCTACATCCGCATGATCGGCATGTTCCCGCCCGGCCCGGACGGCAGGCTCGAGGCCCGCTCCACATCACCGTGGCGCGGCATGGTCGAGGACGCCCGCGCGCAGTCCTTCGAGGAGCTGCAGCCCGGCGACGAGAACCGCCTCTTCTACACGCGCAAGCCCTGGAAGCGCGTGATCGTGATGTTCGCCGGCCCCTTCATGAACCTGATCCTGGCCGTCGTGATCTTCATGGGCGTCATGATGACCTTCGGTATCCAGACCCAGACGACCACCGTCGGCAAGGTCTCCGACTGCGTCATCCAGCAGAGCGAGAACCGCACCAAGTGCGCGAAGGGCGACCAGGCCGCTCCCGCGAAGGCCGCCGGCCTCAAGCTGGGCGACAAGATCGTCGCGTTCAACGGCGAGCCCGTGAAGGACTGGTCCGCGCTCCAGAACGACATCCGCTCCAATCCCGGCAAGGACGTCACGCTCACCGTGGAGCGCGGGGGAGAGCGGCTCGATCTGAGCACGCAACTGATCAGGAACCAGGTCAGCAAGTCGGACGGCAACGGCGGCTATGTCGAGGGCGAGTACGTGTACGCCGGCTTCCTCGGCTTCACGCCCGCCTCGGGCATCGTCCAGCAGTCCTTCGGCCAGTCCGTGGACCGCATGGGCGACATGATGGAGAACGGCGTCGAGTCGCTGATCTCCCTGCCGTCCAAGGTCCCCGCTCTGTGGGACGCGGCCTTCGGCGACGGCCCGCGCGAGGACGACTCCCCGATGGGCGTGGTCGGCGCGGCCCGTGTCGGCGGTGAGGTCCTGACGCTGGACATTCCGCCGGAGAACCAGATCGCGATGATGCTGTTCCTCGTCGCGGGCTTCAACCTCTCCCTCTTCCTGTTCAACATGCTCCCGCTGCTGCCGCTCGACGGCGGACACATCGCGGGCGCCCTGTGGGAGTCGCTGCGACGGAATGTGGCGAAGGTGTTCAGGAGGCCCGACCCGGGACCGTTCGATGTGGCGAAGCTGATGCCGGTGGCCTATGTGGTGGCGGGGATCTTCATCTGTTTCACCTTGCTGGTCCTGGTGGCAGACGTCGTTAACCCGGTGCGTATCTCCTAGTAAGGCGGAGTTTGCGGCGACCGGGCATTCTTTGAGCCCGGTCGCCCTCACTTGTGGCGGCCTGTGCGGGGGATGTGCTCCCGTGTTCCGGGGTGCCGTAATCTCGTTGGCTGGAGCCCGTCAGCTTTCGGGACCGACCGATCCTTACCTTGGGGTTGCACAGCAGATGACTGCGATTTCTCTCGGCATGCCGTCCGTTCCGACCAAGCTCGCCGAGCGCCGGAAGAGCCGGCAGATCCAGGTCGGGACCGTGGCCGTGGGCGGAGACGCACCCGTGTCGGTGCAGTCGATGACGACGACGCGTACGTCGGACATCGGTGCCACGTTGCAGCAGATCGCCGAGCTGACGGCGTCGGGGTGCCAGAT
>NZ_JBICUR010000017.1:0-240255 GCF_043198355.1 Streptomyces sp. NPDC048825
CGGGTCATCACCTTGAAGGCACGGTCCACATCCAGCGGATACAGCTTGTCCATGGGGACGCCGTCGGCCAGCAGCGCGAACTCCAGCTCCGGCAGGTCACCGTCCGGGCTGACCATCGCGCGGTCACCCTTGAACGCCTTGGTGTCCCAGAAGTCCGCCCACGACTCCGGCTTCTTACCCCCGAAGGCATCCGTGCGGTACGCGATGCACTGACCGTAGAAGCTGTTGCCGACGGCGTGCTCGGTGATCTGGTTCTCGGGGATCTTCGCGCTCGTCACGCTCTTGACCCGGTCCAGGTCCAGCGCCTCCAGGGCGTCCTCGGCCACGTACTTGTTGTGAGACATCATCGAGTTGTTGATGAGGTCGCACTGCGGGCGGCCCTGCTTGATCTGGGCGAGCAGCGGAGCGTCGTCCAGGTTGAGCACCTTGACGGCGATACCGGTCTCCTGCGTGAACGGCGTGTAGATCGCCTTCTGCAGGGCCGCACCGTAGGCACCGCCGCTGTCACGGACGATCACCGTCTTGCTGCCGCTCTTGCCTTCGCCGGACGAGACACGGCTGGTGCCGGTGCCGCAGGCGGCGATCGAGGGCACGGCGGCGAGGGCGGCCAGGCCGCCGGCTCCGCGCAGAAGCGCTCTACGACCAATCTTGGAATCACTCATGGCAATACTCCTCATCTAGGGACACGTGGGACCGACTGTGCGAGGGCTTTACCTCGCAGGTGCGGGAGGCGGGATCGTGCAGGGGGGCGAACGCGGGCAGAAGCATCGCCCGCTTGCGTTGC
The DNA here is from genome assembly GCF_043198355.1 of Streptomyces sp. NPDC048825. Classification (NCBI taxonomy): domain Bacteria; kingdom Bacillati; phylum Actinomycetota; class Actinomycetes; order Kitasatosporales; family Streptomycetaceae; genus Streptomyces; species Streptomyces sp. NPDC048825. Next base: position 785 of record NZ_JBICUR010000017.1, read on the forward strand.
CGGTCGCCGCTTCTGGGCCGTGTTCGCCGTGGATCGAAGTCCCCGACGACCTTGTTGTCGGGGCGACGTCGGCTAGAAGGCGCAGGTGAGCGGCGGTGGGGAAGGTGGAGCCGTCGCCAACGGTGACCAGCAGGGTGGCGGCGGTCCTCAGCGCGACGCGTCGCGGCTGGCGGTCGGGGTGGCGTGGATGCGGTCTTCGGCACGGGCGCAGTGCGGGTGGCGCAGTTCAAGTGCGGCGATCGGGGCATGCGCTCGACTCGTGGTCGATCGGTCATGCTGCAATCGGCGGTCGCCCGAGGCGGAAGGCGAGACGGAGGACAGGTCGTTCAGCCGAATGCTGGTGGTGATGCCCAGCAGGGTATTCAGAAAGCGGTGTACCCGCCGTCGACGGGGAGGACCGATCCGGTGACGTACGACGACTCCGACGAGGCGAAGAAGAGAACCGCGTCAGCGACCTCTTCGGGGGTGGCGAGGCGTTGGAGCGGGATCTGGCTCTCGCGCTCGCGGCGGTAGCCCTCGGGGTCGGGCCTGCGCTCGAACGCCGCTTCGATGATCGGGGTGGCGGTCAGACCCGGAGCGACGACGTTGACGCGGATGTTGCGCGGAGCCCATTCGATCGCCGCGCCCTTGGCCAGCATGATGAGGCCCCCCTTGGCGGCGGAATACAGCACCTGCCCGGACATGCCGACCATGCCCAGCCGTGAACTGACGCAGACGAACGAGCCACCAGTCTCGGGCATCAGCGGCGCGAAGTGCTTCATCACCAGGAACGCGCTGAGCAGGTTGCTCTCGAGCACGTTCTTCGCGTCGCCGTAGGCCATCTCGGTGAGCGGACTGACGGCCTGCAGGCCGTGGTTGAGGACGACGACGTCGACGGTGCCGAAGGACTCCGCGGCCTGCTTGGCCAAGCGCTCGACGAACGCCTCGTCATTGAGGTCTCCGGGAACATACAGGTCGTCGGGCTGGGCGGTGTCAAGTCGCTCCCTGCGGCCGGTGAGCAGCAGTCGCGCGCCCTCGCGGCGGAAGTGGGCACTCACCGCCTGCCCGATGCCACTGCTGGCACCGGTCACCAGGGCCGTGACGTTGTCGAGTCTCATGTCAGGCACTCCTTTGCGGGGGAAGTCGGTCGGTCGCGGGCTCGGGTACGAGGGTCTCGTCCCGATGCCGGTCAGTTGAGGAATCCGCGGGCGTCGACCGGCCACCGCTGCAGCGACGCGCCCGTGCTGTCGGTGACGATCAGTTCCTCGAAACCGAGGACGACCGGGCACACGTGGTTCGGCACAACGGGGACGACGGTGCCGACGCTGGGGCGGAACTCACCTTCCGGCAGCGGGAGAAATCCGTGGTACTCGTTGACCTTGGATAGGACCGCCTTCGTGCCGGCGATGCCGCCGTAGCCGATCTCGGGGCTGCCTTCGCGGCTGAGGGCCTTGTTGCCCACATCGACGATGACCTGGTTGGGGACCCAGTCGCTGACCACGGTGCCGGCGACGAACAGCGCGATCTGGTCCTCCGTGCAGGAGCCCAGCCGGGCGTTGTTCAGATCGCCGAAGACGTACTCGCCGGGACGGATCTCGGTGATCACGCCGCTCGTGGAGAACTCGAGGGTAGGGGTGGAGCCGGCGCTGACCACCTCTGCGGTGACCCCGACACCTTCGAGGCTGCGTACCGCGGTGGTGAGCGCGGCTTCCTGGTCCTGCGCGGCGCGCTGGCGAGCGTCCCGGTCGGCGCCGCCGTGACCGGGGTAGGTGAAGACGCCCGCCGGTACCAGGCCGTGCTTGCGGGCGGCGAGCGCGAGCTCACCCGCGAGCACGGGCGGCGCCCCGGAACGACGGGCGCCACAGTCGACCTCGATCACGACCTGCAGCCGGTCCGGTTCGTCTCCCATCGCGTCGGCGAGGGCCTCGATCGCCGCGACGTTGTCGACGCCGACCCGCAGCCGGGCGGACTCGGCGAGCCGGCGGATCCGGGCTCGCTTCGTTCCCGCGGCCCAGATCGGGTAGGCGAGGAAGATGTCGTCGAACCCGGCCGCGGCGAAGACCTCGGCCTCACCGACGTTTCCCGCGGTGATCCCGACCGCGCCGGCCTCGATCTGGCGTCGCCCGATCTCCACGCACTTGTGCGTCTTGACGTGCGGCCTGACCTTGAGGTTGCGCTGGTTGGCGAAGCTTTGTATCCGGTCGATGTTGGCTTGCATGACGTCGACCAGCACGATCGGCGCGGGGGTATCTATGCGCTCGACCAGAGCGTCGAGTGCTCGTTGCAGCCGGTTCACGCTGTCCTCCTTGTGCTTCTGCCTGGAATGATCGAGGGGCGCGAGTGCTGACTCCCCCTGGATGCCGAACGCGCGAGGCCCGCGATATCGCGCGCACTTGCGTACACCGCCCGTCGGCCCGCCCTACACCGCGGTGCAGACCATCTGGATCTCGACCGGACTGTTGAGCGGCAACCCGGCGACGCCGATCGCGGTGCGGGCGTGGCGTCCGTTCTCGCCCAGTACCTCGATGAGCAGTTCACTGGCCGCGTTGGCGACCTGCGACTGCTCACCGAAGTCCGGCGTGCTGGCCACGAAGACCAGCATCTGCACGATCCGGACCCGGTCCAGATCGCCCACCGCCTGGACGGCGGCAGCGAGGCAGTTGAGCGCGGCATGGCGCGCGAGCTCCCGCGCCGTCTCCAGCTCGACGTCCCGGCCGACAATGCCCTGACCCAGCAGCCAACCGTCCTTGTAAGGCAGTTGGCCCGAAATGTAGATGCTGGAGCCCACGGTCCGGTGGTGCACGTAGTACGGGTTGTCACGGAGCTCGGGAAGGGCCAGACCCAAGGTTTGAAGCCGATCGGAGGCCGTGTCGGTGTTCGCTGCCGAAGTCACGGACTGGCTCATCGCGCCACCTCCGCGGACGGAACAGGGCACATGCCCACGCAGTTGGTCACGAGAACCCGCTTCGTATGAATCTTGATCATCTGCACTCGGTTCTCCTCTCGAGTAACAGTGGTGACATAACGCCGTATGGTGGCTTAAACCCGCCACCTGATTGTCGTTTGTCGACCATATGGGGGCGCGTTGAGCACTGTCAACAACCTTCGGCCTCGAATGCGACTTCGGAACACCACGTGCGGCTGGACCCGCCGCTGCTGGAAGCGACGGTCGACGCCGCGACCTGGCTCACCGGTCTCATCCGGTTCGGCGTGGACGAGCATGTGCAGCACGCCTGTCCGTATGGCGACCCCTGACGGCGGCGGGATTCTCGAGTGATTGACGCGGATGGTCGACCTCACGCCCGACGAGATCCCCATGCCGCAAGAGCGGCTTGACCTGCTGCCCGGTTGTTCCGGCAAGGCCTACAGCGACTGGCTGCAAGCCCGTGGTGACGAGCTCGGCAACGGCGTCGCGTAGCGACACTGGACCCGTTCGCGTCCGGAAGAACGCCGCCGACCTTCAGGCGGATCCGGCAGGAAGGCGACCGTGACGCGGAGGCAACTCACCGGCGAACAGCGGAGGTTGATCGCGCCGTTCCGGCCGATAGGCAAGAACGGCCCCTACCCTGAGCGGCTGCGGAATTAGTTCGAGGGTGCGATGTGGCGGTTCGGGGCAGACGCGCAGTGGCGTGAGATTTCCAGGCGAGTTCGGAACTGACCCGACCGCCTACGGGTGTTTGCAGGTCGGGAGGAACGTCGGTCTCTTCACCGCGCTGCCGGAAGGCCTGATCGCCGAAGTCACCCGCCAGGGCAAGACGGACTTGTCCGGCGGTCAGCGTGGGCTCCACGACGTCCCTGCCCATCACGACGCGCCGGGATGATCGTCGATAAGGACGTCATGAAGCCTCTTGAGGAAGCTGCCGCCGAGCAGGAACAAGCCCGGCCCCTACGACATCCTGTCGTCCGCGGTCGCGCCTCCAGCATGGCGCACCGAGCCGTGGCCACGGCTGAGGCCCGGACGCTGCGGCAGTGATCAGGGACGGCGTCCGGGCAGGCCAAGAACGCATACTCGGACGGACGGCGCGCATTCGGCGACCGGTGATGCGGGTGCGGCAAGCGCATCATGCGGTCAGTTCGCCGTCTCGGCCATATCGCAGGTGTGGCATACCACCCTGCGTGCCGGGATACGGCCGGACGCAGCGCCCATGCCGACCTGGCGGGTGACCTGTACCTGGTGTACGCGGGCGTGGTTCTCACAGGTGGCCAAGCCGCAGCGCGAGCACACACCGATGCCGGTGGTCTCGCTGCGCGCCTCCTGGAGGCAGTCGTAGCACCTCATGTCCAACTCCGATTTCAGCAGGGGCAGGATGTGGCGGCCAACCAACACCAACAAACCCATCCAGGCCACGCACACCTACTCAAGGAGCTTGAAAAGTAGGCTCCAGTTTAGACTTTGTCAAGATTAAGACTCGATCGTGATCGTATGGCCGGTGGCGATGCAGTGAAGCAAACGCCGGCACGGTGCGGACGGCGCCGCCGGGGTGCAACTGCGACCCGTCCGCCAGGAGCGTTGAGGGCCGACGAGTCGCCGGCCGATCCCCGAGAACAGACGACTCGGCGAGACCCTGGAGCAGTGCCGCGAGGCGTTCCCGGCCTACCGCGAGCCCGGCTGCGCCGGCATCAAAGCCGCCGCCAACGACCCCGAACCCTCAAGCAGAACGCGCCGCTCAGACCTCGCCTCACATGGCCTATAAGTTCGTTGAGCGGTGCAAGACAGTTCTGGTGTCGGCCGAGGGAGGTGAGGCGTCCTCAGGGCAGTGGCCGATGGCGGGCCGGGAACCGCACGATCCAGGGAGCGGGGGTCGCGTCCCGCGTCGTGGAGTAGGGGATCAAGCGTTACGCGTTCCGGTACGAGGATCCGGGGCTAGTTGAGCGCCCGGTCGCACGGAGGCGCCGCCGCCGACCTGCGGATTCCGGCGACTTGATCGGCTACACCACTTGGCGGGACGCCATCGAAGCGGCCCTTCGTGGCCTCGCCTGGCTGCCCATGGCGGGCAGTTGCCTCCGGGTTCTGGCCGGCCTGGCCTACCGCATACCGGCGCTTCGCCCAGGGGGCCGAAGCCAGGGGCAGAACCGGTGATGGCGGTGACCTGCCTGGATGGCACCAGCCGCACCGAGTTGTATCGCTTCGCGTCCACCCCGCTGAATGAGATTGCCTTCCCGCACGGGAGACGGCGGTCTGGTACGCGCGCGGGTGAGAGCTTGAATCGACGAAGGGGCCCCGGCCGAGGTCGTCACCAGCCGGCGCTGTGCAGACCGGTTCCTGCACTCACGTGGCCCGCGCGGCATGGAGCCGGAGATCCACGCCTGCCGACGACACCCAGCTGAAGGGCTTCCCGGGATGATCGAGCGCACCGGAGTCGACGCCGACTGCGCCACGGGAGAAGCCGCGCGTATGACAGAAGGCCGCCACGACCCGCCGTCTCCTGGAAGAACGGACCCGCCCGCGCAGCCGTAAACGCCCCCGCCGCCCCCTACCCGCCCCACCGTGCCGGCGCCGGGTAACCCTCACTCAAGATCCGCTACAAGATCGCGTTGACAGTGCGAGCTTGATCTTTGACCTTTCGGCATGGGTCTGCAACGTCACAGTGGCGAGCGGGCTTGGACACTTCACGCACGCCGGCATGGCCTCATGCATGCCGGGGCGCGCGTTTCCCTGGATCTCCCGTCTGGGCCCCCAGCCCCATGGGGAAATGGGCAGCCAGTTCCTGGCCGAACGCGTCGGTGTCGCCTTCCAGGGCAACCGCGGCCAACCTCTCGTGCTCGACGACCAATTGATGCGGGTCGTCGCTGTAAGTGCGGTGATCGACGCTGAGGTGGAGGCGCAGCTTGGTCTCCCAGCCGTTCCAGAGACTCTGCAGGACGCCGTGCCCCGAGAGATCGTAGAAGAGCCTGTGGAATCGAAGGTGCGCGTCGATGCTGGCCGGGATGTCGTCCTTCTCCATTGCCCGGCGGAGATCCTCGACGGTTTGCAGCAACTGGGGTCGCTCAGGACCGCGCAGTGCTTCGGCCGAGAGCTCGGCGGCGTACGGCTCGACACGTAGCCGGACCGAGTCGATCTCGGCGACCTCACGAGCGCTCACCTCTACGACGAACGCCCCACGGTAGGGGATCTTGACGACGAGCCCTTCCTCCTCCAGCTTGGTCAGCGCCTCGCGCAGCGGGGACCGGCTGATCCCGAGATCAGCAGCGATGTGCGCCTCGCGCAGCTGGCCACCAGGAGGTACGGTCCCGTCGAGGATGGCGGCACGCAGTGTGCGGTAGACGCCGTCCGGCGTTGTCGTCCGCTGCTGCTGCCACTCGAACTTGTGGTCCACCCCGTTGCCTTCCCTCGACACTTGTCGACCATTTGGTCGTTTGTCGACTATACCTCTGCTGGGTGTGCATCCAGACCTCAAGTTGGGTATCTGGCACGGAGTTCACTGAATTCGCAGCGGTGCCCCATCCGGCTCACGGTCGCGGTGACAAGTCGGTGTCTCGGGTGGTGCCGTTTGGTTGTCAGGCCGATGCCGGTCCGGCGACGCGGGTGCTTGTGAACCTGCAGCGGGATGCAGCCGACCAAGGGGAGCGCGGCGGTCCGTGGCTCGGCGGCCCAGGAGGCGCGACGCAGCACCTTCGCGTCTCCGGACGCCGACTCTTCGGCCCTCTTCGTCCAGTCGGTACCAAGTTTTACGTGAGAAGCCGAGCACCTGGCTGGCCGGTGACGTTGCCGATGCTCGCGGCCTGCTCGATGAGTCACACCCGGCGCTCGTACACCCTGTCCTGGTGGGTCACGGGACCGCCTTCTTCTCTGGGTCTCAGCAATCCAAGACTGCCTCCGTGACCCACACCCGCACGGAGGGCCGGTCAGGTCGGGTGTCACTCCAAGCCGTGGTCCCCGGTCGGCGATGGCGGCGATCGCATGGGCGTCGTCGGCGTTCGTCACGATCACCAGCGGGTACTCCTCGGCTCGGCCAAGCGCCTCAGCACCTACGCTGACACCGGGGTACGCCCCACGTGGGAATCTCCTCGTACACCGCCGGACCGTCGCTCTCCGGTTACTCCACGCCGAACCTGCGCATGGACCGTTCCAGAGAGTGGACCGCGACCTGGTGGAAGGGCTTGCACTCGCCGAGGCGCTCGTCGCCCCGGTACTGGTTGCCGGTCCGCACGAACTTGGAGGCGACCTCGGCCGAGAGCCAATTGCGCCCCACCTGGCGGATCACCTCATTCATACGGAAGTGGATCAGCGCCGGCTCTGTCCGAGGCACTCCTCTGACGCTGTTGACAGCCGAGACCCTCTGGTCGACAATCGACCAACGGCGATGGTCGACAATCGACCAGAGCGCCAGACTGCTCCACTGAAACACTAGGAGGACCAGTGGGATTCGACGTCAAGCCCAAGTTCGTGACGTTCGACATGAACGGAACGCTGATCAAGTTCAGCATCAACGACACGATGCGGGAGGTCCTGGGCGACCGCCTGCCGGCCGAGCTCGCCGATGAGTACCTGCGGATCTGCAAGGCGTACCGGATCGACGAGTGCACGGGCGCGTACCAGCCGTTCCACCAGGTCGTCGCTCGTTCCATGGAACGCGCCTCGCGCAGCGTCGGTCTCGAGTACCGCGAGGACGAAGCGCGCGAGGTGTACGAGACCATCCCCACCTGGGGCCCGTACCCCGGTGTCACCGAGGCGCTGAACCGCCTGGCCGAGGCGGTCCCGCTGGTCATCATCACCAACAGCGACACCGCGCACGCCGTGCGCCTCGCGGAGAACCTCAAGGCCCCGTTCGCAGACGTCATCAGCGCCGAGGAGATGGGCGTCTACAAGCCGCGACTCCGCGCCTTCGAGTACGCGTTTGACAAGCTCGGCGTGACACCCGACGAGCTCGTGCACGTCTCCGCGAGCCCCATGTACGACCACCGCTCCGCGGCCATCATGGGCATCAAGAACAAGGTGTACATGGACCGCGGCTGGGAGCACGACGAGCACTGGCTCGGCTACGAGCGGATCACTGACATCGCCGACCTCCCGGTCCTCTTCGGCCTGCCGCGCCCCTGATGCCCCTGACGCCCGAGCGGAGAACTGAGGAAATGATCCACAGCAAGGCGGTGGCGGTGTGAGTCAGCCCCTGCCTCAAACCGTCAAGGGTGACTCGGCTTCAGAAAGGCTCCAGGCCCTGGGACTGAAGCTACCCGTCCTCGCCGGCACCACGTACCTGGCGCCCCACCGGACGGTGGGCTCCACCATCCACCTCTCCGGCCAACTCCCGTTCAAGGACGGCGAGCTGCTGGGGAGGGGCGTTGTCGGCCGGGACGTGGAGCTGGAGACGGCGCGGTCACTCGCGCGCCATGCCGCGCTCAACTGCCTCGCTGCCGCCGTCCAGGCGGTGGGCGATCTGGACCGGGTCCGGATCGTGCAGATGCTGGTCTTCGTGGCCAGCACGCCGGACTTCGGTGAGCAGTCGCAGGTCGCCAACGCGGCCAGTGAACTGCTCATCGAGGTACTGGGCGAGAACGGACGCCACGCCCGCACCGCGATCGGTGTCGCCGGGCTGCCGCTCAACACCCCTGTCGAGATCCAGGTCATCTGCACCGCTGTGTAGCGGCGAGCCAATCATGAGCAGTGCGGCGGTGGCCCGGCTGCAACAGGCACTCGACGCCCTCGGCCAGCACGATCGACACCCGGTGCAGATCCTGCTGGCCGACGCGATGCAAGACAGCGTCGGACGAGTCTTCGAGGCGTCCTTCCGGCGCAGCTACGACCCGGAGGCCACCCGCCGAGAGCGTGAGGGGCAGATCCCCCTCCAACGCCTCGCCACTCCCGAGGAAATCGCCGACGCCGTCCTGTTCCTCGCGTCGTCGGAGTCCTCGTACATCACCGGGCAACGCACCCCGTCGACGGCGGCCACACCGCTTTCCAGCAGCAGCCCACGCGCCCCAGAGACAGATGAAGGACACACCATGAACGCCCTTGCGGCACCACCCCGAAACGGAGAGCTTGGCTTCTGGGTGACCCAACTGGCCGACAAGAGGCCCTCGTTCCCCCGCTTCACCGGCCAGGAATCCGTCGACGTGGCCATTGTCGGCGGCGGCTACACCGGCCTCTGGGCGGCGTACTTCGCCAAGAAGCTCGAACCGTCGCTCTCGGTCGCCGTCTTCGAGGCCGAACAGGTGGGCTACGGCGCATCAGGACGCAACGGCGGCTGGCTCTCGGCAATGCCTCCGGGAAACCGTGCCACCTTCGCCCGCGCCGGGGGAGGGGTGGAAGCGAGCCGGGCACTGCAGCAGGAGTTCGTCGCCGGCGTCGACGCGGTCCTGGACATCCTCCAGGCCGAGGGCATCGATGCGGATCAGCACAAGGGGGGCGCGCTCGTCGCCGCCCACACGGAGGCGGGGCTGGGCCGGCTTGTCACCCGACGTGATGCCGACCTGAAGTACGGGCTGACCGACGACGAAGTCCACATGCTCGACCGGGACGAGTTCCAGTCCCAGATCAACATCTCCACCGTCCACGGCGGGCTCTTCTACAAGCACTGCGCGCGCTTCCACCCCGCGAAACTCGTCTACGGCCTCGCCGACACCCTGACCTCCATGGGGGTCAGGATCTACGAGGGCAGCCGAGTGGACAGTGTCGAGGGCAAGACCCTCACCTTGACCGACGGACGCGTCACCGCTGCCAGGACGTTCATCTGTACCGAAGGCTATTCGGGACAGCTGCTCGGCCGCCGGACCCTGATCCCGGTCAATTCCTCAATGATCGTGACCAAGCCCCTGCCGGAGGAGGCGTGGCAGCAGATCGGCTGGGACGGGCCCCAGTGCCTCAACGACTCCGCGCACACGTTCATCTACGCCCAACGGACGTCGGACGGCCGTATCGCCATGGGGGGTCGCGGTGTCCCCTACCGCTTCGGGTCCGGCACAGGGGGAGCCGGTGCGACCGCCCAGTCCACCATCGACCTGATCTCGCAGAAGCTCAGTTCCTTCTTCCCGGGCCTGCCTTTCGAGGTGGACCACGCCTGGTCGGGAGTCCTGGGCGTCACGCGGGACTGGAACGGCGGCGTGCACTGGGACCCGGCGGCCGGGATCGGGTCGTCCACCGGCTACGCGGGACACGGTGTCACGTCGGCCTACGTCGGCGGCAGGACTCTCGTGGAGCTCGCCTTCGAGCAGGAAACCGAACGGACCACCCTTCCCTGGGTCGGCTACCGGGCACGGAAGTGGGAACCGGAACCCATCCGCTGGCTGGGCGTTCACGCCATGTACCGGCTCTTCGACATTGCCGACCAGTGGGAAGAACGCAGGGGTTCCAGCACGACCTCACTTCTGGCCCGATTCGGCAGCAGGCTCGCCGGACTTCACGAGTAGACGAAAAGGAACTGCTCTCATGGACGCACAGCTCGCCGTCATCGGCCTGGGCAGCATCGGAAGCATGGCCCTGTGGCAGGCCTCCCGGCTGTCCGACTCGGTAGTGGGCTTCGAGGCCGCTACGCCCGCCCACGGCCGCAGTGCCGTGGGCGGGGACACCCGCCTGTTCCGCATGATCTACCTCGGCAGGCCCGAGTACCACCCCATCATCGCCCGCTCCCGCGGCCTGTGGGCCGAGCTCGAAGCGGAAACCGGGCAGGAAATCCTCACGACCACCGGGGGTCTGTCCATCGGGACGGCGAACAGTAACTTCATCAACAGCCTCCTCGAGACAGCGCGCAACAACGGAGCCGAGCACAGCGTCCTCAGCCGGGAGGAGATGGCCGAACGCTACCCCCAGCACAACCTCCGCCCCGACGACTGCGCCGTCTACGACCCCCACGCCGGCGTTCTGCGCACCGACCGCGCCGTCAGCGCCGCCGTCGCGGCGGCTCAGGCGAACGGCGCCACCGTCCTTCAGAACACACCGGTGGACAGCATCACCGAAACCGACCACGGCGTGGTCGTCACCTCGGGCGACAGAACGTGGACGTTCGAGAAGGTCATCGTCGCCTCGGGCGGCTGGTCCCGAAGGCTCATGCCCGACCACCTCAAGGCCGTCACGGAAACCCATCGGATCGTCCTGACCTGGTTCATCGCCCAGGACGGCACGCAGTTCTCGCCGGAGAACTTCCCCATCTTCAGCCGGTGGTACGAGGATCGCTCCATGTACGGCGCACCCGCCGTCGACGGCGTGACGGTCAAGGCATCGGTGGACGGACCGCTGGCCGGGCGCGCAAGGACAACCCCCGACCCGGACTCCGTGCCCAGAGAACTCACCCGGGAAGAAATCGAAAAGGTCACCGACATCGTCACCGAATTCTTCCCCGGCCTGACCCCCACCATCGTGCGCTCCGACGCCTTCCCCGACCTTTTCACCGAGGACAGGCATCCCCTCCTCGGCTGGCTGGATGAGAACAGCAGGGTCTACTGTGCCACCGGATTCTCCGGTAAAGGCTTCAAAATGGCCACCGGCTATGGCCACATCGCCGCACACGAGGTGCTCGGCAAGCAGACCATCGAAGGCCTGGACTTCGTGCGTCCGGACCGGTTCAAGACTAGGTAGCCCACTCACTCCCGTCGCCTCAACGCAGTAGCCTCGGTATCGCCATTCGGCTGACGGTCGTTGCGGGACTCATCTCTTGATGTCCCGCAACGACCGTCTGTCATCTGCTGACCTGTCCACCCTTGAACGACCATGTGGCGGTCTGCCATCGGGTACGTGGAGCAGGACGCTCCTGTGCTGGCTGGCACGCTCCGCGAGAACCTGGTCTTCGCGGCGCCCCGCGCGACGGACGACGACATCCGCGACGCCCTGGCCCGGACGAAGCTCGACACCCTCGTCGAGCGCCTGCCCCACGGCCTGGACACCCTGGTCGGACACCGCGGCTCGAAGCTGTCGGGCGGCGAGCGGCAGCGCATCGCCATCGCCCGCGCACTGCTGCGGCGGCCCCGGCTGCTGCTGTTGGCCGAGGCGACCTCGCAGCTCGACGCCGTCAACGAACTGGCGCTGCGGGACGTCATCGCGGAGCTGGCCCGGAAGACCACCGTGCTGGTGGTGGCCCACCGCCTGTCGACGGTGACAGGCGCCGACCGGATCGTCGTGATGGACGCCGGACGCGTACGGGCCGTGGGCGCCCACGAGGAACTGGTGGCCCAGGACCTGCTGTACGCGCAGCTGGCGACCACGCAACTCCTGACCCCCGCGTGATGACCCGCCAAACGCCCGGTTGTCCGGCCGTCCACTGCCCCATTCCGTCCGGACAACCACACGCACCGACATCCACGAAAAACCAAGACCGCGAAAGGCCCTGTATGAGCACCGAGTCCGCCCTCCGTTACAGACATGCGGTCTGGAACCGGGCCGGGGACAGCCCCTATGCCGACCAGCAGGTCTCGTAGCGGGCGTCACTGAGTCTGTCGATGGCGCGGAGCGGTCCCTCGCCGCTGCGGAAGGCGGTCGCGTACGCGTTGACCGGTGTGACGGGGTGCTCGGCGCGCAACAGTTGGGTGGGCAGCGGTGGCCTGGAGGCGTTCGGGCTCCAGGCCGCGCCGACCTCGGCGAGCCGGTTGACTTGTAGGGCGCGCCTGTAGGGGTGAGGCGGCTGGAGGTGGTGTCAGCTCGCTGCCGCATGTCGTGCCATGAATCCGATGACCGCAGCCGATGCGGCCAGTGCCGCCACGCTGATGAGGGCGGTGGGCAGGGAGAACCAGTCCGCCATGAAGCCGATGGCGGGTGGTCCCAGGAGCATGCCGCCGTAGCCGAGTGTGGAGGCGATCGCGACTCCGTCGGCGCCGGCCAGCGTGCCGGCGCGTTCGATGGCGACGGGGAAGAGGTTGGCGAGGCCGAGCCCGGTGATCACGAAGCCGAGAAGTGCTGCCCACAGGGAGGGAGCGAGCGCGCCGAGCAGCATGCCGGCGGCGGCGGTCGTGCCGCCGTAAGTCAAGGTGCGGGTCTGGCCCAGGCGTTCGAGCATCTTTGTGCCGGTCAGCCGGCCGATGGTCATGGCGAGTGCGAAGCAGGAGTAGCCCACTGCCGCGGCGCCCGGTGTGGCGTCCAGGTCCTGCTCCAGGTGCAGTGCGCTCCAGTCGGCCAGGGCTCCCTCGCCGTAAGCCGTGCACAGGGCGATCAGACCGAAGGTGATCACAAGACCGCGGGTGCGGGTGTCCAGGCGGCGTGGCGCGGACTCCTCGTGCGCTGCGCTCTCCGGCGGTGCCGGGGGACGGAGGCGCAGCAAGGTGGGACCCGCCAGGGCGGTGACGAGCAGACCGATCGCTGTGAGACCGAACAGATGATGCGTCGGGGACAGCGTCCCTGCGACCAGCGCGCCGAGCCCGGCGCCGATCATTCCACCGAGGCTGAAAGCGGCATGGAAGCTGGGCATGATGGGCCGTCGTAGCGCACGCACCAAGTCAACTGCGGCGCTGTTGAATGCGACATTTATCCCGCCGTACGAGGCGCCGAACGCGAGGAGTACGGCGCCGAGGGCGGGTGCCGAGTGGGTGAGTGGCGGCAGGGCGACGCTGAGTGAGAGCAGGACGCCGCAGATCACGGTCACCGGGTGGCTGCCGTAGCGGCGGCAGAGTCGGCCGGTGAGTGTCATCGTGACGACCGCGCCTGCTGAGACGCCTAAGAGCGCGAGTCCGAGTGCGCTGGCGGAGGCGTTGGTCTGCTCCTTGATGGCGGGGATGCGGACGACCCAGCCGGCGAAGATGAAGCCGTCGAGGGCGAAGAAGGCGGTGAGGGCGATGCGGAGTCGGGTGAGGTCGTTGCCGTTGCCCGGCACGGCGTTGTGCGTTCGGGATTTGTTTATTTGCGGCACAAAATCAGGCTAGGTGGGAGTCGGTAGCGGGGCAAGGGAGTTGACGGGCGCCTGGTCGTGAGGGGTTTCGGCTCTGGAGAACCCGGCCGGGCCGGGGGAGGCGACCCCGCCGGGCCTCTCGTACCGAGCCTCCGTCCTCACGGGCCCACTGCGAGACCGGGAGCCGCACTCCGCTATGTCCACGGCGCACGCATCACGTCTGCCCTGCAGGACCGGATGCTCGCCGAGCCGAGGCCGACGCCCTGACACCGCACAGCCGCACCGACGTGCACACGGTGCCGTAGTACAACCATGCGGTGCCGCACCGGCCCGACGCGCTTGTGGCCGTCCTGGACCGCCTCACCCAGCGCTCCGGGCAGTGAAGCGGACGACCTCAACGACACCTCAGACGGTTACTCGGTCCGGGGCCTCAGCGTGCTGGACGTCCTGGGCCGTTCGCCACAGCGCGGCCGAGAGCCACATCAGGATGACGCCGACCAGGACGTGCAGCGCACCGGTGAGCAGGGAGTCGGGCAGCGAAGTCAGGAACGCGAACAGCGGCACGACGACGGCGTACCCCCACGACGGAATCCTCGGGAACACCCGGGCGCGGATCATCGCCGCTCCGAACAGGGCGCAGCCGACGGCGAAGACCGCCGCGGAGCCGATGAGTGCGGGGATCGTGGGGCCGGTCAGGGTCTCGTCGATGACGTCGTCGTCGAAGTAGAACAGCACCAGGTTCGCGGCGAACGCGGCACCGCCGAACAGGCCGAGCCCGATGAGGTTCACTGTGTGGGCGACCTCCCCGAGCCGCCCGCCGGCCGGGCCCTGCCGCCGGTGCAGCGCGGTGAGCAGCGGCAAAGCGAACGCGGAGGAGAGTGCGAGGGGGACGCTGGTCGCGGAGGTCTCCCCGGTGAACGCCTCGACCAGCGCGGGCAGGGCGATCAGCAGGCCGGACAGCAGCCCGCACAGGGCGCCGGCACGAAACGTCGATGTCGATGTCGATGAGGTGACGGATGAGGACATGAGGCCACTCCGGGTGCTCGGTCTGGCTCGGACAGTGGGTCAGGGCCGTCACCGTAGGGAGCGGCAAGCAGGTGGCGGGAGGTGCAGCACGTCGGCCGTCGGCAGCCGGAAGTCACCGTCTTCCGGGCCGTGATGTGCCGTTCGGCATGTGCCGACCGGCCCGAACCGGCCGGAGTTCCCCGCCGGTGTCCCTCGGCGGTCGTGTTCGGCCTAGCCTGGCGGCAGCGGGTGAGGGGGTGCGCATGGTGGCGTATGGGCCCGTGCGGTGGGTAGCGCCGCTGTTGTACGGCGCGGTACTCGTCGGCGGTTTGTACTACGCGGCGGCCGGCCTGGGCGGCGGCCCTGGGCCGGCGGCATGGCGGGTGTCGGGTTTTGCGGCCGCGATCGGGGCGCTGTTCGCTCTGGAAGCGGTCGGACGCTGCCGACCCGCGGCCCGGGTGCCGCTGCTGCTGGCCCGGTGCGGGCTGATCGGCGCGCTGGCGTTCCTCGACGCCTCGGGCCTGTCCCAAGTGCTGTTCGTGCTGCTGCCGTTCACCGCCTACTTCGCCTTCGGCCGCATGACCGCGCTCGCGCTGGGCGCGCTGTGCCTGGCCGGGCCGCTCGCCGCATACGTGCTGACCGCGCCCGGCTGGTATCGCGATCTGGAGCGCGTGTCCGACCTGCTGATGCTCTCCGTCGGCCTGGTGCTTGCGATCTCGATGGCCGCCGTGGCCGTCGGCGAACAGCGCGCCCGGCTTGAAGTGGAAAAGTACGCCGCGCGGGTCGCCGCGCTGTCCGCCGCCGCCGAGCGCAACCGGCTGGCCCGGGACATCCACGACAGTCTCGGGCACCATCTCACGGCGATGTCCGTGCAGTTGGAGATGGCCTCGGACTTCAGGGCACTGGACCCCGACGCGGCTCAGCGGGCGCTGACCGAGGCAAGGCAGTCGGTGAGACTCGCGCTGGGCGACGTCCGGCAGTCGGTCCGCGCGCTGCGGGGCGAGGCGGCGCACCCCACACTGGCGGCCGCGCTGGCCGGCCTGGCACACAGCGGTGCGGCATCGCCGCGGGTCACCGTCGAGGTGAGCGGCGACGAGGACGGCTACGGCACGGCCGAGCTGACCGCCCTGTACCGGGCCGCGCAGGAGGGCGTGACCAACGCGCGCCGCCATGCGCGGGCCGCGCGGGTGACGGTGACGGTCCGCCTGGCCGAGGACGCCGCGCGTCTGGAAGTGACCGACGACGGCTGCGGCTTCCCGCGGGACGCGACCGTCACCGGGTTCGGGCTGCTCGGGATGAGGGAGCGGGTGCACCTGGTAGCGGGGAGCGTGGACATCGACAGCGGCCCGGACTCCGGTACCCGGCTGACGGTGACCGTTCCGCGCGGGAAGACGGGGGAAAGATGACCATGGACGACCAGGAACTGACGCCGCCGGTACGGGTGCTGGTGGTGGACGACCAGCGGCTCATCCGGGACGGCATCGCCTCCCTGCTCTCCATCCGGCCGGGCATCGCCGTCGTCGGCACAGCCGTGGACGGCCGGGACGCCGTGGCGAAGACACTGGAACTGGGCCCGGACGTCGTCCTCATGGACGTCCGGATGCCGGAGATGGACGGGGTCGAAGCGGTCGCCGTCCTGCGCGGCAGGGCACCGGAGTGCAGGGTGGTGATGCTGACGACGTTCGACGACGAGGAGTACGTCGTACAGGCGCTGCGCGCGGGCGCCCACGGCTACCTGCTCAAGGACCTGCCGGCCGAGGAACTCGCACACGCGGTCCGCCTGGCGCACGCGGGCGTCACCCAGCTCGACTCGTCCATCGCCCGCCACCTCACCGCCTCCCTGCCGTCCCCCGGCCCCGCCCAGGCCCCCGCCGTCCCCCTGAGCCCACGCGAGACGGACATCCTGCGGCTTGTGGCGCAGGGCCACACCAACCGGGAGATCGCCGCGCGGCTGTACCTCAGCGAGGGAACGGTCAAGAACCACGTCTCCCGCATCCTCACCCGCCTCGCCCTGCGCGACCGCACCCAGGCGGCACTCCGCGCCCGGGACCTCGGCCTGCTGTGAGCGCCGCCCGTCGCCGAACCCTGGACGACTCCCTGACTCATGCGGGACGCCTAGGGCTTTGCGTACCGCGCGGGTGACGAGTGCAGTGGTGGAGGGTTCGATGGGGTCGGCCGTCAGACTGTTTTTCGCAAGGGCAGCTCAACGCTTCAGTCATGATCGCCTTGAGCATGGACGTTCTGGCCGCCGGGTCGTCCGGCACCTCGTCCACCACGACGGCCACCTGGGCTGCCATGGACTCGGTAAGTCACGATGCCCGGTGGAGCGTGCGTGAGGGATGACTCCTCGGACGGGGTTCGGTGTCCATGGCTCGTCGAGGGCGGGAACGGGGGCTTGGTGCGCGCAGGACTGGACTGATGTCGCACCGTCGGCCATGATGACGCCGCCATGACAAAACTGTCTCCTGGATGGTGACCGTGCGCGGATCCTTAGTCAGGGCTACGTTGGCCGCCGTATTCCTGCTGGTGCCCCTGACGCCCGTCCCCGCGGCCGCAAAGGATCCCGCCCCCGGGACCACCACTCCATCCGTAACCGCCGTGACCGCCGAAACCGCCGCGGCCGCGGCAGACTGGACGGCACCGCTCAGCACCCGGGGCCGCTGGATCGTCGACGCGGACGGAGACCGCTTCAAGCTGCGGTCCGGCAACTGGCATGGAGCCAGCGGCACTTGGAACGGTTCAGGAAGCGCGGACGAGGACGCCAACCACCACGCGGGCGAGAACTCCGGCCGGATACCGCTCGGCCTGGACCGCGCCCCCATGGCCGAGATCATCGCCGGTTTCCGGGAGATCGGGATCAACAGCATCCGACTGCCCTTCTCCAACGAGATGATCCACGACAGCGTCCCCGTCACGGACGACGCCGTCGCCGCCAACCCCTCCCTGCGCGGCAGGACCCCACTCCAGGTGTACGACGCCGTCGTCCGCGAACTCACCGCCGCCGGCCTCGCCGTGATCCTCAACAACCACACCAACACCACCCGCTGGTGCTGCGGCGTCGACGGCAACGAACGATGGAACGCGAGCCAGTCCACCGAGACCTGGGAGAACGACTGGCTCTTCATGGCCCGCCGCTACAAGGACAACAAGCGCGTCGTCGGCGCCGACCTCTACAACGAGGTGCGTCGCGACATCTGGGACGACCCCAACTGGGGCCTCGGTGACGCCCACGACTGGTTCACCGCCTCGCAGCGCGTGGGCGACCGCATCCTGACGGAGGCCAACCCCGATCTGCTGATCATCGTCGAGGGCATCAACTGGACCGGCATCCCCGTCGACGGCCTGGCGCACGAACGCCCCACCCTGGAACCTGCACGCCGCCTCTCGCACACGCTCGTCGACTCCGGCAAGCTCGTGTACTCCGCCCACTTCTACGACTACACCGGCCCCAACCACAGCGGTGCCACCGGAACGGGCGAGACCACCGACCCCCGTTACCGCGACCTGACCCCCACCGAACTGATCGACGTACTGAACCGCCAGGCGTTCTTCGTCACCGCCGAAAAGGATCAGCATTTCACCGCCCCCGTCTGGATCAGCGAGTTCGGCATCGGGGGCCGGGAGGAGACCGGTGCAAGGCAGCGCGCCTGGTTCGAGAACTTCGTCGACCAACTGATCCGCACCGACGCCGACTTCGCGTACTGGCCGCTCGTCGGCTGGCACGAGAACCGCACCGGCAACGGCTGGGCCCTGCTGCACTGGGACGCGGCGGGCAACCGTATGGGCCTGTACGACGGGGACGACTGGCGTGCCACCGCCTGGACCCGGCTCATCGGGGCCCAGGGCCGCACCGGCCGCGTGGGCCCGGTGACGGACTGGTCGATGCTCAGCCCCGACCACGGCGACTTCGTCCAGTCGCGGCGGATACGTGCCCTGCCCGACTGGGACCCCGGAGCCCGCAAGGCGGTCTGCCCCGACGGCCAGCGCCTCCTCGGCCTCAGCCACACCGGCAACCGGGGCCTGTGCTCCGACGTATCCGCCGGCCCTGTGTGGGCCCCGGCCGCCGGACACAAGGTGATCGTCGACGAGCGGTACGTCACGCCGGGCCGGGACTGGGCGACCGGATACACCAAACTCCAGTGCCCCGACGGCCACTTCCTGACCGGCTACAGCGTCCGTGGCGCCGCCGTCTCCGCCCTCTTGTGCGTAGCCGCCCCGCCCGGCTCGATCGGCGGCACGAGCGGCCGCACCGTCTGGTTCGACCGCGGCGACAACAGGGGCTCGACCCCCAGGGGCGGCGACTTCGCTCAAGGCCACTACAAGGGCCAGTGCGCGGACGACGAGTACGCGGCCGGGATCGCCTACACGGGCCGGGTGGGTTCGTCGCGCACTCCCGACGCGCTGTACTGCCGACGGCTGAGCTGATCCGCTGCGCACCTCGCCTCTCTCCACCCGTCGGCACACAGCCCGGCGGAACAGGAACAGGCAACCCCCGAATGGGACGAGATTCGGACCGAAACCGGGAGTAGTGCGCAAGGCGTTCCGTACGGAGGTGCGTCCGAGCCGTGCACTACAGGCCTTGCTGCAGTCTGCAGAATCTTAGAGCAACCAATGGTTGCGCATATCGGAGCAAGGCCCTACAGTCATGTGCAACCAAAGGTTGCGAGAGAGTGGGAGGAGCGGGATGGAGTACGGCAGCATTGAGCGGGAGATCCACATCGAAGCCACACCCGAGGTGGTCTACGAGGTCATCAGCAGGCCCGAACACCTGCGGGAGTGGTGGCCGGACGAAGCGGAGCTCGAACCGGTGCCCGGCGCCACCGGGGTCATCTCGTTCGGCGACAGGACTACGCCGGAGGCGAACGTCGTACCACTCACGGTGATCGAGGCCGACCCGCCGCGGCGGTTCTCCTTCCGGTGGGTGTACGACGAGGGTGAGGCCGCGACGTCGGCCAACTCGCTCCTGGTGACCTTCGAGCTGGTCCCGTCGGGTGCCGGCACGCTGCTGCGCTTCACCGAGGCGGGGTTCCGGGAGAAGGGCTGGGAGGCGGCCGTGCTCGAGGAGCAGTACCGCGAGCACGTCACCGGCTGGGACTACTTCCTGCCCCGCCTCGTCACGTACGTCGCTCGGCTCGTGTCGACGCCATGAGCGCCACCATCGACGACGAGCTCTGGTCGGCGGTGGGGGACCCGACCCGGCGGCGGATGCTCGACCTGCTGTTGACCGACGGCGGCGGGACGGCGACCACGCTGAGTGAGCAGTTGCCGGTCACGCGGCAGGCGGTCGCCAAACACCTCGGCGTACTCCACCGGGTCGGGCTGGTCCACGTCACGCCGTCCGGACGCGAGCGCCTCTACGAGGTGGATGAGGCCCAGCTCGCCCGCGCGGTCGCGCAGCTGTCGTCGGTCGGGGCCAGCTGGGATGCCCGGCTGCATCGCATCAAGCGGATCGCCGAAGCAATCCAGCGCAGCCAAGAGGGCTGACCCCTCACGAACGAACGTCGCCACATCCGAGACGGCGCTGATGAAACCGCGCCCGAATGCGGGCGCCTACACGAGAAAGAGGTATCGAGATGGTGGACATCCTGCACAGGATCGGAGTCACGTCCTCTCCGGACGCTGTCTACGCAGCCTTGACCACGGTCGATGGGCTGGCGAGCTGGTGGACGCAGGACACGGACGGCGACGGCAATGTCGGGGGAGTAATCCGGTTCCGCTTCGAGCCCGGCGGGTTCGACATGAAGGTCCTGGAGGCCCAGCCCGCCGAGCGCGTGGTCTGGGAGGTCGTCGACGGCCCTGAGGAGTGGATCGGCACGCAGATCCGCTTCGAGCTCAAGCAGGAGGACGGCTTCACGATCGTGTTGTTCCGGCACGAAGGCTGGAAGGAGCCAGTGGAGTTCATGTACCACTGCAGCACCAAGTGGGCGACCTTCCTGATGAGCCTCAAGCAGCTGGTCGAAACCGGCAAGGGCGAGCCCGCGCCGCACGACGTCAAGATCAGCAACTGGCACTAGACCAGCAACTGGCACTGGACCTGCCCGTCATGTCCTGGCGGAAGCGAGCTTCCCGCACGGGAAGCTCGCTTCCGCCAGGACATGGGCGTTCAAGATTTTGTATCTTGAAGTCGCAGGTCACGGGTCTGGTGTCAGCCTGCCTGCTCAGACGGCGCACCCGGAGCGGATCTTCTTCCTGTGGCCGCGGGGAGGTCCGTTCGAGCAGCGAGGGGCGCAGGCGTGCCAAGGGAGCCGCGGTGCCGTGGCCGCTCCTTCAGCGCAGTGGATGCAACGGGGTGAGTTCGGCGGCAGGTCGGCCTGTCACGATCGATTCGGCGAGGAGTCTGCCGCTCAGCGGTCCCAGGGCGATGCCCCACATCCCGTGGCCGCCGCAGACGTGGACGCGCGGTGAGCGGGTGGGGCCGACGAGGGGAAGGCCGTCGGCGGTGCAGGGGCGTGGTCCCACCCATGCGTCGGTGCGGCGGCCGAAGTCGGCGGCGGGCAGCAGAGGGCGTGCGGCGTCGACGATCGCCCGCACCCGGCGAGGGTCCGCGGGACGGTCGGGCCCGGTGAACTCCATCATTCCGGCGACCCGTACGCGGTCGCCCGCCGGAGTGCAGACCACGCGCTGCGCGGCGAAGTAGGTGGGCCGTGAAGGAAGACCCTCGCGCGGCAGGAGGAAGCTGTAGCCCCGGCCGGACTGGACCGGGGCGCGCACGCCGAAGGGTGCCGCCAGCCGGTCGAGCCAGGCTCCCGCGGCCAGAACGGCCACATCGGCGCGCACCTCGGTTCCGTCGGCGCTCCGCGCGGCGATCCCGGTACCGATGTCTCGGATCCGGGTGACCTCCCGCCCCGTGACGATCTTTCCGCCCCGGTCGCGGACCGAGTCGGCGAGGGCCGCGACATAGGCCCCGGGGTTGAGGTGGCGCTGGCCGTGCAGCCGTACCGCCGCGTCGATCCGTTCGGACAGCGTCGGCTCCAGATCCCGCGCCTCGGTGCCGGTGAGCAGGTCGTAGTCGACGCGCTGGCCCGCGGCGCGCACGGCCTGAAGTTCCTCGACGAACGGTGTGCGGCCGGCCTCCGTGGTGAAGGCGATGAGGCACGGGTCGCTCGCCCGGGTAGGTTCGGCGACTCCGCCCCGGGCGAGCTCGTCGTACGCGGTGAGGGCACCGCGGTTCAGTGCGGCGAAGGCGCTCATCGCGACCTGCCAGCGCCGGCTCGTGCAGTTCCGGCCGAAGGACAGCAGGAAACGGGCCAGACGGGCGTCGGCGCGGGGCGGAACGTAGAGCGGCGAGGTGGGTGAGAACAGCGTCCGCAGTCCCAGCCGTAGGGCGCCCGGCTCGGGCAGCGGCACGGTGAGGGCCGGGGACAGCCAGCCGGCGTTCCCCCAGGAGGCCCCTGCCGCCACGCCCCGGCGGTCGACGACGGTGACCTCCACGCCTGCTTCCTGGAGGTACCAGGCCGTGGCCAGTCCCGCCATGCCCGCGCCGACGACGAGCGCGCTGCGAGGCGCTGTCATGTTCCACCCCTTCCCGCCGAAGCGACGGCCGGCCTGCGCTCCCCTGTACGTGTCGCCCTTTCGAAGGCGTATCCGGCGTCGAGGACCGCCCGGTCCTGTCGGTGCGGACCGACTATCTGCAGTCCGACCGGCAGACCCGCCGGGGTGAAACCGGCCGGCACCGACAGCGCCGGACAGCCGGTGACGGAGATCAGGTAGGCCGAGCGCATCCAGTCCAGGTAGGTCTCCATCGGCGTGCCGTCCACGGAGGTCGGGTAGGGCAGCCGGATGTCGAACGGGGCGACCTGGCTCACCGGCAGCAGCAGGAGGTCGTACGACTCGAAGAACTCCCGGATTCGGTGGAAGAGGGCGGCCTGCAGCATCTGCGCACGCCCGAGGGCCGGACCCGTGAGCTTGCGGCCTTCCTCGATGTTCCACACCACGTCCGTCGCCATCCGGTGGCGGTGCTCGTCCAGCAGGGAGCCGTAGGCGAGTTCCATCTGCCAGGCACGCTGGACGAGGAACACCTCGTCGGCCCCGGACAGATCCGGGCAGGTCTCCTCGACCTCGCAGCCGAGCGAGGCGAAGACGTCGACGGCCGGGCGCAGCGCGTCCCGCACCTCCGCGTCGACGGGGACGGTCCCGCCGAGATCGGGTGACCAGGCGACCCGCAGACCGCGTACGTCCCCTTCCAGCGGCCCGGCGAAGGCGGAACCCGGTGTCTCCAGGGCGAGGGGGCTGCGCGAGTCGGGGCCCGCGAGCACGGAAAGGGCCAGTGCCACGTCCGTCACCGTGCGGGCCATCGGGCCCTTCACCGAGAGCTGTCCCCACGGTGCCTTGTCGGGCCACGAGGGAACCCGCCCGGGGGAGGGGCGCAGTCCGACGACGTTGTTGAAGGAGGCGGGATTGCGCAGCGAGCCGCCGGTGTCGCTGCCGTCGGCCAGCGGCTGCATCCCGCAGGCCAGGGCCGCGCCGGCACCGCCGCTACTGCCGCCCGCGCTGCGGAAGGGGTCGTACGGGTTGCGGGTGGCCCCAAAGACGGGGTTGACGGTGTGCGAACCCATACCGAGCTCGGGCACGTTGGTCTTGCCGACGGTGATCGCCCCGGCCCTCCTCAGGCGCTCGACGACCAGGTGGTCCCGGTCGGGAACGCGGTCGGCGAAGAGCGGTGAGCCGTACGTCGTACGGATGCCCGCGGTGTCGTGGAGGTCCTTGTGCGCCACGGGCAGCCCGTGCAGCGGGCCGACGTCCGCCCCCGCCGCCAGCCGCGCGTCGGCCTCGGCCGCCTGTTCCAGCGCCCGCTCGGGGACAAGGGTGACAATGGCGTTCACCGCCGGATTGACGCGCTCGATCTGTTCGAGGTGGGCGGTGACGACCTCCCGGGCGGACACGTCACGGCGCCTGATGGCGGCGGCGAGTTCGGTGGCGGTCCATTGGCAGAGATCCGTGGTGGTCACGGTGTGGTTCACAACCCTCCGATCGTTTCCTTGACTTGTACGACGGCCAGCACTCCGAAGAGGACGAAGGAGCCGGCCAGCAGCACGTTCGAGGCGGCCTTGTTCCGGTACGGCCGCTGGACGCCCCGGCGGTTGAGCAGGACCAGCAGCGCCCCCGACAGCAGAGGCAGGATCAGTGAGCCGACGGCGGCGTACGTCAGGACCAGAGGCACCGGCCGTCCCAGGAACGTGACGGCGACGGCGGCGACCGCGGCGTAGAGAAGGAAGGCGCGGAACGGGCGGCTGTGCTGGGCGATGTGGGGCTCGGCCGCGTCGTCCGGGACGCCGCGCAGGGTCCGCAGGGAGTCGGCCAGCAGATAGCACAGCGCGTTGAACCCGCCGACCAGCGCGCTCAGGGTCACGAGGAAGAACGTCCCGAGGAACAGCACACGGGCCACCGATCCCAGATCGGCGCCGAGTGGGTCGGCGAGCGCGGCCAGCCCTTCGTTGCCCGTGATGGTCCGCCCGCTGCCGTGGAGCAGGCCTGTTCCCACCACCGTGGTGCACAGCACGAACAGGAAGGTGACGGCGTAACTCACCGCGGAGTCCGCGCGCATGACGGGCAGTCGGCTGCGGTCCCGCCAGCCCTTCTCCCGCACCCAGTAGCTGTACGAGGCGATCCCGGCCGTGCCGCCCACGCCGCCGATGAGGGCGAGCACCGTCACCACGTCCCCCTCCGGCAGCCTCGGGCGCACCGAGGAGAGCAGGCCCGGCAGGTCGTCGGCGGTGGCGAGGGTGGCGACCGCCAGGACGACCATGCCGAGGAACTTGGCCAGCATGAAGACGCTCATCACCCGCTCGAACACCGCGTACCGGCCGACGTACACGATGGCGGCGGAGGCCAGCGCGATCCCGACGGCCACCGGCCGCAGCGGCAGGGCGGGGAACAGCGTGGACAGCGCCAAGGACGCCACCGAACTCAGCGCCGCCCCGTAGATCAGCGCGATGACCAGGACGAACACGAAGAACGCCACCGGCAGCCAGCGGCCGGCCGAGCGCAGGCTCGCGATCACAGTCTGCCCGGACGCCATGTACAGGCGTCCCACCGCCTCGGTGAGCGCGAACTTCAGGACGACGCCGATGAGGATCGCCCACAGCAGGGCCATCCCGTAGCCGGCGGCGCCCGCCAGTGACGTCACCATGTCGCCTGCGCCCACGCTCGCGGCCGCCAGCACCAATCCGGGGCCCAGAAGCGCGAGCCGCCCGCGCAGGGAGGCGGGGAGGGGCGCGGGTTCGGCGGATCCGGCCGCTTGGTGTCGAAGGGAACTTCCAGGCGTCGCAGTCACGTCGACCATCTCCGTACGTGGCGTGAGTTACGGGGTCACGGGTTCGTGCGGCTCATGAGGTCCTGTCGGTCCCCATGGCAGATTCAGGCATGCTGACGGAAGGGAACAAGAATCTCGGCCGAAGTGACGGAATCGGCCATATGCTTGGTCCGATGGACGCACCACAGACCGGTCCTGTGGCGGATTCGCTGGACCGGCGCATCATCAGCGCGCTGCAGATCGACGGCCGGGCCTCCTGGCACCGCATCGCGGCGGCGCTCGGCGAACCCGAACGCACCGTGGTCCGCCGGGGCGCCCGGCTGCTGGAGTCCGGACTGGTGCGCATCGGTGCAATGGAGGTGCGCGGCCGCAGCACGGTGGTCGGCGTGCGCTGCTCCCCCGGACAGGCACGGGTGGCCGCGACGGCACTGGCCCGCCGCCCCGACTGCGTCTTCGCCCACGTGCTGACCGGAACCCCGGACTGCGTCGCGGAGCTGCTCTGCACGCGAGACCGTCTCGCCGGTCTGGTGATGGACGAGTTGCCAGGGCTGCCGGGCATGGTGGAGACCTTCACGTACCCGGTGCTGCGCCATGTCCGGACGATCCGCGAATGGCATGCGGGCCTGCTCACCGATACCGAGATCGACGAACTGAGGGGAGCGTCGTCCAATGCCTCCGCGCCCCCGCTCACCGGTGATGTGCTGCCGACCGGCGACACGACACAGGAACTCTCCCGCCAGGACCGGCTGTTGCTACACGCCTTGGCCGAGGACGGGCGCTGCACGTACGACGAACTCGCCCGTATCGCCGGAGTGTCGGAGGCCACCGCCAGACGGCGGCTGGGTGTGCTGAGGCGGGAGGGCAGGGTGCGCATCCGGGCCGTGATCGAGCCGACGCTCCTCGGACTGCCCGTGGAGGCGGTGTTGTGGGTGCGCACCGCGCCGTCCAGGGTCGAGGTGGTCACGGCGGCACTGACGCAGTCCGTCCACGTCCGGTACGTCAGCTTCATCGCCGGTGAACGTCAGATCCTGGTCCTGGGGGCGTTTCCCGACGAGTCGGCCCTCTACGACTTCGTGACGGGGGCCGACTGGCTGGGGGACGTGATGTCGTTGGGAGTCTCGATGGTCCTGACCTCGCTGAAGCGGGGCGGGATGCTCGCCCCGTGGCTGTGAGACGGGTGCGCTGCCCGGGCATCGGCTCGACGAGGACGGTGACTTGTCCTGGCTCGGAGTATGACCGCGTCGACCTTGATGCGCTCGCCTGTGACGAAGGCCGCCGCCGGGCAGGCGAGAAGGCTGCCGCGGCGGCGATGTCCTGGGGCCGACCCCCACGGCACAGTACGGGACATTGCCTGACCAGGGCCTGTCCGGCGGACTTGCCGGACAGGCCCCTGGTCCCCAGGAGGGGCTCAGCGCTTGAGCGTGAAGGTGAAGTCGCCGGAGAGCTTGCCGCTCAGCCGGACTGCCGAAACGAGTTTCCCCTCCGTGATCAGTCTCTCGACCTCGGCCCGCGAAAGACCGCAACCTTCAGCGATCAGTCGCACCGGCCGGACAGGAATCCGCGCCGCAAAGCGGACCGATACATCGAGCACATCGCTCACCTCGCGGTCCAGGTGATCCGATCCGCCGGTGTCCAGGCGCCAGGCGTTGTCCCAGTCGAGGGCGACGCGATTGCGGCGCCGCACGACAGGATCCTGGAGCAGCTCAGCTGCCAGACCAGGGTCGTTGTCATGCATCCGGTCCAGCAGCTCAGGCCGTACGGAGCGCACGTTCACCCGCTCCAGGACCGTGAGCTTGGCCGTGTCCCCGCAAGCGGTACAGAGCACGAGGAGCCAGGCGTCGAGGAGCTTGTGGTTTGCGTTGATGCGAAATTTACCGTTTGCCCGGAAGCGCTCGGACGCGCACGCGTGGCAACGGCGGAGAACGGTAGGCAGGCAGGTGGGCATGACCACCCAGCTATTGAGCACAGAAGTACACCGGTTTCAGTGAGAAGTCCGCAGCAAAAAGGAGCGCGGCGCACATGCGCGACGCGCGACGATTCAGCGCTCGGGAGGTCTCACAGGGTGTACAACGGCACGTCCTTGCCCAGACGACTTGGCTCGGCAGCACGGTAACGGCGCACAGCGGCGCTGTTCCACTGGTTTTCGAGCGCCTCACCGTCAGGTTCCAGCCGGCGGATCATGGCGCGGACCAGCAGCTCGTACGCGGTGAGGATGAGGATGAGCGCGAGCACCACGAGCACGGGGTACTCAACAAGGATCGGCGCCGACCAGCCGACCAGCCGATCACGAAGTATGCGACGGCGACCACGATCGGCTGGTGCAGGACGTACAGCGGCAGCACGGCTGCGGTGAGGCGCTCCTCATGGACTTATGACGATTCGCGTACCACGAGTTCGGTGGGCAGAACGACGCGCTGACGTGGCTCCTCGGGATTGCCGATCTCCTTGAGAAGGATGCGGGCGATCATGCTGCCGATCTCCTCGACGGGCTGACGCACGCTGGTGAGGGGCGGGTTGGTGTGCCGGGCGATGATGGAGTCGTCGAATCCGACCACCGCCACGTCGTCCGGGACGCTGCGCTGTTGCCTGCGCAACTCCGCCAGCGCCCCCGCCGCCATGACGTCCGAGGCGACGAACACGGCGTCGAGCCCGGGCACTTGTTCAAGGAGTGAACGCATCGCGGCCTCGCCGCCCTCCTCGGTGAAGTCCGCCGCGGCCACGAGCCGCTCCGAGGCCTCGTGGCCTGCCTTCTCGAGCGCCTCCCGCCAGCCCTGGAGCCGGCTGCGCGCTACGTCCATGTCGAGGGGACCGCTGATGGTGGCGACGGTCCGCCGCCCCCGTGCGAGCAGGTGGCTGACGGCCGACGCGGCTCCGCCCGCGTTGTCGGAGTGCACGTGGCTGAGCGACTCGGCGGGGGAGCGGCGCCCGGCGAGCACCGTGGGCAGTCCCATGTCCTCCAGCAGCCCCGGCAGCGGGTCGTGCTCGTGCACCGAGACCAGGAGCACCCCGTCGACGCGCCGCTCCGCCACCGACTCGGTGAGCTGGTCCCGCTCGGCCTGGTCGCGTACGAGCACCAGTTGGAGCTGTGTCCGGGTTTCCGCGAGGGCGGTGCTGACCCCCCGGATGACGGCCGAGAAGTAGGGCTCGGAGCCCAGTCTGCTCTCCGACTCGGGGATCACCAGGGCCACGGAATTCGTCCTGCTCGTCACCAGCCCCCGGGCCACCGAGTTCGGGACGTAGTTCAGCTCGGCGATGGCGGCGAGCACGGCGGCCCTGGCCTGCTCGCTGACGAGCTCCGAGCCGTTGATGACTCGTGAAACCGTGGTGCGTCCGACGCCGGCGCGCGCGGCCACGGTCTTGATGGTCGGGCGTTGCCTGCCCTCCATGACGCCTCCCTCGCTTGCGCGTTGCCCCGACGGCGCTCACCTGCGCATTGTGCCAGACCCGCGGAGAGCGCCCGCAGGGCCAGAGCTCAGCGGTACGACATCCTCCGGCAACAAAGTGGATTCAACTTCTTGACAGACGCCTTTCCTGGCGGCCAGGCTTCGGGCTTCCGGGTGGGCACGTTCCCATCGTTGTTTGGGAACGTACCCACCGGACAAATCGTGCCTGCGGAGCGGACCGTGAGGCTCGAACTCCGGTGCGTCAGCGCCGCCGCTAGGAGGACGAAATGGACAAGTTCCGAAGGAAGTTGCGTACGAGGGTCGTGGCCACCGTGTCGGCTGTGTCGGCTCTCGGTCTGGTCGTGGGCTGCGGGGGCAGCAGTGACGGGGGGACCGGTGGGGGGAAGAAGGACGGCAAGGTCACCATCACCATGGGCCTGTTCGGCGTCATGGGCTTCAAGGAGACCGGTCTGCTCGACAAGTACATGAAGGAGAACCCGAACGTCGTCATCAAGGCGGACGTCGCGGGCGACGAGCAGACCTACTACACCGCCCTGCAGACCCACTTGGCCGCCGGCAGCGGGCTGAAGGACATCCAGGGCATAGAGATTGGTCGGGCCAAGGAGTTGTCCGACACGCAGAAGGACAAGTTCGTCGATCTGGCCGGCGTGGCCGGGACGGACCACTTCCTTCCGTGGAAGCAGAGCCAGGTCACCACCTCGGACAAGAAGGTCATCGGCCTCGGCACCGACATCGGCCCCATGGCGGTCTGCTACCGCAAGGACCTCTTCGAGCAGGCTGGCCTGCCCACCGACCGCGACAAGGTCGCCAAGCTGTGGGAGGGCGACTGGTCTAAGTACGTCGACGCGGGCAAGCGGTTCAAGGCGGAGTCGAAGGACGACAAGGTCGCCTTCATGGACAGCTCCAGCGGGCTGTTCAACGCCATGATCTACGGCAACTCCCAGCAGTTCTACGACAAGAAGGGCGAGCTGATCTACGCCAGCAACCCTGTCGTGAAGGACGCGTGGAAGCTGGCCTCCGAGGCGGCCACGTCCGATCTGACCGCGAAGCTCCGCCAGTTCCAGCCCGGTTGGGACCCCGGTCTGGCCAACAGCACCTTCGCCAGCACGGTCTGCCCGGCGTGGATGCTCGCGCACATCAGCGAGAAGGCGGGCCCGAAGAACAAGGGCAAGTGGGACGTCGCCAAGGCGCCCAAGGGCGCCAACTGGGGCGGAGCGTTCCTCGGCGTGATGGAGAAGAGCCCCGTCAAGAAGGAGGCGCAGGAGCTCGTCGCCTGGCTCACCGCCCCTGAGCAGCAGGCGTACATCTTCAAGAAGCTCGGCAACCTCCCCTCGTCGCAGACCGCGTTGGAGATGCCCGAAGTGGTCAATGCCAAGTCGGACTACTTCAGCGGCGCTCCCATCGGGCAGATCTTCGGCGCCGCGGCCCAGGAGATCCCCGATGAGCAGGTGCTCGGCCGCAAGGACGGCACCATCAAGGACATCTTCTCGCAGGGTCTGACCTTGATCGAGGCGCAGAACAAGAGCCCGAAAGAGGCATGGGAGACCAGCGACAAGCGCATCGAGAAGGCTGCCGGCTGACCTCGGGCCCCGTTGCCCGTCTCCGTAGCCGCCCGGCGCCCCACGCACGGCCCGTGTGGGCCGCCGGGCCCCTGCTCGCCTCCCTCACCCTCCAGGAAGGACGCCTTCCGGTGGCCATCTCCACCTCGACACCCCCAGACGGTGCGCCCGGCACCGCCCCGCCGGCCGGGACCGGCACCGGCGGGGACCGTCAGCGTCGCCGTACGCTGCTGCACCGCCTCGACGTCCGGGGCGCGCCGTACGCCTTCGTCGCCCCGTTCTTCATCGTCTTCGCCGCCTTCAGCTTCTACCCGCTCATCTACACCTCGTGGATCTCGCTGCACCGCGTCGAACTGTCGACCCTGAACCTCATGGAGTGGGTCGGCTTCGACAACTACACGGCCCTGTGGGACGACGACCGCTTCTGGAACGCGCTGCTGAACACCTTCACCATCGGCGTCCTGTCGACCGTGCCGCAGCTGCTGATGGCGCTCGGCCTCGCGCATCTGCTCAACTACCGGCTGCGCGGCTCGACGTTCTTCCGCGTCGCCGCCCTCACGCCGTACGCCACGTCGGTGGGTGCCGCAGCGCTCGTGTTCACGATGCTCTTCGAACGCGACTTCGGCATGATCAACTGGATGTTGAGCCTGGTCGGTGTCGACAACATCGACTGGGAGAACAACAAGTGGGCCGCGCAGACGGCCATTTCCACGATCGTCATCTGGCGCTGGACCGGCTACAACGCTCTGCTCTACCTCGCGGCGATGCAGGCGATCCCGCGCGACCGGTACGAAGCCGCGGCCATCGACGGCGCATCGCGGTGGCAGCAGTTCCTGAAGGTCACCGTCCCCGGCATCCGCTCCACCATCGTCTTCACCATCGTCCTGTCCACGATCGGCGCCACCCAGCTCTTCGGTGAGCCCCTGATCTTCGGCCAGGGCCCGAACGGCATCACCGGGGGAGCCGACAACCAGTACCAGACGCTGGGTCTGCTGCTCTACGAGGAGGGCTGGAAGAACTACCAGATGGGGCGGGCCGCCACGGTCGCCTGGGCGATGTTCCTGCTGCTCATCGTCGTGTTCATCGTCCAACGAGTCGTCAAGCGCGTCGTGGCGCGCAAGGCCTGACCGGGAGATTTCCATGACCACAGACAGCATCCCGGTCCAGGCGACGGACGCGCGCCCCGGGGTCGCGAAGAAGGCCCGGAAGGAGACCCCGTCCGGCGGACGGCGCCGCCGGCTGTTCCGGCACCCGGGTGCCGGACGTCAGCACCACGCGGGTCCCGTCGCCTACATCCTCCTGGGAATCGCGGCTCTGTTCTCGCTCTTCCCGCTCTACTGGACGATGGTGGCGGCGTCGACCGACAACACGCGCGTCACCCAGACGCCTCCGCCGTTCCTGCCCGGACCCAACCTTCTGGAGAACCTCGGCAAGGCCTGGCAGGACGCCGCGCTGGGCAAGGCCATGCTCAACAGCCTGATCGTGGCCGGCGTGATCGCCCTGTCCACGGTGCTGTTCGCCACCCTCGCCGGCTTCGCGTTCGCCAAGCTGCGCTTCAAGGGCCGCAACATCCTGCTGATGCTCGTGATCGGCACGATGATGGTGCCGCCTCAACTCGGCGTCGTACCGCTGTTCATGATGATGACGGAACTGGGCTGGGGCCAGAAGCTGCCCGCCGTCATCTTCCCCACGCTCGTCAGCGCCGTCGGGGTGTTCTTCATGAGGCAGTACCTGTCCGAGGCGCTGCCCGACGAACTCGTCGAGGCCGGGCGGGTGGACGGTGCGCACTCCCTGCGCATCTTCTGGAGCATCGTGCTGCCGATCGCCCGGCCTCCCATGGCCGTACTGTTCATGATCACGTTCGTGCACGCCTGGAACGATTTCTTCTGGCCGTTCATCGTGCTCGACATGAGCAATCCGACGGTCCCCGTCGCGCTCACCCAGCTCAGCGCGGGATACGTGCGCGACCAGTCACTGATCATGGCGGGAGCCCTGCTCGGCACGTTGCCCCTGCTCGCCCTGTTCATCGTCTTCGGCCGTCAGATCGTCGGCGGAATCATGCAGGGAGCGGTCAAGGGATGAACACCCTGCCGTCCCCTCGTTGCCGCGGCCCTTAGACGCCCGCCACCCCGCTTCGCCTCTCCCGCCCCGCAGTCATCTGGAAGGACCCACGTGACCACCGCAACCCGAAGTGTCGCGCCCGCCCCGGAGAACACCACCGTCACCAGGTTCCCGCAGGGATTCACCTGGGGCACGGCGACCGCCGCGTACCAGATCGAGGGTGCAGCCTCCGCGGACGGACGCACCCCTTCGATCTGGGACACCTACTCGCACACACCCGGCAGGGTGCGCAACGGCGACACCGGTGACGTGGCCACCGACCACTACCACCGCTGGCGCGAGGACGTCGAGATCATGGCCGACCTCGGCGTCAGCGCCTACCGGTTCTCCCTGTCGTGGCCGCGTGTGCAGCCGACCGGCCGCGGCCCGGCCGTCGAGAAAGGGCTCGACTTCTACCGTGCCCTGACCGACGCGCTGCTGGAGAAGGGCATCGAGCCGGTCGTCACGCTCTACCACTGGGACCTTCCGCAGGAACTGGAGGACGCGGGCGGCTGGCCGGAGCGTGTGACCGCCGACCGGTTCGCCGACTACGCGGCCCTGGCGGCCCGTGCGCTGGGGGACCGGGTGAACACCTGGACCACCCTCAACGAGCCCTGGTGCAGTGCCTTCCTGGGATACGGCTCAGGTGTCCACGCGCCCGGGCGCACCGACCCGGTCGCGGCCCTTCGCGCGGCGCACCACCTCAACCTCGCCCACGGCAAGGCCGTTCAGGCGCTGCGCGCCGAACTGCCCGCCCGCGCACAGGCGTCCATCACACTCAACATTCACCACGTCCGCGCGCTGACCGAGGCAGCCGAGGACGTCGACGCGGCCCGCAGGATCGACGCGCTGGCCAACCGCGTCTTCACCGGCCCTCTGCTGGAAGGCCAGTACCCGCAGGATCTCCTCCAGGACACGGCGAGCCTGACCGACTGGTCCTTCGTACGGGACGGCGACACCGCCACGATCCACCAGGCGCTGGACTTCCTGGGCGTCAACTACTACACACCCACCCTCGTTTCCGCCGCCACCGGCGAGGCCAGCCACGGCTCCGACGGACACGGGATCAGCGAGCACAGCCCCTGGCCGGGCGCCGACAACGTCGCCTTCCACCGGCCTCCGGGCAGGACCACGGCGATGGGCTGGGCGGTCGACCCCAGCGGTCTGTACGACCTGCTGATGAGACTCAAGGCAGACTTCCCCGCGATGCCTTTGTTGATCACCGAGAACGGGGCCGCGTTCGACGACTACGTCAACCCGGAGGGCGAGGTGGCCGACCCCGAACGCATCGCCTACCTCCACGGCCACCTGTCGGCCGTGCACCGGGCGCTTGTGGCCGGCGTCGACATCCGGGGCTACTTCCTGTGGTCCCTGCTGGACAACTTCGAGTGGGGCTACGGCTACAGCAAGCGCTTCGGTGCCGTCTACGTCGACTACCCGACCGGCAAGCGCATCCCCAAGGCCAGCGCACGGTGGTACGCCGACGTGGCCCGCACCGGCACCTTGCCGGACGGAGACGGCGGGAACGGGCGAGACCGGGTGTGACGTCCCGGCACAGCCGCGGTATCGGCAGAGCGCTGACCAGCGATGCCGCAGGTTGAGCGCGACTGTCGTCGAGGTGGTACCGGGTCTGGCGGCCGCCGGCAATGACGGGTGCCTGGGGCCGGCTGCGTGACGCCCCGCCGTCGGCCCGTGAACGCGGCTGCGGTGGGGAGGACGAGGGCGATACGGAGGGACCGCGGGGGAGTGTGGACCAGTCGGCGGTCTTGAGGGCGGGCATGGCGAGACATTGGCTCATTGACCTGAACAACCGTCATATCCAGCTGCCATGCTGTCAGTTCCGCATTGCCCTAGGAGGCCCTCATGTCCGAGCCGTCCGTCCTCGCTTCGCTGGTGTCCGGGTTGCGGGGTGGGTCGATCGAGGTCGTCGACCTCACATCGCCGTTGTCGTCGTCGACACCGGTGATCCAGCTGCCGGCCGAGTTCGGCCAGACCGCGGTGTTCGAACTGGAGGAGATCAGCAGGTACGACGACCGGGGGCCGGCCTGGTACTGGAACAACTTCCGCAGCGGCGAGCACACCGGCACCCACTTCGACGCCCCCAACCACTGGGTGACCGGGAAGGAACTCGCCGACGTGGCATCAGTGCCGACAGGTCGGCTGGTCGCACCCGCCGCCGTGCTGGACTTCACCGCTGAAGCGGAGGAGGACCCGGACTTCCTCGTCGAGGTCGACCATGTGAAGGCGTGGGAGGCGGAGAACGGCCCGCTGCCGGACGGCGGCTGGCTGTTGCTGCGCACCGGCTGGGACGCCCGCGCGCACTCGCAGGAGGCGTTCGTCAACGCCGACGAGAACGGCCCGCACACTCCTGGCCTGTCGCCGGAATGCGCCCGGTGGGTGGCTCAGGAGTCGCCGGTGATCGGCCTCGGCGTCGAGACGGTGGGCACCGACGCCGGACGCG
Organism: Streptomyces sp. NPDC048825; assembly: GCF_043198355.1. Lineage (NCBI taxonomy): Bacteria > Bacillati > Actinomycetota > Actinomycetes > Kitasatosporales > Streptomycetaceae > Streptomyces > Streptomyces sp. NPDC048825. Next base: position 35,293 of record NZ_JBICUR010000017.1, read on the forward strand.
GGCACGCGTTCGACCCGGCCTTCCCGTGTCACTCCTATCTCATGGGCAGTGACAAATACGGGCTGACTCAGCTGCGGAACCTGGCGCTGCTGCCGGCGACCGGCTGCGTCGTCATCGCGGGACCGTTGCCCATCGTCATGGGGTCCGGGGCTCCTGCTCGCGTGATGGCGCTGGTGGAGCGCTCATGAAGGTGGCCGAGGCTGTCGGGCGGGCGTTGTCCGCGTCCGGCGTAGGCCATGTCTTCGGGGTGGTCGGATCGGGCAACTTCCATCTGACCAACGCCATGATGGCGGCGGGTTCACGGTTCGTCGCCGCACGCCACGAAGGCGGCGCGGCGACGATGGCCGACGCGTACGCGCGCATGAGCGGCACGGTGGCCGCACTCAGCATCCATCAGGGGCCCGGTCTGACGAACGCCCTCACCGGTGTCGCCGAGGCGGCCAAGAGCCGTACGCCACTCCTCGTGCTGGCAGCCGAGGTGACCGAGCCGAGGTCCAACTTCTACGTCGACCAGGAGGCGCTGGCGCGTTCGGTGGGCGCGGTCCCGATGCGGATCACGTCGGCTGAGGACGCGGTGGGAGAGGCCTGCGCCGCGGTGCGACGAGCCTTGCACGAACGGCGCACCGTGCTGCTCAACCTCCCCTTGAGGGTGCAGGCACTGGACGTGCCTGACGATGCCCGGACGTGGAGCGCGCCGCCGCCGAAACGGGTGGCGGTCGAACCGGCGGCGGCCGACGTGGCAGCGCTGGCGCAGGTGCTCGAGCGGGCTCGACGGCCGGTCTTCGTGGCCGGCCGGGGATCACGCGCGCCTGGTGGCCGGGATGTCCTCGAAACAGTGGCCGAACGCTACGGTGCACTGCTGGCGACGTCGGCCGTGGCCCGAGGCCTGTTCCACGGCAATCCGTGGTCGCTCGACGTGTCCGGAGGTTTCTCGTCGCCCCTGACGGCGGAGCTGATCGGGGCTGCGGACACCATCGTGGGCTGGGGCTGCGCGCTGAACATGTGGACGATGCGGCACGGCCGCCTGATCGGTGCCGACACGACCGTGGTGCAGGTGGACGACGACGCGTCGGCGCTCGGTGCTCATCGCGAGGTGCATCTCGGGGTCACCGGCGATGTGGAACTCACGGCGCGGCGTGTGCTGGAGACGGGCGGCGGGAAACGGCAGGGCTACCGGACCGCCGACATCGCCGCGGCCATCGCCGCACGCGTGCGCTGGCGGGATGTGCCGTACGACGACACGAGCAGCCGCGAGCGGATCGACCCGCGAACACTGAGCATCGCGCTCGACGACATCCTCCCCGCGGAGCGGGTGATCGGCGTGGACTCCGGCAACTTCATGGGATACCCGAGCATGTATCTGTCGGTGCCGGACGAGAACGGCCTGTGCTTCACCCAGGCGTTCCAGTCGATCGGCCTGGGGCTGGCGACCGCGATCGGCGCGGCACTGGCGCAGCCGGACCGGCTTGCGGTTGCCGCGCTCGGGGACGGCGGCGCGATGATGGGCGCCGCAGAGCTCGACACAGTACGCCGGCTCGGGCTGCCGATGGTGGTCGTCGTGTACAACGACGACGCCTACGGAGCCGAGGTGCACCACTTCGGGCCCGGCGGATATCCGCTCGAGACAGTCGAGTTCCCGCCGACGGACATCGCCGCCGTGGCGCGAGGGTACGGCTTCGAGGCGGTGACCGTGCGCACGCAGGGGGATCTGAAGGCCGTCGAGGACTGGATCGCCGGGCCACGATCCGCGCCTTTGCTCATCGACGCCAAGGTGGTCAGAGACCAAGGAGCCTGGTGGCTTGAGGAGGCGTTCCGCGGACATTGAGCCCCGACGAGCTGCGCCGCGACGGCCGGCGCCCGCGCGGTGAACCTGCGGTGGGGTATGCCGGGTCCCGTCTCGGTCGCTCGAATGTCGGCCATTCCCCCAGGGGAACGGCCGTGCGAGGGGGCTGTTGATCGTCCGTATCCTTGCACTGCGGGGCACGGCGACCGCGTACCGTGGAGGCATCACAACCGGAGGTCACGCACATGTCCGCGCTACCGCACGAGCCGAGCCCGCAGGCCGATTCGGATCCGCAGCGACTCGAACACGCCGAGGGCCCGCAGACGCTCGGCGAGTTGCGCGCGGCGCTCGCGGTGATCAGTCCCGAGGTGTTGACGGCTTTCAACGCCCGGCTCGACGCCGCGACGTTCGGTGAGGAGCACGCCGAGGTCATCGCCAAGGCCCGCCGCACCGTGGCGTTCTCGAACCGCGCCGAGGTGACGGCCTCCGTGGCGGACCCCATCGACGAAACAGCCGCGGCACAGCCGGCCGAGGATCTGTGGGCCCACCTTGACGTACGGGACAGTACTAATTGAGTGTTTGGTCTGCATATCAGATACTTCATGGCGTTTTTGAGCCGCGAAGCATGCGCCGAGACTGGCTGATCTGCCCCAAAGATAGCTTTCGCGAGGATTAAGCAACCAGCCGGTCGACGACCTGGCCGCCGCGCGCCGCTTCTACGGCAACATGCTCGGCCTGGAGCAGGGCCGCAGCGCGGACACCTGGGTGGACTGGAACCTGCGCGCCGACCGGCTGCGCACGGCGAACACCGAGTTCGTGATCGAGCCCTGTGTGCGCTTCGAGGGGCAGCCGGGCGAGCAGTGGACGATGTTCCTCGCTGCCGTCCTCCCGCAAAGGCGCCCCGAAACGCCGGACCTGAACTCCACGACGCCTTCGTGTCGTTGGCCTCACGGAAATCAGGCGGCGGGCGTCACGTATGGGATCAGTGAGCCATAGAACGGGGTCGCGCCGGCCAGCAGCTCGGCGACCTCCTGTCCGCCCTTCTCGCGCCAGTCGCGCTGGAGTTCCGTGGCGACGGCCGGCGTGTTGTAGACAAGCAGGATCGCGGCGCGGCATGCCCGCGAGGTGGTTGGGGCTCGGTACTCCGTCGCCGTAGATGCCGTACAGCGAGCCGCTGCTGCTTGTTCGTCTTCTGCGTCGCACTGAAGTCTCCGTGTTGTCCCTGAGGGCGCAAAGAAGGGGGGGCAGCGGTCGGCTGTGCCTCGGCCGTCGATTCGAACCGGTTCGACAGATGACCGCGATCGCATGGCTCGCTGTCATGGGGAGGTGTCTTCGACGGGCGAGTCGTGCTTCGCGCTTCTGTCGAACCGGTTCGCCGGAAGCTAGCACCGGCGGTCCGTGCCAGCAATACTCACGACACGATCTCTCCACCTCGGTGCGAGCAGATGTCAGGCGCCGCGAGGGCCCCCGGGAAGGGCAATATGCCTGGTGAAGGCGATGGCGCTGGGTGCGTTGGGTTTTCCGTGGTCTCCGTGCATGGGGTTTCCGGGCTGTTTCCAAAGTGCGCCCAAGGCATTGACACCCGCCCGTTCGGCTCTTTACCTTCCCTTCACGCGAACCGGTTCGACACAAGCGAACCGCCGCCTCTTCGATCCCTCAGCACCTGCGACCAGTACGATCCTCCCTCTCAGGGAGCAGCGAACCGGTTCGATGAAGGAGTCCCGTGAACATCGGTGAGATTGCCAAGCGGGCCGGTGTCTCGCGGAGCACCGTGTCGTACGCACTGAGCGGCAAGCGTGCCGTGTCGGACCGCACCCGAGAGAAGATCCAGCGGGTCATCGACGAGTTGGGCTACCGGCCCAACGCGAGCGCACGCGCCCTGGCCAACGGCCGGACCCGCACCATCGGTCTGGTCTTCCCGCCGGCCGGTGACCACTACACCGGAATGCAGCTCGATTTCATCGGCAGCGTGGTGGAGGCCGCGGCGGCCAACGACTACGACGTGCTGCTTTCCCCGAGTGGTGTGGACAGTGACCGCTCGTTCCAGCGGCTGCTCGGTGAACGACGCGTCGACGGCGCCATCCTGATGGAGATCAGGCTCCAGGACGACCGCGTCGACCACCTCCTCGCCGAGAACTTCCCCTCCGTCTGCATCGGCCGCACCGCGCAGCCGGAAGGCGACTGGTGGGTCGGTCTGGACCACACCGGGCTGGCGGCGGCCTGTGTCCACCACCTCGCGGACCTTGGCCACCGCAGGATCGCCTTCGTCAACCGGCCCGAGCGGCTCCTGCGCGCCGGGTACGAGTCCGCGCACCGAGGGCTCGACGGCTTCACAAAGGCCGCGGCGGAGCGCGGGCTGACCGTCCGCACGTACAACTGCGGGGACGACGCCCCCTCGGGGCAGGCCTGCCTGGAGCAGATCCTGCACGACGAGCCCGCCACCACGGCACTCGTCACCCTGAACGAGGCCGCACTGGGAGGCCTCTACCGGGGCCTGGCCGAGGCCGGTCGCCATGTGCCGCGCGACTTCTCCGTCACCGGCGTGGTGGCCACACGATGGGCCGAAACGGTGACCCCGCAACTCACGGCGGCCGACGTGCCGGCAGCGCAGATGGGGCGCCTGGCCGTCGAACTGCTCGCCGAGCGGCTCGACCGCCCCTACGCGCCGCCTCGCCACCACCTGCTCGCCCCGCCGATCTCGCTCCGCGCCAGCACCGGGCCCGCCGGCACCGTTGCTCCCGCGACGCCCGGCGCCGACTTGACCGCCTGACCTGCTGCCCCCTGTCGGGGCTGCGACTGTCCGTGTCGGAGGCGTTCTTCGCCCCCGCCGTCCCAATCCGTCCTGTCTTCAGGGGCTGCGCCCCTTCGACCTGCCACGGGGCTCCGCCCCCGATCCGATGTCCGGGGCCAGCCCCCGAGCCGATGTCGGGGGCCAGCCCCCGGGCCCTGCCCCTCAAATGCCGGAGGGGCCGAAGTCCCCTCCACCACCATCCCTGGCATGCCCATGCCTAAAACCGTGAACCGGAACCCCGAGGAACACCCATGAACAGATCCACCAGACACCGTCTCACCGCCACCGCCATGACCGTCGTCGCCCTCACCGCCGGCGCCACCGCCTGCTCCTCCGGCGACGGTACCCAGTCCGCGAAGGCGGAGGACGGCGGCAGCTACACCATCTGGGACCCCTATCCGCAGTTCGCCAAGGACTCGGACTGGGCCAAGCTGCTGGACAGTTGCGGCAGCAAGGCCGGGGTCAAGATCAAGCGGACGGCCTTCGACACCAGCGACCTGACGAACAAGGCGCTGCTGGCCGCTCAGCAGGACAACTCCCCGGACGTCCTCATCCTCGACAACCCGGTGGTGTCGACCCTCGCCGAGGGAGGGGCGCTCACCACGACCGACGAGAACAAGGTGGACACCTCGAAGGTGGATCCCAACCTCCTCGCGGCCGGTCAGGCGGGCGGCAAGACCTATGGCACGCCCATCGGCGCCAACACCCTCGCCCTGTACTACAACAAGGACGTTCTCAAGGCCGCGGGTGTGGACATCACCTCGGTCAAGGACTGGAAGTCGCTGACCGCGGCGCTGGCGAAGGTAGAGAAGGCGGGGAAGAAGGGCATCACCTTCTCCGCGATCGGCACGGAGGAGGGCAGCTTCCAGTTCCTGCCGTGGTTCTGGGGCTCGGGTGCGCAACTGACCGAACTCGACTCCGCCCAGGGAGCTTCGGCGCTGTCCCTGTGGAGCGACTGGCTGAAGAAGGGCTACGCCCCCAACTCGGTCATCAACAACACCCAGACCACCAGCTGGCAGGAGTTCGCGAGCGGCGACTACGCCTTCGCCGAGAACGGCACCTGGCAGCTCGCCAACGCCGAGAAGGCCGGCTTCGACTACGGCGTCCTGCCCATCCCGGCCTCCGACGGGGGCAACGCGGCGGCCCCGACGGGCGGCGAGTTCGTCACCGTGCCGGTCCAGGGCGACACCGGCCGATACGCCACCACACAGAAGCTGGTGTCCTGCCTGACCAGCACCGCGAACCTCTACGACACCGACACCACCCTGTCGTACGTGGCCCCCACCAGCGAGGTGCAGGACAAGCAGGTGACGGCCGACGCCAAGCTGCAGCCGTGGGTCGAGGCGGTCAAGGCGGCCAAGGGACGCACCAGTGGCGACCTCGGCACCAAGTACCCCAAGATCTCGGAGCAGTTGTGGAAGGCGGTCCAGTCCGCCCTCAGCGGATCGCAGTCACCGAAGGACGCGCTCACCGCGGCACAGGACGCCGTCAAGTAAACCGTCAAGCAACCGCAACCCGGGGCTCCTTGATGAACCGCACGACACACCTGCCGGACCGCCGTCCGGTGCGTGACCGGAGCGGGGCGGCCACCACCGCCCCGCCCCCGGCCCGCACCGTCCGCCGACGCCGTCCCACCTCCCAGCAGTGGGCCGCCTGGGCGTTCCTCGCCCCGGTGACCCTCTACCTCGCCCTCTTCTACGCCTATCCGCTCTACCGCAACGTCGACCTGAGCCTGCGCCACTACACGGTCCGCTCCTTCGTCCAGGGCGACGCGCCCTTCACCGGCCTCGCCAACTTCCGGACCGTCTTCGACGACCCGACGTTCGGCCCCGCGCTCATGCACACCGTGGTATTCACCGCCGTCTGCCTGGTCTTCCAGTACGTCATCGGCCTGGCCCTCGCGGTCTTCTTCAACCAGCACTTCCGGCTCTCCGCGACCCTGCGGGCCCTGTTCCTGGTGCCCTGGCTGCTGCCGCTCATCGTGTCGGCCTCCACCTGGTCGTGGATGCTCAACAGCGAATCCGGCGTCGTCAACGCCGCCCTGCACGCGGTCGGTGTCGGCCCGGTGAACTGGCTGACCTCACCGTCGTGGTCGCTGACCTCGGTGATCATCGCCAACATCTGGATCGGCGTGCCGTTCAACCTGGTCGTGCTCCATAGCGGTCTCCAGTCGATCCCCCGCAGCCTCTACGAGGCCGCCGCCCTCGACGGCGCAGGCGTCTGGCATCGCTTTTGGCACATCACCTTCCCGCTGCTGCGCCCGGTGTCCGCCATCACCCTCCTGCTGGGCCTGGTCTACACGCTCAAGGTCTTCGACATCATCTGGATCATGACCAAGGGCGGTCCGGCGGACTCGTCCACCACCTTCGCCACCTGGTCCTACCAGCTCGGCTTCGGCAACCTGCTGCCCGCCTTCGGCCCCGGAGCGGCCGTCGGCAACCTGCTCGTCGTCGCGGCCCTGGTCTTCGGCCTGGTGTACCTGAGGATCCAGCGAAAGCAGTACGCCTCATGACCACCGCCACCACACCACGCACGCACCGGCGACCGCGCCGGGCAGGGACCACCTGGTGGAAGACGGCCACCGGCCTCCTGCTCACCGCCGTCATGCTGTTCCCGGTCTACTGGATGCTCAACGTGTCCTTCACCCGCGACCAGGACATGCGCAAGTCACCGCCCGACTGGTTCCCCGTCCACGGCACCCTGGACGGCTACCGCGCCGTACTCGACCAGCAGCTGCCCTACCTCGCCACGAGCCTGGTCATCGGTCTGGGCACGGTCGTGCTGACCGTGGTGCTGGCCGCACCCGCCGGCTACGCACTGGCCAAGCTGCGGCCCCGCGGCGGCGGCGTGATCGGCTTCCTCTTCCTGGTCGCCCAGATGATCCCCGGCATCATCATGGCGATGGGCTTCTACGCCATCTACCTCAGCCTCGGTCTGCTCCAGTCGGTCCCCGGCCTCATCGTCGCGGACTCCACGCTGGCCGTCCCGTTCGCCGTCCTGATCTTCACCGCGTTCATGTCCGGCATCCCCGGCGAACTGCTCCAGGCCGCACAGATGGACGGAGCCGGGGCCCTGCGCACCTTCCGGTCGGTCGTGCTGCCGATGAGCCGCAACGCCGTCGTCACGGTGTCGCTGTTCGCGTTCCTGTGGTCGTGGTCCGACTTCGTCTTCGCCAGCACGCTCGCGAACGGCGGGGCCCACGAGCCGATCACCCTCGGCATCTACCAGTACATCGGCAACAACAACCAGGAGTGGAACGCCATCATGGCCACCGCCGTCGTGGCCTCGCTGCCCGCCACGGTGATCCTCGTCCTCGCCCAGCGCTACGTCGCCGCCGGAGTGACGGCCGGAGCCGTCAAGGACTGAGCCCCGGGTCGGCCCTCACCGGTGATCATCCCTGTTTCAGAACACTGCTGAAGAGCCGCAGACCACTGCTGAAGAAACGAGTAACGCTTGATGACCGCCGCCCGGCCCGGCCCGGCCTTCTCCATCCATGACATTCCGTTCAGCATGCACGGTTCCTGGTTCGGCATCTCTCCCGTGCTGGCGGAGAGGACGCGCGCCGAGGACCTCCACCTGGTCTCCCATCAGAACGGCATGCACGCCGTCCTGCGTTTCGTGCCCCTCGACACGACGACGGGCGACCGGGCCGAGACCCGCGTCGAGACGAGACCGAGCCTGCTCGAGTGGGCCCATGACGGCGGACGTATCGGCCTCGCCTACGCATCACCGGACACGGTCCGTCTGCGCGGTGAAGGACTGGGCCTGCGCATCACCGCGGCGGCTGAAACCCTGACCCCCTTCACCGGTGCCTACTTCTACCGTGACCCGGTGGACGGCGCGCACGTGTTCACCTCGTACGAGACCGGGCGCCGTTACCGGATCACCGTGCTGTCCGGTGCCGTCACCGAGGTGTCCGGCAGCCAGGCCCTCGGCGGCGGCGACCGCGGCATCACGATCACAGCGGACGTCGGCGGCGTCTGGGAAGCGGCCATCGAGGAACTGGACAGCGCGCGCCGGCCCTACGCCTCCTCGGAGACGTTCGGCCAGGTCGTGGAGGCCGCGGAGCACGCCTTCGCAGCCTTCGCCGACACGGTGGCCCCCTGGCGCTCTTCGGGCACCCCGGCCGCCGAACTCGCCGCGTACGTCCTGTGGTCGGCGACGGTCCGCCCGGCAGCGCTTGTCACCCGGCCCGCGGTGCTCATGTCCAAGCACTGGATGGACAAGGTCTGGAGCTGGGACCACTGCTTCAACGCCCTCGCCCTGGCGCCCGGAGCACCCGCGCTGGCCTGGGACCAGTTCTCGCTGCCGTTCGACCACCAGGACGGGAGCGGGGCCCTGCCCGACTCGGTGACCCACTCGGAGGTCCTCTACAACTTCGTCAAACCACCCATCCACGGCTGGGCTCTGGGCCATCTGCGCCGACGGCTCCCCGAACCCCTCGACCGGGCGGAACTGACCGAGGCGTACGACAGGCTGACCCGCTGGACGGACTTCTGGCTCACCGCGCGGCGCGCCCCCGGCGCCGCCCTGCCCCACTACCAGCACGGCAACGACAGCGGCTGGGACAACGCCACCACCTTCGACCCCGAACGCGTGGTCGTCACCGCCGACCTGGCCGCCTTCCTCATCCTGCAGCTACGCGAACTCGCCGATCTCGCAACCGAGTTGGGACGACCGGACGACGCCCACCGGTGGACGCGAACGGCCGACACGACCCAGGCCGCGATGCTCGACGAACTCTGGACCGGCGACCGGTTTGTCGCCCGTGGAGTCCACAGCGGGGACTCCTGGGACAGTTCCAGCCTGCTCGACCTGATGCCCATCGCGCTGGGCGAACACCTGCCGGAAAGCGTCAGCACGGTGCTGGCCGACCGTATCGACGCCCACCTGACCCCCCACGGGCTCGCCACGGAGCTGCCCGCCTCACCGCACTACCTCGCCGACGGCTACTGGCGCGGCCCGATCTGGGCCCCCGCCACCGTCCTCATCGAGGACGGACTGCGCCGCGGCGGGCACGAACGTCTGGCGGACGAGATCAGCGCCCGGTTCCGTGCCCTGTGCGAGACGTACGGGTTCGCTGAGAACTTCGACGCCCTGACCGGCACGGGCCTGCGCGACCGCGCCTACACCTGGACCGCCAGCAGCTACCTCCTCCTCGCCGAAGCCCACGCACTCCGGCACACCGCACCCGCCGCGCACACCGGCGGCTGAGAGACGCCCTGGGCGCCCCCGCCCAGGCAGCACCCACCCCCGGGAGACACCCGCAATGCACTCATCCCCTATCTCTCCACGACGCAGACGTGAGCCCGTACGTGGCGGCGCGCAAGGCCGTCGCCTCCGTACCTCCACCGCGCTCGCCGCACTACTGGCGTCGCTCGCCACCGTCGCCCTGCCCGGCACCATGGCGCGGGCCGCCGACACCACCGTCACCGTCGACTTCTCCACCGCCGGAGGCGCCCCCGGCTACGGAGCCTCGGGCACGATCTACGGCATGACCGTGGACGGTTCGCTGCCGCAGGACCACTTCTACAAGGACATCAAGTGGAAGTTCATGCGGGCCGGCGGCGCCCAGCTCAACAGCGGCGGCTACGGCACCAGCGTGGCCGCCTACCAGACCCGCTGGGCCGCCACGCTCACCCAGTACAAGCGCACCAAGGCACTGGGCGGGACCTTCATCATCCTGCCGCACGACCTGTGGGGATCCGACGGCACCACCACGCAGGGCTGGCCGGGCGACAACGGCGACTGGACCCTCTTCGACAAGTTCCTCGACCAGCTCATCGGGGACGTCAAGGCCAACAAGATGACCGTCCAGTGGGACATCTGGAACGAGCCCGACTGGGCTCCCTTCTGGGCGCCGTCGCAGGCCCAGTACCTGGAGATGTGGAAGCGCGCCTACCAGAAGATCAGAGCCAACTTCCCGGGCGCTGTCGTCGTCGGTCCCAGTACCGCCGGGAAGCCCTCCGCGTCCGGGGGTGGCGCCTGGTGGAACACGTACCTGGACTATGTGAAGGCCAACAACGTCGAACCCGACATCTACAGCTGGCACGATCTGCCCGGTGACCCGGTCACCGACGCGAACGCGGTCCGGTCCAAGCTGTCGGCCCGGTCGATGACCACGAGCCGTCCGTTCCAGGTCAACGAGTACGCCAACACCACCGAGCAGAACCCCGGCCGTGGCGGCTGGTACATCTCCCGTCTGGAGCGGGCCGGCGCGGACGGCCTGCGCGCCAACTGGGCCTCCGCCGGCAACCTGCACGACTTCCAGGCCAATCTCCTCACCAAGACCGGCAGCCAGTACCTGCCGCTGGGTGAGTGGTTCCTGTACCGCTACTACGGCTCCCAGACCGGCAACATCGTCAAGGTCACCGCCGGCACCGGCACCGACGGGCTGGCGACGAAGGACAACACCGCCAAGAACGCCAAGATCCTGCTCGGCAGCAACGGCAACACCGGCAACATCACCGTCAACCTCGACCGTCTCGACACCACCTCCGTGGTGGAGAACGGCCGGGTCCGCGCGATGGTCCAGCGCGTTCCCAACAACGGCGGCGGCGCCGTGACCGGCCCGGTCACCGTCTCCGACCAGACCCTGACCGTCGGCAACAACTCCGCGTCCCTCACCGTCCCGTGGACGGACTCCAGGGACGGCTACACCGTCACCCTGCTCCCGCCGTCCAACACCACGGTCTCCACGGTCGCCGTCGCCCAGCACAGCGGCCGGTGCCTGGACGACACCAACCTGTCCACCGCCAACGGCACGCAGTACCAGCAGTACGACTGCGAGGGCGGCTACCAGCAGATGTTCGACTTCAAGCCGGTCGCGGGCCGGGCGAACACCTACACGGTGGTCAACCAGCACAGCGGCAAGTGCCTGGACGTCTCGGGACGCTCCACGGCCGACGGCGCCGCCGTCATCCAGTACACCTGCAACGGCGCCACCAACCAGATGTTCACCCTCAACCCCGTCACCGCGCTGGGTAACAGCAAGGACTACCAGCTGGCCGCGGTGCACAGCGGCAAGTGCGTCGACGTCAGCGAAATATCGACGGCCCCCGGCGCGAAGATCCACCAGTGGACCTGCGACGGCGCCGGCGCACTGAGCACCAAGAGAAACCAGATCTGGCGCCTCCAGGGCATGGGCTGACCCGCGTCCTCCCATGGGGGCTCCCGGCCACGGCGGGGAGCCCCCATGGGTTGAGGGAACCCCTATGGGCTGGGCCTGTCGCGTCGGCAGCGAACCAGGCTGCGGGAGAGTCCCCGGCGCGGCGCTCTCCCGCGGTCAGGAGAGCGCCCGTGACGCCGAGGGCCCACTACTCCGCGGTGGCGTCCTTGCGCACCAGCCGGTTGTAGGCCTCGTCGAGCCTGTTCTTGATCTGCTCGGCGCCGAGGACGTCGAGGCCCTTCTGCCCGGTCACGGCGGTCTTCGCGGCCGAGAGCGCGGAGTCGAACAGAGCCCACGAGTCGGCCGTGTAGTCGGCCTGTGTCGGGCTTCCGATCTTGTCCAGGGTGCTCCGGATCGCGGTCGTGTCCACCGGGCCGTCCACGTCACCGGGAATGGCGTTGAACGCGTCCAGAACGATCTTTCCGGACTTGAGGACGAACTTCGCCGTGTGCTTGCCGTCGCGCAGGCCGCGCAGCGTGTACGTCGCGAGGCGCTTGTCGACTGCAGCGGTCTTCGCGTCCTTGGCGACCGGCTTGCCGTCGACGTAGACATCGAGAACGGCGCTGCCGTCATTGCCGCCGATGATGTCGATGCCCGTACCGGTGAACGGGACAGTGAAGGACGCGCCGGCAGCCGTGCTCGTCGATGTCGACCGGTACCAGTCCATCGCGTCGCCGAATGCGTTCTTCCTGCTCCAGGCACCCTCGTATGCGACCGAGCCGGCCATGTTGTCGATCTGCGCGCCGGCGTAGGGCGTGTACCCGTCGATCTTCTCGACCTTCAGGTTGTCGAACGCCGTCTTGTAGAAGTCGCTGCCGAGCTTGACGCGGCCTTCGGTCTCCGGAGTCGGATCCTGGTACGTGGAGACGGCTTTCCCGTCGATGAAGGTCGTGATCGTCGCGCCCTTCGCCTCGATGGCGAGGCGGTAGGCACCGGACGCCGCGACGGTTCCCGTCTTGACCGCGGTGCCGTACTCGTAGAACGTCCAGGCGCCGTTCGGGCGGATGCGCACATTGTAGGCGGCGTCGCTGATCGCCATGCCCTTCTGCTGGCGGACGCCCAGGGCGGCGAGTCCGCCGGCCGGGTCCGGGAAGGAGACGTCGACCGTGGCCCTGTAGTTCTCCCAGCGGAAGTCGCCGACCGTCGTGTTCGGCGTGTGCCGGTTCCAGGCGCCGGTGTCCTTCATGGACTGGTCCATGTACTGGTACAGCACGTTGTCGCCGCGCGCGTCCTTCCCGACCTCCCAGGCACCGGTCTGGTCGACCATGTAGCGCGGCTGGTTGCCACGGGACATCAGGTAGGGCCGGGACACCTTGCGCGCGCCGTCGGCCGTGCCGACCTGGACCCGGCCCTCCTCCTCGTACCCGAAGTCGTCGGCGTACAGGACGTCGTCGCGGGTGTTGCGCTTCTTGCCGGTGGCGTCGGTGTCGAGCACCGTGCGGTCCCAGGACTTGGGCAGACGTTGCTTCGTCGCCTTGTCGTGACTCTTGTCCAGCGTCGTCAGGGTCACGATCGACCGCGGCTTGACCGTATAGGTGTAGAAGCCGTCGCCGCCGGGCCGGATCTCGTCGGCGAGGTGCTTGAAGTTCGCGTCGTAGGCCTGTCCCGCGTCCGCTCCACGGGTCTCCCAGATCTCCATGGTCGGATCGGAGCCGAGTCGCATGTTCTCGGCCTTGATGCGGTAAGTCTTGGGCTGGTCGCTGTCGTTGACCACGACCGTCGAGAAGTCCTTCTTACGGGGATCCGCGAGCGTCATGTAACTCGGCGCCCCGTTCGAGCCGTCGACATTCTCGGTGCCGCTCACGCCGCTGTAACTGGCCTCCGGCACGGTGCGCCAGATGCCCGCCGTGTTCGTGTCGTTCTCCCAGCCGGTCCTCGCGAACTGGGTGAAGTGCTGCATCACATACAGGGCCGCGTCGTAGTGGAGATAGCCCGACCACGGGTCACGGGCACTGACGAGCTCCTTGTGGCTGTACTGCGCGCCTTCGTAGAAGGACCCGATCGCCGGCTGGAATATGTAGTGCGTCCTCTTCGAGTTCGCGTAGCTCTTGACGGAGCGGTTCGCTAGGTCGAGGGCGCTTTGGACGCCGCCGATGCCAGTGCTCGCTCCGTTCGGGCCTTCGGTGTTGTTGACCCGGTACTCGGTATGGCCGAACGAGGCGGTGCCTTCGCTGTACCAGACTTCCTTGTCCTCGTTGTACTTGTTCTTGCCGGTCGCCAGCTTGGTGTACGGCTGATATGTGTCGCTGTCAGCGTCCCCCTCGAGCCGGTCGTCGGTGTTGTAGTGGTAGCCCACCGCGTCGACGATTCCGAAGAGTTCCGCATCGCTGAGCACTGACGGCCCGATGTGGTGTGTGTTGTTTTCGTCGGAGGCCATGATCTTGATGTTGTGGTAAGCCTTCTTGGCCTTCTGCTGCTTGTCTGCCGGGATGCCGTAGCGCGGATTCGCGAAGTCCGTGTCGGTGACGATCGCGTTCTTGTACCACTTGATGAACGCCTCGTCCGGATTCCGCGTCTCGTTCTTGTCCGGGTCGACGTAGTCGACCATGTACCCGTACTTCTCGTAGGCGTCGAGGATCGTCTCCTTGTACCACTTGTACATCTCGTCGGTGCCTGTGCCCTTGTCCCATTCGTTCTGGACCCATTCGGGCATTTCCCAGCGGAGAATCGAGACCTTGAGCTTCGGGTTGACCGTCTTGGCGTCGGCGGCCAGCTGAAAGCCCGGGGAACGGGACGCGTCAGCGAGTTCGTCCGGTGTGCGCATCGTCGCCGGATCGGAACCGGTCGACGTGTTCGTGTCCGATCCCATCTCGACCTTGACGTGGTTGATCAGGGGATTCTTTCCGCCGAAGAGAACTCTGATGAGCTGCCAGTACCGGCCGGGGTTCTCCGCCTTGTAGTCCATCAGCAGGTTGCTCGTGCTGTTGCAGCTGAGCAGGCCGAGACCCTTGTAGGTCAAGCCGTTCCTGTTGTCGCTGCGAACGTCGTTTCCGTTGACTATGACCTCTACGGGATCATCCGCGGTGTAGGCGGCGGGTGCAGTGATCACTCCTGCCGCCAGGGCCATGGCGGCTGCCGCAGCAAGCGACACCCATCCGAGTCTTCTCTGTTTGCCCATCCGGCTTCGGCTCCTTCTTCTTGTCGTACGTCTCGTGGGCGGTTCCGACTGATGTGCCCGGTGCCCGGTGCCCGGTGCCCGGTTGCCCAGTGCCGTGCTGCCGACGGCACTGGTGTCGTGTGCCTGAACCAGGAACTTGGTTTCCAGGGGGATTGCGATGCAGGGCTCAGGTCCTTGTGGGCCGCCGGTGTCCGGCCCATCGGCGGCAGTCCGGCCAGGGGTGACGACGGCCGGCGAATGGGCGGCCGGAGGCAGGAGTTGGGCCTTCCCGACGTAGTGGTCGCGATGTCGCGGTCGTGGTCATGCGGCCGGCATCGGAACCTCTGTCATGACTCCCTTGTGCCGACTCATCGGCACCAGACGCCTGCGGCTGCCGTCCGGCACCCTTCACGGCGGGCGGTGGGTCTGCGTCCGTGCCACGGGTGAGCGTCACCGCGGCACGCGGCAAGGTGTCCGGAGACGGTATGTCTGCGGCGAGCCAGGCAATCGTGGTCCCCAGCCCCCGAGCGGGCTGGTGTCCCGCGTGCCGTCGGATCCGTTCCGCGCAGTGCTCCGTGCTGGTGGCGCGGGTCACCGGCTGGACAACGCGGCGCGCGCCCGGGCCAGTTCATCGGCGGGGCCGGGCAACACCGTCCCCGGTACACCGCCACACCGATGGCGAGCAGGAGCAACAGGGGGCCGGGGCTGCGCCGTGGCGGGCGGCGGATAGCCGGGCACGGAAGGCATGGGCGCCTCGTCCTTTCGCCTTCGGGAAGTGGGCTGTTCCTCACGGCACGCCAGAGTTCGGTATTTCGAACTATGTTCGGCTCGCCGGGGGAACCGTAGGAGGGGACCGGTTTCACAGTCAATCCCCGTGCAGCCGCTGCCTCATGCGGACGCGGTCCCGGTGCCTCGGGTGCGTCGGGCCGTGACGCGGAGCATCGACGACGTGCTCCACAAGGGAGTGGCTGTCGACTCCGTGAGGGTCCAACTCCCGTGACGGGACACCGTCTTGTCCGCGGTTGACAGCGAAGGCGGCGGCGTGGCCGAATGCAACCCCCGCCCTCAAGTGTCAGCTGTCGCACGTCGTCTGCCGGGCCCACGACGTGACACCCGAGCGTCACGTGAGCACGTGATCTCCCTTCGCGGTGGCCGTCTGACGTGGGACAACGGAGAGCAACCGGTTGGTGCCCCGGAGATCGCCCGGCGGCTGGGTGTCCGTCCGGACCGGCCGGAGGAGGTCAGGCCGAACGCGCTGGCCGCGGCCGCGCCCGGCTGTGTGGACGCGGCCGTGACGGGCTGGGTGGCCTGTGAGGGCAGATGCCGTACACCTGCTTGAAGACCCGGCGGAAGTGCGCCACACCGTCGGCCGATTCGGATCCGCACCGGCTCGAACATGTGAGACAGAGGATCTTCAAGGCGAGCTCACCAGGGCAGACCGATACCGGGCGTTCCAGCCGCGGGGGAAGGGGACGCCGGCGGGGACGATCAGGTTGGTGCGCTCGTCGCACGCCAGGATGGCCCTGAGCCAGGTGCGTACCGCGTGGTGGAAGTCGTATGTGAGCGGCGCGGGTGCGAGCAGCCAGTCGCGGCACTGACTGCCCACGTGTGGGCGGTAGTCGCTGCGGCTTCTGCCGGGCCACGGGCTCTCCGGCTGGAGGAGATGCAGTCCGTACCCCAGCTCGGTGAGCACATCCAACGCCCGGCCCAAGGCGTCATGGTCGGAGCCGGGCAGGATCTCCAGCACGATCCAGGGCCGGTGCCGGCGCACCGTCTCCAGCGCGCCCGCCAGCACCTGGCCCTCCAGCGTCTCCACATCGATCTTGATGAGGTGGGGCCGGAGCGACCGTTCCTCGGTGAACACGTCCAGCGTGGTGACCGGCACGCTCACGGTCTCGGTGTGCTTGCGATGCGCGGCGTTGAGGGAGTTGGAGGACTCGGCCTTCAGGGACAGACAGAGCTCGGCGGTGCCCGGCGTGTCGGAGACCGCCGAGGTGATCAGCTCGAAGCCGAGGCCGTTGTGCCGGCGGATGTCCTCACAGATGCGTGCCGTGTCCGGTGTCGGTTCGAAGGCGTGCACCGACAGCCGGTGGCCGTACACCGCGTCGATCAGTGCGGCGTAGAGCCCGATGTGCGCGCCGACGTCGTACACCGCGCTGCCCGGCGGCGCCTGCTGCGCCAGGGCCAGCAGTGTCGCCTGGGTCACGGGTTCGTACCCCGCCAGACCCGATCGGCGCAGCTGCCGCTGTACGGCGGTCTGCTTGCGGCTCAGGACGTTGAGCGCGCGTGGATAGGATCCGTCGGCATCGAGGATGCCGGAATGGTGAGGGAGCCTGATGGCGAGGGGCATGGCAGGGAGAGTGCTTCCTTGTGGTCGGGCTGGTGCTCGAAGGGACTGGGGGCGGGGAAGTAGCTGTCCAGGAAGCGCTGTACGAGTGCCACATCGGTGTGGTTCTCGGCGTCGCAGGTCACCGTGTCGTTGAGGCAGAAGGCGACATTCGACCGGGTGGCCAGCAGACGGCGCAGCCGTGGGGCGTTGCTGGGCTGGGAGATGTCGATGTAGTCGTAGCGGATGCTGCCGGGCACGGCCCGGCCCGTGTGGAACGCGTAGTAGTGGTGCAGCGAGTTGGTGATCGAGATGTCGTCCGGGCTGCGGAAGGCGTGGGCGGCGGTGCGCTGGTGGTCCTCCGCGAAGACCTGCTCGATCTCGGCCAGCACACTGCGCCGCAGCGCGCATGGTGTGTGCTTCATCTTCTGGGTGATGCTGCTGCCGAAGCGGGCCTGAAGGAGCCGGCGGTTGGTGAGGCCCGCGGCGGAGACCGGTACGTCGTCCGCGCCCGCACTTCCGACGGGCGGCAGCAAGGCCTTCGAGACGAAGAACTTGCTGAGGCCGTTGGCAAGGAAGAAGTGCTGCGGCACCGTGGGGCGCCCGAGGAAGACGTCGTCGTTGAAGTAGAGGAAATGCTCGGCGAGCCCCTCGATGTGGTGCAGCTGGCTCTCGATGGCGTGCGAGTTGAACGTCGGGAGCACGGCGGGGTCCGTGAAGATCTCCCGGTGGTCGACGACCGTGAGCCGGGGATGTCCGGTCTCCAGCCAAGAGGGAACCTGCTGGTCGGTGACCAGGTAGACATGCCGGATCCAGGGGGCGTACATGTGCAGCGAGCGCAGCGAATAGCGCAGCTCGTCACGGCTGAGATAGCGGGCCGCGTTGGCGGCCTGCGGGTGGTACGGCTCCCCCACGACCGTCGCGCGGCGCCGCTGCCATTCGGGGTCGGAGCCGTCGACCCAGGTGTACACGGCGTCGACGGGGAAGTGGACGTCGTCGGGCACCGGCTCGGCGAACTCGCGCCGGGTGCGTACGGTGGCGGGCTGCGGCAAGGTGTGCTCGGACGCGAGCCGGGTGAAGCGGCGGCCAGGGACCTCGACCGCCGGCGCCTCCCGGCAGACGCGCTCGCAGGTACGGTTGCGGCGCGGCGCCACGAGTTCGGCGCCCTCCTCGGACGGTCGCCAGACCTCGATGTCGCAGCCGTAGCCCGCCCCGAGCACCATGCCGGGTTCGGCGGCGTCGGCCAGATAGCAGAAGACGCGGATGACCTGCCGGCCGGCGGCCCGGTGCCAGGAACGCCGGGAGCCGACCGGTTCTGCACGCTGGTCCCGGGCCCGCTCGGATCCACCGGTCCGCGTGAGGTACGCCGGCACGTCCGCGCCCATAGCGACCAGTGCGCTTTCGGCTGCCGCCCGGTCTTCGGAGCTGATCCCCACGGCGGAGGAGGTGCTCGCGGCATTGCGTACGACGAAATGCTCCACGCCCGCCTTCTCCAGCGTGCTCAGCACCAGTCGCAGATTGTGCTCCCGGGCCAGAAGGGGTGTCACGCCCGCTTGCAGCAGGGCGATACGGGTCCCTCCGGCGGTCTGTACGGGCACCCGTTCGCCGTCCCGCAGCAGCCCTCGGCGCTTCAGGCGCGCGCATAGCCGGCGGTGTCGCGCCTCGCGCGCCAGGGCCGCCGGTCTCTCCAGCCGCTGCCGCAGCCTCTCCCACTGCTCCGCACTGAACCGGGCCCGCACGGCCCTGCGCATCCGCAGGGGCAGCAGCCTCCGGTAGGTCCTGAGCATCAGGGACGGCGGTGGAGACTGAAGCTGGGCGGCGCGGCGCGCATCGGCCTGCGCCGGGAGGTTGACGGTCATGGCACACCCCTGGTCTGTCTAGTCCAGGTGTCTATGCACTTGTCCCGCCGGGCGAATATCAGATATGAGCAGAAATAGCCCGATTATCCTAATGCCTCAACCGCCCGTGGCACGTCGGTCGGCGCACAAGAGCCGCGACCAGGCGGGCGACGTGGGCGGCGTGGGCGGCGTGGGCGGGCAATGGGATGTCAGAGGCTCGTCAGCCCTGTGGCCGCAAGTCGAACAGGGCTGATGCCGGACAGGTCGTGGGCGGTCATGCTGTTGCGGTCGGTGACCGAGCGGCCGAGGGCGTGGTGCGGCCACAGGCCTCCGGCCACCCGGCGGCTGCGTTCGCCCCATGCGCGGGCCGCCGCGCTGCTGGTCTTGTAGTGGTTGAGGGCGTAGCCGCCGGAGTGGATCCGCAGGAGGCAGAAGCCGCCGGGGTAGTCCTTGGCGGCGCTGACCTCCTGCAAGGTGACGTGCGGGGCCTGCGGCAGGATGGTGCGCTTGTTGCGGTGGGTGTGGCCCGCGTGGTGGAGGAAGACTCCGGGCGCGGCGGCGTAGGCCTCGATGATGGAGCGGGCCTGACGGCGGCCCAGGCGCTGACCGCGGGCCACGGGGAAGACGGAGTCCCGTACAGTCAGCGGATGGTGGCCGAACACGATGGTGGGCTGGTCCCTGTGCTCCTTCAACCGGGCCCGGAACCAGGCCAGTTGCTCGGCGCCGAGCCCGCCGGCGTCGGCGCCGTTGCCGTCCTTCTCGTACGTGTCGAGCCCGACGATCCGCAGCCCGCCGAGGTCGCGGGCGAAGTACGCGGGCCCTTCGCCGCCGAGGAACCCTTCGCGGAATGCGTCACCGCCGCTGTCGCGGCGGGGCCGGTCGTGGTTTCCGCGTACGACGAAGTAGTCCTGTCCGTGGCTGCCGAAGCCGTCCAGGATCCGCTTGGCCTCGGCCAGGTCTTGCAGCGCACCGCCGGCCGTGATGTCCCCCGCGGCCAGCAGCAGGTCCGCTCCGCGCCGCCTGGCCTCTTCCACCAGGGCGCGGCTCATGATCTCCGGATACGGTGCGAGCCCCGGCTCCTGCGCCACCCCGCGCATCAGGGGTACGCCGGTCATGAGGCCGGCGGTGGTCTCCCCGATGTGGAGGTCGTTGCAGAGCGCGATCGACAGCAGGTGCCGTCCCGGCGGGGGCTGCGGTGTGGTGAAGGAGTACGGACCTCCGCTCGTGCCGAGGCCGTAGAGGTTGGTGCCGACGGCGTTGCCGCGGACGAGGTGCAGCGGTGTGGGCGTGGCGACCGCGCCCCGCGAGCGGGCCTGGTAGTAGTACGTCTGCCCCGGCTCCAGGCCCGTGAGCTCCACATGGTGGTGCGCTGTGGGCCGGCCCTCCGCCGCACTGCGGTCCAGCCGGGCGGGGTGAGTGCCGTAGACGACCTCGCCCTCCGTGACGGCGGGGAGCATGTGGCCCAGCCCGTCGTCGGTGCCGGGTATCCCGGTGTACCAGGTGATGATGGCGCGGTCCTCGGTCAGGGTGACCAGTTCCAGATGGACAGCTGCCAGGGTGTCGGGGTGACGGCGGCTTTTGCGGGCGGATCCATGGAGCGCACCGGCAGCGGCCCGCAGTAACGAGGGGGCGAAGAGGGCACCGGAACGTAGAACTTCACAGGGAGAGGGCAGGGCCGACAGGGCCGCGAGGGGAGCGGAGAAACAGCAGCGCATGTCTGAGTATGTGCCCGCGCGCAGTGAACGCCGACGGTGATGTCGGCGGCGATGCCGGGTATGGAATGCGACATCTCCGCCCGGTTGCCGACTTATTCGATCTTTCTCCACGCCTTGCGCTCTCGCCCAGGCAGTCCAACAGCGTTGTAACGCAAGGGGTTTGGCGAGACCCGGAGAGGGCGCGCCGCACGCCGAGTCGAATCGGCGTGCGGCAAGCTCGCCGCGCCTCGCACCCGGACGTGTTTTTCGCCACGCCGGTTGCCCCGGGCCATGGCTGGGCGTGGGCAGCCGCATGCCGCGGTCGGCCATGATCTGCCCTACGCGATTGGGTGGTTGGCGACGATGTCGTAGGTTCCCGGGACCCCGGCAGGCGCCGGAGCCGGCCCGGTCACGAGCCGGCAGTAGCCTCCGGGCGTGGTTGCCGGTAGGGCTTCACCGCGCGGCGTGCGATCGCGAAGCGGTGCGTCTCCGACGGGCCGTCGTAGATCCGGAACGGCCGCACCTCCCGGAGCAGGCGCGCCAGCGGGGCGTCGGCGGCCGAGATGCCCAGTGCTCCGCAGATCTGCACCGCCCGGTCGACGACCCGGTTCACGGCCTCCGCCACGAAGGTCTTGGACACCGACGTGAGCTGGGAGGCGGCGGCGGAGCCTGTGTCCAGCTCCCAGGCGGTGCGCAGGATCAGGGCGCGGCTGGCCTCGATGTCGATCTCGGAGTCGGCCAGCATCTGCTGCACCATGCCGAGGTCTCCCAGTACGGAACCGAACGCCGTCCGGCTGCCCGCCCGCTCCAGTGCGACGTCCTGGGCGCGACGGGCTGCTCCCAGCCATCGCATGCAGTGGGTCATACGGGCGGGGCCGAGCCGGACCTGGGCGTTCTCGAAGCCGCGGTCCACGGCTCCGAGCACCCGGTTTTCGCTCACCACGCATTCCTCGAAGGTGAGTTCGCTGTGCCCGGCGAAGAGCCCCTCGTCCAGGGTCTCGATGTCCCGGACGATGCGCATGCCCGGGGTGTCGGCGTCGACCAGGAACATGGTCGCGCCGCCCGGGTCGCCGGGGCTGCCGGAGGTGCGGGCCATGACGATCGCGAAGCCTGCGCCATTGGCCCCGCTGATGAACCACTTGCGGCCGTCGATGCGCCACCCGCCGGGGACCCGTGTCGCGGTGGTCCGCAGGGAGCGGGGGTCGGCGCCCGCCCCCGGAGCCGGTTCGGTCATCGCGAAGCAGGACCGCACCTCGCCCGCGGCGAGCGGCCGCAGGAAGCGGTCCTTCTGCTCCTCCGTGGCCACCTTCTCCAGCAGATGCATATTGCCCTCGTCCGGAGCCGCGCAGTTCAGCGCCAGCGGGCCCAGCAGCGAGTACCCGGCGGCCTCGAACACCACGGCCTGTCCGCGCAGGTCGAGCCCGTGCCCGCCCCACCGCACCGGCACGTGCGGCGCGAACACGCCTGCCTCGCGGGCGCCTTTCTGCAGGGTGTCGCGCAGGGCCTCCGGAGCGTCGTGCACCGACCCTCCGCACTCGCGCTCGGCCGGGATGACCACCTCGCGTACGAACTCCGCGGTGGCGGCGGCGAGTCGGGCGACAGGTGGATCGACATCGAACTGGATAGGCACGGTTCCTCCTGCCGACGGGCTCCGGGCACCGATGCCCGTCGCGTCCTAGAAACTGTACAGCGTCTTCAGTATCTTGCTGGGTGGCGCTCGTCTTGAGGAGCGTGGGATCTGAGGAGCGCTTGATCTGGGAGCACTCGGCCCGGCGGTCCTCGACGACGGAAGAAGACCCCTATGAACACCCAGCCGGTCCGTGTCGTCCGTCACCCCGACGGAGTCGTCGAGCTGAGGCTGGAGGACCCCGGGAGAGGCAACGCCCTGGACCTCCCGACGGCCGAGGCGCTGCGGGACGCAGCCGTCGAGGTGGCCGCCGATCCGGGCGGCGCGGTTCTGCTGCGGGCGGCCGGCGCCACCTTCTGTGTGGGCGGTGACCTGCGTGCCTTCGCCGGCCGGGGCGAGGACACGGGCGCCTATGTGCACGCTGTGGCGACCGCCGCACACGCGGCGGTGCGGACCCTGTACGAGCTGCCGGTCCCCGTGGTGACCGCCGTGCGCGGCGCCGCCGCGGGCGGCGGAATCGGTCTCGCCCTGGTCGGCGACATCGTCCTGGCCACACGGTCGGCACGCTTCCGGCTGGCCTACACGGCGATGGGGCTCACCCCGGACTGCGGAGCCACCTGGCTCCTGCCGCGCCTGGTGGGTCCCCGTCTGGCGACCGACCTGGTCCTCACCAACCGAGTCCTCACGGGCCACGAGGCCGAGCGGCTCGGTCTCGTCTCCCGGGCCGTCGAGGACGACGAAGTGGACGAGGCCGCGTACCGGACCGCCGCCGAACTGGCAGGTGGGGCGGGTGAGGCGCTGCGCGCAGCGAAGCGTCTGCTGCGTGACGGTGCCGAGGGCGGGTTGAGCCGTCACCTCGACGAGGAGGCGCGGCTGATCGCCGACCTGGCCGGGAGCGGTGAGGCGCAGGCGCGGATGACCGCGTTCCTGGCCCCGCGGGCTCGTGCACGGGTGGGCGGCGGCCAGTCCGTGCCAAGCAGTCCGGAAAGTGTTTCTTGATTAGCTCTTCACTAACACCTCTGCCGGAGCGTAACCTCCGGGCAACACAGAACTGAGGACCGGGCGACAGCACCGGGGAAATGGTGTGGCGATGCAATCTGCTGCCGTGGGCCGGACGGACGCTCTCGATGAGAACCTCACCGAAGCCGTGGTCGACCTCGTTCTGCGTGGGATGTGGCGCGGCAGGCCCGAGGCGGACTACCGCCCCCTGGTCGACGCCGGGCTGGCCATGGTGAAGGGCCCGATGGTGCTGCCGACGGAGCCCGCCAGGGCAGCGGCGGCGCGGATCCTGCGGGTTTCCGCCGGTTCCGAACAGGAGCAGCAGATCACCGCCGCCTACGAGGCCTTCCTGCCCGTCAACAGGACACTGCGCGAGGTGTGCACGGCCTGGCAGTGCCGGCCCGACGGCACGGTCAACGACCACAGCGACAGTGTCTACGACGCCGGGGTGCGCGAGTCGCTGGAAGACGTGCACGAGGCCATCCAGCCCGTACTGCGCAGGCTGGACGGGCTGCCGTCGGGCAGCGGGCCGTATGTCACTGCCCTGGAGGAAGCCCTCGACCGCTTCGACGACGGCGCGGTGGAGTGGCTGGCCTCGCCCCTGTGCGACTCGTACCACACCGTGTGGATGCGGCTCCACCAGGAACTGCTGCTGGTTCTGGGGATCAGCCGGGCGAAGGACGAGGCGCTCGAAGAGGAACTCGTCACCAGGAGCCGGGGTTGAGCATCACCGACCGCCACTTGGGCACACTCGCGCAGACGCACACCCCCAGCCACGCCCTGGTGCCCTACGGCCAGGGACGGATCCGGGGGCTGGACGCCGGTGAACTGGGCACGCACGGCATCGCCATGGACCGGCTGGTGGCCCTCGGGCTCCCAGTGGTGCCCGGACTGACGGTGCCGGCGGGCTCGGCCGCGTCGCTGTACGAGCCGGGTACCGCCCGCGCCGCCCTGGACCTCGTGGAGCAGCTGTCGGGACGGCGGATCGGCGACGGGAGCAGGCCGCTGCTGCTGCGTCTGTCGGCGAGCGCGTCGACCGAGGTCGCCGGGCTGCCGCCGGAACTCGCCTGCATCGGTATCACCCCGGCCGACGCCGATGGCATCCGTGCCGTCATCGGCCGCGACGATGTGCTGTACGACGTATGGGCGGCCACCGTCCGGATGATCGCAGAGTACGCCCTTGACGTGCCCGCACCGGAGCTCGACGACGCATCGCTCGACGCCCCTGATCCCAGGGCCCGCGTCGACGCACTGCTCTCGACGGTCGCCCGGCATGCCGAGCGGCCGTACCCCGACGACCCGGCCGAGCAGCTCGCGCTGGCCGCTCGGGCGGTTCTGGGGCGGTGGGCCTCACCCCGGGCCAGGCGATCCCGCAAAGCCCAGCGGCTCCCCGCGGAGCTGGGCATCGCACTGCATGTCCAGGCCGTGCGCATCGGGCCATGGGACCACTCCGGCTTCGGCACGGCGGTCAGCCGGCCCCCCGACAGCGGCCGCTTCTCGCCGCAGGGCTCCTTCTTCCGGGGCGTACGCCGCAGCGCGCCGCCCCCACGCACGGGCGAGCCGCTGGAGAAGCTGGGCGGGAGTGCCGCGCTGCTTGAGCACTCGCTGCTCACCCTCGAACGTCATCTGCACGCCCCGGTCACCGTCGACTTCGAGGTGCGCGACGGCGAGATCTCGCTACTGGCCGCCTCGGCGCAGAGCCGCCCGCCGCTACGTGCGGCGGTGTGCCTCGCCGCGGACCTGGCCGGGGACGGAGCACTCGACCGGGAAGAAGCCGTGCGCCGGATCAGCCCCGCGCAGGTACAGGAACTGCTGCACCCCCAGCTCCGGCTGACCGGCGGCGAGCAGCTCCTGGTGAAGGGACTGCCCGCCTCCCCGGGGGCGGCGACCGGCGCGATCGTCCTGTCGAGCGAACGTGCCCTCGAACTGGCCGCGGACGGCACGCAGGTCGTGCTCGTGGCCCATGAGACGACTCCGGCCGACGTTCCCGGGATGCTGGCCGCCGTCGCCGTACTCACCGGCAGCGGCGGCATCGCCTCGCACGCCGCCGTGGTGGCGCGCGGTGCGGGCAAACCCGCCGTGTGCGGCGCCGAGGGACTGCGCGCCGACCGGGCCGCCGGCACCGTACAGATCGGGGACCGGGTACTGCGCGAAGGCGATGCCGTCTCGCTGGACGGCCGTACCGGAGCCGTCTACGAGGGGACGCTGAGCGTCAGTGTCGCCGGACCGCCGCCCGAACTGTCCACCCTGCTGGAGTGGGCGGACGGGATGCGCCGGCTGGGCGTGCGCGCCAACGCCGACACCGCGGCGGAGGTGAGCACCGCCGTCGCCCTGGGCGCGGAGGGGGTGGGGCTGTGCCGTACGGAGCACCAGTTCCTCGGCGACCGGCTGCCGCTGATCCGCCGGGTCATCCTGGCCGCCGACGCCGCGGCCCGCGACGAGGCGCTGTCGGCACTGGAACAGGCCCAGCACGAGGACTTCAAGGCGCTGCTGGCCGCGGTGGGGGACCGGCCGGTGACGGTACGCCTGCTGGACGCCCCGCTGCACGAGTTCCTGCCCGCCGCCGGGGAGGCGCAGGACGCCGCCGAGGAGCAGCGGGCCGCCGCACTGCGTGAGGCGAATCCGATGCTCGGTCTGCGCGGCGTGCGCCTGGCCCTGCTGCACGAGAGGCTCTACCCGGCGCAGGCCGAGGCGCTCTTCACCGCCTGGGCCGATGTCGCCGCCACCGGAGTGCGGCCCGAGCTGGAGGTGATGATCCCGCTCGTCAGCCTGCCGGAGGAACTGGCCGCCGCGGCCGCGTACGTACGGGGCGCCGCCGAGGCGGTTGCCGCCCGCACCGGTGTGGAGGTCCCGTACCGGCTCGGCACGATGATCGAGACACCGCGCGCCGCGCTGCTGGCCGGCGAACTCGCCGAACACGCCGAGTTCTTCTCCTTCGGCACCAACGACCTCACCCAGCTCACCTACGGATTCTCCAGGGACGACGTCGAGCGCCAGGTGCTCGCCTCGTACCAGGAACGCGGGTTCCTGACGGCCAGCCCGTTCGCCCGGCTCGATCCGCACGGGGTGGGCGCGCTGATCGCCCTGGCGGTGGAGCGGGCACGGAGCGTACGCCCGGACATCAAGTTGGGCGTGTGCGGTGAGCACGGCGGAGACCCGGAGTCCATCGCCTTCTGCGACGGCCTGGGCCTCGACTACGTGTCCTGTTCCGCGCACCGCGTGCCGGTCGCCCGGATGGCCGCGGCACACAGTGCCGTGCTGGAGCAGCGCGACGAGAGCGGGAGCGCACGATGACGAGCACCGTGACCGACGGCACGGCCCTGTCGGACGCCGAACTGGACGACCTGCGCGAGACCGTACGGTCGGTGTGCGCCGACGCCGGCGGCACCGCCGCCGTGCGCCGGCTGCCTGAGCATTCCCCGGGCATCGACGCCAAGTTGTGGGACACCCTAGGTCGGCAGGTCGGCCTCGCGGCCCTTGGTCTGCCCGAGGCGGCAGGCGGCATCGGCGGCCTCGCCGAGATCGCCGCGGTCTGCGAGGAACTGGGCAGGACCCTCGTGCCGGTGCCCTTGTTGTCCTCCACCGCGCTGGCCGGGCAGGTGCTGGCCGGCTGCGGCACGGCCGACCGGGCGCTGGCGGAACTGGCCGAGGGCAAGGTGCACGCCCTGGCAGTGGCGGCGCCCGACGGGGTGTGGCGGCCGGACGCCGTGCCGGTGGCCGTCACCTGGCGGGGCGGCGTCCCGCTCCTCGACGGCACCGCTCCCTTCGTACTGGACGGTGCCGACGCCGAACGCCTGGTCGTCGCCGCCGGCGGCGCCGACGGCCTGGACCTCTTCCTCGCCGACCCGAGCGAGCCCGGGGTGACGGTCCGCCGAGTACCCACCCTGGACCTCAGCCGCGGACAGGCGGTGGTCTCCTTCTCCGGTGCGCGTGCCCGGCCCCTGACCGCCGGGGGCGAGGGGGCGGACATCGTGAACCGCGCCCTGGATGTGGCCCTGGTGGCCCTGGCAGCCGAGCAACTCGGGGGCGCTCAGGCCGCGTTGGACATGACGGTGGCCCATGTACGCGACCGCACACAGTTCGGCAGGGCCATCGGCAGCTTCCAGGCGATCAAGCACACCTGTGCCGACATGCTGCTCCAGGTCGAAGCCGCGCGGTCCGCGGTGGTGCGCGCCGTCCGCGCGGCCGACTCGCCCGAGTCGCTGGCCGAAGCGGCGGCGGTGGCGCAGGCCTGGTGCGGCGAGGCGTTCGTGTCCGTCGCCGCCGAGTGCGTCCAACTGCACGGCGGCATGGGCTTCACCTGGGAGCACGACGCGCACCTGTACTTCCGGCGCGCCCAGTCCGACGCCGTCCTGCTGGGCGGCGCCGCACACCACCGGGAACGGCTGGCCGGACTGCTGGGCTGGTGACTTCACCCGCGGTCACAGCACCACCGCACGACGACCGTGCAGAAAAGGGCAGGACGGCATGATCAGCAGACTCATCGACGAGGGACTGTTCGAGAGCGCGAATCCACCGCGCCTCACCGGCGCGCGCTGCTCCGGCTGCACCACCGTGGTCTTCCCCCGGCAGGACTCGTGCCCCAAGTGCTCGGACGGAGCCATGTCCGCGCACGTGCTGCCGGTGACCGGGCGGGTGTGGTCGTGGACGCTGCAGGCGTTCCAGCCCAAGTCGCCGTACCGGCCGCCGACCGGGGGCTACCGGCCGTACCACGTGGGCTATGTCGACCTCGGTGAGGTGCTGATCGAGGCGCGGCTGGAGGTTCCCCGCACCGAGATACGGATCGGGCTGCCGGTCCGGCTCACCATGGTGACCGCGTACCACGACGAGGACGGGACCGAGGTTCTGACCTTCGCGTTCCGCCCGGACGGGGAAGGGGAGCGATGAGCCGGAGCGACGAGGTCTATGTCGTCGGCTGCGGCATGCATCCCTTCGGCCGCGACGAGACCGTCACCGGGATGGACATGGCGGAGCGTGCGGTACGCGAGGCCCTGGCCGACGCCGGTGTCGCCTGGGAGGACATCGGTTACGCGGTGGGCGGCTCCGACGTGTCCGGCAAGCCCGACACCCTGGTCGGCCGTCTGGGCCTGACCGGTGTGCCGTTCGCCAATGTGCAGAACGGCTGCGCCACCGGTGCCTCGACGGTGCTCGCGGTGGCCAACGCACTGCGCGCCGGCGAGGCCTCACTGGGGCTGGCCGTGGGTTTCGACAAGCACGAGCGGGGCGCCTTCAACGTCTCCGCGGCACGCTACGGACTGCCCGACTGGTACGCCGAGACCGGCATGATGCTGACCACCCAGTTCTTCGCCCTGAAGACCCAGCGGTACCTGCACGAGCACGGGATCGCGGAGCGGGCGCTGGCGAGGGTGGCCGCGCGGGCCTTCCGCAACGGCTCCCAGCACCCCCTGGCCTGGCGGCGCAAGGAGCTGACGGAGGAGGAGATCCTCAACTCCGCCGAGGTCAGTCCGCCCCTCACCCAGTACATGTTCTGCTCACCGGGGCAGGGCGCGGCGGCTCTGGTGCTGGCGCTCGGCGACCGCGCCTTCGACCTGTGCGAACGGCCGGTCAAACTGGCGTCGTTGGCCTTCAGGACCAGACGGTTCGGCTCGTTCGAGGTGTTCTCGCCCTGGCTGCCGCCCGGACCGCACCGCAGCCCGAGCGTCGACGCCGCGGAGGCGGCCTTCCGCACGGCGGGGCTTCGGCCCGCGGACGTACAAGTTGCCCAGTTGCAGGACACCGACAGCGGATCGGAACTGATCCACCTGGCGGAAACCGGACTGTGCGGCCACGGCGAGCAGGAGGAACTCCTCGCCGGCGGGGACACCGATCCCACGGGCCGTATCCCGGTCAACACCGACGGCGGCTGCCTGGCCGGTGGCGAGCCCGTCGGCGCCTCCGGGCTGCGTCAGTTCCACGAGGTCGTACGGCAGTTGCAGGGCCGGGCGCCGGGTGTGCAGGTGCCGGGCGCTCCCCGGGTGGGCTTCACCCATGTGTACGGCGCACCCGGGATCAGCGCCTGCTCGGTGCTGACGGTCTGAGAGGGCAGGCACACCATGGAGCACGGCAACAGAACCGCACTGGTCACCGGCGGAGCGCGCGGGCTGGGAACGGAGATCTGCCGTCAACTGGCCCACGGGGGGCTGCGGGTCCTGGTGGCCGCCAGAAGGCGGGAGGCAGCCGAGGAGGTCTGCCGCAGTATCGGTCCTGCGGCGGTGCCGCTGGCCCTGGACGTGGCCTCCACCGCGAGCATCACGGAAGCGGTACGGGAGGCTCTGGGGCGCTTCGGCACGATCGACGTCCTCGTCAACAATGCCGGGGTCAGCATTGACGCATCGCGAACAGCCCTGGAACTCGACGAGGACACCCTGCGCAGCACGCTGGACACCAATCTGGTGGGCGCCTGGCGGCTGGCCGAGGCCGTCGTGCCGGGCATGGCACGGGGCGGCTACGGACGGGTCGTCAACGTCACCAGCTCGTACGGCTCGCTGGCGCTGATCGACTCCGGCCGCCACCCGGCCTACCGGATCTCCAAGACCGCCCTCAACGCCCTGACCCGTATGCTCGCGGCCGAACTGGCGGGCACAGGCGTCCTGGTCAATGCCGCCGACCCCGGCTGGACTCGCAGCGGCATGGGCGGTTCCGCTGCCCCCCGCGGTCCGGAGGAGGGCGCGGACACCCCGGTCTGGCTGGCCACCCTCCCCGACGGCGACGGGACGACGGGTGGGCTGTTCGCCGAACGCAAGCCCCTGCCCTGGTGAACCGCCTCAGGCGGATGCGGAGGCCGGCTTCGGCTCGGCGGTGACGATCCGCAGCGCCAGCGACCTGACCGCCTCCTGTACGGACCGGGAGGGCAGGTGGGACAGCGGCCCGCCTTCCGCCCGCAGCGCGGTGACCAGCATGGTCGTACTGATCAGCGTGCGGACCGCGAGCGCCTGCGCCGCGTGCCGTGACTTGGCCGCCCGGGGACTGCGCGTGGTGCCCTCCGGCAGATAGTCGTACGCCCGCTGGATGTGCCGCTGCTCGAACTCGTCCCGCAACACCTTGACGTTGCCGTTGGCGGAGGCGATCTGCACCTGGTACAGCCGGGCCTCCTCGGGGTTCTGCTCCACCCAGTCCCATACCGCGTCGATGACCCGCAGCAGGCCCTCCGCGCTACCGGGCTCGGACTCCGGGCGGGCCGACTCCACCACCGCGTTCAGCTGGTCGAAGACCCGCCGCATGGCGAGTTCGAGCAGCTCTTCCTTGCCGTCGAAGTGGTAGTAGACGGCCGTGGGCACGACCTGGGCCTCGTCCGCGATGTCCTGGATGCTGGTCTCCGCGACTCCGTTGCGGCCGAACACGCGCACGGCGGCGGTGATGATGTGCTGTCGTCGCGAGGGTCGGTGGGCGGGCTGCTTGCCGTTCTGCGTGGTGGCCATCATGCTCCCTGGCGGCTGCCGCGAACCCGCGTCTGTGGGCCCTGTTCACTGACCATGCTATCCAGTAACTCCGCCAGGTCGATGACGTAATTCCTGCTACGCGTGTGCCGTCGGAGTACGAAGATCGCGGCATACTTGACACCATGACGACATCCGGAGCCCGCGCCGCGCACCGTCCTTCGCGCAAGCAGTGGGTGATCGAAGCGGCCACGGAGCTGTTCGCCACCCAGTCGCCGGACGAGGTCACGGTGGCCGACATCGCCGCTCGTGCGGAGATGACCTCGGCAGCGGTCTACTACCACTTCTCCTCCAAGGACAAGGTCCTTGTGGAAGGGATGCGGGTGTTCGCCGGAGCGCTGCGCGAAGAGCTGCATGCGCTCACGGAGGCCCACGCGCCCGGCTCGCCCCTCGGACCGGCCCTCACCGCTCTGGTGGCCTGGCTGGGCGAACACCGGTCCGCCGCCACCGTGTTCTTCACGTCCTCGGCCGGCATGAGCCAGGAGGCGGAGGCGCTGCGCCACGAGAGCCGGACGCAGTTGCTGGAGGAACTGGTACGGCTGACCCGCAAGGCCCGTGAGTCGGTGTCCGAGGCGGAGGCCGCCGTCATCGCCCTGGGCCTGCTGTCGCTGCTGGAGACCTCCGCGATCTCGCAGGTCCGCGGGGACGACGTCTACCGCTCGCTCGGACACCGCTCCTTCGTCCGCGAGGTCGGTCGCCTCGCCGAGCGGATCGCCGACCCGGCGCCGGGCGAATAGCCCTTGACCCCGGATCAGCTCTCCGCCCAGGATCAGACCAGCAGCCGGAGCGGCTTGCGCAGCAACTCACCGACCGTGCGTAGATACTCGGCCGCCGGTGCCCCGTCGACGGCACGGTGGTCGAAGGTGAGGCTCAGGGTGAGCACCTGCGTCCGCAGCGGCCGGTCGTCCACCCACTCGACACCGTCCCTGAGCCTGCCCACGCCGAGAATGGCGACATTGCCGGGGTTGATCACGGGGGTGAAGAAGTCGACGCCGTATCCGCCCAGCGACGTGACGGCGAAGGTGGCGCCTTCCAGTTGGGCCGGAGAGATCCGCCCCTCACGCGCGGCCTCGGCCAGGGTTCTCGACCGGCGGGCGATCTCGGGCAACGGCATCAGCACCGCGTCCTCGATCACGGGGACCATCAGGCCGCCCGGAACGGCCACCGCGAAGCCGAGGTGGATGTCGCCGAGCAGATGGATCCCGTCTTCCCGCACCGTCGCGTTGAGCAGCGGGTGCTCGCGCAGGGCCAGTGCGGCGGCCTTGAGCAGGAAGTCGTTGAGGCTGGGGACGGGCAGATCGCTGTCGGCCCATTCCTCCTTGAGCTGGGCCCGCAAGGACACGACGGCGTCCATCCGCACCTCGTAGCCGTGCGTCAGCTGCGCCATCTCCTGGAGGCTGGCGTGCATCCGGCGGGCGATGGTGCCGCGCATTCCGGTCAGGGGGAGGACGTCTCCCGGCTGGGGTGCGGCACTGCGGCGGACGGCCGCTGCTGCGGGCGCCGGTTCGGTCGCCGTGGGGACGGCGTCGAGGTCGGACCTGCGGACCCGGCCGCCGAGCCCGGTGCCGGTCACCTCGGACAGGTCGATGCCCCGCTCCTTCGCCAGCCGGCGTACCAGCGGCGAGACGGGGACGACGGAGTCGTCGGGCAGAACGGAGGGCGCCGGTGCCGTCGGTGCCGCGGGAGAGGCGGCAGCGGCGGCGAGGAAGTCCTCCACGTCCTCGGAGACGATCCGGCCGCCGGGCCCGGTGCCGTGTACGACGGTGATGTCGACGACGGCCTCGGCCGCCACCCGCCGGGCGTTCGGGGAGGCCAGGAGGCGGCCCCCGGAGCCGTTCGGCGTGGCGCTGCCATTGAGGGAGAGCGCGCCGGAGGAGGCGTCCGCAGTCGTGGCCGGCGCAGCCGTACCCGTGGCCCCGGATTCGGCGGGCATCGGCGAACCGGCCAGGTCCGACGGCTGCTCGCCCTCGGCCAGCAGCCAGCCGATGAGCGCCCCGACGGGGAGCGTCGTACCGGCCGGGACCATGGGATGGAACATTCCCCCGGCCTCCGCCTCGACATCCACGTCGACCTTGTCGGTGGCCAGCCGCAGCAGTGCGTCGCCCTCCGAGACGGCGGCTCCGGTGGGCACGAGCCACTCGTCGATCGTGCCTTCCTGCATCGTCAGGCCAAGCTTCGGCAGGAGAACCTCGACGGCCACTTCGTCACGACCTTTCGAGGAGACGGCGGCAGCCCTGGGCGATGCGGCCGCGGTCGGGGACGTACGCCTTCTCCAGCACCGGAGAGAACGGCACGGGGGAGAAGGGGGCGCCGATGCGCAGGATCGGCGCGTCCAGATAATCGAAGGCCGCGTCCTGGATCTGGGCGGCGATCTCCGCGCCGAGTCCGCCGAAGGTGACGGCCTCGTGGACCACGAGGGCCCGGTTGGTGCGGCGGACAGAGGCGATCATGGTCTCGGTGTCCAGGGGCTGGACGGTCCGGGGGTCGATCACCTCGATCTCGATGCCCTCGGCGGCGAGTTCGTCGGCTGCCGCGAGTGCCTCGCCCACCATGCGGCCCAGTGCGATGACGGTGACGTCGGAGCCCTGACGCGCGGTGTGGGCCTGCCCGAGCGGGATCCCGTAGATCGGTTCGGGCACCTCGCCCTTGCTGCCGAGCAGGACCTTGTTGAGCATGACGACGACCGGGTTGTTGTCCCGGATCGCCGAGACCGTCAGGCCCTTGGCGGTGTACGCGTCGGACGGCATGACGACCTTGAGGCCGGGCACGTGGGCGAGCCAGGCCTCCAGGCTCTGGCTGTGCTGGGCGGCGGCGCCGAGGCCGGCGCCGGAGGCGGTGGTGAT
The DNA here is from genome assembly GCF_043198355.1 of Streptomyces sp. NPDC048825. Classification (NCBI taxonomy): domain Bacteria; kingdom Bacillati; phylum Actinomycetota; class Actinomycetes; order Kitasatosporales; family Streptomycetaceae; genus Streptomyces; species Streptomyces sp. NPDC048825. The sequence goes on from NZ_JBICUR010000017.1 coordinate 68,895, forward strand.
GGTGAGCGGCACGGAGAGGCCGCCGCCGAACATGTACTTCATCTTGGCGGCCTGGTTGACGATCTGGTCCAGGCAGACGCCGATGAAGTCCATGAACATCAGGTCGACGACGGGGCGCAGACCCCGGGCGGCGGCGCCCACGCCCAGGCCGACCAGCGCGGCCTCGGAGATCGGCGTGTCGATCATGCGGCGCGGGCCGAACTCGTCGAGCAGGTTGTCGAACATGCGGAAGACGCCGCCGTATCCGGCCACGTCCTCGCCGGCGACGAAGACGTTCTCGTCCTCGCGCATGGCCTGCGCCAGTCCTTCGTTGAAGGCCTTGACGTAGGTCAGTTTGCGGTCCGTGGCGGCCGGGGCGGCGGTGGGTGTTTCGGTGATGGTGGTCATGGCGGTCACCCCGAGTAGACGTTGAGCAGCAGGTCGGCGGTGTCGGGCAGCGGGCTGGCCTCGGCGTACGCGATGGCCTCGGCGATCGCGTCGCGGGTGCGCTGCCAGGTGTCGTCCAGCTCCGCGCGGGTGGCGGTGCCGTCGGCGAGGGCGCGGGCCTCCAGCAGGTCGATCGCGTCGCGGGCCTTCCACTCGTCGACCTCCTCCTGGGAGCGGTAAGGGTGACGCAGTCCCTTGACGCCCTGGTGGTCGTAGTAGCGGTAGGTCTTGGCCTCGATCATCATGGGGCCCTCACCCGCCCGGGCCCGTTCGACCGCCTCGGCGGCCGCGCGGTGGACGGCGACCGCGTCCATGCCGTCGACGATCACACTGGGCATGCCGTAGGCCGCGGCCCGGTCGGCGACATCGGTGATCAGCATGTGCTTCGACTGAGGCGTGAACTCGGCGTAGCCGTTGTTCTCGCAGATGAACAGCACCGGCAGGCGCAGGATGGCGGCCATGTTGGCGGCCTCGTGGAAGCTGCCGATGTTCGTGGCGCCGTCGCCGAAGAAGGTGACGGCGACGCTGTCCTCGCCCTTGTACTGGGCGGCGAAGGCGGCGCCGACGGCGATCGGGATGCCGGCGCCGACGATGCCGTTGGCGCCGAGCATGCCGAGGCTGAGGTCGTTGATGTGCATGCTGCCGCCGCGTCCGAGGCAGGCTCCGGTGACCCGGCCGTACAGCTCGGCGTACATGTGCCTGAAGCTGACGCCCTTGGCCACGGCGTGGCCGTGTCCCCGGTGGGTGGAGGTGATCTGGTCGTCGTCGCGGAGGGCCGCCATCACCCCCGCGGCCACGGCTTCCTGGCCGACGTACAGGTGCAGGAAGCCCGGCAGCTTGCCGGCCTCCATGAGCTTGCCCGCCTCGGTCTCGAACAGCCGGATGCGCACCATGCGCTCGTGCAGGTCCCTGATGACCTGCGTGGATGCCTGGTTCACGGTCGGCTCGGCCGACTTCTTCGATGCCCTGGATGTGCTTGATGTGCTTGAGGCCCGTTGAGCCATCGTCCGCCCCTTCGCCCGAGGGAGGTGTGCTGGTGTGCCACGTATTCGGACTTTGTTGTGCCGGTCTACAGTAAGTAGCAGACGGCACCTTACTGAACAGGCTCTCTAATTACTACGCCTCTGCCCGATCCGGTCCCGGATCGGCGCCCCGCCCGTCGGCCAACTCCACCGCGTTGCCTTCCGGGTCCGCCCAGAAGCTGATCCGCCGCCCCCGCGCCGGGACGACGACCGGGTCCGACAGGGGCCGGGCGCCCGCGGCCGTCAGTGCCGCCACCATCGGGTCCAGGTCGTCGAGGTGGAAGGTGAGGTACGCCAGCCCCCGGGCCGCGGTCAGCGGCGCGGCCGACTGGACGGGGGGTGGAGGTGTCTGAGGCAGGATCAGCTTGATGCGCCCGCCGGAGGGCACCTGCAGCCAGACGACCAAGAGCTCGCCCCCCAGTCCGGCCGGAGCGCCGATGGACTCCGGTATGTGCGAGCGGTGCACCGCGGGGCAGCCGAGCACCTCGCGGTAGAAGTGCTCCATCAGCTCCAGGTCGCGTACGACCACGCCCACCTCGAACGGCTCGGTCATGCGGGTCGCCGGCTGATGTGCCGGGGTCGTCCTGTCCTCGCTCACCCCACCGCCACCCCTCGTCGAATGTCCGGCCATCGCGCTCGCGTGACTGGAGCGGAATGAAAGAAAGATCGCGGCCCACCGAGACGCTGGAAGCCACGGAATGCGAGGTGGTCTGCGAGGAGCCGTGTGGCGACTTCACCACTTTCTATTGACAGACAACACTAAGTCCTGTTGTCGTGTGCGTCACAGCCCAGCTGTCGCATCCGAAGCCCTTCGCCGGCTCGCGGCTGGGAGGATTGTGAGGACAACGTGGTCCAGATCAGTACGCCTGAGGCCTCGGAGACAGACGCCCGGCGTCAGCCGCCCCCAGCCCCCGAGTACTCCTCGTGGATCAGCCAGGACCGGTCCACCGATGCCGCATCCGTGACGATGCGACGGGAGGCCGCCGAACTCGTCGAGCGCGTGATGACGCACTACCGCGACAACACGACGCACGAGGTGGACGGCCAGTGGACCGAACCCGTGGCTCACTACCACGACGCCGACCGCTGGCAACGGGAGATGGACGCTGTACACCGGAGCGTCCCGCTGCCGCTCGCCATGTCCGCCGAGCTTCCGGGGCCGAATACGTACAAGGCCCTGGACGTGCTCGGCGTTCCGGTGCTGATCACCCGCGACCGCCAGGGCGCGGTACACGCGATGATCAATGCCTGCCGCCACCGGGGCGCGAAGATCATCGAACCCGGCTGCGGGGTGTCCAAGCGCCTCACCTGCCCGTACCACTCCTGGTCGTACGATCTGGCCGGGGAACTGCGGGGCGTGTACGCGGAGAAGACCTTCGGAGAGGTGCCCCGCGAGGGACGCAGCCTGATCAGGCTCCCGGCCGGGGAACGTGCCGGGATCGTCTTCGTCTCTCTCGACCCGGCGGCCGAGCACGACCTCGACGCCTGGCTGGGTGATCTGCAGCCGCTCCTGGAGGGGATGCGTCTGGGGGAGTGTCATCACTACTCCACCAAGGAGCTGACCAGCCCCAACTGGAAGGTCACCCTCGACGGATACCTGGAGACGTACCACTTCGCCTCGCTGCACCCGAAGACGGTGTTCGAGACGAACCTCTCCAACATGATGGCCCATGACACGTGGGGCCCTCACCAGCGCCTTGCACCGGCCCTGCGCCCCATCGCGCAGGCGGTCGAACTGTCCCCGGACAAGCGCGATCCCGGCGACTGCGTCGGCCCCATCTACTGGCTGTACCCAGGGCTGGCGATCGCCGGTGGCTGGCGCCAGAAGATCGCCGTCTCCCTGGTGCTTCCCCGGACGGCCACCGAGTCGGTGACCCAGCAGATCATCCTGCTGCGGGAACCGGCGGTCAGCGAGGAGGAACGCCAGGCCGCCGACCGGTTCGGCGAGTGGTTCCACGAGGTGGTCCGCGACGAGGACTACGCGACCACCTACGGCGTCCAGCAGGGCCTGCAGGCCCTCAGCGGCACCGACTTCGTCTTCGGGCGCAACGAGCCCGGACTCCAGCACTTCCACCGCACCATTCACCAGCACCTGGACACAGCAGCCGTCAGAGCCGCCAGGTGACGAACCAACAAGATTCGCGGGAGAACACCATGGTGGCTACGGGCAGCCTCGACGGACGCGTCGCAGTGATCACAGGCAGCACGCGCAGCATCGGCCGCGCCATCGCCGAGGCCTTCCTGGCCGAAGGCGCAACGGTCGTCATCAGCGGCCGTTCGGAGCTCAAGGGCAAGCAGGCCCTGGAGGAGATCGGTGCCGGGGACCGGGCCGTCTTCCACCCCTGCGACGCCAACAGCCAGGAGGACATCGAGGGCCTGGCCGACTTCGCCGTCGAGCGCTTCGGCCGCCTCGACATCTGGGTCAACAACGTCGGCGGCACCTCGGGCTTCGCCCCGATCCACGAGCTCAGCGACGAGGCCTGGCACGACGCGCTGAAGCTGAACCTCAACGCCTACTTCTACGGCACCCGCCGCGCCCTTCCGAAGATGCTGGCGGGTGGCTGGGGGCGCATCATCAACATCTCCTCCGTCGAGGGCAAGCAGGCCAACAAGCCGGCGATCAGCCACTACATCACCAACAAGCACGCCATCCACGGACTGACCAAGGCGACCGCGTTCGAGTACGGCACGCAGGGCATCACCTGCAACGCCATCTGCCCCGGCGCCGTCGACACCGACCTGATGCGGGCCGCGGGGCCGGCGGCGGCCGAGGCCGAGGGAATCTCGTACGAGGAGTGGCTGGGCCGCTTCGCCGAGCACGCCGCCACCAAGAAGATCACCACCGTGGAGCAGATCGCCGGTGTCGCCTCGCTGCTCGCCAGTGACGCGGGCGCGGGCATCACGGGCACGCTGATCAGCGTCGACGGCGGCACGGCGCAGTGGTAGGCACCGGGACGGACGGCGGGAGGCCCTCGGTCATGAAGAGCTGGATCACGGACTGGCAGCGCAGTGAGCGGCTGCCGCACTACACCCGGGCCAACGCGGGGGAGACCCTTCCCGAGCCGGCGAGCCCGCTGGGCTGGACCCTGGTATGGGGGCGCGGTCTGCAGGGCTGGCGTCGCGGTTTCGTCGGGTTCGGCATCTACCGCGAGGAGGAGGTGGCCGGTCCCCGCCCGCCGTTCGTCGGCATGTTCGGCGGCTACTTCTACCTCAACCTGTCGCACATGCGGCTGTTCGGCATCCGTATGGGCCAGACCGCCGACCAGATCGACACGGCCTTCGTCGGCCAGCGCTCCGACACGCCGGTGTACGTGGCGCACCCCGAGGACCAGGACGGCGAGCTGACGGCCAAGGCCGGCGGCACGCTGCAGCGGATGCTCGGCCAGACCTCCTTCCCGGAGGCCGACGCCGACCGGGAGCGGCTGCGCCGGATCCGCCGTGAGCGGCCCGACCTGACGCGGTTGTCGGACGCCGAGCTGGTGGCGCACGCCCGCTCGCTGCTCGACGAGGTGGAGACGACGTTCCAGCGGCATGTCGAGTCGTCGCTGCCCGCGTCCGTCGGACCGGCGATCCTCGGCCCGCTGTGCGCGAGCGTGGACCGTTCCGGCGACCTGCTCGACCTCATCGGCGGGCTGGGTGACGTCGACTCGGCCTCGCCCTCGACCGGGTTGTGGACGCTGTCCCGCCAGGTGGCCGCCTCCGCGGAACTCACCGCGCTCTTCGGCGAGGGCACGGCCGCGGTGGAGCGGGCGCTCGACGGGGCGACCGGGGACGTGAAGGCGTTCCGTGACGCGTTCGAGGAGTTCCTGGCCGAGTCCGGGGACCGCGGTCCCAACGAGTGGGACATCCACGCACTGTCCTGGGAAGCGGCGCCGGTTCAGGTACTGGCCCTGGTCGACCGGATCCGGCACAGCGCGGACGACGACTCCCCGGCCGTCCGCCACCAGCGGCTGACCGGGCGGCGTGAGCAGACGGCGCAGGAGATCCGGGCCGTACTGCCCGAGGACGTACAGCCGATGTTCGACGCCGGCATGCACGCCGCGCAGGTGTGGATCCCGGCCCGCGAACGCACCAAGGCGAACTGTGTGACCGTCGTCAACGAGATCCGGATGGCGGTACGAGAGCTCGGCCGCCGCGGCGTCGAGGCGGGACGCATCGCGAAGCCCGAGGACGTGATGATGCTGCTGGACACCGAGCTGGACGACTACGTCGCCGACCCGGAGCCCTTCGGCACCGTCATCGCGCAGCGGCTGGAGGAGTACGCCGGCCTGCACGAGCTGGAACCGCCGTTCTTCGTCGCGGCGGACGCGCAGACCGAGATCGACACCTGGCCGCGGCGCACCGAGGAACGCACCGAGGCCGCGGTCGAGGGCGATGTGCTCAGCGGCGTCGGCGGCAGCCACGGCACCTACACCGGCAGGGTGCGGGTGGTCACCGACCCGGCCTCCTGCGAGGCGTTGGAGCCGGGCGAGGTACTGGTGGCGCCGATCACCGACGCGGCCTGGACCCCGTTGTTCCTCGTCGCCGGAGCCGCCGTCGTGGACGTCGGGGCGCTCAACAGCCACGCCGTCGTGGTCTGCCGCGAGCTCGGTATTCCGGCCGTGATCTCCGTCGAGGGCGGTACGCGGCGGTTGCGGGACGGCATGGTGATCACGATCGACGGCGACAAGGGAACGGTCACCGTGGACAGCGTCCCGGCGGCGCTCGTCATCTGAACCGCCGCGGGCCCGTCGCTTCCCCTGACAGGGGCGACGGGCCCGCGTGCATGACCCGTGGAAAGGACCACCGTGTCAGAGGAAGTCATCGTCGCCGGCTGGATGGACTACGAGGCCGGCGACCGCGACACGATGCTGGGGCATCTGGTCGAACTGGGGCACCGGACCCTCGAAGAAGAGCCCGGTTGTCTCGACTACGCCATGACCGCGGACCCGAGCGACGAGCGGCGGATCCGCGTGTACGAGCGCTGGGCCTCCCAGCGTGCCCTCGACGACCACTTCACCACCCCGCACATCAAGGATTTCCGGGCGGCCGTGGCCGGGCTGACCCGCGTAGGCGTCTCCTTGCAGGTCCACGTGGTCGAGGCATCCCGCTCCATGCGCTGACGGCGAACCCCCTGCGGTTTACGCGGAATCGCCCAGCCGGACCAGCATCTTGCCGAAGTTGCCACCGTCCAGCAGGGACAGCAGCGCCCCGGGAGCGTTCTCCAGGCCGTCAACAACCGTCTCGCGCGCGATGATCCGGCCCGAACGGAGCCAACCCGCGACCCGTTCCTCGAACTCCGGCCGCAGGTCCTCGTGGTCGCGGACGATGAAACCGCGCAGGGTCAGCCGCTTGAGCACCGCCTGGATCAACTGGTTGATGTCAGCCGACCGTTGGCTGGTGTCGGCGGGCCGTCGGCTGGTGTCGGAGGACCGGCGCTCCCCGCCGAACTGCGACATCATGCCGCACAGGGCGACCCGGCCACCGGTCCGCAACGCGTGCAGGGCGGCGACCAGTTGCTCCCCGCCCACGTTGTCGAAGTAGACGTCGACGCCGTCGGGCGCCATCCGGGCCAGCGCTTCGCGCACCGGCTCGGCGCGGTAGTCCGCGGCGGCGTCGTAGCCGAACTCCTTCACCAGCAGGGCGCACTTGTCCGCCCCGCCGGCGGTCCCCACGACCCGCTCCGCGCCCAGCAGCCGGGCGAACTGCCCGGCGGCACTGCCCACGGCCCCGGCCGCCGCCGACACGAAGACGGTGTCGCCGGGCCGCAGCGCGGCGATCCGGGCCAGCCCGACGTACGCGGTGAAGCCGGTCTGCCCGAGCAGCCCCAACCAGGTGGGCAGCGGCGCGAGTTCGGGGTCGATACGACCGGCGCCATCGGTGTCGGCGGCGTCGAGAACAGCACGCTCCCGCCAGCCCAGCTGGTGGCGCACATACGCACCCGCCGGCACGGAGGCGCAGCGGCTCTCCTCCACGACGCCCAGCGCCCGGCCGTCCAGCGGCGATCCGGGCGTGAAGTTGTGCGTGTAGTGCTTCTCGGTGCTCTCCAGCCGCCCGCGCATGGACGGGTCGACGCTCATATACAGGTTGCGGACGAGCAGTTGTCCCTCGCCGAGGGACGGCAGCGGGCGCTCCTCGACGGCGAAGTCACCGGGGACCGGTTCTCCGTCGGGTCGGCGCAAGAGACAGACCACCCGGGTCGTACGGGGCGTCACGGGGTCACTCCTCCGGCTGCTCGGCGACGCGCCGCCGGGCGAGGCGGCCCACCCAGCCGGCCATCTGGAGGTCGGCATGGCGCAGCTCGCCCGACTGCCAACGGGCCTGGAAGTCAAAGATGCCCCGTGTTCCGGACTTCGGGTCGGTCACCTCGACCAGACCATCCTCGGTCAGCCGGTACACATGCCCGGTCAGCGGATGGATCACTTGCTTGGACATGGGGCTCACTCCTGCACTCGGCGGCGTACGCCGCGCTTGGTCACGGTCACCGGGCCCTCGACCCGGAGCCGGCAGGCGAGCCGGGTCAGGCCGTCCACGGGTCTGCGCAGGGCTTCGATGCCCTCGCGTTCCAGCGGGTCCACGGGTGAACAGTTCTCGGTGCCCTCCTCGACCGCCACGAAGCACGTACGGCAGGTGCCCTTGCCGCCGCAGACGGTGGGCCAGCGGTATCCGAGCCGCTGGGCCGCGCTGAACAGGTCTTCCCCGTCGAGCACTTCGAGTTCGACGCCGGAGGGCCGGACCGCCACGCGGTGGGTCACGTGTTCATCCACCGGTCGAGCGTCTGGTTGAAGTGACGGATGCGGCTCTCCTGGTAGTTGGCCAGGGTGATTCCCGGCTTGCGCATCGCCTTCAGCCCCTGCTGGACGTAGGGGAGGTTCTCGCAGTCCTGGTCGAAGACGGGCCCGAGGACACCGAGTTCGGGGATGTCCGCGAAGAGCATGTCCTCCGGCACCCAGCGGATCTTGGCCGGGGGCGGCATCTCACCTGGCTTCTTCGGGGCCGACATGAAGATGATCTCGGCGGTGCAGGAGTCGGGGTCGAGACCGTTGGGTTTGAACCGGTAGATGATGTTGGACTTGGCGCCGCCCCAGGGGTTGAAGTTGGGGAACAGCAAGTAGTTGATGGCGTCCAGCAGTTCGGTGTCGGCGGTCTGGGAGAAGTCCTGGGTCGAGGTGGCCGCCAGTTGTGCGCGCATCCGCTCGGCGAGGACCTGGCGGGCGGTGCCGCCGGCCGGGATCGCCGGCATTTCGTCCCCCTCCTGCATCACCAGGTCACGGCCCTGGGCCGCCGCGTAGAACGCACGCGAGTCGTAGAACGTCTCCAGTACGTCCTCCTCCGTTACGGAGTCCGCCACGTGGGGGCTGGGGGCACCCTGGATGTTGATCATGCGGTTCCAGTTGGGCTGGTCCGCCATGACGTCGTACTGGGAGTTGGCGTCCGCCAGCCACGGCAGCATCTGCGGGTGGGTGGCGATCACATGGAAGGACTCGATGAACGCGTCCTGGGCCACCTTCCAGTTGCAGGGCAGCACCTTGGCGATGTGCAGCGACTTGTAGCGGTCCTCCAGCGGCCAGATGTAGTACTCGTCGAAGGTGCCGCGATAGCTCTCGAAGGACTCCGCATACGGGTCCATGTTGATGAAGACGAAGCCGCGCCAGGTGGCCACCTGGGCCTCGGGGAGTGCGAACTTCTCCGGGGTGACATGCGGGAAGTCCCAGGCGCAGGGCGGAGTCTGCATGGTTCCGTCGAGGTTCCAGGCGAAACCGTGGAACGAGCAGCGGAACTCGCCGACATTGCCGCCGCTGGTGCGCAGCTTGCGGCCGCGGTGCAGACACACGTTGACGTACGCGCGGATCTCGTCGGGGGCCGTGCGTACGACGATCAGCGAGTCGTCGCCGATCTCGTAGACCTCGTGGTCGCCGACCTCCGGGATCTCGCTCTCCAGGCAGGCGAACTGCCACACGCGCCGCCACACCTGCCGCATCTCGCGCTCCGCCCATTCGCGGGAGACGAAGCGCGCGGAGTCGATGTCCTCGCTGCCGATGTAGTCGTTCCTGTCGTGCCTCAGGGAGGCGGGAACGGGGCGGCTGTCCTGGTCGAGGTAGTCCTGGACGCTGGGCCCGGGGCACCGCGCGGTGACCGACTCCGACGTTTCGTCCATCATCTCTCCTCTGGCAGAAACTTTAGAGTGAGTGTAGTTAGCAGGAGCGGCCGGGAGCAACACTCGCGACGCTGTCCGGATCTCGCATCGGCCGAGGTTGTCGAGGAAAAGTCCCGTACTGGCTTGAATTTGTGGTGACGAACCTCTCCCCAAGGCCGCCGGGGCGTGTCACACTCCGACGCACTTGAGGCTGTAGTGCCTCATAAGTTTCTTGGCCTGAGCGGAGTTGCGCCGCTTTGGCCGCAGTGCCGCCCGGTCACCCCGGCGGCCCGCGCCGTACCCCACGACGGCGGTTCACGCAGCCTTCTCGACCCTTTATGCGTGGGAGTACTCAACGATGAGTTCCAGACCCCGTCGCGCGGTCCGCCGCGCCCTCACCGCGATCGTCCCCGTCACCGCTCTGCTGACGCTCTCCGCGTGCGGCGGCGGTGCCACTCCGGCCGCCGAATCGAAGCCGGAGGCGGCGTCCGACTCCCCCGGCCTGGCCGCAGCCTCGAAGGCCATGGAGCAGTACACCCAGCGCCCGGCCAAGATCCCCGTCACCGAGCCGGTGGGCAAGGAGATCCCCAAGGGCAAGAAGATCGATTTCATCCTGTGCGGCGTCCAGTCCTGCAAGGACCTGGCCGACTACTTCACCGCCGGAGCGAAGGAGCTCGGCTGGGAGGTCAAGCAGATTGCCACCCAGGGCACTCCGGAGTCCGTGCAGGCCGCCTACGAACAGGCGGTGCGTGACAAGCCGGACGCCGTCGTCGCCTCCGGGTTCCCGCGCGCGGTGTACGCCAAGCAGCTGGCGCAACTGAAGAAGGCCGGCATCCCTGTCTTCCAGTCGAACGCCGACGACGTGGTGGGCGACGGCATTTCCCTGCTGAAGAACGGGCCGGCGGACGTAGACGTCCAGGGCACGATGATCGCCTCGTGGGTCGTGTCGAACAGCGGCGCGAAGGCCGACACCGTCTACTTCGACCTGCCCGCGTACACGATCCTCAAGCCCGTCAGGGACGGGTTCGAGACCAAGTACCGCGAGTGGTGCGAGGGCTGCGGGCTGGACACCGTCGACGTGCCGATCACCGCGATCGGCAAGGACATGCCGGACCGGGTGGTGTCGTACCTCCGCTCGCACCCGAAGGTGACCCACGTCGTCTTCTCACTGGGCCTGCTCAACGTCGGCGTCCCGGCCGCAATGAAGACCGCCGGAATCAACGGCAAGCGCATCATCGTCAACGTCGGCGACGCACAGAGCTACCAGTACATCGAGGGCGGTCTCACCGACGCCGCCATGGCCCTGAACCAGTACGAGACCGCCTGGATCCAGGTCGACGCGCTGGCCCGCCACTTCACCGGCCAGTCCATGAAGGTGGATCAGAACGCGGATCTGCCCAACATGCTGGTCACCAAGGAGAACCTCCCGTCCGCCGACGGCGACTTCCCGCTAGTCGAGGACTACAAGGAGCAGTTCAAGGCGCTCTGGGGCCTGAGTTGACCGGCACGGCCCGCCGCCGGCTCCGTGCCGGCGGCGGCGCCATCCACGGATGGAGGAGCGGTGCACGCTGACACGTCGGCGCAGACGTCGCACGGGCGGCACGCCGGGACGGCGGAGGTGGACCGCCCGGTACTACGGGTGGAGGGGCTGTCGAAGCGATTCGGCGGAACCCAGGCGCTGAAGGACGTGGACCTCGAGATCGCCCACGGCGAGATCCACGCGCTGATCGGGCCCAACGGTTCCGGCAAGTCCACCCTCATCAAGATCCTCGCCGGATATCACCACGCCGAGCCCGGAGCGGTCGCCGAACTCGACGGCGAGCCGTTCGACCTGGGTCATGTCACCGGTTCGCGGCACGACCGGCTCCGCTTCGTCCACCAGGAACTGGGACTGGTGGAGGAGCTGAGCGCCACGGACAATCTCGCGCTCAGCCGCGGCTTCGCCCGTACGGCGTTCGGCAACATCCGCTGGCCGGAGATGGAACGGCGGACGACCGCACTGGTCGAGCGATTCGGCCTCGGCATCGACGTACGCCGGCCGCTGGCCACGGCCACACCCGTTCAGCGCGCGGTGGTGGCCATCGCCGCCGCGCTGCAGGGCTGGGAGGGCCGGCGCGGCGTGCTGGTGCTCGACGAGCCGACCGCCGTGCTGCCGCCGGGCGAGGTGACCCGCCTCTTCCAGATCGTGCGGGAGATCCGCGACGCGGGTGCCGGCGTGCTGTACGTCTCGCACCGCATGGACGAGATCTTCGCGCTCGCCGACCGGGTCACCGTGATCCGTGGCGGACGCCGGATCGCCACCCGCCGGGTCGCTGAGCTCACTCCCCGGTCACTGGCGGAGCTGATGGCAGGTCAGGAGGTGGAGACTGCCCACCGGCCGCAGCCGCCCTCCGGGGCTGTCGGCGGGGTCGGCGAGACGGGCGAGGCCGCGCTGGAGGTCAGAGATCTATGGGTCGGCCCGCTGCGCGGCGTCGGCTTCGACCTGGCCAGGGGCGAGCGGCTGGGCATCACGGGCCTGGTCGGCTCCGGCCACGAGGCAGTGCCGTACGCGGTGTGCGGGGCCTGGACCGGACCGGTGCGCGGCCGGGTGCGGATACCGGAACGCTCCCCACGGTGGGTCGACGCGCGGGACGCCGGCGGACTCGGCATCCCTTTGGTGCCCGCCGACCGGGCGACCGAGGGGGTGGTCGGCGACTTCTCGGTCGCGGAGAACCTGACCCTCCCCCTGCTCGACCGGCTCCGCGCCCGCTTGGGCCGACTGCACCGGGGTCGGGAGGGCGCCCTCGTCGAGGAGTGGATCCGGCGCGTGGAAGTGCGTACGGCCGGACGCGGGGCCCCGATCACCACGCTCAGCGGCGGCAACCAGCAGAAGGTCGTCATGGCCCGCTGCCTGGCCCAGCGGCCGCCGGTGCTGGTGCTGTGCGAACCGACGGCGGGCGTCGACGTCGCGACCCGGCAGCAGCTGTACGAGCTGATCGAACGTCAGGCGGGCGACGGCATGGGGGTGATCGTGTCCTCGTCCGACACGGAGGACCTGCTCACGCTGTGCACCCGCGTCCTGGTGGTACGGGACGGCCGGATCGTGCGGGAGATCAGCGGCCGGGACATCACCGAGCCCGCGCTCGTCCACGCCATGGAAGGAACCGAGTGAGAAGGAACCGAGTGACATGACATCCACCCCGACCCGGACGGCGGAACACCGGCCGGTCACCGACCCGGACGCCCCCGCGGTGTTCACCGCGGGGACGCCCGTCGCGCTGGGCCGGCGGGCGGCGGCCGCCCTGTCGTTCCGGAACATCGGCGCCGTCTACGTGTGGCTGCTCATCGCCGTGATCTTCTCCGTGTGGGCGCCGGAGACATTCCCGACCGCCACCACGGTCAAGCAGGTACTGAACGGCAACGCCGTGGCCGGTCTGGTGGCGCTCAGCGTCGTCGCTCCGCTGGCCGCACGCGTCTTCGACCTCTCCGTCGCCTTCACCATGTCGCTGACCAGCGTGCTGACCGCCCATTTCCTGGTCAACGCGGGCCTCGGCCCCGGCACCGCGATCACCCTGGCGATGACGGCCGCCCTGCTGGTCGGGGTGATCAACGGAATCGTGGTGGTGGTGCTGCGGGTCGACTCGTTCATCGCCACGCTCGCCACCGGTGCGCTGATCCAGTCCCTGATCACCATGGTGACCAACGACAGCTCGATCACCGGCCTCCAACTGCTGGCCAAGCCGTTCTCGAGCATCGCCCAGCTGGACGCCGGCGGCATCACGCTGCCCGTGCTGTATCTGCTCCTCGCCGCGATGGCCATCTGGTTCATGCTGGAACACACCGCCACCGGCCGCCGGCTGTACGCGACCGGCTTCAACGAGAACGCGGCACGTCTGCAAGGAGTACGCACCGGCCGACTGCGCTTCATGACCCTGGTGACGTCCGCGCTGCTCTCCGGTTTCGCCGGGGTCGTGTTCGCGTCCTCCGTCGGATCCGGATCGCCGACCGCCGGCACGCCGTACCTGCTGTCGGCCTACGCGGCGGCCTTCGTCGGAGCGACCCAGCTGCGTGCGGGGCGCTTCAACGCCTGGGGCACAGTGATCGCCGTACTCCTGCTCGGCACCGGAATCACCGGGCTCGGCCTCGCCACCAGCGCGCAGTGGGCCACGAGCCTGTTCACCGGCTCGGTCCTCATCGTCGCGCTGGTCCTCACGGGTGGGCGGATCGCGCTACCGGCGGTTCTGCGCCGCCGGAAGTCGCCGCCCGCCGAGCATGCAACCGCCCCTGACAAGGAGATCGGATGATGAAAGCGGTTCAGTACCGGACGGCGGGTGCCGGGCCCGAGGTGGTCGAGGTTCCGGTGCCCGAACCGGGCCCGGGCCAGGTGCTGCTGAAGGTGACGGCCGCCGGGCTGTGCCACTCCGACCTGGCCGTTATGAGCTGGCCCGAGGAACAGTTCCCCTACCCGCTGCCGATGACGCTCGGCCATGAGGGCGTCGGTACCGTCGCGGCTCTGGGCAGCGGTGTCACCGAGGTCGCGGAGGGCGACGAGGTGGCGGTGTACGGACCGTGGGGCTGCGGCCGCTGCCGTACCTGCGCCGAGGGCAGGGAGAACTACTGCCCTCATGCCGCCGGGCTCGGCATCATGCCGCCCGGTCTGGGCTCTCCCGGTGCTCTCGCCGAGTACATGGTGGTGGACTCGCCCCGCCACCTGGTGCCGTTGGGCGGACTGGACCCGGTGCAGGCGGCACCGCTCACCGACGCCGGGCTGACGCCGTATCACGCGATCAGGCAGGTGCTGCCGAAGCTGGTGCCCGGCAGTACGGCGGTGGTGATCGGTGTCGGTGGGCTGGGGCATCTCGCCGTGCAGCTGCTGCGCGCGCTGACGTCGGCCCGGGTGGTCGCTCTCGATGTGAGCAAGGAGAAGCTGGAGTTGGCGCGCGCGGTGGGTGCCCACGCGACGCTGCTCTCCGATGGTGAGGCGGCGACACGGGTACGGGAGCTGACCGGCGGCACCGGGGCGGAGGTCGTGCTGGACTTCGTGGGGGCCGAGGCGACCTTGGCGGTGGCCGCCGCGTCGGTGGCGGTGGCGGGTGATGTGACCGTCGTCGGCATCGGGGGCGGGACTCTGGCGGTCGGCTTCGGTGGGGGGTTGCCGTTCGGGGTGTCCGCGTCGGCGCCCTACTGGGGGAGCCGGGTGGAGCTCATCGACGTTGTCGGGCTTGCGCGGGAGGGGCTGGTTTCCTCCCATGTGGAGACGTTCTCGATCGAGGATGCTCCGTCGGCGTACGAGCGCCTGCATGCCGGAGAAATCAACGGGCGTGCGGTGGTGCTGCCGCACGGGTGAAGCGGGGCGGCCGTGGGGTGGGTTTTCGCCCCCGCCGCCCCTACCCGTCCCGTTCTTCTGGGGCTCCGCCCCAGACCCCACCAGGGGGTGCTGCCCCCTGGACTCCCGGTCCTCAAACGCCGGACGGGCTGAAAATCAGCCCGTCCGGCGTTTGAGGACGAGGCTGTTCAGGCCGATAAGGGCGGGGGCGAAAAATCCCCCGGGCGGCGTCCCAGGTTCGCTCAGCCGCCCACCGGACTACTGACACCCACGACCCTCTCGACACACCGTCCCAGCACTGTCAGGAACTCCGTCGTCTCCCAGGGGCCCCGGTCCACGCGCCCGGTGTCGTCCACACCGAGGTCCTGCACGTCGTAGCGCCCCCGGCAGTGCCCGAGCGTGAAGCAGCACACCTCACCGAGACCGTGCCGCTTCAGATACAGCACAGGCCGGGGCGCGTCGTCGAGCGCCGCCGTGTCGCCCTCGGCGAAACCGCGGCACGGCCCCGTGTAGTCGGCGTGCAGCAGCACATCCAGCTCCCCGTGCAGCTCACAGACGTACAGCTCGTCGGTGACCGTGAACGGCTGGATCCCGGCGACCAGCGGATGGCCGGGACGGGTGACCTGGACCTCGTACGGCTCGATCGGCGGGTGGGCAACAAACTGGCTGCCGAGTACCTCGGCGAGCTCCCCGAGGAGCCGCGGAGTGGTGAACACCCGCGGCCCGCCGGGAGCCGGCGCCTCGATCACCGCATTGGTGCCGTGCAGGGCGAGCCAGCGCCCGCCCCGCTCGACGAACCGGGCCAGCGCGGCCCGCTGGGCCGGGCGGGGCCGTACGTCGCAGGTGTAGGTGACCAGCAGGTCGGCCTTCTTCAGCGCGTCGACACAGTCGTAGTCCTGGTGGACGGTGGTCCGCACCCGCGGGTGATCACCGAGCAGTTCCAGCAGCCGCAGCCGCGCATAGTCGAAGTCGTGCCATTTGCCGCCGCAGACCAGTACGGCGTCCAGGCGGCCGGCCGGGCCCGCCACGGCTCAGTACTGGACGCGGGTCAGCAGCCCGCCGTCCACCACGAGGTTGACTCCGACGCAGAAGGAGCCGGTCCGCCCGAGCAGGAAGGCCACCGCCGCGGCCACGTCCTCGGCAGTGCCGTAGCGGCCGATGGGCAGCTTGGCGAGCACCTCCTCGTAAACCTCCGGACGGCTGGTGCGGATGGTCTCCCAGGCGCCGCCGGGGAAGTCGATCGGTCCGGGGGAGACCGTGTTGACGCGGATGCCCTTCGGAGCGAGGGAGTGCGCCAGAGCCGAAGCGTGCTGGACGACCGCGGCCTTCATGGCGGAGTACGAGTTGGCTCCGGCCGGGCGGGCGGTGTCGGAGGCGTTGGTGGTGCCGATGGCGACGACGGCGGCCCGGTCGGAGGCCTCCAGGTAGGGCATGGCCGCCTCGACGAGTCCGGCGAACGGGACCAGGTCACCGCGCAGGCTGGCCTCCCACGACTCGGGTCCCTTGACGTTGCCCGCCGACACGTTGGACACCAGCAGGTCCAGGCCGCCGAGTTCGCCGGCCGCCCGCTCCACGAAGCCCGCGAGCGCGGCCGGGTCGGTGACGTCGACCGGCTCGGCGAACACCGTCGCTCCCTCGCCGCGCAACTCGGCGGCGGCCTTGGCCAGCGCCTCCTCGCCCCGGGCGCACAGGGCCAGCGCGCACCCCTCGGCGGCCAGGGTTCCCGCGATCGCCCGCCCGATACCCCGGCTCGCACCGGTCACCAGTGCCTTCGCACCTGTCAGTCCAAGATCCATGGATGTCACTCCTTTGTGATGACGAGATGGCGTGATGGCCGTAGCGGCCGGTGTGTCAGTTGCCGGGGAGCTGTGAGAACGGCACCCGGTCCACCCGCGGTTCCGGCGGCAGTTTCAGTACGCGCTCGCCGATGAGGTTGCGCTGGATCTGGTCGGTGCCACCGGCCAGCCGGTAGCCGGGGGCGCCGAGCAGGTGCTGGGTCCAGGCGAACGTGCCCGGTTCCCCGGTGTCGGCGCTGATCCGGGCGCCCATCAGCTCGGCGGCGACCTGCCCGGTGCGGCTCAGCAGGTCGGAGGCCATGAGTTTGGTCAGGGATGCTTCCGGGCCCGGCCGGTCACCGGCGGCACTCGCCCTGGCGACGCGGTCCACGGTGGCGGCTCGGAGCGCGGTACGCACGTACAGGTCGGCGAGCTGCTGGCGAACCAGCGGATCTCCCGTGCGCTCGAGCGAGCGCGCGAGGGCGAGCACGTCCGGGAAAGTGCCGCCCTTGCGCCGGTTGCCGCTGCCGGAGGCGGTCCGTTCGAAGGCGAGGGTGGTACTGGCGACCTCCCAGCCCTGCCCCGGACGCCCGATCCGCAGCCGGTCCGGAACGCGTACGCCGCTGAGGAAGACCTCGTTGAACGAGGCACCGCCGCTCATCTGGCGGATGGGGCGCACCTCCACGCCGGACGTGTCCATCGGGACCAGGAACGCGGTGATGCCTGCCTGCTTCACGACGTCCGGATCGGTGCGGGCGAGCAGCAGCCCGAAGTCGGCGAACTGGGCTCCCGAGGTCCACACCTTCTGACCGTCGATCACCCAGTCCTCGCCCTCCCGCCGGGCGCGGGTGCGCAGCGCGGCGAGGTCGGATCCGGCACCGGGCTCGCTGAAGAGCTGGCAGGCCAGCAGGTCCGTACGCAGGAACGCCCGTGCGTATTCGTCGCGTTGCTCGGCCGTCCCGAACAGGGAGACCGACATCGCGACCAGGCGCACGGTGACGCTGATCAGCTCGGTGGAGGGCGGCACCTCGAAGGCCGACTCCTCCTGGGCGAAGGCCGCCACGTGGGCGGCGGTCAGCCCCGCGCCGCCCTTGTCCCCGGGGAGGGTCAGGGCCTGGTACCCGGCGTCGAAGCGGGCGCGCTGGTAGACGCGGCAGCGTTCCAGCAGCAGGCGTTCCTCGTCCTCGGGGAGGTTGTGGAAGACGGCGAGGTCACCGGTGGCCTCGGTTTCCCGGGCCGGTTCGAGCACCGTGGTCAGCCACTGCCGGACCTGTGTGCGCCATGCGTCCAGATCGGGCTGGGACATGGCTCCTCCTCAAGAGCAGTTACCAGATGGCGGGTTCAGTAACGGGGAGAGTAGATACAGCCCCTTGCCCGCCGGAGCCATGGGCGGATGCTTCCGGCTCGGGTCAGAGTGTTCCGTACTTTCTTGATAAACGCTACAGTCTCGGCATTGACTCTCCCACGCACCGGGAGGGGCCCGAGGAGCCGCCGGAGGAGCCATGTCTCTGCTACCACTCGACCGTCGTGCCCAGGAGACACCCCACGAGCCCGCTCTCGTCGACGATCAGGGCGTGCTGACCTGGTCGGAGCTCGCCGACCAGGTCGCGCGGGCGGCGGCACGGCTGCTGGAAATCGCGCCCGGCCCCGACGACCGGGTCGCCGTCCTCGGCGACAACGCGATCCCCACCCTGGTGGCCCATCTGGCCGGCCTGCGCGCCGGAGTGGGAACCGTCGCCACCTCCCGGCAGCTGATGGTGGGCGAACTCGTCGACCAGATCATCGACGCGGGCGCCACCGGGATCATCTCCGGACCCGCCGGTGCGGTCGCCGCCCTGGAGGCGGCCCGCGAACTCGGTCTGCCGCTCGTGATGCACGGAACCCCGGCCATCGGGCACGCCTTCGAGTGGGACCTGTGGCTGGCAGCGGCGCCCGCTGGGCAGAACCTGCCCACAGGCCGGGCCGCCCGGCCGCCCCTCGTCTACACATCCGGAACCACCGGCCGGGCACGCGGCACCGAGGTGCGCTGGGTAGGCGGTCCGGTCGCCGACAGCTCCGCATACCTGGCCGCGATGGCGGCCCGGCCCGGATTCCCGCCGGGACCGCACCTCGTGTGCGGCCCGCTGCAGCACAACGCGCCACTGACGTCCCTGCGGCACCTGGTGGCCGGTCAGCAGGTGGTCGTACTCGGCGGATATGACGCGGAGGCGTTCCTGCGCCGTGTCGAGGAGTGGCGGGTCACCTCCACGGTCATGGTTCCCACCCACTTCCAACGGCTGCTCGCCCTGCCGGAAGAGGTGCGCAGCCGGTACGACGTCTCCAGCCTCCTCCAGGTCTCCCACACCGGATCTGCCTGCCCGCCGGACGTGAAGCGGACCATGATCGAGTGGTTCGGGCCGGTGCTGACCGAGTCGTACGGAGCCAGCGAGGCGGGCACCGTGGCACGCATCAGCAGCACCGAGTGGCTGGCGCATCCCGGTTCGGTCGGGCGAGCCCAGCCCCCGTATGAGGTGCTGGTGACCGACGACGACGGCCATCCGCTGCCGCCCGGCGAGCTCGGACTACTTGCGTTCCAGGCACCGGAGGGCAGGGGGGTGCGCTACCACGCGGACCCGGACAAGACCAAGGCCGCCTATGTCGCGCCGGGCGTCTTCACGCTCGGCGACATCGGCTACGTCGACGCGAGTGGCTACATCTTCATCACCGACCGGGCCGCCGACGTCGTGGTCTCCGGCGGGGTCAATCTGTACCCGGCCGAGAGCGAGGCGGTACTGCGCCGCCACCCCGCGGTCGCCGAGATCGCGGTCATCGGTGTGCCCCACCCGGACTTCGGCGAGTCGCTGCGCGCCCTGGTTGTGACCGCCGGGGACGAGCCGTCGGCCGAGGAGCTGGACCGGTTCTGCCGCGACCAGCTGGCTGCCTACAAGTGCCCCAGGTCGTACGAGTTCGTACCTCAACTCCTGCGCAACGCGATGGGAAAGCTCGACAAACGCGCGATGCGCCGCCCCTACTGGCGCTCCGAGCGCACCATCGCCGGCTGAGCAACGACAAGCATCTGCGCCCGCCCCACGTACGTACGAAGGATCCCCATGACTGAACTCCTGCTCATCCGGCACGGCCTCCCCGTGGCGGGCGTCTACGACCCGGGCCTTTCGCCGGAGGGCACCGCCCAGGCCGAACGCCTCGCCGCCTGGCTCGTGCACGAGGACGTCGACGCCCTCTACACCAGCCCCTTCCAGCGGGCCCGCGAAACGGTGGCCCCGCTGGAGCGGATCACCGGCATGACCGCCGCCGTCCTCGACGACCTGCGCGAGTGGGACACCGACGTCTCGCACCCCTACACGCCGCCGGAGCAGATCAACGCCGACGACCCCCGTTCGGTGGCGCTCTCCGAGGGACGGTACGAGGACTTCGTGCCCGACCTGGACTGGGACGCCTTCCGGGAGCGGGCGGCGCGGGCCATGGACACCATCCTGGACGCCCACCCCGGCGGGCGGGTCGCGGTCGTGTGCCACGGCGGCATCACCAACACCTACCTGGCGACGGTGCTCGGCCTGACCCGCATGTTCTGGTTCCACCCCGGCTACACCTCGGTCAGCCGGGTGCGACGACTGCCGGGCGGACGCATCGTTCTGCACTCGGTGAACGAGACGGCCCACATGGTCGCCGAGCGCGCCGTCGACGCCGTCGCCTGACCTGTCCGCATCACACCTGGAGGTCCCGGCCGTGCCCGGATCCGTCATAGTCGCCGGCGCCAGAACACCCATCGGCAAGCTGATGGGCGCCCTGAGCCCCCTGTCCGCCGCCGACCTCGGCGCACACGCCATCAGCGCGGCCCTGGCCGCCATACACCTGGACCCGGCCGCGGTGGAAGCCGTCGTCATGGGCCATGTCGTCCAGGCCGGGGCCGGTCCCAATCCGGCACGGCAGGCCGCCGTCAGCGCGGGCATTCCGTTCGCCGTCCCGGCGAGCACCGTCAACAAGCTCTGCCTGTCCGGTCTGCACGCCATCGCCCTGGCCGACCTCATGATCGCCTCCGGCCGCCACGAGGTGGTCGTCGCGGGCGGGATGGAGTCCATGTCGGGGGCCCCGCACCTGCTGCGCGGATCCCGTACCGGCTGGAAGTACGGCCCGGCCGCGGTCGAGGACGCCCTCGACCGGGATGCCCTCGTCTGCGCCTTCGACGGGGTCTCCATGGGTGCGGCCACCGAGCGGTACCAGCAGCCGTTCGGCTTCACCCGTGAGGAGCAGGACGAGTACAGCGCACGATCGCACCAACTCGCCCTGCGCGCCCGGGAGTCCGGCACGTTGGCCGAGGAGATCGCCCCGGTCACGGTGGCCGGGCGCCGGGGCGAGGAGACGGTGGTGGCGGCCGACGAGGGGATAAGGCCGGGGAGCACCGCGGAGAGCCTGGGGCGCCTGCGACCCGCGTTCTCCGCCGGGGGCACCGTCACCGCGGGCAACTCCTCACAGCTCTCCGACGGCGCCGCGGCCGTCGTCGTGATGAGCGCCGAACGCGCCCGCCGGGAGGGCCTGACCCCGCTCGCGGAGATCGGCGCCTACGGCACCGTCGCGGGCCCCGACCCCTCCCTGCTCGTCCAGCCGGCCGGCGCGATCCGCGACGCCCTGTCCCGGGACGGCCGGCTCAAGACCGCCGACCTGGACCTGTTCGAGATCAACGAGGCGTTCGCCGGTGTGGCCCTGGCCTCCGTACGGGAGCTGGACATCCCGCTGGAGCAGGTGAACGTCAACGGCGGCGCGATCGCCCTGGGACACCCGGTCGGCATGACCGGGACCCGTCTGGTGCTGACCCTCGCGACAGAACTCGGGCGGCGCGGAGGCGGTACCGGAGCGGCGGCCCTGTGCGGGGGCGGCGGCCAGGGCGACGCGCTGCTGCTGCACGTACCACCGCGAGCCTGACCCCGCACCTCCCACCCGCGTCCATCCCCACATCCGTACGAGACCAGGTTGACCCACCATGACCGAGCAGCTGCCCCTGGACGAGGAGACCCTCGTCGTGGCGACCCGTACCCACGTCGCCGACGGCGTCGTCTCCCTCACCCTGCGCCGCCCGGACGGCGGGCCGCTCCCGTCCTGGACACCGGGAGCGCACATCGATCTGCTCCTGGACGGCGGCCTGATCCGCCAGTACTCGCTGTGCGGGGACCCGGCCGAACCGGACGCGTGGCGCATCGCCGTGCTGCGTGAGCCGAAGGGCCGCGGCGGCTCCGCGTACGTCCACGACCACCTGCCGGAAGGCACCGCCGTGCGCGTCCGCGGGCCGCGGAACAACTTCCCGCTGCGGCCGGCCCCACGCCATCTGTTCATCGCCGGCGGCGTCGGCATCACACCGATCCTGCCGATGGTCGAGGCCGCCGAGGCTGCCGGAGCCGACTGGCGTCTGCTCTACGGCGGCCGCACCCGCACCTCCATGGCTTTCCTGGACCGACTCACGCCCAGCGGGGACCGTGTGCTCGTCCGGCCACAGGACGAGTACGGCCTGCTGGACCTCGGGGCCTTCCTCGGCTCACCCGAGGAGGGCACCCTGGTGCACGCCTGCGGCCCCGAACCCCTGCTGCGTGCGGCGCAGGAGCAGTGCGCCGACTGGCCGGCCGGCACCTTGGGCGTCGAGCGGTTCGCCCCGGTGCAGGCAGCCGAAGCCCGCCCCGCCGCGGCCTTCGAGGTGGTGCTCGCCCGCGCCGGGCTCACGCTCACCGTGCCGCCCGACCGCTCGGTGCTCGAGTCCCTGGAGGCGGCAGGCGTCGACGTGGACTTCTCCTGCCGCGAAGGGACCTGCGGCACCTGCGAGACCGACGTACTCGACGGCACGCCCGACCACCGGGACTCCCTGCTCGATGAGGACGAGCGGGCCGCCGGCGACATCATGCTCATCTGCGTCTCGCGCTCATGCGGGCCTCGCCTCGTCCTCGACCTGTGACCGGCCCGACACGGCACCGCCTGCTCACTCGGTACTGCGGGACCGCGACTGTGCGCTGACTGTCCGGATTCCGCCCGAAGTGCGAGGCTGGGGGGCACGAGAGGTATCCGCCGAGGGGACTCGGGAGGGCCACGATGGGACGTGACGTGCCGGCCCTGGTGTTCACGCGGGAAGACCGCCGTCGGTACCGGGACAAGATGCACACCTGCCTCGATGTGCTGGCGCAGATGTTGCGCGAGTCGGCTTTCGAGAGCGAGCGCCCCCAGGTCGGGCTGGAGATCGAGCTCAATCTGGTGGATGCCGACGGGCTGCCGGTGATGCGGAACACCGACGTTCTCCAGGCGATCGCCGACCCCGCCTGGGCGAGCGAGCTGGGCCGCTTCAACCTGGAGATCAACATCCCGCCCCGGCAGCTGACCGCCGGCGGCCCCGGCGACTGGGAGCAGGAGATCCGTGACGCGCTCAACCACGCCGAGGAACGCGCCTCGGCCGTGGGCGCACATCTGATCATGATCGGCATTCTGCCGACCCTGGGCGAGACGGACGTGGGCGAGGCCGCCCTGTCCGGTGATCCCCGGTACCGGCTGCTCAACGAGCAGATCTTCGCGGCACGGGGTGAGGACCTGCGGATCAGGGTGGACGGCGTGGAACGCCTGTCGATGTACGCCGACGCCATCACCCCCGAGGCCGCCTGCACCAGCACCCAGTTCCACCTGCAGGTCGATCCGAAGGAGTTCGCGGCCTACTGGAACGCGGCCCAGGCCATCGCGGGCGTGCAGACCGCCCTGGCGGCGAACTCGCCGTTCCTGTTCGGCAGGGAGCTGTGGCGCGAGACGCGCATCCCCCTGTTCGAGCAGGCCACCGACACCCGCCCCGAGGAGATCAAGGCCCAGGGCGTAAGACCCCGGGTGTGGTTCGGAGAGCGGTGGATCACCAGCGTCTTCGACCTCTTCGAGGAGAACGTGCGTTACTACCCGGCGCTGCTGCCCCTGTGCGACGACGAGGACCCGCAGCAGGCGCTCGACCACGGCAGCGTTCCGCAACTGGGGGAACTGACGCTGCACAACGGCACGATCTATCGGTGGAACCGCCCCGTCTACGCCGTCACCGACGGCCGGCCACATCTGCGCATCGAGAACCGTGTCCTGCCCGCCGGCCCCACCGTTGCCGACATCATCGCCAACGGCGCCTTCTACTACGGCCTGACCCGTGCCCTGGTCGACGAGGACCGGCCGGTGTGGACGCGGATGTCCTTCGCGGTCGCCGAGGAGAATCTGCACACCGCGGCCCGCGACGGCATCGACGCCCGCCTCTACTGGCCCGGCGCGGGCGAAGTACCCGTCACGGAACTGGTGTTGCGGCGCCTGCTGCCCCTGGCCCACCGGGGCCTCGAACTGACCGGCATGGACGCGGCGTGGCGCGAACCCCTGCTGGGGATCATCGAGCAGCGCTGCGTCACCGCCCGCAACGGCGCCCTGTGGCAGGCAGAGATGGTCCACCACCTCGAGAAGGCCGACACCTCCGACCGATCGGAGGCGCTCAGGCGGATGACCACGACGTACATGGACTACATGCACATGAACGCGCCCGCGCACACGTGGCCCGTGGACTGACGCCCGCCGGCTTCACCAGGCGGCGTTTCCTCTCCACTCCTCGGCAGCCGTCAGCGGAACGGGAACGGGCGGCTCTGCCGACGTCGTCAGCTCGATCCGTCGCCCCTCGGCCGACGAGCGCAGGAGGGCACTCATCGTCTCCAGCACGTGCAGGGCGAGATCGCCGTTCGCGCGAGGCGCCCGCCGCCCGTCGGCGGCGATGAAGTCGAGCAGTCCGACGCCCCGTGCGCCGCCGACATAGCCCGCCGACGTCTCAAGCGTGCGCCACCGCGTGTCGCCGAGTTCGCAGAGCCGCACCTCGCCGTCGAAACCGTTCGGATCCGGAACCGTGAGGGTCCCCGTCTCGCCGTGGACCTCGATCGGCGCGGCCGTGGTGGCCACGCCGTCGAAGCTCGTGGTGATCGTCGTCAGGGTCCCGCCCACGTGCTCGAGCACACCGGAGACATGACTGTCCACCTCGACCGGTATCCGCTCGCCCGCGCGCGGGCCGGAACCGATGACGCGCTCGGCGCGGAGCCGGCCGGCCGCCCCGACCACGGCACGCACCGGACCCAGCAGGTGGACGAGCGAGGCCAGGTAGTACGGGCCCATGTCCAGCAGGGGGCCGCCCCCGGCGGTGTAGTAGAAGTCGGGGTGGGGGTGCCAGCGTTCGTGTCCCGGGGTGACCATGACGGCCGAGGCGAACAGAGGGCGTCCGATGCTTCCCGCCGCCACGGCCGCCCGTGCCGTCTGGATTCCGGTGCCCAGGACGGTGTCCGGAGCGCACCCCACACCGACGCCCGCCTTCGCGGCGGCCTTCATGACGGCGTGGGCGGCGGGGAGGGTCGCGGCCAGCGGCTTCTCTCCGTAGACGTTCTTGCCGTGGTCGATGGCGCCGAGGGCGATCTGGGCATGGGCCGCGGGAACGGTGAGGTTCAGCACCGTGTCCACGTCCGGGCTGCTCAGCAACTCCTCGACGGTCGGCGCCTCGACGCCGGGCAGTTCGGCGGCGACCGCGGCCGACCGGGAGGCGTCGAGGTCGGCGACCGCGGTGACGCGTACGGCGGGATGGCCGATGAGCGTGTCCAGGTACGCGCGGGAGATGACCCCGAGACCTACGACGCCTATGCGGTGCGCGTCGCCCACAGCATGCCCCTTTCGATGATGGTGCGGACGTTGGGGTTCTCGAGCACGTCGAGGCTGTGCCCCGGTGTCGTCACCACGATGCGCCCGGCGCCCCACCGGCGGGTCCAGACCGCAGGCGAGCAGGACGGCCGGTGCCAGGGCTGCCACGGCCGGGTGGGATGGGTGGTGGTGGCCAGGACATCGATCAGGTCGTCGTGGAGCACCCAGTACTGCTCGGTGTGCAGTTCAAAGTCCTCGATGCCCGCGGTGATGGGGTGATCGCGGCCGGGCTCGGTGATGTTGATGGTGTGCGGCAGGTAGTTGTCCTCCGCGTCACCCCGCCGCTCGCACGGCTCCTTGCCCGGGTGGGTCGCGAACTGGCCTCCCACCAGGTGGAGATAGTCGGAGGAGGCGCGGAACGAGTCGGCGATG
The DNA here is from genome assembly GCF_043198355.1 of Streptomyces sp. NPDC048825. Taxonomy (NCBI): domain Bacteria; kingdom Bacillati; phylum Actinomycetota; class Actinomycetes; order Kitasatosporales; family Streptomycetaceae; genus Streptomyces; species Streptomyces sp. NPDC048825. The sequence continues at coordinate 94,626 of NZ_JBICUR010000017.1, forward strand.
CCGCCGTGCCAGCCGGTGAAGCCGGTGCCCGCCACGACCGCCGCACTCAGCCCCGCGAGCTGCTCGGGGGCGATCTCCGACATCGTGATGCACTGCAGAACGAGATCGGTGTTGGCCATCTCAGCGGTGTCGGCGTAGACGTCGGTCGACTCCTCGACCCGGACCGTGTATCCGTTGCTCTGGAGGAAGGGCAGAAACAGCTTCGTGGCCTCGATCGGTTGATGCCCCTCCCAACCGCCTCTGACCACCAGCGCTTTCTTCGGCGTCATCTTGTCCCTTCATGGGGCCCGTAGAACAGCGCCATCACTATGCGTCAGCCGCCCGCGCCCCCGAAAGGGGCGCCGGACATCGCGAAAGTTTCGCAAACCGGACGGGCTGGACGGGCCGGGAGGGTCCAAGCCCGATCACGCAGAGCGAGTGACCGCTCTGCGTCCTGTACCGACCCGCACGGTGCAGTGGGCACCTGCCGCTTCCGCCGCACTTTGCCCTGGCACATCGCTCGTTGCGCGAACAGATGTCCGCCCACACTCGGTCGTCCGCGTCCTTCCCGTCCAGTACACGCCGCCCAACCCCTGCTGACGGAGGCTCCCAGAGGGGGGATCAGCTGCTAGCGGCTAACGGCGCAGCAGCAGGCGCGGCGCGCGTACGAGGGCCGCAGCCGCGAGGCCGATGACAGCGCCGGCACTCGGGACGGTCGTGGACGTCGTCATGCGGAGTCCACTCCTTCGGCGGCCGGGGACGCTCCTTGAGGGGCTTGGCCACCATGTTGGAGACCAGCTGCGCCACGGCCATGCTCGTCAGTCCCGCCACCGCGGCCTTGCGGCCACACCGGCCCCCGGCGACGGACATCAGCACGGCCGCGCCCACCATAGCCTTGCGTGCTCGGCTGTCTCCCCGACCGCGGGCAGCACCCGGCGCACGACCTGCGAGTTCCACGACGCCATGCGGGCGGTCAGGCGCCGGTCGCCCTCTTCAAGCCCTGCCAGCACTCTCATGACTTCAGCTTCCCGGCCGGTGCGGCTGCCACCGCGAGCACACGCCGCAGTTCATTCAAGGCGGCGGCGGTCGTCCTCGTCCCACTTTCTGGTGTCGCGGGGGTGGACGTACGGCTCCTTGTGCGGTGGGTGCCCGCCGGCGACGGCGCGCTGGCGTGAGGTCTCGGCGTCGAACTCCAGGCCGAGCAGGATGGCGAGGTTGGTGATCCACAGCCATACCAGGAAGATGATCACACCGGCGAAGGTGCCGTAGGTCTTGTTGTAGGAGGCGAAGTTGGCCACGTAGACCGCGAAGCCCGCAGAGGCGATCATCCAGATCACCAGCGCCAGGAAGCTGCCGGGCGTGATCCATCTGAAGCCGCGCACCTGCGCATTCGGGCTGGCCCAGTACAGGATCGCGATCATGAGGGAGACCAGGAACACCAGCACCGGCCACTTCGCGATCGACCACACCGTGAGGGCCGCGTCCCCGACCCCCAGGACCTTGCCCGCCTGCCGGGCCAGGGAGCCGGTGAAGACCACGATCAGCGCGCTGACCACCGCCAGGATCATCAGCACGACGGTGAGGGCGAGCCGTAGCGGCATCACCTTCCACACGGGGCGGCCCTCGGGCATGTCGTAGACGGCGTTGGAGGTGCGGATGAACGCCGCCACGTAGCCGGATGCCGACCACACCGCCAGGGCCAGGCCGACGATGGCCATGACTGAGCCGATGCCGCCGCGGCCTTCCAGTTGCTGCACCGCGTTGCGGATCACATCGCGGGCAGCGCCCGGGGTCAACTGCTGCACGTTGTCCAGCACTTGCCTCGTCGTCGACTGTCCGGTGATTCCCAGCAGCGAGACGAGCACCAGCAGGGCCGGGAACATCGAAAGGATGCCGTAGTAGGTCAGGGATGCCGCCCGGTCGATGAGCTCGTCGTCCTTGAACTCCTTGAAGGTCCCGCGCAGCACCGCCCACCACGACTTCTTCGGCATCCTGGTCAGAGCCTTGGGTGCTTTGCGCTCCACCTCCGCAGCCGGACCGAACCTTTCCGGCTCGTCCTCGCGGCCGTACGCCTCGGCGCCGCGTCGCTGCTGCTCGCCGTTCTCCGGACCGCGGGCATGGCGAGCATCGTCACGTCTGTGTCGCAGCCTCATGAGCTGACCGCTCCTTACCCGCGAGTACACGGCCGTGCGCCGCACTCAAGTGGCAGCAACTGTGTGCAACAGAACGCGCACCGGCAATAAAAGCAGTTGGTCCGCTGGTCGCGGGGGCGCCCGGTGAGATCCGTCCCTGTCCCTGTCCGGGCGCCCGGGGAATGGATCAGCGGCGGGGGCGCCGCTTGCCGCTTTCGTCTGTCTCCCCCTCTGCCTCGATGCGCTCCTTGCGGACCTCTCCTGTGACGGTTTCCTCCTCGGTGACCTCATCGGTGGTCAGACGGACGCGCTCCTTGGGCTCGACCCTGGTCTCGACCACCGGCTTCTCCTCGTGGAGGATCACCTCGTGCTCAGCCTCAGAGATTTCCGGGCCGGACAGGGCCGCGTCGACGTTCGCGTCCGTGATCGGCTCGCGTTCGACCCGGACCTCCTCGTGGCGCACCGGGATCGTCTGCTGCTGCTCCTCGGTGACGACGTACTTGCGCAGCCGCACGCGCCCGGCCTCACGGCGTTCGGTGCCGACGTGCATCTCCTCCTCGGAGCGCGTCATCGCCTCATCGGCTGTGCGCGACTGCGCCGTGTCCGCCGTGGGCTGGGCGGCCTGCTGCCAGGCGGCGTCCCAGTCGATGCCGTAGTACTCGTACAGGCGGTGCTCCTCCTGCTCAGACAGGTGCCCGCCGGCATCGACATCGACGTTGGGTGCGTCCTTGACCTGGTTCTTGGCGTACGGCACCTCGAGGTGGTCCTCGACCAGGCTGGCGTCGTGGATGGGAACGAACGACTCACTGGTGCCGAACAGGCCGGTCTTCACGCTGACCCATTCGGGCTCGCCAGTGACGTCGTCGAAGAAGACGTGCCTGGCGTCGCCGATCTTGCTGCCGCTCGTGTCGTAAACCGGGTGATCCAGCACGGCGGGTATCTGCTCTCGGGTGATCATCTGAGTTCTCCTTCGGTCATGACCGATCTGCCTCCCCCCACGACTCGCGTACCGGCTCGCTCATCGGCCGACGCCGCCGTATGCGCCCCCGTAGGCGCCGATCATCTCCGGTGATTGACAAGGTTTCCGCCGTCGGGGGTGCTCGCCGTTGGGGTGTGCACGCTGCACGGACGGCATGTGGCGTCTGTCCGTGCAGCGGCGTTCTACGGTCCGGACTGCTTGCGTGTTTCGTCGGCTGTAGTCCGGGCGGACTGGCGGGCCTTGTCGGTGACCTGCCCGGCTTGGTCCTTGGCCTGTTCCGCCGCGCTGTGGGCGGCCTCGGCGGCGGTGTCCTTGACCTCCTCTGCCGCCTGTCGGCCGGCCTGGGCCGCGTCCTGCTTGAGCTGCTGGGACGACTCCACCGCGGCCTGCTTGACCGGTTCGACCGCCTCGCCGGCCCGGTCGGCGATCTGGGTCGCGGCCTGCTGCTCGGCCTCGGAGGTGGGAAGGAGGGATGCGGTCAGCAGGCCGGTGCCGAAGGCGATCAGACCGGCCGCCAGCGGATTTCCCTGGGTCTGTCGCACCACTTGCTCAGGGGCCTGCCGTACGGCTTCACCTGCCTGCTGGGCGGCCTGACGGGCGGTGTCGGTGACCTCACCGGCCCCCTGGCGTGCCGTGTCCGTGGCCTGCCCTGTGGTCTCCTGAAGCGACTGGGCGGCCTGCCGTGTCCGGTCGGTTGCCTGACCGGTCACCTCGGAAGCGGTGCCCATCACCCGCTCCCTCACCCCGGACAGCGCGCCGCGGACCCGCCGGGCGCGACGCCGTGCCATCTGGCGCGGCCGGGCGCGGTCCGCCAGCCGGGAGACGTCCTCGGACAGTCGTTCCCGGGTTCTGTCGATATCGGCCCTTACCTGGTCGGGTGCCGTGCCCATTGCGCGTCCTCCTTCAGTGTCTCCATGGTCTGTTCCGGCTTCGCCGATACGGTCCGCATCCGCTCACGTCCCCTGCGGTACAGAACGGCACCGATCACCGCCCACACCGCAGTGACGATCAGCGCGGCCCAGCCCAGGTCCATGACGTTGGCCAGGGCGAACATCGCCGCGAGTGTCAGGAAAACGGCCACCATGTAGCCGGCGAAGCCGGCGCCGCCGTACATCCCGGCGGCCTTGCCGGCCCTGGTGGCCTCCTCCTGGACCTCGGCCTTGGCCAGCTTCACCTCCTGCCGGAAGAGGTGCTGCACGTCTGACGTCACCGTCGACAGCAGCTCGCCCACCGAGCTGTCCTGGCCGACATTGCCCCCTGGCTGCGGGGACTGCGGCGAAACCGACGACATCTCAAACCCCCCCGCGGCCCGGCAGCTCCGCTGGCACGCTCGCCGCGGGCAGGCTCTGCTCACCCTGTGACGGGGGCAGCGCCGACGGGCGTGGACGGGAGCCGTCGGTCTTGCTGCCGGCCTTGGCAAGCCGCCCGACGACCAAACCGGCCAGGGCCGCTGCGCCAAGGAAGGCGCCCGGCCGGCGTCGGGCGAAGTCCTGCAGGTCCTGGACCAGGCCTTCCGCGCCCTGCTTGTCCAGGTAGTCGGCGGCACGGTGACCGCGGTCGGCCACCTGCGCCACCAGGGTCTTCGCGGGGGATTCGCCGTCTGCCTCGTCCGCAAGGCCGGACAGGTCGTCCGCCCACTGCCGCAGCACCTCCGCCCCGCGCTGGGTCTGGCTCTCGGCCTGTTCGGTAACCCGCCCCCGCAGCTCACGAGCTGCCGCGCCGGCCTGTTCCCGGGCCTCACCGGTTACGGCCTTCGCCTGCTCGGTGACCGTACCTGCGACCTCGCCTGCCGCCTGCCTGGCCCGGTCGGCCGTGGCCGACGCCTCCTGCTTCGCTGTCTGCCCGGCCTGCTGAGCACGCCTGCCACTCGCATTCGCCATGTCACTCATAAGTCCTCCATCTCCTCTTCTCCCGGGGACACCGCCCATGGATCTCGGTCAAGAACCCTGACGGTCCGCGGCATCATTCACGCCCCCACCGCGCTCCGCCCCGCTGGCGCCACGACTGAAGCCGCCTGCCCCTGGCATGTGCGGCCCTCTCCCCCTCGTCGACTAACCCTCACCTGATCGACGAAACAGTAAAAACAGCCGCAAAAGGGAATAAAAGTGATCCAGTCATCCGGTCGGCACCCTCCGCCTTGCCTCACCCGCCACAACCTCGGCGTGCTGGGCTCCTGCGCAGGTCTCGGCTCTGGTGGCCGACGACGTGCAGCCCGGCCTCCTTGCCCGCCGGTGCAGGCTGCTTCAAAGGCAGGGACACCGCCCGGGCCCGCGGCCCGGATCGCCGCAGTCGGGAACGGTTTGCGGCAGCGCGCCGCCGGGCGGAGCCTGAAGGTGTACGCCTCTCGTCCGAGGGAGAGGGGGCGGGGCTGTGAGCAGCATCGCCGACCGCGTCACCCTGTTGTTCCGGAGCAAGGCGAACCGGGCTCTGGACCGGGCTGAGGATCCCCGTGAAGTACTCGACTACTCCTACGCCCAGCAACAGGAGCTGCTGCGCAAGGTGCGGCGCGGGGTGGCTGATGTGGCCACCAGCCGCAAGCGGGTGGATCTTCAGGTCGTACAGCTGCAGCAGTACGCCGGGAAGCTGCAGACCCAGGCGCAGCAGGCACTGGCCGCAGGCCGCGAGGACCTCGCGCGCGAGGCACTGACCCGGCGCAGCGCGGCGGCTTCCCAGCTCACCGATCTGCAGAGCCAGCAGGCGGCGTTGCAGGCCGACGAAGACAAGCTCACCGTGGCCTCGCAGCGCCTGCAGGCCAAAGTGGACGCCTTCCGTACCCGCAAGGAGACCATGAAGGCCACCTACACCGCGGCAGAGGCCCAGACCCGCATCACCGAGGCCGTCACCGGCATCAGTGAAGAACTGGGCGATGTTGGTCTGGCCATGCAACGCGCCAACGACAAGACCGAGCAGATGCAGGCACGCGCCGGCGCCCTGGACGAGCTGATCGACTCCGGGGTCCTGGCCGACGCCACCCTTCCTGCCGGCCGCGACGATATCCAGGCCGAGTTGGAGGCCCTCAGCTCCGGCACCGAAATTGAGCAGGAACTGGCCCGGATGAAGGCCCAACTCCCGGCATCCGCAGCCCAACCGGCGGCCGTGGAAGGCGGCAGCCTCAACCGTCCATCCGGACAGGAGGCACCATGATCATCCGGATTCTCGGCGAGGGCCAGTACGACGTCACCGATGCTCACCTCGACGAACTCAACAAGCCCGACTCGGCCCTGCAGTCCGCGGCTGACGCCGAGGACGAGGCAGCCTTCCACACCGCGCTGAACGCCCTCCTGGACACCGTGCGCCGCCTGGGCACACCGCTGCCCGACGAGGCGATCACTCCGTCCGACCTGGTACTCCCCGAGCAGGACGCCAGCCTGACCGACGTACAAGCGCTGCTGTCGGACGAGGGCCTTATCCCGGGGTGAACACGCCTGCTCGATTGGGTTTCGGTACGGCGAGATCCTTGCGCCGCCCGCGGGTGGTCGCGTAATGCGCTGGGCGACGTCCGGGCTGTGGCGTTGAAGACGACCTCGCGTCGGCGGCCGTGGTGACGGCCGATGCGTTCGCGGGTGTCCCTGCACGGTTCAGTACGCGATTACGGCCGATCGCGGTTCGCAATGGGCCCGGATTACTGCCAAGTCGCCCCGCGAGTGGTCCCTGATCGGCTCGATCGAACGGAACCTGTCCGTCATGTCGCCGCGGAGGAACCCCATACTTCGTCCACGAGCCCGAGCCGACTACCGGCGGCGCACGGCGACGACACGAGCTCGCGCAGGAGAACCACCCGGGAGGGCGCGGACCCAACAGGTTCGGGTCGGCACCCCCAGCCGGACTACCGGTCACCGATGCCGGTGCCGCCGTTCCTGGAGCTTCCTCATCTGCTCCTCGACGCGCTTACTGCGCCCTTGGCCCTTGTGCCGCGACTTGCTGCTCTGCCCGCCCTGGCTCATCTGGCGCAACTTGTCAGCCATGTCTTTGGCCCGCTGCCTCATCCCTTCAGCACCCATGACCGCACCTCCCGCATCGCTTTTGGTCCTTCTGGCCAGATTGTCATCCGGTCAGGGACCTCGCATCTGGCAGCACCACGGGGCTGACCGCCGTTGTGTTGCGTCAACTGGTGCCTGTCTGCCGCAGTGCCGGTGAGCCGCGACCTGCAGCCGTGACGTCCGGGGTCGGCTTCACACGGGGGCTGGGGCGAGGCATCCGCAGTGACGTTGAGCGACACGTCTCCCAGTTAGGTGATCTTGTGTCTGGTCCCGCCCCGTACGGGGACTATCCGTCCTATGGTCCGGCCGGATACCCGGAGCGTCCGTCCGCGCCCGCAGCGTCGCCGGGTTCGGCGGGACGGTTGTGGGTTTCCGGCGCCGCCGCAGCGGTCGTGGCGGCCCTGGCTGCGGTAGTGGCCACGCTGCTGATGCGGGGTGTTTGGGCGTGCCCCGGATGGCGGCTGACCAGATTCCCCGCGCCAGCTCCGCCTCGCCGAAGCCGTCGGCCAAACGCACCCCGCCGAACTAGTCCCCCCGTGCGACCACCAAGCCGACGAAGCCCCCGGCCGCGGACACCCCCCAACCGCCGTCCGGTACCGCGCCGTTGGCGGGACGCATACGCCCCGGCGCCACCTACCGAGGCGTCGCCACCTTCTACGACACGGACGGCACGGGCGCCTGCCTGTACGACGCGAGCGATGACGTCATGACCGCGGCGATGAACACCACCGACTACGAGACGGCCAAAGGCGTACGGCGCGTACGTACTCGTGCGCGCCGCCAACGGGACCTCGATCACCGTCCGCATCACCAACGAATGCCCAGGGGCGTGTGTACCCGGCCAAATCGACCTCAGCGCACAGGCCTTCGCCGAACTAGCCGACCTCACGCGCGGCCAGATCCCGATCACCTGGAAGCTGCTCAGCCCCAGCGCCGCCGACACGCTCTCGATCCGGTACAAGACCGGGTCCACTCAATACTGGTGCGGCGTCCAGGTCATCGGCCACCGCAATCCGGTGGCCCGGCTCGAGGTCCGCACCAGCAGCGGCTGGACCCGACTGCCGCGTACCGAATTCAACTACTTCATCTCCGACAACGGCACCGGGTGCGGCGGCGCGCTCAGGCTCACCGACATCTACGGAGAGCAACTCATGGTCAACGGGACAGCGATCCGGCCGGAAGTCGTGCAGCCGATCCGGGCCAGTTCGCCAAGCACTGACCTCGCCGGCGGCCCCGTGCCTGTAGCGGGGTCCGGGCCGATCCGTTGACATGCCCAAAACATCTGATTAGCATTCAGGAAATCTTGGAAAGCGCTTTCTCCCTGCTCGTGCCTCTGCATTCACGCCTCCGCGCATCCGACGCGCGGGGTGCATCTCCTGACGGGAGAGTGCCGACATGCACTCGAGGAACCGCAAGACGGCGTCGTTCCCGAAGACGTCCGCAAGGAAGCGTCCGTTACGCACCTCACGCGGCGTTCCCGCTCTCGCGCTCGCCCTGTTGCTCGGCGCGACGATGGTGCCCGCAGGCAGCGGCAGTGCCACCGCGCAGACATCGACGCCACGGGCCGAGACGTCGCCCACCGGCTTCGCCGCGGTCAACGCGCTCGGCCAGAACGGCACCACCGGCGGAGCCGGCGGCCCGACCGTCACCGCCACCAGCACCGAGCAGTTCCTGGAGTACATCGACATGACCGGGCCGTTGGTCATCCAGGTCCAGGACACCATCGACATCACCAGCAAGCAGGGCGTGCGCCCGAACAAGACCATCGTCGGAGTCGGTTCCTCGGCCGTCATCAACGGCGGTGGCCTGGACTTCTATCGCTCGTACAACGTCATCGTGCGGAACATCAAGTTCACAGGCGCCGAGGACGACGCCGTCAACGTCGGCCAGGAGTCGCACCACATCTGGATCGACCACAACGAGTTCGTCGGGGCCGTCGACGGGGCGATCGACATCGTCCGCGGCTCCGAGTACGTCACCGTGTCGTGGAACTGGTTCAACAAGACCGACAAGAGCATGCTGCTCGGCCACTCCGACAGCAACAGCGGCCAGGACACCGGCAAGTTGAAGGTGTCCATCCACCACAACTTCTTCGACGGCTCGCGGCAGCGTCACCCGCGCGTACGGTTCGGCGAACCGGTGCACGTCTACAACAACTACTACAAGGGAAACGCCCTGTACGGCGTCGCGTCGACGATGAACGCGGGGGTGCTGGTCGAGGGCAACCACTTAGAAGGCGTTGAGTACCCCTGCTATTCGGCGAGCGGGTACGACGAGTCGGGGCCGGGTCGACTGGTACAGCGGGGCAACGTCTTCACCGGGTCCGGCACATGCGAGACCAACGGAACCGTGACAGAGCCGCGCACCTACTACTCGTACACGCTGGACCCGGCTGCCGACGTTCCCTCTCTCGTCCGGGCCGGGGCGGGCGTCGGAAAGACCGGTGGCTGAGCGTCACGAGCCCGGCATACGGCATTCCGCAGCAGCAAGACAGACGGACCGGACTGACCTGCCGTCATCCCCACAACGGCCCACCCCCACAGGAGGACCCTTCCATGAGCCGCAGACGGACGCCGGTGCCCACCGAGCGCGCATCCATACCCTGGCGTAACACGGTGGCCGTGGCCGCGCTGGCAGCCGCCATGCTGGCCGGGCCCGGCGTTGCGCAGGCCACCCCGCAAGCTGCTCCGCAGGCCGCACCGGCAGCGCGGGAACGGGTGGCGGCGGCCAGCATCACCTGGAGCCTCGAGCGGGCGAGCAATCCGACGCAGGACCAGCTGGCGGCGTACGACCTCATCACGAGGGCGATGAACTCGGCGGTGGCCCGGTACAACAACCTCAGCGACCTCGGTAAGAACATCACCGTCCGCTACGACCCGGGCGTTCCCACCGCCGACGGCAACATCAACGGAACCATCCGCTTCGGCAATCGCGCGTACATGACCGAGCGGACCGCTCTGCACGAGATCGCCCACACCATCGGCGTGGGGACGAGCTCGGGCTGGTCCCGCCTCGGCGGCAGCGGCACCTGGACCGGTGCGCAGGCCATGGCCCTGGTCAGGCAGTTCGACGGTTCGGGCGCCAAACTGTCCACCGGCGGTGGCCACTTCTGGCCGTACGGCCTGAACTACGAGAACGAGTTCTCGAACACGGCGGCCGATCGTCACGTCCAGATCGTCGCCGCCATGGTCCGCGACGGTATGTGACCCGAAGGGCCGGTGCTTGGGAGCGGCCTCTGCTCCCAAGCGCGTCGGCGGAAGAAACGGTCAGCCGGACTTCGGTTCCGCCTGCTGCAGGACCTCCATGGTCCACACGGTCGAACCGCTGGCAGCCGGCTTGGGCCGGTCGCTCCCGCCCTGGTGTGCTTCCTTCATCGAACCCTCCATCCAGGCCTGGAACGACTCCTCGTCGCGCCACCGGGTGTAGACGAGGTAGTCGTCCGTGCCGTCGACCGGGCGGAGGAGTTCGAACCACTCGAAGCCGTCGGCACTCTCGACGAGTCCGGCTCGCGAGGCGAAGCGCTTCTCCAGCGTCTCGCGCTGCTCGGCCGGCACGGTGAGGACGTTGATCTTGACGATGCTCATGGGTTCATCCTGCCGCACAGAACGTCAGCGGTGGCGGGCGACCCCGCCCCGTCGACCCGTGTCACCTGTTTCTTGCGAGGAGGCTCCGGCGTTCGCGCCGGGGATGAATCGCATCCGGGTGGCGCGGCGCCGAGGGTCGCCGCATCCGGTTCCGGGCGCGGAGCGCCCGTACCGCAGTCGGCATCGCCGAGGGTGACGCGAACACGCGTGCCCATGATCGCTGGTCGGGGTGGTGGTCGTGGGATCGGGGGGCGTTTGTGCTGGCGTCGTACATATAGAAGACCTCCTGGAGCGCTGCTCCAGGAGGCGGCCTGAGCCAGGGATCCCCTCCCATCAGGGAGGGGAGGATTCAACGTTCAGTCGCCCAGCACCCGGCGCAGGTATGCGTTGCCGAAGCGCCGGTCGGGATCAAGGCGGTCGCGCAGGGCGGTGAACTCGGCGAAGCGCGGGTACGCCTTGGCGAAGTCGTCGGCGTCCCGCGTATGCAGCTTGCCCCAGTGCGGGCGGCCGTCGTGGGCGGTGAAGATGCGTTCCGCGGCAGAGAAGTACTGGTGGTACGGCGTGCCCCGGTACACGTGGATGGCGATGTAGGCGCTCTCGCGGGCAGACGCCGTGGAGAGCGTGATGTCGTCGGCGGGCGCCGTGCGGACCTCCACCGGGAAGCTGATCCGTAGGTCCGAGCGGTCGACCATGGTCTTCAGTTCGCGCAGGGTCTCCACCAGGGCCTCGCGCGGGACTGCGTACTCCATCTCCGTGAAGCGCACCCGGCGCGGCGAAGTGAACACCTTGTAGGGAATGTCCGTGTACGTACGGGCAGACAGGGCCCGGCTGGAGATCTTCGCGATCGCCGGGATGGTCGCGGGCACGGTACGGCCCAGCGAACTGGCCACCTGGAACAGGCCGTTGGAGAGGAACTCGTCCTCGAACCAGCTGCTCAACCGCCCCACCGGGGCGAGCGGACCCGCGCTTCGGTTGTTGCGCTTGGTGTTGCAGTTCCCGGTGTGCGGGAACCAGTAGAACTCGAAGTGCTCGTTCTCCGTGTGGAGTTCGTCGAAGGTGGCGGTGACCTGGTCGAAGGTCATCGGTTCTTCGCGTGCCGTGAGGAGGAAGAGCGGTTCCACGGCGAAGGTGATCGCGGTGACGACTCCCAGGGCACCGAGTCCGATGCGGGCCGCCGCGAAAACTGCGCGTTCTTCGTCGGTCCCCTTGTCCGAGCAGGTGAGCAAGGAGCCGTCCGCCGTGACCAGTTCGAGGCCGCGGACCTGTGCTGCGATCGAAGCCGACTCACGGCCCGTGCCGTGGGTGCCCGTACTGATCGCGCCCGAGACGGTCTGCTCCATGATGTCGCCCATGTTCGTGAGCGACAGGCCTTCCCGGGCCAGGGCCAGGTTCAGTGTCTTGAGCCGCGTGCCCGCCTCCACGGTCACGGTTCCGGCCTCGCGGTCGATGGCGCGGATACCGGTGAGGCGGTCGGGCCGTATCAGGACGCCGTCGGTCGCGGCGGCCGGGGTGAAGGAGTGGCCGCTGCCCACGGGCTTCACCGTCAGGCCGTCCTCGGCTGCCTGGCGTACGACGGCGCGGAGTTCCTCGACCGAGGCGGGAGCGACATCGCGTGCCGGGCGGGCGGTGACGTTCCCGTCCCAGTTCCGCCACACGCTCCTGTGCTCGGACGCCTCCCGGGACGTGCGGTAGCGGGTTGTCTCCACGACCTTCCTTCCTGCTAGCGGCATAACTGGCTACGAAAATGGGTGAGTTGGTGGGTCAGAGGAAGGCGTGTCCCTCGCCGCGGTATGTCGGGACCTGGTCGACGATCTGCCCGCCCGCCACCAGATGGAGCGTGTTCACGCGCTCGCACAACTCGCCCGCCTTGGCATGCCGGAACCACACATGGTCACCGAGCCGCAGTCCATGCGCCGCCCTGCCGAGCACCGGTGTCTGGACCTCGCCCGCCCCCTCCAGGGGGTTCATCCGCAGGCCCCGGGGCCAACTCAGGGTGGGCAGACGGTCCTTGCCGTGCGGGCCGGAAGCGACCCAGCCGCCGCCGAGGACGGTCGCGATCCGGTCGGAGGGGCGGCGTACGACCGACATGACGAAGAAGGCGGCGGGCCGCGGGCGGAAGTGCCGGTAGAAGTCGAACAGTCCGGGCCCGTAGAGACCTGATCCCGCACCGACCTCGGTGATCACGTGCTCGGACGCGGTCTGCTCGATGGAGCCGGTGCCGCCGCCGTTGACGAACTCCAGTGGCTGCACGGCCTCGACGGCTGCGATGGCCGCGGCGCGCCGCTCGGCCAGCTCCCGGGCCGAGAAGCGCTGCATGGCGCGGAGCGCGGCCCGCTTGAGGGGGGACCCCGGCTGGTTGTCGCCGAGTCCGGCGATCTGACCCTCGTATGACATGACCCCGGCAAGGTGGAACCCGGGCCGCGCGACGATCGTCCTGGCGAGTTCCGCGGCCTGGCCCGGAGTGTGCACGGGGGAGCGGTGCGGGCCCAGGTGGAGGCGTCCACCGGCCAGTTCCAGCGAGGCGTCCAGGTCGATGCAGACGCGGAGGTCAGGTCGGCTTTCGCCCAACACGGCGTCCATGAAGTCGAGTTGGCCGACGGAGTCGACCATGAGCGTGATACGTGAGGCCGCGCGCTCGTCCTTCGCCAGTTGCCGCAACGCGGTGCGGTCCGTGGTCGGATAGCCGATGACCACGTCTTCGTGCTCCCGGGCCAGCCACAGGGCTTCGGGCAGCGTGAACGCGAGAATGCCGCGGTAGCCCTCCCGGTCGAGCGCACGCCGGATCAGGTGGCGGCTGCGGACCGACTTGCTGGCCAGCCGGATGGTGGCGCGTGAGCCGGTCCGGCGTGCCAGATCGGCGGCGTTGGCGTCGAAGGCGTCCAGGTCCACCACGGCGAACGGCGGATCCAAGTGCTCGGTGGCCCGGTCGAGTTGGGCCATCCGGACCTCGTTCAGAGGGACGAGGGCGGAGGCGGCCGATGCCGTCTGCTGCATTCCAGAGGCTCCCTGCTGGCGCGGGGCTTACGTCGCCCGGGCTTAGTTGGTCACTCGTACAGGACGATTGACCCGTACGGGTGACCGTCTCATTCCAGCGAACCGAAGTCAACGTTTCCGGGTCGGAAACGAGGGAGGCGAGAGAGGGCGAGGCGAGAGAGGGCGAGGCGAGGGAGGGCGGGGTGGAGAGACGCGGCGGCGGGCATGACGAAGCTCACCGCCTCCGCGGCGCGGTATGAGCAGGGGAGTGTCAGTCGTCCTCGCCGACGAGGGTCATCAGGTGCTCGCCCGCCAGACGAAGCACCTCGCGGCTGTGCTCGCTGTTGCGGTCCGCCAGCCAGCACAAGGTCACGCCGTCCAGCACCGCGTTGAGGTAGCGGGCCAGGACGGGAAGGGGTACGGTCCACCGGATCCCCGCGCTCTCGGCGGCTTTCACGAGGAACTCCTGATGGACTTCCAGGTAGTGGTCGTACTGCCGGCGGGCCAGTTTCTCGAATCCGGCCTGGCGCAGGGCGTAGTGGGTGAGTTCGTACCCCACCTGGTGCTCTCCCGGGCTGAGTTCCACGCCCTCCCAGAAGGTGAACAGGGTCTTGGTGACGCGCGTGCCGAGGTCGTCGCCCTCCGCCGCGAACACGTCCCTGGCCTTGGTGACACTGCTGTCCGTGAGCCGGGTGATGACTTCTTGCAGAAGCTCTTCGCGCGAGTTGAAGCAGTAGTGGAAGACGCCGAGCGGCATGTCCGCCTCGCCCACGATGGCGCGGGTCGTGGCCTTGGTGACGCCGTCGCGGACCATGACGCGGATCGCTGCGGCGATCAGCTCTTCCCGTCGGTCCTTCGCTGCCATGCGAGCCATTCGGCCGCCGCTCCTTCAGGCCTTCAAGAGTGGGTACGTACGAGCATGCTATCGCGATGTCTTGGACGCTCGACCAACATGTGGCGCCGGCGCGCTCGCACAGCAGGCGGTCGACCGCGGTCTCTCTCGCAGGAACACTCAGCCAGCCCATCCCCGAGCGGTGCGCGACGATGGAGCCATGTCAGCCATCCAGTCGGCCATCCGGGGAGAGCAGGCATGAGCCATGTCGAGAACGAGCTGAACAGCCAGCCCGAGTGCTGGATCCGGGCCGTCGAACAGGCCTCGCGGCACACGGCCGTACTGCCCGCCGCGGGGGAGCGGGTCGCGATCGTGGGATGCGGTACCTCGTGGTTCATGGCGCAGGCTGCCGCCGCGCTGCGCGAGCAGGCGGGCCAGGGCGAGACGGACGCCTTCGCCGCTTCCGAGTTCTCGTACGGGCGGACGTACGACCGCGTCCTCGCCCTCACCCGCTCCGGCACCACCACCGAGGTGCTCGGACTCCTCGGCCGGCTGAAGGGGCGTACGCGCACCGTCGCGATCACCGCGGATCCGCGAACTCCCGTGATGGAGGCGGTGGATGACGTGATCGTGCTCGACTTCGCCGACGAACGGTCCGTGGTGCAGACCCGGTTCGCCACCACCGCGCTCACGCTGCTGCGGGCCCACCTCGGCCTGCACACCGAGGCTGTCGTCGCCGATGCCCGCACCGCACTGGCAGTGCCGCTGCCCGACGGGCTGGTCGACTGCGTGCAGTTCACGTTCCTGGGCCGCGGCTGGAGCGTGGGGCTCGCGAACGAGGCCGGGCTCAAGATGCGCGAGGCCTCGCTGGCCTGGGCCGAGGCCTATCCGGCGATGGAGTACCGGCACGGCCCGATCAGCATCACCTCCGCCGGAACCGCAACCTGGATGCTCGGTGACGCGCCGGACGGTCTGGCCGAACAGGTACGGGCGACGGGCGGGTTGTGGGTCGAGGGCGGCCTCGACCCGCTCGCCGAACTCGTCCGCGCCCAGCGACTCGCCGTGGCCGTCGCCGCGGCCCGCGGCCTCGACCCCGACCGGCCGCGCCACCTCACCCGCTCGGTCATCCTCACCACGCCCTGACCGGCGAACCCGTCACGCCGAAAGGAGAGGCCCGTGCCCCTCGCAGCAACCGGTGAGCTGGTCACCCGGGCGGCCACGGAACGCACCGCTGTCGCCGCGTTCAACATCATCACGCTGGAGCACATCGAAGCTGTCATCGCCGGTGCCGAATCCGTGGCCGCCCCCGTCATCCTCCAAGTCAGCGAGAACGCCGTGAAGTTCCGCTGCGGGCGGCTGCTCCCGCTGGCCCGCGCCGCGACCGCGGCGGCCGAACAGGCCTCCGTACCCGTCGCGTTGCACCTGGACCACGTACACAGTGACGGCCTGCTGCGACAGGCACCCGACGCCGGATTCAGCTCCGTGATGTACGACGCCTCGCGGCTGCCGTACGCCGAGAACCTCACCGCCACGCGGAGCGCCGTCCAGTGGGCGCATGACCAAGGGCTGTGGATCGAGGCCGAGTTGGGAGAGGTCGGCGGCAAGAACGGCCGGCCACCGCTGGACGCCCACGCCCCCGCCGCCCGGACGGACCCCGCCGAGGCACGCGCCTTCGTCGCCGAATCCGGCGTGGACGCCCTCGCTGTGGCGATCGGCAGCGTCCACGCCATGACCACCCGCACCGCCGCCCTCGACCACGACCTCCTCAAACGCCTCACCGCAGCCCTCGACGCACCGCTCGTCCTGCACGGCTCCTCCGGCCTCCCGGACACCGAGCTGACGGCGGCCGTTTCGGGCGGCATCACCAAGGTCAACGTCGGAACGGCCTTGAACCTCGCGATGACCAGCGCGATCAGGGAGTTCCTCACCGCCCACCCCGAGGCGGTCGACTCGCGCAAGTACCTCACGGTGGCCCGCGAGGCGATGGCCGAGGCGGTGGTCCGGATCATCCGCGTGCTGCGAATCGAATGACATCCAGGTGCTACGCACCGCCCGAGGTGTCGATGAGCTTCTCGAAGAAGAACTCGTGCTTGAGGAACGACACGTCGTACTCGCTCCCCGGATAGGGCGGGATCAACTGGGCCGCCTGGAACAGCCGCCAGCCGTCCTCCAGAGCGTGCACGCCCGACTTGTACGGGGGTTCGTCACTGTCACCGGTCGTGGGTGACGTACGGCCGGTGCCGTCGTAAACCGACCAGCCCACGACCGGCGCGTCCAGCGCGGAGGTGGCCAGATAGAGGACCAGAACTTGCTGACGAATGCTCATGCGATGCTCTCCTGCGGGCGATTGGAGACGCGAGTCACCCAGCGTTCGAGGTCGAAGGACGCGTCGCCGGTCAGCGACCGCCACAGCAGAACGCGGTTGTACAACTCCAGGCGACCGGTGGCGGGTTCGTACCAGGGGAAGGTTGTCGAGAGCTCCTCGGTGACGCGCGGGTCGCCGAGGTCCGAGGTGTCCCACAGCCGCCGCTGCCGCACGGCCGGATTGAAGCGGATCTTGAACATGTAGCGCACCTCGTCGCTGTCGTTGCGCCGTCCGCCGTGCCAGAGTCCGTGGTGCAGAAACACCACGGTGCCTGCCGGGCAGACAAGACGTGACTGGCCGAGCAGGTTCTGGTAGCGGCCGGTGTCCGACTCGTTCGTACGCCGCAGGTGGCTGCCAGGCACGCTGAGAGTGCCGCCCATGTCCAGCGTCACGTCCTGCGGGTAGTACATCAACTGGACGTCGAAGGCGTCGGTGCGGACGTCGATGATCGCGTCGCCGTGGAGCGGCTGCGCCTGTCCCTCGTGGGGCTCGCGGATGTGGACGGCATGGTGGTCGACGGTCGGGTCCGGGCCGACGAGGCTGCGCAGTGCCCCCGCCACGGCCGGGATGTCGAGGAGGCGCCGGGGGAAGGACCCCTCGGGGTAGGCGTCCGGCACCTTGCTGCCGAACGGCACGCCCGGGACTCCCCGCCGCAGGAACTCGATCGCCTCGGCGTTCGTCTCCGCCGGGACCGCCGCGTCGAGGCGCAGCGAGCCGTGGGCCACGAAGTGTGCCATCCGCACCGAGCTGAGGAGCGCGGGCTGTTGGGTGTTCGTCATGGCTTCAACGTAGGGAGCGGGCCCCGTCCGGCGCGTTGGCGCCTCTCACCACTACTGGTAGTTTTTCACCATGTGGGAAACGGAGGTCCGCCTCGGGGAGCCGCCCGTCGTGGTGAACGCCGGAGTGGGCGTCCACGGCGTCGCGAGCCGCACCGACGTCTTCCGGCTGCCTGAGCTGTGGCAGCTGCACCTGTACCAGTACGACGCCGAGCTGATCGTCGACGGCACGCCGCACGCCATCCGCCCCGGCCGGGTCAGCCTCGTACCGCCCGGCACGACGGTCCGCTTCCGCTACCAGGGCCGCTCGGAACACCTCTACGCGCACTTGCGCATCGCACCCGCCGGCCCCCCGCGCGTCGTCCCCGTGATGCAGGACGCCGGACCCGAACTCCCCATGCTCACCGGCCTGTTGCTCCAGGCGATCGCCTCCGTGCCGGGCGCGCCCGAGCGCACCCGGGCCGAGATCTGGACGGCCCTGTGGCGCATCGCCCACCTCACCCCGGCCGCCGAGCGTCCCGGGCCGCACTCGGCCGTCAGCGCCGCGATCGCGTACATCGAGGCGAACCTGGCCGCCCCGCTCACCGTGCCCGCCGTCGCCCGCGCAGCGGGGGTCTCGCACAACCACCTGACCCGGCTCTTCCGCACCCAGACGGGCGGCACGGTCGTCGCCTACATCCGCCGCCGCAGACTGGACCGCGCCCACCACCTGCTGCGCGCCTCGACCCTCTCCATCCCCGCGGTCGCCGCGTCCGTCGGCATCCCCGACCTGCAGGCCTTCAACAAGGCGTGTCGACGCGAACTGGGAGCCTCGCCACGTGCCCTGCGCGGCGAGGCCGCCCCCGCGGGCGTGCCTATCTCTTGACGGCCTTCAGGATCACGAACTTCGCGTCACTGGCGACGACCTGGCTGTTGCCGAAGAGACGGCGCAGCTTCACGTGGTAGCCGAGGTGCCGATTGCCGACCACCCACAGCTCGCCGCCCGGCCGCAGCGCCCGGCGCGCCCCCGTGAACATCCGCCAGGCCGTGGCGTCGGTCGTCGCCTGGTGCGAGTGGAAGGGCGGATTGGTGAGCACGAGATCGACGCTCGCCGGCGGAACGCCGGTCAGCCCGTCGCCGACGCGGAACTCCGCCTTGCCGACGGTTCCCTCCGCGTCCACAGTTCCCTCGGAGGTTGCCCGATACGTCGCCTCCGCCGAGGCCACCGCCTGGTACGACTCGTCCACGAACAGCACCTCGGCCTCCGGGTCGGCCAGCGCCATCGCCGTACCGACCACGCCGTTGCCGCAGCCCAGGTCCACCACGCGCCCGGCTTCGGGCCCGTACGGCAGATGCTGGAGGAAGAACCGTGTGCCGATGTCGAGACGCTCGGCGCAGAAGACGCCCGCGTGGTTGACGACAGTGCGGCCGGAGACGGGACCGATGCCGTCGGGCAGCGTGTAGGTGTGCGGCCAGGGGTTCTTCGGCCGGGTGAGCGCGGGGTCCGGCTCGCAGAAGATCAGCCGGGCCTTCTTCTCGGCCAGCGAGGTCCTGGTCGGGCCGAGGATCCGCTCGAATAGCCTCAGCGTCGAGGTGTGGATCTCCTTGACCATGCCGGCACCGACGACGACCGTCCCCTCGTGCACTCCGGGCGCCAGACGCAGCAACTGGTCCTCCAGAAGCGCGAGGCTCTTGGGTACGCGGATCAGAAGCACGTCGATCCGACCGGGCGGCGCGTCCTGGGTGGTGAACAGACGCACGGAGTCCGCGTCGACACCGCCCCGTGCCAGATTCGCGCGAGTCGCCTCCTGGGCGAGGAACGAGTCCGTGATCTGCCCCGGCCGCAGCGAGTGAAGGGCGGTGACGAGAGCGCCCCAGCGGTCGCCCACCACGACGACGGTTCCGTCCAGCGGCTGTCCCCGCTCCGCGAGTTCCGCGAGATGCCCCAGCAGATACGCGTCGGAGGCGTCCCAGGCGCGCAGCCGGTCACGGGGGTCCTCGGGGAAGCGGGCCAGTTCGTACTCGCCCCATGGTGTCGCCATACGCTCGGTCATCGTGTCCCCAGACTCACAGATTTCATTAGTCATCCATAGTTTTACTTAGTGTTCTCTGTGTACAGTGTGCGGCATGGAGTTGCTGCGCATGTCGAAGGCCGCGAAGCGTCTGGGGATCCACCCCATGACACTCCGCCAGTGGGCGCTCGACGAAAAGATCCCGTTCACCTGGGTCGGCCGCGAACGCCGCTTCTCCTCCGTCGACATCGAGAACCTGAAGCGCGGCGGCACCGACCGGCCCCGCCGGGAACTCCTCTACGTCCGCGTCTCCGGCCCTACCGGCCAGGAGACCTCCCTGGCCGCGCAGGAAGAGGAGCTGCGGACCACCGCCACCGGTGAAGTCGTCAAGGTCGTCAAGGACAGGGGATCCGGGCTGAAGGAGAACCGCCCCGGCCTTAGCCGGGTCCTAGCGATGGTGTCCGATGGCTCGGTGACCGTAGTCCGCGTCACCCACGAGGACCGGCTGGCCCGGTTCGGTGTCGGCTGGCTCGAGCAGCTGTTCGCCGTGCACGGCGTGACGCTGGAAGTACTGCACCCGAAGAAGTCCGGGGGGCGGGAAGAACTCCTCGAAGACTTCCTGTCCCTGGTCACCGCCTTCGCCGGACGCCTGTACGGCATGCGCTCCGCCGAAGCCCGCCGACAACTCCTGGCGGAAGCCCAGGAGCGTTCATGAGCCGGAAGCTGCCGCTCACCGACACCGAGACCTCCCGCACCGCCTGCGCCCGGGGCGTGCTGCGCACCGCGGTCGACGAGAACACCGGCGAGTTCCTGTCCGCTTCCGTGCTGGCGGAGCGGGTCGGCTGGACTACCAATCTGGTGTCCGGCATGGTCAATGATCTGCTGGCCGACCACTGGAACACCCCCGACGTGGATGCGCTCGCCTCCGGCGAGGATGCGGGCGGCCAGAAGCTGCCGTCGAACGCCTGGATGGCGCTGCGCCGCCTGGGCTGGACCGTCACCCCGGGCGCCAAGGTCAACGACCGCATCCTCCGCATGGCACAGGAACAGGCCGGACGCACCCTGCGCTCGGCGAAGTGGCGGGCCGATCTGACCGCCGGCGTCCTCAAGACGTGGCCCGCGGATCCGAAGAAGCGCACCGCCGAGGAGTGGGATGTCGTCCGCGATGCGGTGCCCGGCGGGCAGCACCTGCCCTCCAGCATCATCACCTCCCGCACCCGTCAGATCGCCGCTTTCCGGAAGAAGCACGGCCGGCTCCCGGCCGACGTGTTCGAGCTGGAGAGTGAGCCCCGCATTGCCCGCATGCTGCTGCTGTCCGCCTGTGACGGCCAGCAGGCCACCATCGAGCGCGCCGATGAGCCGGGCCGGGCGCTGCTGCGCCTGCAGCTGCCCACCCGCCCCGATCCGCGGTCGTATGCGCACTGGACGTGGGTGGCCTGCCCTATCAAGGTGCCATTGACGGTCCCCGCGAGCGCGGTGCTGCACCTGCCCACCCTGCGCCTCCACCAGGACACGGTGCGGGCCGACCTCGCCTACACCCACGCCGTCCCAAAGACGCAGCGCACCGGCCACACGGTCGCCCTCGGGGTGGACTGGGGACTGAACACCCTGCTCAGTGCGGGCGCCGCCCGACTCCACGACGACGGCACGATCACCACGCTCGGCTCCGGTGGCATGTTCCGTGCGTCCGGCGTCCTGTCGAAGCAGCACCGCCTGCGCCGTCAGTCCGAGTACCTGCATGCCCGGGCCGACCGGTACGACCGGCTCATCGGCGAACGCGAGGACCATGCTCTCGTGGACAAGCGTCAGATCCTCACCGACGAGATCCGGCACGTCTCCGACCGCCGCTCGAACCTGAACGACGCCCTGGCCTGCTCGGCCGCCCGGTGGGCGGTGGACCAGGCGATCGCCGCCCGGGCCACGGTCATCTACGTCGAAGACCTCCGCTCGATGGAGGCCCGCGGCATGGGCCGCACCATGAACACGCGCCTGTCGCAGACGGTGCGCGGGCAGATCATCGACCGGATGCGCCACCTGGCCGCCGAAGCCGGTATCGCCGTGGTGGATGTCCCGGCCCGCAACACATCCAGGCACTGCCCGCAGTGCCTGGTGCCGCTGCGGCACCGCAAGGCCCCCGACCGGCCGACCGTTGCGGGCTGGAAGTGGGCGATCTGCCCCTCGTGTAGCTGGCAGGGCGACCGGGACCAGGGCGCCTGGCGGCGTATTGCCGCACGCGGCCTGACCCACCAGACCAAGACGGTCACCGACCGTGCCAGCGGCACCATGGTGATCCGCTCGGTGGTCGACAGACTCGAAGCCAAGGCGGTCATCACACCGCCTGCCGCCCAGAGCGGCCGGGATCGGTCCAAGAGGGGACCGACCCGCCACCGAGCAGCATGTCCGACGCCCAGGCGACGCCGGACACCCTCCCCCGCCAGGCTGCAAGACCTGGCGGGCCAGCGTCCGGAGGGACACGCTCACACGGTCCGGAGACTGCCTCGTGCGGCCCTCCGGAACCAGGGCGTGAAGACGATCAGCACACACCGCCCGCAAGGGGCAGTCCTGGGTGCGGGGTTCCACCTGCACGCCCACGCCTCCCCTCCCCGGTGGGAACACGTACCAGGCACCACGCTGACCACGTTTCCCTCAACTGATCAGAGACGCTAGCCGAGCCGCAGCTTTCGCCCGTACGTCTCCGAGCAGTGCGCGACCATGGAGCCATGAACGCCGAGCTGTTTCCCCGGAGCCGTACGGAGGTCGCGCCGGGCGCGGTGCACGTGCCGGACTGGGTCGATGCCGGGCGCCAGCGCGAACTGCTCGAAGCCTGCCGCGACTGGGCGCGCCCACCCGCCGGCCTGCGCACGGTCCACACACCCGGCGGCGGCACGATGACGTCGCAGCAGGTCTGCCTCGGCTGGCACTGGTATCCGTACGGGTACGCGCGCACGGTCGTCGACGGTGACGGCGCGCCCGTGAAGCCGTTCCCGGAATGGCTGGGCGAGCTCGGCCGTCGTGCGGTGGCCGATGCCTTCGGGGGCGACGACGCCTTCGAGGGCGAGCCGACAGCCCCGTACGACATCGCCCTGATCAACTTCTACGACGCCGGCGCCCGCATGGGCATGCACCGCGACAGCGACGAGAAGTCCGACGCCCCCGTGGTGTCCCTGAGCCTCGGCGACACGTGCGTCTTCCGCTTCGGCAACACCGTGTCCCGTGCACGCCCTTACACGGACGTGGAACTGCGCAGCGGCGACCTCTTCGTCTTCGGCGGCCCGGCCCGCCTCGCGTACCACGGCGTACCGCGCGTGGATGCGGGCACCGCGCCTCCGGAACTCGGCCTGACGGGCAGGCTCAACATCACGCTGCGGGCCAGCGGTTTCTAGGCGAGGCCCTCAACCGTCCGGATCATGGGAGACTCCCACTCATGAACGGCAAGCCGACCCCCCGAGCGGCGGGAGAAGGAATCACGCGGACCCGGCTCGACCGCGGACGCGGCGCGCTCGGGCCCGCGTTGGAGCTCGTGCACACGGGGCGCGCGCCGACGCGGGCCGTGCTCACCGCCGAACTGGGGGTGACGCGGGCGACGGCCGGCGCGGTGGCCGCGGAGCTCGAAGCGCTCGGGCTGATCCGGGTCGACGCCCGCCCCGGCGCCGCCGCCGGCTCGCAGGGCCGGCCCTCGCACCGGCTCCGGCTCGCCGAGGACGGCCCCGTCGCCCTCGCCGCCCAGGTGCACGCCGACGGCTTCCGCGCGGCGCTGGTCGGGCTCGGCGGCCGTATCGTCGCGACCGCGCCCGGCTGCGAGATCGTCGACGCCGACCCGGCGAAGGTGCTCGGTTCGGTCGTCGACGCGGGCGCCCAGCTCCTTCAGCAGACGGGACGCCACTGCGTGGGCGCCGGACTCGCCGTGCCCTCCGCGGTCGCCGAACCCGAGGGCACGGCCCTCAACCCGCTCCATCTGGCCTGGCCGGCGGGCGCACCCGTACGGGAGATCTTCGCGGAGCGGATCCACGCGGCCGGGATCACCGGCCCGGCGTTCGCCGCCAACGATGTCAACCTCGCCGCGCTCGCCGAGCACCGTCACGGCGCGGGCCGTGGCGCGCGCGACCTGCTGTGCGTGGCCACGGGTCACCGCGGTGTCGGCGGCGCGCTCGTGCTCGACGGCCGTCTGCACACGGGCAGTTCGGGCCTGGCACTCGAAGTCGGCCACCTCACGGTCAACCCCGAGGGCCGCCCCTGCCACTGCGGCAGCCGAGGCTGCCTGGACGTCGAGGCGGATCCGCTCGCCTTCCTCACCGCGGCGGGCCGCGACCCCGGCCCCGAGGTCTCGCTGCTCCAGGAGG
The DNA here is from genome assembly GCF_043198355.1 of Streptomyces sp. NPDC048825. Lineage (NCBI taxonomy): Bacteria > Bacillati > Actinomycetota > Actinomycetes > Kitasatosporales > Streptomycetaceae > Streptomyces > Streptomyces sp. NPDC048825. Next base: position 118,557 of record NZ_JBICUR010000017.1, read on the forward strand.
CGAACGACCTGATCCGCGACCAGTACGCCGACCAGGCCGTCCGTACGGCCACCGAGGCACTGATCGATCGGCTGGGCCTGGGACTTGCGGGGCTGGTCAACATCCTCAACCCGGACCGCATCATCCTCGGCGGACTCCACCGCACCCTCCTCGACGCCGACCCGGGGCGCCTGCGCGCCGTCGTCGCCGACCGCAGTCTGTGGGGGCAGAGCGGCGGCGTACCGATCCTCGCCTGCACGCTCGACCACAACAGCCTGGTGGGAGCAGCCGAGTTGGCCTGGCAGCCGGTGCTCGACGACCCGCTCGCCGCGCTCACGGCCCGGTAAGGCTCCACAGCGCCGACACCAACGGCCGCCGCAGATCGGCACGTCGTACGCACAGGCCGATCGGGAACGGCTCCGGTGGGGGAGAGGCGGGCAGCACGGCCAGACGGTCGCGCACCGCGCTGTTCTCGAGCACGAGACGGGGCGCGACACCGGTGCCGCAGCCGAGCGCGACCAGCGTCAACAGCCCTTCGTGGCCGTCGGGTTCGGCCGCCACGTCGGGTGTGACGCCCCGTCCGCGGAACCATCGGTCGGCCACCTCTCGCACCAGTCCACGGTGCGGCAGCACGAACGGCCCGCCGAGGCCGTCGTCGGCGCGGTCGCGGGCCGTCACAAAGACCAGCTCGGTCACCGCCACCGTCCGGCTGACCAGCGGCCCCGGCAGCCGCGCCGGAATGCCCGCGACCGCCGCGTCGACCTCGCCCTCGTCGAGCCGGGCGAGCGCGGCAGCCGCATCTCCGGTGCGCAGGTCGAGGCGTACCTGCGGATGTGCGGCGCGAAAGCGTGCGAGGAGGTCGGGCAGGAGCGCCTGACAGGCCGTCACGGTCGCGAACACAGCCAGCCTGCCGGTGAGTTCGGCCGGGTCCGGGTGCTCCTCGCGGTAAGTGCGCCACAACTCCAGCGCCTCCATCGCGTACGCACGGAAGCGATGCCCTTCCGCTGTCAGCGACACCCCGCGCGGGCCGCGGTCGAAGAGCCGGTGGCCGAGCTCCGCCTCGAGACGCTGCACGGTGCGGGTGAGCGTCGCGGGGCTGACATGACAGTCCAGACTCGTCCGGCCGAAGTTCAGCGTCTGCGCCAGATGAACGAACAGCCGCAGCTCGCGATGATCATTGAGCATGCCTTCACCTGCGTCTTTCATCTATCGCAACACCGCGCTGCACAAGTTGCGCTTGCCGCAACACGCAGCCGGAGCCTACAACTCGACCATGACCTCAGTGACCTCTGTGACCTCGATGTATGCCTCCACCGTCTTCCCCCTCGAAACCATGACCGTCCCCGGCGGCACCGAGACGATCCTGCGCGGCGGCCGCCAACTCTTCCCCCTGCTGCCGCGGGCCTTCGCGGGCGTCCACCGCATCGGCGTCATCGGCTGGGGCCCTCAAGGCCGCGCCCAGGCAGCCAACTTGAGGGACTCCCTGGCCGGTACGGACATCCGCGTCGCCGTCGGACTGCGCCACGGTTCCGCCTCGGCCGCCGATGCCCGCGCGCACGGGTTCACCGAGGCGGACGGCACGCTCGGCGACTGGCTCGCTGTCACCGCCGAGAGCGACCTGGTGATCCTGCTGATCGCGGACGCTGCGCTCGCCGCCCACCACCGGGAGCTCTTCGCAGCGCTGAAGCCCGGAGCCACGATCGGCCTGTCGCACGGCTTCCTGCTCGGTCATCTCCGGGAAAACGGCGGCGAGTTCCCTGCCGGGCACGGCGTGATCGCCGTCTGCCCCAAGGGCATGGGCGACTCGGTGCGACGGCTGTATTTGCAGGGCGCTGAGATCAACGGTGCCGGAATCAACAGCAGTTTCGCCGTGCACGCCGACCCCCACGGTCACGCCGTCGACCGTGCGCTGGGCTGGTCGGTCGCGCTCGGCTCCCCGTACACCTTCCACACCACCCTGGACAGCGAGTACCGCTCCGACATCGTCGGCGAGCGCGCCATCCTGCTCGGCGCCGTCCACGGCCTCGTCGAGAGCCTGTACGCGCGCTTCCGCCTCGCCGGCGGCGACCCGGTAACCGCGTACGAACGGTCCTGCGAGAACGTCACCGGCCCGATCGCCCGCACCATCTCACGCTCCGGCCTGCGGGCGGTGCGCGAGAACCTCGACCCGGCGGGGCGGGACACCTTCGACCGCGCGTACACGGCGACCTACGGCCCCGCCCGCGACCTCGTCGCCGAGATCTACGACGAGGTCGCCGACGGCACCGAACTGCGCAGTGTGATCCTCGCCGAACAGCGCCTCGGCACCTGCCCGATGACCGAGATCGGCGGCTCGCCCATGTGGGCGGCGGGCGACGAGGTACGCGCCCGGCGACCCCAACGCGCGCTGTCCGTCGACCCGTTCACGGCCGGCGTCTTCATCGCCACCATGACAGCCCAGATCGACGAGTTCGCCGAGCGCGGCCACCCTTGGTCGGAGATCGTCAACGAGTCGGTCATCGAGGCCGTCGACTCGCTGCTGCCGTACATGCACGCCCGAGATGTCGCATACATGGTCGACAACTGCTCCCGCACGGCCCGCCTGGGCGCCCGCCGCTGGGGCCCGCGCTTCCAGGCGGCGTACGAGCAGATCGCCTTCCCGGCCTCCGAAAAGCCCGCGGACCAGGCCCTGTTGAACGCCTTCACCACGAACCCGGTGCACGAGGCGCTGGCCGCTGCGGCGAAACTCCGGCCGTCCGTGGACATCGCCGTGGTCTAGCCCGAGGACGAGGGTCCGGCCGGAGCGGAGGAGGCGGAGTACTGTGCCACGCCCTCGCCGAAGGACCAGTCGATCGGCTCGTTCTCGATCAGGTTGACGAACACGTTCCGCGGCTCGGTCCCCGCGTAGTCCCGGGCGAGTTCGGCGATCCGCCGGTACAGCGCCTGCTTCTGCGCCGGGGTCCGCCCGGAGCGCAGGGTGATCGTGACGTACACGAGGCCGTCGTCCCGGTGGATCCCGAGGTAACCGTCGTCGTAGCGCAACGTGCTGCGGCTGCCGTCATGGCCGACCAGGACCTGGAACCGGTCGTCGGGCGGGATCCCGATGGCCTCGACCAGGGCGTCGTGCACGGCACGGCCTAGGGCGTCGAGCCGATCGGGGTCGGCTCCCAGGGCGTCGATGCGGACGAAGGGCATGTCGGCGGTTCTCCTTCTCGATCAGGGGGGTCAGTAACTGCTCGCTGAGAAGCGTGCATAAGGTCGCTTTAGCTCGATCGTGTGGTGGTCCGCTTGCAGGCTTGCGGCGCCCTGGGCCGTCCGGGTTAACGTGATTGTGCGATCTGGGATGCCGAGTTCGGCGTCGGCGTGCGGGGCCCCTGCTCCACCGGAGTGATGGTTCAGGGCCTCCCCGTAGCCGCTGGCCGTGCTCGTCTGGCCAGGTCGTACAGGGAACTGGCTTCCCGGGACCGGACCGCGCACAGGATGCGTGTCGCCGCCCCGGGGCCGAGTACGCCGGGGACCAGTGCGCCCAAGACCGTTCGGGTCGTGCGGCTGAATGGGCTCACTCCTATTCAGTCTTCAGGAACGGTGTCTTACAGGGGTCGCGGCAACTGGTCCCGCTGCGGGGCGGACATATGCAGCACCTCGTACGCGTCGCCGTCCGCCTTGGGGGTGTCGTGCTCCCAGAGGGAGAAGTGGAGGAGCTCCCAGCGGCTCGGGTCGACGACGGCCGCCGCGAGCACCGCGCCGTCCTCCCCTGCCAGCCGCTCGGCCTCCCGTGCTGCCTCAGCCCCGGCCTCTGTCAACTGGGCGCCGTCCGGCACCTGTTGGCGCCGCAATACCGCGACCCGTGCGGGGGAGTCGGCGGCGCCGCCCTCCTCGTACGCCAGCCCGGTCCACTGCCGGACCGACGGGCGCCCGAAGTCGTCGACGATGCCCTGGAAGGGGCCTCCCCAGAGGAAGGAGTTCATGCCTGCGACGGTGTTCCACAGGTAGAACGGCGCGTACTGGTTCACCGGCGATCCGTGTACGCCGCGCTCGCGCATCAGGTAGGTCTTGAAGCCGAGGCCTTCCCAGTCGTCGAGCAGATGCCCCTTGCGGGCGACTCGGTCGCGGATGATGACCATGTCGTAGTCGGCGGGCAGGGTGAGCTCGTACTGCATCGCGTGCACAGGGTGCCTTCCTAGTGCGGTGAGAGGAGGGAGAGCAGGCCCCGGACGCCCACATCGAAGGCGGCGGGCGAACCGGACGCGCGGGCGAGGACATAGCCGCCCTGGACGGTCGAGACGACCGTCGCCGCGATCTCCTCGCCGTCGAGCCCGGGCGCGAACTGGCCCTGCTCCTTGCCCTCCTCGACGATTCCGGCGAGCTGTTCACGCAGCCAGTCGAGCGTCTCGTCGACGGGTGCCCGCAGTTCTTCGTCGGCGATCACGTCCGGGTCCATCGTCAGCCGCCCGATCGGACAGCCGCGCAGCACATCGCGCTCGCGCCGCAGATACGCCTCGATGCGCTCGTACGGCGTTCCCGGACCGTCGAGTACTCCCGCGGCGGTAGCCCGCATCTGCTCGGCGGTCCGCCGGATCGCGGCCAGGGCGAGGTCCGGCTTCCCCTTGAAGTGGTGGTACATGCTGCCCTGCCCGGCGCCTGCGCGCTCCAGGATGGCCTTGGGGCTGGTGCCCACGTAACCACGCTCCCACAGCAGCTCACGGGTGGACTCGATCAGACGCTCCGACGTGCTCATGCAGGCACTGTACATACTAGTAGTTACAGAAGTCGAGCCTTTAGGGAGCAGCGGTGAGCAGCCCGCGTACTCCCGGGGAGGTACGCGCACTGCCGCTGGCCGTACGACGACCCGGGACCCCCTGCGGGACGACTCTCGGAAGCGACACGCAAGGACATCGCACAGCGCATCGCTACCGAGGAGTTGACCGATCATGCAGACCCTGGCGCACTTCGGCGACGGCGGGCCCGGCCCGTGGATCCTGTTCTTCCCGGTGATCTGGGCACTGGTCATCGGCGGCGGCATCGCGCTGCTGCGCCGCACGGTGTGGCGCGGACGCCGCGGCCCCTGGCGACCGGCCGCCGAGGACAACTCACCCCTCACCGTGCTCGGCCACCGCTTCGCCTCCGGCGAGATCGACGAGGACGAGTACTGGCGCCGGCTGTCCGTCCTGGACGAGCAGTTCGGCCGGACCGGCAAGGGCGGTGCGGCATGACCACGACGGTGACCACCACGCGCACCGCGGCCCGCGTGGTCGATGCCGTGAAGGTGTACGGCAGCGGCGACACCGGCGTGCGGGCTCTGGACGGGGTGAGCGTCGACTTTCCGGCCGGCCGCTTCACCGCGATCATGGGGCCTTCGGGCTCCGGAAAGTCCACATTGATGCACTGCGCGGCCGGACTCGACACGCTCACATCGGGCACCGCCCACATCGGCGACACCGAGCTGAGCACCCTCGACGACCGCCGCCTCACCCTGCTGCGCCGCGACCGCGTCGGCTTCGTGTTCCAGGCGTACAACCTGGTGCCGACGCTGACCGTCGCGGAGAACATCACGCTGCCGCTGGACCTGGCGGGCGGCAAGGGCGACATCCGCGACAAGGAATGGATCGACGCGCTGGTCGATGTCGTCGGCCTGCGCGGCCGGCTGCACCACCGGCCCTCCGAGCTCTCCGGCGGCCAGCAGCAACGCGTCGCCGTGGCACGGGCGTTCGCCGGCCGGCCGGACGTCGTCTTCGCCGACGAGCCGACCGGCAACCTGGACTCCCGCTCCGGTGAGGAGGTCCTCGGCCTCCTCGGCCGCACGGTGCGTCAGACGGCCCGCACGGTCGTCATGGTCACCCACGACCCCGTGGCCGCCGCCCATGCCGACGAGGTCGTGTTTCTCGCGGACGGGCGCCTGGTCGACCGTATGACCTCCCCGACCGCCGACAAGGTCCTGGACCGCATGAAAGCCTTCGAGGTGCCGTCATGAACGCGTCCCTGCGCATCAGCGTGTCGTCCCTGCGCGCCCACAAACGGCGCTTCGCCGGTACGTTCCTGGCGGTGCTCCTCGGAGTCGCGTTCCTCGCCGGCACCCTCGTCATGGGCGACACCCTGCGCGCCGGCTTCGACACGATGTTCGGCAACGCGACGAGCGGCACCGACGCCGTCGTCCGCAGCGCCGACACCATCACCACGCCGGGCGAGAGCCAGGGCGTACGACAGCCCGTCGACACCGGCCTGGTGAAGAGGATCGAGGACACGCCCGGCGTCGCCGCCGCCGTGCCCAACATCGAGGGCGCGGGCCAGCTCATCGGCGCCGACGGCGACCCCGTCGGCGGCGCGGGACCGCCCACGCTCGCGGGCAACTGGATCGACGACCAGAAGCTCAACCCGTACCAACTCGCCGAAGGACGCGCCCCATTGAAGTCCGGCGAGGTCGTCGTCAACCGCGGCACCGCCGAGCGGGGCGACCTGAAGATCGGCGACACCACGACCTTGCGTACGCCCGACTCGGTCAAGGTGACGATCGTCGGTCTCGCGCGCTTCGGCGGTGAGGACGGCATGGCGCAGGTGACGTTCACCGGTATGACGCAGTCCGACGCCGAGAAATACCTGACCGCGAAGCCCGGCGAGGCTGCGAGCATCCAGGTGCGGGCCGGTCCCGGCATCAGCCAGCAGGAGCTGGTGGACGCCCTGACTCCCGTACTGCCCAAGGGAATCGAGGCGATCACCGGTCAGGAGTCGGCCGCGGAGAACACGGACATGATCTCCGGCCAGTTCCTGAGCCTGTTCACCACCTTCCTGCTGGTGTTCTCGGGCGTGGCGCTGCTGGTCGCGACCTTCTCCATCCACAACACCTTCGCGATCGTCGTGGCCCAACGCACCCGGGAAAACGCCCTGTTGCGTGCACTTGGCGCCTCGCGCAGGCAGGTCACCGTCTCGACGCTCGTCGAGGCGAGCGCAGTCGCCATCGTGGCGTCCGCGGCGGGTCTCGCCGGCGGTATCGGGATCGCGGCGGGGCTGCAGGCGCTGTTCCCGGCGATCGGATTCCCGTTCCCCGACGGCGACTTGGTGATCGGCGGCCTGTCCATGCTGCTGCCGCTGGTCGTCGGCATCGTGGTCTGCCTCGGCTCCGCCCTGCTGCCCGCCGTCCGCGCGGGACGCACCGCACCGCTCGCCGCGCTGCGGGAGACGGCCGTCGACCATTCCGGAGCGTCCCGCACCCGCGCCGTCGTGGGTGGCGGACTCGGCGCGCTGGCCGTAGCGGTCACCCTGACCGGGGTGTTCGTGAGCCCGTCCCTGTGGCTCGCGGGCTCCGGGGCCCTCCTGGCGCTCGCCGCCTTCGTGGTTCTCGGCCCGGTCGCCTCCACCACGGCCGTACGCGCCCTCGGCAGCCCGCTCGACCGGCTGCGTGGTGTCACCGGCGGGCTGGCCAGGCGCAACGCCCTGCGCAGCCCGAAGCGGACCGCCGCCACCGCGAGCGCGCTGATGATCGGTGTCGCCGTCGTCTCGCTGTTCACGGTGTTCGGAGCCTCGCTGAAGGCCACCATGGACCAGACGGTGTCGCGGTCTTTCGCGGGCGACGTCGCCGTCAGCACCCCGTCGTTCGGAGCGGGTGGCAGCGGACTGAGCCCGCGGCTCGCCGGCGCCATCGGGGAGCGGCCCGAGGTGGACACGGCCGTCGGTCTCGGCCGCGGTGTCGCCGAAGTCGACGGCAAGGGGCGCGCGTTGACGGTCACCGACCCGGCCGCGCTGGAGCGCACCTTCGACCTCGGCACGGTCCAGGGCTCGATGCGGAACCTCGGCACGGACGGTATCGCCATCACCGGGAACGAGGCCGAAAAGCAGGGCCTGAACACCGGCGACAAGGCCCAACTCACCTTCACCGACGGCAAGAAGGAGACCTTCACGGTCCGCGCGCTCTACGGTCAGTCGGAACTCGCGGGCGAGTACGTCATCACCCGCGAGGCCTGGGCCCCGCACCGCACCCAGGACTCCGACACCCTCGTCGCCGTCTCCTTCAAGGACGGCGTGAGCACGGCCGACGGCAAGGCGGCGGTCGAGAAGGTCGCCGCGGCGTACGGCAACCCCGAGGTGCAGACGCGCGACGAGTACGCACAGTCCTCGGCGGGAGGCATCGACATGATGCTCACCCTGGTCTACGCACTGCTCGCGCTCGCGGTGCTGATCGCGCTGCTCGGCATCGCCAACACGCTGACGCTCGCGATCCACGAACGCACCCGCGAACTGGGCCTTTTGAGGGCGGTCGGGCAGACCCGGGCGCAGCTGCGCGCCATGGTCCGCTGGGAGTCGGTCCTGGTCGCCGCGTTCGGCACGGTGGGCGGACTCGTCCTCGGCGGCTTCCTCGGCTGGGTGCTCGTCAAGGCGTCCGACGGCGCCAGCGACAGTGAGTTCGCCTTCTCCCTGCCGCCCACCCAGCTCGCGCTGGTGGCGCTCGTGGGCGTCGCGGCCGGAGCGCTCGCCGGCCTGCGGCCCGCCCGGCGGGCCGCGCGACTGGATGTGCTGCGCGCCATCGCCTCCGGCGGTTGAGCGGGTTACCTCCGGCGGTCGAGCGGGTGCGCCTGCCGGGAGGGTGGGTTCGGTTCATTGGCGACTGCAGGTCCGTTGTGGCTGGTCGCGCAGTTCCCCGCGCCCCCGACGGGGCGCTCCCGGAACCGGCAGCCACCATGCGAATCAGCCACGACGTGCCCGCAGTCTCCCACCGGCGGGAGGGGACGTGGGCCGGTGCGTCGTATGCCCGTCGCGTAGGTTCTGTCTCGGCCCGCCTGCGCCCTGTGGAAACCGAAGGGCCGTATGCCCTGTTGGCGACGGGCTGACGCACCGGCCCACGGCCCCGACCCACCACGCACCCCAGGGGCGCGGGGCTGTGACATTAGCGGCTCCGCCGCGGGGCGCGACCGGCCACACTCAACCCGCAGCCGCCCCACCGCCGGAGGCACCCTGCGGGGAAGGCGCGACACCCACAACGAACCCGTAGCGCACTAACGAACCGCGCCCAGCGGAGCGCCTCGCGCCGGCGCCTCCGTAACCGCGCCGTACGGCGGACAGGGCGGCAGTGTCACCGCAGGGGACGGCGCCGCGAGTGTGAACCACACGACCTTGCCGGACTCGCCGTCCGGCCGAACCCCCCAGCTCTCGCTCATCGCTGCGACCATCGCAAGGCCGCGACCGCAGGTGGCGGAGGCGTCGGCGTCCCGGACCTCGGGAAGCCGGGGATCGTGGTCATGCACCGAGACCGTGAGCCGGTCGAGCAGCAGCTCGATCTCCACGGTGCACACCTTGTCGGGTTCGGCGTGCTGGTGAACGTTGGTCAACAGCTCGGTCACACCGAGCGCGGCCCGGTCTATCAAGGGGTCGAGATGCCAGTAGCGCAATTGCGCCGAGACGATCCTGCGGACCTGGCCGATCCGCGACGGCAGGGCTTGGAGCTCCACCGTGCAGTGCCTGCTTGGCTGGCTGATCACGGCTGCGACTCCCCGAAATGAGGTCCGGAAGAAGACGAGTACGGATCCAGCAAGGTGCCTGAGTACAACGGCCGCCTGCTGTTCGTGACCGGCGCACGCTGCTTCACAGCGTTATCACCGGTAAACCCAGAGTGACGTGGGATCAGCGTGACTCAGGGGATGGGGTCCTGCAACTCGTGGCACTCTCAGTGACCGCGCCCCGCCGCCTTGCGCACCGCCTCGATGAACCGGCGGGCGGCGGGCGGTCCGGGCTCGCCCGGAGCGGGGTCGTGTTCGCCCAGGGTGAGCGTGTAGCGGGTGCCGTTGACCTCCGCCAATGCGCGGTCGTCATGGGCGAACCACGGCTTCGACGCGCGGACCGCCCGCACGGGTGCGCTGTCGATCTCGCTGCCGTAACTGGTGAGCAACTCCAGCCTGCCGTCGCTGATCCGGACCTGCCCGGCCCGGGTGAGCGAACGCAGCCTCTTTCCGATCCGTACGCCGGTGGCCGTGAACTCCGGCTCCGCCATGATGCCCCGCCCCCTTGTGCGCTACGACTGTGCTCCGGTCCTGATCCAGTGTGCGTCGCGCCCGGGATCGCCGTCTCGTGTCGGGTTCGCCGTCCCCTGCGGTGCAGTCTGCACGTCCCTCGCGTCGAGCACCAGTGCGCACGCGGGTGTCAGGCGCACGGTTCGGCGCACTCGGGCGGATGCGCCCCCCGTCCCTGTGTGCCAGTGGTTCCTTTGAGGTGCTCAAAGGTACGTTTATGCAGGTGAGAAGCGTGCGGAAGCTGTCTATGATCGAGGCGTCCGACCCGCCGAACCGGTGTCGGCCCATCCTGAAGGAGCCCGGCCGTGACAACCCCAGAACAGGCCCGCACCCATGAGCCGATGGCCACCCTCGATGTCGACCACAGCGACACGGAGTACCGGCACTGGCTCAAGGAGGCCGTACGCAAGGTCCAGGCCGACGCCAACCGCTCCGCCGACACCCACCTGCTGCGCTTCCCGCTGCCCGAGGCCTGGGGTATCGACCTGTACCTCAAGGACGAGTCCACCCACATCACGGGCAGCCTCAAGCACCGACTCGCCCGCTCGCTGTTCCTGTACGGCCTGTGCAACGGCTGGATCCGGCGCGACCGACCCGTCATCGAGGCGTCCAGCGGCTCCACGGCCGTCTCAGAGGCGTACTTCGCGAAGCTGATCGGGGTGCCCTTCATTGCGGTCATGCCACGCACGACCAGCGCCGAGAAATGCCGACTGATCGAATTCCACGGCGGGCAGTGTCACTTCGTGGACGACCCGCGCAAGATGTACGAGGAGTCCGCCGCCCTCGCGGCCGAGACCGGCGGCCACTACATGGACCAGTTCACCTACGCGGAACGGGCCACGGACTGGCGCGGCAACAACAACATCGCCGAATCGATCTACCGCCAGCTGAAGTTGGAGCGCTACCCCGAGCCCGCGTGGATCGTCGCCACGGCCGGCACCGGTGGCACGTCGGCGACCATCGCCCGCTATGTGCACTACATGCAGCACGACACCCGTATCTGCGTGGCCGACCCGGAGAACTCCTGCTTCTTCGAGGGCTGGACGACGGGCAACGCGGACGTCACCACCGACTGCAGTTCACGCATCGAGGGCATCGGCCGGCCACGCATGGAGCCGAGCTTCGTACCGGGTGCCGTCGACCGGATGATGAAGGTGCCGGACGCGGCGAGCGTGGCCGCCGTACGCGCACTGGAACAGTCCATCGGCCGCAAGGCGGGCGGCTCGACCGGCACCGGGCTGTGGAGCGCGCTGAAGATCGTCGCCGAGATGGTGGCCATGCGCCGCACGGGAAGCGTCGTCACGCTGCTGTGCGACCCCGGGGACCGCTACCTGGACAAGTACTACTCGGACGAGTGGCTGGCCGCACAGGGGCTGGACATCGCGCCGTACGCGAAGGCGATCGAGTCATTGCTGGCTACGGGGGTGTGGCCGGACTAGGCGTTATCGGGGTGCACGCGCGCGTACGCCTCATGCCCGTGCTGAGGCGAGCCGCCGGTCCAGCCTCGTCACCGCGTCCCGGAACGCGCGCCCCAGCCCCGGCCGCCCCAGCTTCACGGCGAAGCGGAACGCCGCGGTCCCGTCGGCGGCCGACGTCCACTGCACCCGCGTACCGGTGCCGTGCGGAGTCAGCCGCCACTCCTCGACGAGGGCACGGACCCCGGGGGCGTTCGTCTCGTCCACGCGATACGTGTACACCTCGGCGGGCTCGGCCGCGATCACCGTCTCCTGGAAGTGCGTACCGCCCTTGAGCCGGATCTGCCGCCCTGCGCCGCCCTCGGTCGGCCGGGCCAGCGTCACCGCCGAGAACCATTCCGGCCAGCCCGCCACGTCCTCGGCCAGCGCACGGAAGACCGCCTCCGGCGGCGCGCTCACCACTCTCGCGAACACCAGACGCACAGGAGCGGACTGGACGAAGTCGAGCCCCACCGGGCGCAGTTGGCGAGCCACGTGCGAAAACCCCCTCGCGGGAACGGAATCCGGACCGTGTCAGACCCGAGGTGAAGCGGTGGAATACGGGCGTACGGTCACGATAACTGGCGGTCCGTCAGATGTCTGTATCTTCCTCGGGCTCGCCCGCCACCACCAGGCGCCGCAGATGCTCGGAGACCTCCGCGCGTGCCTCGGCGGGCAGCCCGGCGTCCGTGACCAGCGTGTCGACCTGTTCCAGAGCGGCGAACGAACTCAGCCCCACCGTGCCCCACTTGGTGTGGTCCGCGACCACGACGACGCGCCGCGCGGACTGCACGAGCCGCCGGTTCGTCTCGGCCTCCGCCAGGTTCGGCGTCGACAGGCCCGCCTCGACCGAGATGCCGTGCACACCGAGGAACAGCACATCGAAGTGCAGCGCCCCGATCGCCTGGTCGGCGACCGGTCCCACGAGCGAGTCCGAGGGCGTACGCACACCACCCGTCAGTACGACCGTGGCCGCACCCTGCCGCTGTCCGGAGGTGCGCTGTGCCGCATGGAAGACATCGGCCACCCGCACCGAGTTGGTCACCACGGTCAGGTCCGGCACATCGAGGAGCTGATGGGCGAGCGCGTACGTCGTCGTACCGCCCGACAGGGCGATCGCCGTGCCCGGCGCGACCAGGCTCGCCGCGGCCCGCGCGATGTCCTCCTTGGCGGTCAGCTCCAGTCCCGACTTGGCCTCGAAGCCCGGCTCGTGGGTGCTCGCCTCGACCACCGGGACCGCGCCGCCGTGCACCTTCTCCACCATGCCCTGTCGGGACAGCGCATCCAGATCGCGGCGGACGGTCATGTCGGAGACACCGAGCTTCCTGGTGAGCTCGTTGACGCGGACGCCGCCGCGCCGCCGGACCTCGTCGAGGATCAGAGCGCGGCGCTGCTCCGCGAGGAGGTTCTGATTCTCACTCACGTCCGCTCCGGTCCCTTCGACTCGTTCTGCCCGACACTGCCTCGAACCCCCTCCGACTCGTCCGACCCCCTTCGACGAGGACATTCTCCCCGCCCGAGGCCCCAAGGGCGTCCCATACTCGCACGGGTGACCACCCCTTGCGCCACTGCCTGTGCCCACGCGCACACGTCACGCGGGCAACGCGGGGCCGTCACAGTCACACGGATCGGGGAGATTCCGTGACCAGGGGTGCGCACCTGGCCCGCAGCCGGGATTCTTGTACCTGCACATGACACATGCCACCAGGCATCACGGGGGAAGCGAAGACAGTGGAGCGTTCACAGGAGCGTGCCTCGGCGGGGCAGGCGACCAGCCCCGAGCGGCGGCCCGAAACGGCCGACACCGCACTTGAACTTCTGGTCCACGGCGTGGGCGGCACCACGCCCGAGGAGATGCTGAACGATCCGCGCACCGTGCGGATCACCGGCGACGAGACGGCCGCCGTCTTCCGCCGCGTCGACGACGCCGATGCGGAGAAGCGGCCGGACGACTACCGCGGCAAGCCGGTGCCCGAGGCGTACGTATGGTGCAACCTCACCTCCGGGAACGGCGCCCGTGCTCTGTGGCTGCTGCTCCTTCCGTTCATGGTGGTCAATCTCGCCCACTGGATGCGGCCCACGGTGAGCGACAACCGGACGAGGACGGTACGCCTCTACGGCCTGCTCGTCCGGCTGGTGAGTCTCACCCTCACGGTGCTGCTGGTGGCCGCCGCCTGCGAGGTGGCCCTCGACCTTGCGGCCTGGCAGTGCGCGGGCACTCGCGCGTGCGCCGCGGATCACTCCTGGCTGGGCTTTCTGGCACCGGTCGAGTCCGGCGACGGCTGGTGGAGCCAGCCCGGCCGCCGCCTCGCCCTCGCCGCCGTGGTGCCGGCCGCTCTCACCGGTCTCCTGTGGTACCTGTCCCACCGCACCTGGAGCGCGTACGAGTCTCAGCAGCCGATGACCGACGGGGCCGACCTGGACGAAGACACCGGCCGCCTGGGCCTGGGCCGCCCCGGCTTCTGGTACGGGCGCCGCCTGGTGGCCCGGCTGCGCGCGGCCCACACCGCCGCGGGGCTGCTGACGGTCACCGCCGGCGTCGGCACCTCCGCCGCCCGTCACGACCGCCGGGACGGCGGGCCGGCCGTACTGGAGGCACTGGGCTGGCTCCTGAACGCAACGCTCGTCGTGGGCGCGGTCGTTGTGGTGTGGGTCGTGTGCCGCAGGGGCCGCAGCGAGAGGCGACTCGACCGGCAGCTCGACGAGGCCCTGGTGCGCTGGCTGCCCATCGGCTCGCTGACCCTGCTCACCCTCACCATCGTGTACGCGGGCTGGTCACGCCCGGAGTGGCGATCGGTCGCGCGGCTGCCGGGTGACGCAACCTTCGGCGGCATCGTCCTCGTTCAGGGCCTGCTCGTGATCGCGATCGGCGTGGTCGCCCACCTCCTCTACCGCTCCCACCCCGACACCCGCACCGCGATGCGCGGACTGGCCGGGCCCGCCGTCGCCATGCTGGCCTGCGCGCTCGGCGGCGTGTTCTCCGGCGGTGTGGCCCAGCGCGTCGCCGACTGGCTCGACGGCACCGGAGGCTCGATCAAGGGCCCGCCGGTGTTCCTGACCTGGCAGGCGTCCGTCATCCCGCCCCTCCTCGTCGTCCTCTTGGCGCTCTTCGCCTGGCTGGCCCGGCGTACGGTGCAACTGCGCCGCGCCGCGATGAGCGAGGTGGAACAGGACTATCCCTCGGAACCCAAGGACACCGAGCGCACCCGACGCATCGCGCGCACGCGCGCGATGGCCTCGCTCACCGACCGGGCTCCCCGCATCATCGGCATCACCTCCGCCGTGACGCTCCTGCTGGGCATCGTGGCCCTGGTGGGCGCCATGACGGCCGACGAGGTGCCGGGCGAGGCCGCGCAAGGGACGTACGCCTTCGTGGAGGGCGCGGCCGAGACCGCGCAGGCGCTCGGCTCCTGGCTGATCGGCGTCGGCTTCATACTGTTCGTCACCTGGGGCCGCCGTGCCTACAAAGACCCCTCGGCCCGGCGGACCATCGGCATCCTGTGGGACGTCGGTACGTTCTGGCCGCGCGCGGCACATCCCTTCGCACCGCCCTGCTACGCCGAGCGCGCCGTGCCCGACCTGACCTGGCGCATGGCCACCTGGACGCGCACCACAGGCGGACGGCTCGTCATTTCCGGGCACTCCCAGGGCAGCGTCCTCGCCGCCGCCGCGGCCTGGCAGCTCACCCCGTCGGTGCGCAAGCGAGTCGCGCTGCTGACCTACGGCTCACCCCTGGAGCGGCTCTACGGGCGCTGGTTCCCGGCCCACTTCGGTCCCGACGCGCTCAGCGGCCTGCACCGTGAGGTCGACTGCTGGCGCAATCTCCACAGGGCCACCGACCCCATCGGCGGCCCCGTCCGGCTGCCCGGCGACTGCGGCCCGAAGGTCGACCGCGAGCCGCTCAAGGACCCTCTCGCATACGGCCGGACCGCCGAACACCCGCTGCCCGCGCCGATCCTCGGGCACTCCGACTACCAGGCGGATCCTGCGTTCGCCGAGGAGCGGCAGCGGCTGCTCACCCGGCTCAGGCCGGATGTGCCGGGACCGCGCCCGGAAGGCGGGGCCCTTGGACCTCATGAGCCTGATCCGGACACGCCGCCCGGTGGCGATTCTCAGCCCGGTCCGGGCGCGGACGGCGAGCCTCAGGGCAACTCGGGCAAGTCCTCGGCGTAGAGCAGGGTGAGGTCGTCCGTGCTCGGCTCGGTGAACTGGGCGACCCGCCCCGCATGCCGCTCCACCATCGCCTCGAACGTCTGCCGCGCGGTGCGGCCGTTGCCGAACGCGGGCCCCTTCGGGATGGCCGTGAAGTACTTCAGCAGCGCCTCGCCCGCGCCCGACGCCAACCGGTACTCGTGCTCCTCGGCCTGCTGCTCCACGATCCGCAGCAGCTCCTCGGGAAGGTAGTCGCTGAAAGTGATGGTCCGTGAGAAGCGGGACGCAACCCCGGGGTTGACGCGAAGGAAGCGCTCCATCTCGGCCGTGTATCCCGCGACGATCACCACCACCGCCTCTCGGTGGTCCTCCATCAGCTTCACGAGCGTGTCGATGGCCTCGCGCCCGAAGTCGCGTCCCGAGTCCTCCGGCGACAGCGCGTACGCCTCGTCGATGAACAGCACGCCTCCGCGCGCCTTGTCGAAGGCCTCCTGCGTACGGATGGCCGTGGAGCCGATGTGCTCGCCGACCAGATCCACCCGGGACACCTCGACGAGATGGCCCTTCTCCAGGACGCCGAGCGAGGCCAGGATCTCGCCGTACAGCCGGGCGACGGTCGTCTTTCCGGTGCCGGGGGAGCCCGTGAAGACCAGATGGCGCCGCACGGAGGCCGCCTTGAGGCCCGCCTGCTGGCGGCGGCGGCCCACCTCGATCATGTCGGTGAGGGCACGCACCTCGCGCTTGACGCTGTCGAGGCCCACCAGCGCGTCGAGTTCACCGAGCACGGCCTTCGACGAGCGTGCGGGCTGCTCCGGCTGCCCGGGCGTCTGAGCCGTGACGAACGGCTCCTGCTCGGTCGTGCGCTGGCCCGGGATGGCGCCCAGCAGACCGGTGGAGTGGCTCGTCGTCTCCACGGCCGTCTGAGCTGCCGGAGGCCGTACCCCGGCGCTCTCGTCGCTTGTGCAGTCCTCGACGATGGGCCCGCTGCCGGACGCCTGGTCGCCGCCCGCGTCCGCGAACTCGTAACCCCCGCGCGCGCAGCGCTCCGTACGGCATTTCCTGAGCGTCGTACGGCAGCCGTCGATCACATGGAAGCCGTAGCCCCCGCTGCCCGTGACCCGGCAGCCGTGGAAGCTGCCGCGGCCCCCGGCCGACACATAGAAACCGGCCTCCGCGGGCGAGTCGACCGTGCAGCGCTCGACGGTGGGGTCGGCGCCCTTGGTCACGATCACACCCGTCTGCGCACCGTCGATGGTGCAGCCGGACAGCGTGCCACCGCTGCCGTGATCCCGGAACCAGGCGCCCGTCGCGGCGTCCCTGATCCGGCAGTCGTCGAGCTGCGCGGTGGCGCCGTCGCTCACCGACACCGCGGTGTTGCGCACCTGCCACAGATCGCTGTCGACGACATCGGCACGCGAGCCGCGGTCGAGCACGAAGAGGGCGTCCGGCACATCGTGCACCCGGCACGAGTCGAGTACCACGGTCGCGCCGTCGCTGACCCAGACCGCGGGGTAGTCGCCCGTACTGTCATGGATCTCGCACTGGTTGGCGTCCACGCGAGTGCCGGGGTCCCACACCGACAACCCGTTGCGCCCGAACTGCCGCACCGTGGAACGGGTCATCGTGAGGACCGAGCGGGAGCGAAGATCGACCGCGTTCTCCGGGATGTCGTGGATCCGGCAGTCGGCGAGCGTCAGAACGGCGTCCGTGTCGAGCGTGACACCGTCCGCCGTCGTCCGGTGCACGACGCAGTCGGTGAGATGCGCCGTCGCCCGCGCTGTGACCTGGACGCCGCTGCCCCTGACCTCGTACACCTCGCAGCCAACGGCCTCCAGAGCGGAATGCTCACCGGTCGCCGACAGGCCCGCTCCCGAGGCGTGGTGCACCCGGCAGCGCTCCAGGCGCGGGTGGGCGGCGCCGCGCACGGCGATGCCGGACTGACCGGCCGCCACGACCTCGCAGTCCTCGAACACCCCGCCCCCGCCGTCCAGTACGGCGATGCCGACACCTGCCGGATTGTCGACCGTGCAGCGCCGCACGGTCGGACGCGCACCGCCGCGCACCTCGATCCCTGCTGCGGATCGCGTGACGATCCGGATGTCCGTGAGTTCCGGTGTGCCCTCCTCGACGAGCAGCGCGGGCGCCGCCGCGTCCTGGCCCTCCACGAGCAGGTCCTGGACGACGGCGGATGCGCGCACCGTGAGCGGCACACCATCCACGGGCGCGATCCGTACGGAACCGGGGGAGCCCTCCGGGCCACGGAGGGTCACCGTCCGCTGCACGACGAGGTTCTCCCGGTACGTACCGGGCGCGACGGTGAGTACATCACCGTCGCCCGCTGCCTCCAGGGCGGCGGCGAGCGATGCGTACTCACCCGTGCGGCGTCGCCACCGAGACGTGCCGGTGTGCGTCACCTGGACCGTGCCCTGTGCCATGGCGCTGTTGTGCCCCCACCTCGTCGTACGCGGGTCCTGAGAGGCTCCTCGTCGCTCCCCCTCGCCCCCGAGCGGTCAGCTCACGGGGGTTCGGAAACAGCCTCTCACGACGGTGCCGAACAGTTCGGCCGGTCCACCGTAGCGTGCGCGGGCAGGGGGAGTTGACCGGAGCGGGAGGCTGTCAGCTGCCCGTGCCGGTCCTGCCCCAGTCCGGCCCGGCCTGCGACCACGCCCGGTCCAGGCGGGCGTACCGGCGCCGCACCATGCGCCACACGACCAGCCGCCGGGAGCCCTCGACGAGTCCGGCGCAGATCGCTGCCGCGCCGAATCCGGCGAGCACGGCGTGCGTCGTCGCGGTGGCGGTATCCAGGGGGCGGCCGATTATTCGGCCCTGCTCGTCGGTCCACAGCTTGAACCGGTCGCCCGGCTGCGGGGACTTGAGGGCGGCCATCACCGTGCCGTGCCGCTCGGAGCCGTCCGGGCCCCTCCAGTCGGCGAGCACACGGTTGTGCGACTCGCGTGCCGAGGACGTCTCGGGGTCCGGGTCGAACGGGCGGCTGTCCGCCTTCTTGACGACGGTCGCCTCCACCAGGTGGCGGTCCAGCCGCTGCTGCCGTACGGACTCCTGCAGGGCGTCCTGTGCGAGTGAGCCGACCCATGCGCCGGCCACGGGGGCGGCGACCAGGATGAGCAGCAGCGCCGCAAGTGCCAGCCAGGCCTCGACGAGATCGGTCGTACGGCGCAGCGGATTGCTCCGCCAGCGCCAGAGTCCCCTGATGGCCCTCAATGTCGCACCCCCTTCCCCATCCGTGATAACCCGCCGGCGGAGCCGTCCACGCACGGGGCCGGGGAAGAGAGAGCGAAATCACCCCTCGTACCGGCCTTTCATGAACTTCTCACAAGACCTCAACGGGCGTGCCCGGCACCGTGGTTCCCCACGCGAGGACCTATTCGAGGATTCTGACCGGGTCCCCGACCCGCACGGTGCCGAGGGACTCCGGCACCAGGTTCTGCCCGAAGACCAGCTTGCCGCCGAAGCGGCGGTGGCGGGCGAGTGTGCGCAGCGGTTCCCCGCCGCGCTCGGCGGTTTCCTGGTCGGTAGTGGTCACGACACAGCGCCCGCACGGCTTGGCTATCCGGAAGACGGCCTCGCCGATGGCGATCCTCGGCCAGGCGTCCTCGGCCCAGGCTTCGGTGCCGTCGACGACCACGTTCGGCCGGAAGCGGTTCATGGGGAGCGGGCCCTCGTCGGGCCGGTCGCCGCGCGCGATCAGGGAGTTGAGGGCGTCGAGGGAGGCGACGGTGGTGAGCAGCAGGGGATAGGCGTCGGCGAAGCTGACGGTCTCGCCCGAACGCGCATACTCCGGATCGAGGGGGCGACGGGTGGCCGGGTCGTCGAGATGCATGAGACGCACGTTGATGCCGAGATACTCGCTGAACCAGGCGTGCGCCGCGGCGTCGGCGGGAACCCCCTCCACCTTGTCGCGCGGCATCTCGACCGTCGTCGTGCCGATCGGCTCGGGCACTGCAACGGCCAGCGGTTCACAGCCGGGCCCGGACAGCAGAACACCGCCGCCGGGCTGTGGCTCGGCGGCGGCAAGCGCCATGCGCGGATACGCGCGCTGGGTGATGACCTTGCCCGTCTCGTCGATCAGTACCCAACGCCGGTCGCCCGCCAGGCCCCAAGGCTCCACGACGGCCTGGCGCGCGGCATGGCCCCTGGCCGCCTTGAGCGGATAGACGTGGATCGAGCGCAGCACCGAGATCGACATGAGGCCATCCTGCCAGCCGGCACTGACAACCTCCTCCGAGGGAGCCGGCCGATCGGAGCTGACCTCAGTATCCGCCGCGGTATTGCTGCTGCTGCCCGTTGTACGGGTCCTGATACGGCGCCGGAGCCGGACGGGGAGCCGCGGGGCGCATCGCCTCGTAGCCCGTACCGCCCGCCACGGGACGCTGCGGCTGTACCGGACGCTGCGGCTGCTGGGCATGAGAGCCCGGGTAGCCACGCGGACCGGCCGTCTGCTGTTGCGGGATGTACGGCGCGGCGGCCTGCTGCAGCGGCTGGGGCTGCTGGGCCTGCGGGTAGCCGTACGACGGCGCCTGCGGCGACGGTGCGGCCGGCAGGGCGGGCAGCGCTGACGGAAGCGCGGGCAGGTGGCTGCTGCCCGTGTCGTACGCCGAGGGGACCCGGATCGGCGCGATCTGCGGGGTACCCCGCTCAGCGACGAGCGAGTCGTAGATCGGAGTGTCCGGGAAGGAGGCGGAGTAGTAACCGCCGCCATAGGTGGAGCGGGGGGAGGTCATGGCACATAAGTTAAGCCCACGATGTGCTGGTTGGGGAGACCGATAAGAGGGTTGTTTTTCGTGTCGGCAGTGACGCGCCATCCCCAATGTGAGCGAACTTGTAGAAAAGGGACGCTGGTTGAAGTTGAGATCGTGTAAAGGCCGAGTTCCGGAAGGGTTACCGGTCAGTTGGGTGACCTTCCCGCGAACCGGGTCATGGGCGATCGCCGTTCGCTGGAATAGGTTGGCGAAGAACGACTTCATGTACTGAACTGAAGCGCGGTCCGGCGCGGAGACACCCGATGGGGGCGGACATGTCAATGCCTAAAGGTTCGAATGTTCCGGTGCCGACAGCCGGACTTCGCGTCGAATTGGGGTGGAGTTCGGGCCCCGGCGTCCCCGACGCGGATGCCTCGGCGCTGTTGCTGGTCTCCGGAAAAGTCCGGTCCGACGATGACTTCGTCTTCTTCAACCAGCCGACGCACGCGTCCGGCGCGGTGCGGCGCGAGGGCAAGAAGGATGCCGGCGGCCAGGTGACCGACACACTGATCGTCGACCTCGCGCGCGTGGAGCCCGCGATTGAGACGGTGGTGGTCGTCGCCTCCACGGACGGGGGCGCGTTCGGGCAAGTGCCCGGCCTGTACATCCGGGTCCTCGACGCCCAGCAGGGCACGGAGGTCGCGCGCTTCGACAGCGAGGGCGCGACCTCGGAGACGGCATTCGTGCTCGGGGAGTTCTACCGCCGGCAGGGCGCCTGGAAGTTCCGCGCCGTAGGCCAGGGCTACAGCAGCGGACTGGAGGGCCTGGCCACGGACTTCGGGATCACGGTGGACGAACCGCAGCAGGCGGCGCCGCCCTCATCCATGACACCGTCGCCCGCGCCTGTGACGCCACCGCCGCCCGCGCCCGTCGCCCCGCCGGTCACGGCCGTGCCGCCGGCGACACCACCGGCTGCGCCGCCCGCCCAGCCCGCCGCCCCGGTACGCCTGACCAAGGTCACGCTCACCAAGGAAACCCCGTCGGTCTCGCTCACCAAGCAGGGCGGCACGTCCGGTGCCATGCGCGTGAACCTCAACTGGCAGGTGCGCAAGCAGTTCTCGGGGTGGCGCAGCAAGCTGGGCCAAGCCGTCGCCATGCACTCCGACCTCGACCTCGACCTGTGCGCCTTGTACGAGCTCTCCGACGGAAGCAAGGGCGTCGTCCAGGCACTGGGCAACGCGTTCGGGGCACTGCACCAGCCTCCGTTCATCCATCTCGACGGCGACGACCGCACCGGGGCCTCGGCGAGTGGCGAGAACATGAGCATCAACCTCGACCACCAGGAGTACTTCCGCCGCATCCTCATCTTCGTCACCATCTACGAAGGAGCCCGATCCTTCGCCGACCTGGACGCCACGGTGACCCTCCAGCCGCTGCACGGCGCGCCCGTCGACTTCTCGCTCGGCGAGTGCACCGTTCCCTCGACGGTGTGCGCGCTGGCGCTCATCACCAACACCGGCAGTGATCTCGTCGTCCAGCGCGAGGCCCGCTTCCTGGTTCCCGAGCGCGGCGTGAGCCCGCAGCGCACCGTCGACTACACCTACGGGTGGGGCATGAACTGGACCCCCGGCAGGAAGTGACCTGGCCGGGAGTGATCATTCACCGCTGCTCGGGCGCCGCGTCGGGACGGGCGTAGGTGCGGCCCTTCCAGGCCGCACCGCGCCCCCTGTAGTGCTGCACTGCGGAATCCACCGTCATCAGGAGGTACAGGAACGCGGTGAACGGAAGCAGTGGGGCGAGCAGGAGCGGCTGACGGTAGTACCGGAGCATCGGCAGGTACGTCACCGTCATCAGCAGCCACGCGAGCCCCCCGGCCACCGCCGCTCCGGAACTGCCGGCCGCCAGGCCCGCGACGAGCGCCACGGGCGGTACCAGGTAGACCACGGCGAGACCGGCCACCGTTCCGGCCAGCAGCAGGAGACTGTGCCGCAGTTGGGCATACGCACTGCGCGACACCATCCGCCACAGATCGTGCAGCCGCGGATACGGACGCACGCTGTCGACGTGTTCGGAAAGCCCCAGCCAGATGTGCCCACCGGAGCCCTTCACCGCCCTCGCCAGCGCCACGTCGT
This sequence comes from Streptomyces sp. NPDC048825, assembly GCF_043198355.1. NCBI lineage: Bacteria > Bacillati > Actinomycetota > Actinomycetes > Kitasatosporales > Streptomycetaceae > Streptomyces > Streptomyces sp. NPDC048825. Next base: position 140,948 of record NZ_JBICUR010000017.1, read on the forward strand.
CGATGACGGCGTGCCGGATGGCGTCAGGGACGCGGGCCCGCTCGGCGGCGTCCGTGCGCAACAGGACGCAGCCGCCCGCCGCGGCGGCCGTTCGCGACCCCTTCACGGCGATCCGGCGGAACGGATACAGCTGCGCGAAGAAGTACACGAAGGCGGGCACCACCAGCCGCTCCCAGGCGCTCTCGACCCGCAGCCGCGCCATCTGCGAGACGAGGTCGAAGCCTCCGGTGCGGGCCGCGGAAACCAACTCCCGCAGGCTGTCCGGTGCGTGGGCGATGTCGGCGTCCGTCAGCAGCAGATATTCGGGTGCACGCGCGCGTGCCAGGCCGATTCCGTGCCGTACGGCCCAGAGCTTGCCCGTCCAGCCCGTGGGCGGCTCCCCGGGCGAGCCGACGGTCAGCGGCAGCCCGCCGTGCCGCTCGGCAAGCTCGCGGGCCAGTTCCCCGGTGCCGTCCGAGCTTCCGTCGTCGACCAGGAACACCTCGGCCCGCCCCGGATACTCCTGCGCGAGGAGCGACGGCAGGCTGCGCGGCAGTACGGCGGCCTCGTCCCGCGCCGGTACGACGACGCAGACGTACGGCCAGTCCTCCGGCTCACGGCGCGGCGGCAACCGCAGATCCGTACGCCAGAAGAAGCCCTGTCCCAGCAGCAGCCACAGCCAGGCGGCCAGCGATCCGGTGGCGGTCCACACAAGGGCGTTCACGGGCCGCAGTCTGCCCCACCACGAGGGGCCGTTGAGGCGGATCGTCTATGGTGACCGGGTGAAGATCGCGCTCATGGACTCCGGAATCGGACTGCTTCCCGCTGCCGCCGCGGTACGCCAGCTGCGGCCCGATGCGGATCTCGTCCTCTCCTGGGACCCTGACGGGATGCCCTGGGGACCGCGCACTCCGGAGGACATCACGGCGCGCTCGCTGGCCGTTGCCGAGGCCGCCGCCAGGCATCGTCCCGATGTCCTGATTGTCGCCTGCAACACCGCATCGGTGCATTCTCTGCTGGCGCTGCGTGCCCGTTTCGAGCCGGATCTGCCGATCATCGGCACCGTTCCGGCGATCAAGCCGGCCGCTGCGGGTGGCGGACCGGTCGCGATCTGGGCGACGCCCGCGACTACCCGCAGCCCCTACCAGCGCAGACTCATCCGGGAGTTCGCCGACGGTGTGACCGTCACCGAGGTGCCGTGCCCCGGCCTCGCCGACGCCGTGCACCATGCGGACGAGTCGGCTATCGATGCCGCGATCGCCGCGGCTGCCGCGCTCACCCCTGACGACGTAACGACCGTCGTCCTGGGGTGCACCAATTACGAGCTGGTCGCCCAGCGCATCCGCGCGGCCGTGCAGAAGCCGGGCCTCCCGCCGCTCGTCCTGCACGGTTCCGCCGGTGCCGTCGCTGCCCAGGCGCTGCGCCGGATCGGTGAGCGCCCGGTTGCAGAAGCTGCCGCCGACCCTGCCCTCACAGTGATCCTCAGCGGACGCGAGGGCGGTTTGCCCGCGACCGCTCTGACGTACGCGGAAGGCCGCCTTCTCCACGCCGTCAGCCCCGCCCGCTGAACGCCTCGGAACGAACCGGACACCTGACGTCCACCCGGACCAGTAACTGCCCCCGACCCGGTGCCCGCACTGCGGAACCTGAGTAGTCTCAAGGCCATGAGGCACCCCCACGGCGAAAAGGATGCTGCCGGCACCCCGCATTCCGACGTCTGGCACGGCCGCGCGACCAACCGCGTGCAGTGGCTGCTCGCCCTGGGCGGCGCCGGCTGCGTGGCCCTGGGGATCGAGCTGGCCGTCGACTCGGCCTGGACGTCGGGCATCGTGCCGCTCGTCATGTCCGTGGTCGGCTGCATCGCCGGAGGGCTCCTGGTCCTTTTCGGCACACTCGCGTTCGTGCATGTTGCCGTGAAGGTCGACAAGGAGTGCCTCGAAGTGCGCTGCGGTCACATTGGCCTGCCGCGCCGTCGGATTCCCCTGTCCCACATCATCGGCGCGGACTTCCTGCCCCGGGTCACCCCGCGCCACTGGGGCGGCTGGGGTTATCGCTGGCGGCCCGAGAAGGGGACCGCCGTAGTCGTCCGGCGTGGTGAGGGCTTGGTACTTCGACTCGGCGACGGCCATTCGTTCACGATCACGGTGGACAACGCCGAGGCGGCCGTACGGGTCATCCGGGCCCGCCTGGCGTCGACGACATCGACGACTCGGGGCACCGCGCTCTGACGCCGCCGCCCGGTCAGGGCCCCAGCCTCCCGCTGCCGGTGCGCCCGTCCGCGTCCACCTACCTTCCCGGCACGTCGGGCCCCTCGGCCAGGGGACGGGCTGTGGCGAGCCCCGCGAGCAGTCCCGCCCCCGCCGTCACCGTAGGGAAGCTCAGCGCATTGCCGACCGCGGCGATCGCGGCCAGAGCGGTGAGCGCGGCACCCGCGGTGAGGGCGACCGGCGTCTGCCGCGGCGTGCGCCACAGCGCGTACAGGATCCAGCCGAACACCGCCGCGAGGAGCACCACACCGACGAGTCCCTGCTCAGCCGCCTGCTGAAAGGGTGCGGAGTACGGCTTGCCGTCCGTTGTCGGCGACTGCGTGATCGTCGGGCTCAGCTCCGCGAACCGTCCCGGTCCGACGCCCAGCCCCGGCTCCCGGTGGGCCAGATCGAGCGCGTCGCGCCACAGCTGGACGCGCTGCTGGGTGAGCTGTCCCTCCAAGGAGGAGGTCAGGCCGTTCGGCAGCACGTTCTCGGCGACGGCCCAGGTCGCGCCGGTCACCAGGCCCGCGGCGGCGGCGAGGCCGGCGAGTCCCGGGCCGCGGCGCATGCGGTCGGCGGCGAGGGAGCACAGCAGTACGCCCGCACAGGCGACACAGCCCGCCGTCGAGCCCAGGAAGGCCGAGGCCACCCCGATCCCGGCGGCCAGCAGCCGCAGCCCGAGCCGCAGCGCCAGCGGGCGCGCCGCCCAGGCCGCACAGCACGCGGCCCCCGCGGACAAGGTCAGCAGAGCCGCGGTGGAGCCGGTCTGCCCGAGCGGCGAGATGACCTGCGGCCCCGGTGCCGTGTTCGGGGCGGCGATCGCGAGGCCAAGACCGGCCAGCGCACCCGCGGCAGGGGCGGCGACCGGCAGGAACGACCCGCACATCCGCCCCGAGGCATAACCGGCGGCCACAGCGAGCACCGCGAGCAGCACTCCCTCGGGCCGGCCACCGTGCACCGACGCGGTGATCAGGGACCAGGTCGCGCAGACCCCGAGCACGATCACGCCCGCCACGTCCGAAACGGTACGTCTGCCGTACGCCGGCACCGGCTCGGCCGACGCCATTCCCATGGACCCCACCCGTCGCCCCCCGACCCATGACGGACCCCGACCGATTGGCCGGATACGGCCGTACGTGAGGGGCTTCGGCACACCGTAACGGGTGGTGCGCCGCTTTGTGGACAAGTTGCGCAGAAACGATGCAGCTGTCGGGTGGAGCCGCCTGGCCAGGGGCGGACGGACCGCGCTGTCGGTGACCAGGTCACGCGCCGTACACTCCCCGAGTGACCGCCACAGCAACATCCGTAGACCAGCCGGAACAGCTCGGACCGCAGGACCGGCCCGCATCGCGCGGGGCACGGCTGGCCCAGCGGTTCGGTCCGGCCGCCGTCGCGGCGCTCTCCGGAGTGCTCCTCTACGTCAGCTTCCCGCCGCGCACCCTGTGGTGGCTCGCCCTGCCGGCCTTCGCGGCCTTCGGCTGGTGCCTGCGCGGGCGCACCTGGAAGGCGGGCCTACGGCTCGGCTATCTCTTCGGCCTCGGCTTCCTGCTGCCTCTGCTCGTGTGGACCGGTGTGGAGGTCGGCCCGGGGCCGTGGCTGGCCCTCGTCGTCATCGAGGCGGTGTTCGTCGCGCTCGTCGGCGCCGGCGTCGCGGCGGTGTCGAAACTGCCCGGCTGGCCCGTGTGGGCGGCTGCGCTGTGGACCGTCGGCGAGGCGGCACGCGCACGCGGGCCGTTCGGCGGCTTCCCTTGGGGCAAGATCGCCTTCGGCCAGGCGGACGGGATCTTTCTGCCGCTCGCAGCGGTCGGCGGCACTCCCGTGCTCGGCTTCGCGGTCGTCCTGTGCGGCTTCGGGCTGTACGAGATCGTCCGTCAGGTCGTCGAAGCACGGCGCACCCATGTCGTACGACGTGGGGCCGCCGCCGCGGCACTGCTCAGCTTCGTACTCCCCGTAGTGGGCGCTTTCGCCGCCCGCCCCCTGGTCAGCGACAAGGCGGAGGACGGCACCGCGACCGTCGCCGTCATCCAGGGCAACGTCCCGCGCGCGGGCCTCGACTTCAACTCCCAGCGGCGCGCCGTGCTCGACTACCACGCCCGGGAGACCGAGCGCCTGGCCGCGCAGGTCAGGGCGGGCAAGGTCGCCCAGCCGGACTTGGTGCTGTGGCCGGAGAACTCCTCCGACATCGACCCCTTCAGCAACCCCGACGCGCACACCGTGATCGAAGCGGCCGTCAAGGCGATCGGCGCGCCCGTCTCGGTCGGCGGCGTCGTCGAGAAGGACGGCAAGCTCTACAACGAGCAGATCCTGTGGGACCCGGACAAGGGGCCCGGCGACACCTACGACAAGCGGCAGATCCAGCCGTTCGGCGAATACCTCCCTCTGCGCTCGCTCATCGGCGCCATCAACGAGGACTGGACCTCGATGGTGCGCCAGAACTTCAGCCGGGGCAGCGAGCCGGGCGTGTTCACCATGGCGGGCACCAAGGTCGGACTCGCGACCTGCTACGAGGCCGCCTTCGACTGGGCGGTGCGCGACACGGTCACCGACGGAGCCCGCATGATCTCCGTACCGAGCAACAACGCCACATTCGACCGCAGCGAGATGACCTACCAGCAGCTCGCCATGTCCCGGGTACGCGCCGTCGAGCACAGCCGCACCGTCACCGTCCCGGTCACCAGCGGAGTCAGTGCTGTGATCATGCCCGACGGGAAGATCACCCAGCGCACCGGAATGTTCGTGGCGGACTCGCTGGTCCAGGAGGTGCCGCTGCGCTCCTCGCAGACTCCGGCCACGCGTCTCGGTGAGCTTCCCGAGCTGGCGCTCGTGCTGCTCGCCGCCGGCGGCCTCGGCTGGGCGGTGACGGCGGGAGCCCGCGCCCGACGCGCCGGTGACGTGTAGCCGTACGCCGGTCGTACGCGCCCGGAACTCGCCGGAGGGACGGAGCCGGGCCGTTAGGGTCGCTCCATGGCTACTCCTGACTTCATCACCGCCATCCGGGCCACCGCCGGCCGGCAACTGCTCTGGCTCCCCGGAGTCACCGCCATCGTCCTCGACGACGAGGAGAGAGTGCTGCTGGGACGTCGCTCCGACACTCGCAAATGGTCGGTGATCGGCGGCATCCCGGACCCGGGCGAGCAGCCGGCGGCCTGTGCGGTACGGGAGGTCTACGAGGAGACGGCGGTGCGCTGCGTCGCCGAGCGGGTCGTCCTGGTGCAGGCCCTGGAGCCGGTCACCTACGCGAACGGTGACCTCTGCCAGTACATGGACATCACCTTCCGCTGCCGTGCCGTGGGCGGCGAGGCACGCGTCAACGACGACGAGTCGCTGGAGGTCGGCTGGTTCCCGGTCGACGCCCTGCCGGAGCTGAACGAGCACGGACTGTTCCGGATCAAGCAGGCACTGTCCGACGCACCCACGTGGTTCGACTCCATGACCTGAGAGCAAAGTGTGGTTGACGACCACATCGGTCGGGGCTGGGCTGCTGCCTAGGGTCGGGGCATGACCGCGCCCAGTGCCCTCGCAGGCCCCCACGCCCCGTCCCTCGACCTCGGCGGCTGTACCGCCCTCGTCACCGGCGCCGCGGGCGGCATCGGCCGCGCGTGCGCACTGCGGCTCGCCGCGGCCGGGGCCAAGGTGCGGGCGGTCGATCGGGAGGCCGGGGGCCTGGAAACGCTCAGCGACCAGGCCCGGGGCCTCGCGGGCACCGTCGAACCACACGTCCTCGACCTCACCGACCTGGACGCCGCGGAGTCCGCCGCCGGGGGCACCGACGTCCTCGTCAACAACGCCGGGCTGCAACTGGTCCGCCCGCTCGAGGAGTTCCCGCCCGACACCTTCCACACCGTGCTGACCGTGATGCTCGAGGCCCCGTTCCGGCTGATCCGCGGGGCACTGCCCCACATGTACGGTCAGGGGTGGGGCCGCATCGTCAATGTGTCGTCCGTCCATGGGCTACGCGCCTCCGCCTTCAAGTCGGCGTATGTGGCGGCAAAACATGGACTGGAGGGCCTCTCCAAAACCGCCGCCCTGGAAGGCGCCCTGCATGGCGTCACCTCGAACTGTGTGAACCCCGCCTACGTGCGCACCCCACTGGTCGAGAAGCAGCTCGCCGACCAGGCCGCAGCCCACGGGATCCCCGAGGAGCAGGTGCTGACCGAGATCATGTTGCGGGACAGCGCCGTCAAGCGGCTCCTCGAACCGGAAGAGGTCGCTGAGGCCGTCGCGTACCTGTGCAGCCCGCCCGCGTCCTTCGTCACCGGCACGTCGCTGGTCCTCGACGGTGGCTGGACCGCGCACTGACGAGAGTTGTCCACAGGGCTGGTCAGGTTGTCGGTGCGGTGAGTAATCCTGGTGGACATGTCTCGCGATCAATTGCAGTCCGCAGGGCGCTCCGAGGCGAGCGCCGAGGCGCCGTTCCTGGAGCTGCTGGCCCGGGGCGCGTCCGCCGACGCGTACGAGCAGCCGGTGCTGCTCGCCCGTGCCGACGGGCTGCCGCTCGACCGGGTCGCTGCTCTGGAGCACGCCAAGGTGCTCGCGCTGCGCGTGCGTTCCGAGATGGAGGGACGCCGCCGACGCGAGGCCGAGCTGTCCGCGCTCTTCGAGACGGCCCACGACCTGGCGGGGCTGCGTGATCTCGACGCCGTGCTGCAGGCGATCGTGCAGCGTGCGCGTTCGCTGCTGAGTACGGACGTCGCGTACCTCAGCCTGAACGATCCGGCCAAGGGCGACACTTACATGCGGGTCACCGAGGGCTCGGTGGCGGCACGCTTCCAGCAGCTGCGGCTCGGCATGGGGGAGGGGCTCGGCGGGCTCGTCGCTCAGACGGCCCGGCCCTATGTCACCGATGACTACTTCCAGGACGGCCGCTTCCAGCACACTTCGACCATCGACGCGGGTGTACGGGACGAGGGGCTGGTGGCGATCCTCGGTGTGCCTCTGATGCTCGGGCCGCATGTCATCGGCGTGCTTTTCGCGGCCGACCGCCGTGCGCGGGTCTTCGAGCGGGAGCAGATCGCGCTGCTCGGCTCGTTCGCCGCCCTGGCGGCCGCCGCCATCGACACCGCGAACCTGCTCACCGAGACCCGCGAAGCACTCGGGGACCTGGAGCGGGCCAACGAGATCATCCGGGACCGCAGCGGGGTGATCGAGCGCGCCTCAGACGTGCACGACCGGCTGGCCGAACTCGTCCTGCGCGGCGGCGGAGTCCACGACGTGGCCGCCGCGGTCTCCCAAGTCCTCGACAGCACAGTGGAGTTCACCGAGGCGGGCGCCGCACTCGGCGATGCGCTGGAGGTATCACGCGCCGAAGGCCACGCCGTCCGGCGCGGGGACGACTGGGTCGCGGCCGTCGCCGCCGGCGGTGAACTGCTCGGCGCGCTGGTGCTGCACGGCCACCCGCGGCTCGACCCCGTCGACCAGCGCACCCTGGAGCGGGCCGCCATGGTCACCTCGCTCCTCCTGCTCGCCCGCCGCTCGGCAGCCGATGCTGAACAGCGCGTCCGCGGCGAGCTGTTGGACGATCTGCTCGACGCGCGCGATCGCGATCCCCGGCTGCTGCGCGAGCGTGCCGCCCGGCTGGACGCCGACCTCGACGCCACCCACGTGGTGCTGGCTGCCCGTCTCGACGCCGCGGCCGCCGACGCGGACCAGGAGGCCGCCGCCCGCCGCAGGCTGTGGTCCGCCGCGTCCCACCTCGCCGCCACCCGGCGCGGCCTGGCCGCCGCCCGCGACGGGGGCACCGTCCTGCTCCTGCCCCTGCGTCCCGGTGACAGGGCGACGGACCTGGCCCGCCGCATGGCCGGAGACCTGGGCACCGCCGTACATGAGGCGGTCACCGTCGGTGCCTCCGCGCCGGTCGAGAACCTCGCCGCCCGCCCGGACAGCGTGGCCGACGCCTACGCGGAAGGGCAGAGATGCCTCGACGCACTGCGGCTGCTCGGCCGGGCAGGGGACGGTGCCGCCGCCGAGGACTTCGGGTTCCTGGGGCTGCTTCTCGCCGGAAGCCGGGACATCTCCGGCTTCGTCGAGCGCACCATCGGCAAGGTCGTGACGTACGACGAGAGACGGGGCACCGATCTTCTGTGCACCCTCGACGCGTACTTCGCGTGCGGCATGAGCCCGGCGCGCACGAAGGACGAGCTGCACGTCCACGTCAACACGGTCGCGCAGCGCCTGGATCGGGTTGGCCGGCTGCTCGGACCCGACTGGCGGAGCCCGGCCAGGGCTCTGGAGATCCAGCTCGCCCTACGGCTGCACCGGTTGTCGTCCGCGGCGCGGCACTGACCCCCGCACGCACGGGCGCACGGGGGTCGGCCGCAGGGAAACGCCTGCTCCAGGAAACCGGCTCAGGCGGTACGGGCATCAGAGGTGCGCGCCGAGGCCGTCGCGGGCTCCGCGCCGGGCTCGGCCTCCACCTCGGCGAGGTCGCGGTGCCGGGTCTCCTTCGCCACTCCCACCGCGATCAGCGTCAGCACGACAGCCCCGATCACGTACAGGGCGATCGGCGTGGAGCTGTCGTAGTCCGCCAGCAGTGCGGTCGCGATGAGCGGCGCGGGCGCGCCCGCCGCGACGGACGAGAACTGCGCGCCGATCGAAGCGCCCGAGTAGCGCATACGGGTCGCGAACATCTCCGAGAAGAAGGCGGCCTGCGGTGCGTACATGGCCCCGTGCAGGACCAGGCCCACGGTCACGGCGAGGATCAGGTTCCCGAAGCTCCCGGTGTCGATGAGTGAGAAGAACGGGAACATCCACAGACCGACTCCGGCCGCACCCAGCAGATACACGGGCCGACGGCCGACGCGGTCCGACAGGGCGCCCCAGGCCGGGATGACGGCGAAGTGCACGGCGGAGGCGATGAGCACCGCGTTCAGCGCGGTCTGCTTGGAGAGTCCGGCCGACGTGGTGGCGTACACGAGGATGAAAGCGGTGATCACGTAGTAGCTGATGTTCTCCGCCATGCGTGCGCCCATGGCGATCAGGACGTCGCGCCAGTGGTGCCGGAGCACGGACACCAGCGGAAGCTTCTCGGCGGGTCCGTCCTGGGCCGCCTTGCGCGCCTCGGCCTGCGCGAGGGCCGCCTTGAAGACGGGCGATTCATCGACAGACAGCCGAATCCACAAACCGACGATCACCAGAACGCCCGACAGCAGGAACGGAATACGCCAGCCCCAGGACGTGAAGGCGGATTCCGAGAGGACCGCGGTCAGCAGCGACAGCACGCCCGTCGCCAGCAGCTGCCCGGCGGGCGCCCCGGTCTGCGGCCACGAAGCCCAGAACCCGCGCCGCCGCGCGTCTCCGTGCTCCGACACCAGCAGCACGGCGCCGCCCCACTCACCACCCAGCGCGAAGCCCTGCACCAGGCGCAGCACGGTCAGCAGCACTGGAGCCGCCGTACCGACGGTCGCGTGCGTGGGCAGCAGCCCGATCGCGAAGGTCGCCCCGCCCATCAGCAGCAGACTCAGCACCAGCAGCTTCTTGCGCCCGAGCCGGTCGCCGTAGTGCCCGAAGACCAGCGCCCCGAGCGGCCGGGCCGCGAATCCCACCGCGTACGTCAGGAACGAGAGCAGCGTGCCGACGAGAGGGTCGGAGCCCGGGAAGAACAGTTTGTTGAAGACGAGCGCGGCGGCGGACCCGTAGAGGAAGAAGTCGTACCACTCGATCGTGGTGCCGATGAGGCTCGCCGCGACGATCCGGCGGAGGTTCGAGGGTGGTGGGGGAGCGGTTGCTGCGGAGGCCATGAACACCACTTCCAGGCGGGCGGGGACGCTTACTTGTCGGCACAACCTAGGAAGGCGCACGGCCATGGCCCATGTGGGGGGACACCATAGTTTTGGGCGCCAGTGTGCGGCTGTCCACCATGAGCGGACGGATCGCCCGGTGATGACGGCGGTGGCTCCACACGCCATCCACCAGCGTCCTTCCTCTTCTTGCAGGCGTTCGAGACGGGCCAGGATCCGTCCGTCCGGAGGACGTCGGTTTCGCCTCCGGGGCCGGTCTGTGGCGCGTACCGGGCCTGCGGCGCGAGGAGCTCGCGCATCCGGCCGGAGTGAGCGTCGACTACTACGTACGGCTGGGAGCGGCGCACCATCCGTACCAAGTCGTACTGCGCGTGATGGCGAAGGCCTGAGGGCTGAGACCTCGGAGTGTGACGCAGCCATGGCTCACTTGTACGGGCCCCTGTCCGGGGAGGGCCGATCACGAGATATCTTGATGTCGAGCAATGTTGCAGACGTGGAGCGGAGCACCCGGTGACTGACTCGACCATCATCTATACGCACACTGACGAGGCCCCGGCCCTGGCGACGCATTCGTTCCTGCCGGTGATCCAGGCCTACGCCTCGACGGCCGGGGTCACCGTGGAGACGCGGGACATCTCCCTGGCGGGGCGGATCATCGCTCTCTTCCCGGAGTACCTCGAAGAGGGGCAGCGCATCCCGGACGCCCTGGCCGAGCTGGGCGATCTCGCCAAGACGCCCGAGGCGAACATCATCAAGCTGCCGAACATCTCGGCGTCCATTCCGCAGCTCAAGGCCGCGATCGCCGAGCTCCAGGAGCAGGGCTACGCGCTGCCGGCGTACCCGGACGACCCGAAGACCGACGAGGAGCGCGATATCCGCGCCCGCTACGACAAGGTCAAGGGCTCCGCCGTCAACCCGGTCCTGCGCGAGGGCAACTCCGACCGTCGCGCCCCCGCCTCGGTGAAGAACTACGCCAAGGCCCACCCGCACCGCATGGGCGCCTGGACCTCCGAGTCGAAGACCAACGTCGCGACCATGGGTGTGGACGACTTCCGTTCCACGGAGAAGTCCGCGGTGATCTCCGAGGCCGGCGCGCTGCGCATCGAGCTGAAGGGCGACGACGGCTCCACCACCGTGCTGCGCGAGTCCGTACCCGTACTTGCCGGTGAGGTCGTCGACGCCTCCGTGATGCGGGTCGCCGCGCTGCGCGAGTTCCTGACCGCGCAGATCAACCGTGCCAAGTCCGAGGGCGTGCTGTTCTCCGTACACCTGAAGGCCACGATGATGAAGGTCTCCGACCCGATCATCTTCGGTCACGTGGTGCGCGCCTTCTTCCCGAAGACGTTCGCGAAGTACGGCGAGAAGCTCGCCGCGGCCGGTCTCACCCCGAACGACGGACTCGGCGGCATCTACAAGGGCCTCGAGTCCCTGCCCGAGGGCGCCGAGATCAAGGCCTCCTTCGACGCCGAGCTCGCCGAGGGTCCCGAACTGGCGATGGTCGACTCCGACCGCGGCATCACCAACCTGCACGTCCCCTCCGACGTCATCGTCGATGCCTCCATGCCGGCCATGATCCGCACCTCCGGCCACATGTGGGGCCCGGACGGCGAGGAGGCCGACACGCTCGCCGTCCTGCCGGACAGCAGCTACTCGGGCGTCTACCAGGTCGTCCTCGACGACTGCCGCGCGAACGGCGCCTTCGACCCGTCGACCATGGGCTCGGTCCCGAACGTCGGCCTGATGGCGCAGAAGGCCGAGGAGTACGGCAGCCACGACAAGACCTTCGAGATCCCCACCACGGGTACGGTCCGTCTCGTCGACCAGGCCGGGAACGTCGTCATCGAGCAGACCGTCTCCGCCGGCGACATCTTCCGCGCCTGCCAGACCAAGGACGCCCCGATCAAGGACTGGGTGAAGCTGGCCGTCACCCGTGCCCGCGCCACCGGCGACCCGGCCGTGTTCTGGCTGGACGAGACCCGCGCGCACGACGCGCAGCTGATCACGAAGGTCAAGCAGTACCTGCCCGAGCACGACACCGAGGGCCTGGACATCCGCATCCTGAACCCGGTCGAGGCGACCAAGCTCTCCGTGGAACGCATCCGCCGTGGCGAGAACACCATCTCGGTCACCGGCAACGTCCTGCGCGACTATCTGACCGACCTGTTCCCGATCCTGGAGCTGGGCACCAGCGCCAAGATGCTCTCGGTAGTCCCGCTGATGAACGGCGGCGGCCTCTTCGAGACGGGCGCCGGCGGTTCCGCGCCGAAGCACGTCCAGCAGCTGGTCAAGGAGAACTACCTGCGCTGGGACAGCCTGGGTGAGTTCCTCGCCCTCGCGGTCAGCTTCGAGCACCTCGCGCAGACGACCGGCAACGCGCGCGCCCAGGTGCTCGCCGACACCCTCGACCGCGCTACGGCGACGTTCCTGGAGAACGACAAGTCGCCGAGCCGTCGCGTCGGCGGCATCGACAACCGCGGCAGCCACTTCTACCTGGCCCTCTACTGGGCCCAGGAGCTGGCCGGGCAGACCGAAGACGCGGCGCTCGCCAAGGCCTTCGCCTCGGTGGCGGAGACGCTGACCACGCAGGAGCAGGCCATCGTCGACGAGCTGCTCGCGGTGCAGGGCTCGCCGGCCGACATCGGCGGCTACTTCCGGCCCGACCCCGCCAAGGCGTCGGCCGTGATGCGCCCGTCGGCGACCTTCAACCAGACGCTCGCTTCGCTGGCCTGACGGTTCGGTTCGGCTCGCGAGAGACGAACACGCCAGAAGGAACCCGTTCCGCCCCGGTCGGCAGTCCGCCGACCGGGGCGGTCCCGTCTGCGCCCGACATGCCGGGGGAGCGACGGCGTAGAGTACCGGGTGGGGTATACGACGAGGGAGCGCTCCGTATGGAACTGCAGTTGGCGGCCGATGAGCTGAAGTCCGTGATCAACCGGCTCAAGCGAGCACAGGGGCAGATAGCGGGCGTGATCAACATGATCGAGCAGGGCCGCTCCTGCGATGAGGTGGTCACCCAACTGGCCGCGGCTTCAAGGGCGTTGGACCGCGCCGGGTTCGCGATCATCGCGACCGGCCTGGAGCACTGCATGGCCCCCGAGAACGGCGAGCCGGAAGTGGACCGCGACCAGATGCGGGCCCGACTGGAGAAACTCTTCCTCTCCCTCGCCTGACCCCGAGTACTCGGGGCACACGAGCGTTGCCGCGGCGGCGCCTCAGTCCCGCCCCGCCCCCCGGTACAGATCCAGCTCCCCTTCCAGTTCGAGGGCCAGCACCGTGGCCTGGTCGTCCAGGTCGGCCGCAACGGGGGCGTCGATCCAGGTCACGCCCGGTACCGTGTCCAGGCCGCCGGTGACATGGTGGCCCAGTTCGGTGCCCGTACCCAGGACCGTGGCCCGAAGCACGCGGTTGCGCAGCCCGCGTACGGAGACGGACTCGCGCGGCGTGTCGAAGCACACCAGGTACAGCGTGCGCCGGTCGGCGGACAGCGTGCTGGGCCCGTAGTGGTGCCCGGCGGGCAGCCCGGCGACCGTCCCGTACACGGCGTCGGCATGGCGCGCGATCCACGCGCCGAGGCCCTCCAGGCGTTGGACCTGCTCCTCGGGGATCGTGCCGTCCTCCCGGGGCCCTGCGCCGAGCAGCAGGTTGCCGCCCATGCCGATCGTCTCCGCGAAGTAACGCACCAACTGGCGCACCGACTTGAAGTCGCGGTCCTGCGGCCGGTAGCTCCACGAGTCGTTGATCGTGAGGCACAGCTCCCATGGACCCTCCGGGGCCTGGAGCGGGGCACCCTGTTCCGGAGTGGCGTAGTCGCCGTAGCCGAGCATGCGGCCGTTGAGGATGGTGTCCGGGTTGCCCGCGAGGATGAGATCGGCCAGTTCGCGCATCCGCCACTGCTCCTCCGTGCGCTCCCACTCGCCGTCGAACCAGAGGATGTCCGGGCGGAAGCGGTCGACGAGCTCGCCGACCTGGCCGTCGCGGTAGGTGAGGTAGCGCGTCCAGGCCTCCGGGTCCTCCTTGCCGGGCTCGGCGTGCGAGTAGGCGTTGGGCTCCACGAGATGCGGTCCCGGGTGCCGCTCGCTCGGGTAGTCCGGGTGGTTCCAGTCGGAGTGCGAGTAGTAGAGGCCGACCTTGAGGTCCCGCGCGCGCAGCGCGTCGACGAATCCGGTGACGAGGTCGCGCCCGGCCGGTGTGTCGCGGACGACGTCGAGATTGCGGTGGTCGGTGTCCCACAGGGCCACGCCGTCGTGGTGCCGGGTGGTGAGCACCGCGTATTTCGCGCCGACGCGGGCGAACAACTCGGCCCAGGCGTCCGGGTCGTAGCGCGACGCGGTGAAGCCGTCGAGCTGTTTCATGTACTGCTCGTGCGTCATCTCGCCCGTGTAGAAGGACCAGGACTCGGCAGCGCCGCCCACGGCATAGATGCCGTAGTGGATGAAGACGCCCAGCTTGGCGTCGGGAAACCAGGGTTGCATCGGCATACGCCCACGCTATGCGCGGCGCCGTGGACGGCGCGTGGGCGGCGGTCACCACTACTGGTCCGTTTTCACCATGCGCGGGACCAAGCAGCACGACTCGGAATCGACGGGCGTCGGTCCCGGGCCCGGGAAGGAGCCCGGGGCCGACGCCCGTTGCCGTGTTCAGATGCGGTCGGCCGCGATCAGCAGGTAGTGGAAGCTGCCCTCCTTGTACGCGGTCAGGAACGGCTCCTCGATGCCTGTGGCGACCGAGGACCCGGCGCGCAGCTCCCAGTAAGGGATGGTCTGCGCGGTCAGGTCCACCACGTTGATCGGGACGAGGCCGCCGGCGGCCATGGCCTTGATGTACTCACTGTGATGCGTGGGGCAGGAATGCCTGAGTCCCGGGTGGGTACGCGAGCCACGCGCCCGGGGCGAATGGTGTCCCGGGTGCCCGAGAACGCCACTACGTCGGGATGTGCCATGGAAATACCCTCGAACGACAGCGTCACGTCGGAGGCGGAGCGGGCGCTGAGCGTGCTGGCCGAGAACACCGAGGACGACGCGGCCCTGGACACGCTGGCCGGCACGGATGTGCTGGTTCCGGTGCCCGATGACACCGACGACGAGGCGGCGGCCGATCCCACGGTCGTGGCGCTGCCTGTCCTGGAGCAGGACGGCGAGGAACCGCTCGTGCCGGTGTTCACCTCGGAGGTGCGGATGGCGGAACTGCTGCCGTACGTCTCCCGGTACCGGCTGGTGCCGCTGGGTGCGCTGGCTTCCCAGTGGCCGTCCGGGGACTTGTCGCTGACGATCGACGCGAGTTCTCCGCACGGGTTGACGCTGGACTCGGAGGGTGTGCGCACCCTCCTGGTGCGGTAGCGCTCCGCCGCTCCGCTGGGGGCGCGACCAGCCACGACGGGCCCGCGGTCAAGACACGACTTGTCACCCCCGCTTGGCGGGGCCCGGGGCGGAGCCCAGGAGCCGAGGTTCAGTCACCCTTCAGCATGCGTGCGAGCGCCGCCCGCTGAAGGGGGCGTACCTCCGTGTGCAGGTCGCGGCCCTTCTGGGTGAGCGCGACCCACACCCCGCGGCGGTCCTCCTGGCAGACGGAGCGCGTAACAAGGCCCTCCTTCTCCAGGCGGCCGATGAGGCGCGACAGGGCGCTCTGGCTCAGGTGGACGCGGTCGGCGATGTCCTGCACGCGGCACTTCTCGGAAGGATGCGTGGCCGCGGCCTCCACGAGGAGGTCGAGGACCTCGAAATCGCTGGCGCCCAAGCCATGCGGATGCAACTCGCGGTCGATCTCGCAGATCGTGCGCGCATGCACCGTCAGGATCTCCCGCCACTGCTCCTCGAGCCGGGAATCGGCCTTCTCCGCTGCCATATATGCACGGTAACAGAAAATGAACCTTTGTTGACTATGCAACTAGTGTGGGTGCATGTAAGCAGGTCGGGGGACTTGGTTCCAGAAGGGCCGCAGTTCAGCCGGTGAAGATCTCGACCGCCGACCACACGGCGAGGCCGAGCATGCACAGCCCGCCGATGCGCTGGACGGTCTTCAGAGGTACGCGCTTGGCGATGAAGCGACCCGCCAGCAAGGCGAGGGCGGAGACCGACATGAGGGCCGCCGCGGAGCCGACGGCTACGGACGCGATTCCGTTCGTGGCCGCGAGATTGGCGGTCGTGATCTGCGTCAGATCGCCCCACTCGCTGATGAAGACGGCCATGAAGGCGGTCGTGTAGACCGGCCAGAACCCGGCCACCGTCCGGCTGCCGCCCGCGTCCGCCTCCTCGTCGTCGCCTTCGCCGTGCAGCAGCATGAAGGCGCCGAAGGCGAACAGCGCGGCCGAGACGGCCTTGACGGTCCAGTCGGGCAGCAGGCCGATGAGGCTGCCGGCGCCTACGGCGATCGCGACATGCACGACGAACGCTGTCGACGTGCCGAACCACACGTACAAGGGCCGCATACGGGTGCCCATGGCCAGCGACGCGAACATCGTCTTGTCGGGCAGTTCGGCGAGGAAGATCAGCCCGAAGGCGGTGATGATCGCCAGGGGGTCGAAGGACGCCAGAGGGGCGAGAGACATCCGGGTGGCTTTCTGTACGGGCCGGGCCTTCCGGATCTTCGCGAAGCGCCCTCGGCTGGGGCGACGGGAGAACCGATCGGCCCGGCATGACGGGTGCACCGCACGGCGTGCGAGCACATCAATGCCTGGCCGAAGGTCTCGCCCACCCGCCTGTTCACGCGGGCCCGGCCACCGGGAACCCGCGGGCTCCAGTGTGTCGACGACCGGTTCGCAGGGCTACTCCCCTTCGCGATCACCCAGTCTACCGGTCGTTCGCGCGTGCCTCGCATGAGCGTGCGGACGGAGGGTAGGCGGGAGTTGTCCCACAAGGACGGTCCCACGCGGGCGGAACACCTCGTCCGCGGGACACGAACGAAACGCCACCCCCATGACCAGCCCTTCCGACGAAGACACGTCCACCGGCATCCTGCACGCCCTGGGTGTCCTGGCATACGACGGACAAGACGGCGCGGCGCGGGCCCTGTTGGCCGGGAGCGAAGTGCTGGTGCCGGTCGACCCTCTCGACGACGCGGACGCCCCGGAACTTGCCTTGACGGGCCGTGCTGTGGAGGTCTTCACCTCGGAGGAGCGGATGGCCCGGGCACTGCCGGACGTGCAGACCTACCACCTCGTACCCCTCGGCCTGGTCCCGGCCCACTGGCCCGAGGGGGGCCGCTCGCTCATCATCGACCCCGGTTCGCCGCACAGCCTCACGCTGTCGGCTGACGGCGTGCGGTTACTGCTCGGCGAACCCTGAAAGCTCCCTGTGCCTCAGGTCGACCGGCGCTTCACCAGTTCCGTCGGCAGGATCACCGCCGCCGGGTCCTCGCCGCCGATCTGGGCGAGCAGTACGCGCACCATCTCGGCGCTGATGCGATCCCAGGGCTGCCGGATCGTGGTCAGCTCCGGGCTCGCGGCGGTGGCGGCGGGGGAGTCGTCGAAGCCGCCGACCGCGACATCTTCCGGAACGCGGCGTCCGGCCCGCTGGAGCACCGCCAGTACGCCCTGTGCCATCAGGTCGGAGGCGACGAACACGGCGTCCATGTCGGGCACTTGGGCGAGGAGGCGCTCGGCGCCCGCCTCACCGCTGGAGCGGCTGTAGTCGCCGGAGACGATGAGCCGCTCGTCGATCTCGATGCCCGCCTCGGCGAGCACCTCCCGGTAGCCCGCGAGCCGTTCGACACCGCCCGGTGTGTCCAGCGGACCGGTCACCACGCCGATGCGATGGCGGCCGAGCGCCAGCAGATGGCGCACCATGTCCCGGGCGCCGTCCCGGTCGTCCGCGGCCACGTAACTCACCTTGGAACCCAGGCCGATGGGCTTGCCGCAGGCGACCAGCGGCACCCCGGCCTCCCGCAGCTGCTCGGCGACCGGGTCGCCGGAGTGGCTGGAGACCAGGAGCACTCCGTCTACGTGGCCCGCGGTGATGTACCGCGTGATGCGCCGCCGTTCGTCCTCGGTGCCGGCCAGCATCAGGAGCAGCGGAATGTCGTGGGTGGCCAGCGCCTGGGTGCAACCGCGCAGCAGGACATTGAAGTTGGGGTCCTCGAAGAACCTCTCCTGCGGTTCGGTGAGCAGGAAACCGATCGAGTCCGAGCGTCCGGTGATCAGCGAGCGGGCATGCCGGTTCACGACGTAGCCCGTCCTGCGGATGGCCGCGTTGACCGCCTCCTGCGCCGCCGGGCTCACATAGTGCCCGCCGTTGAGTACGCGGGAGACGGTGCCGCGTGAGACACCGGCCTCGCGCGCCACGTCATGGATCGTCGGCGGCTTGCGCCGGCCCCCCGTCGAGTGCATGGTCATGACTTTACGGCTCCGGACAGCAGGTCGAGGCTCCAGAACCGCTGGATGACCAGGAACAGCGCGATCAGCGGGATCACCGCGAGCAGCGCTCCCGTGATCACGAGCGTGTACAGCGCCGGGGTGTTGGCGCCTTGTTCGAGGAGCGTGAACAGCCCCAGGGTGATCGGGAACTTCTCGTCGTCGCTGAGCATGATGTACGGCAGCAGGAAGTTGTTCCATACCGCCACGAACTGGAACAGGAAGACGGTCACCAGACCCGGCACCATCATCGGCAGTGCCACCCGTGTGAAGATCCGCCACTCGCTCGCCCCGTCCATCCGCCCGGCCTCCACCACGTCACTCGGCACGGCGGCCGTCGCGTAGATGCGAGCGAGGTAGACGCCGTACGGCGAGAGGATCAGCGGCAGCAGCACCGACGCGTACGAATCCGTCAGGTCGGCCTTGGCCAGTAGCAGATACTGCGGGATCGCCAGGATCACCGGCGGCATCAGCACACCGGCCAGGAGGATGTTGAACACGGTCTCGCGGCCACGGAAGCGGTAGATCGCGAGTGCGTAGCCGCTGAGTGCCGAGACCGCTGTCGACAGGAGGGCGCCCAGGCCCGCGTAGAGGGCGGAGTTGCCCATCCACTTCCAGTAGACGCCGTCACGATAGGCGTTGAGGTCGGACAGGTTCTCCGCGAAGCCGGTGCCCGGCAGGAACGTGAACGTCGAGAACAGCTCACGGCCCGACTTGGTCGCCGCGATCACCACCCAGGCCACGGGCAGCAGACAGTAGATCGCGCCGAGCAGCAGGGTGAGCGTCGGGGCGAAGGCGATCCGGCGGCGCAGCGGCGGCCCCTGCGCGGTGCCGGGCGCCGTGCCCGCGGCAGGAGCGGCCTTGCGGACGGCAAGGGAACTCATCGTGCTTCCTCCTGCTTGGTACGGGAGTTCGCGGTGCGGAGGAAACCGAAGGACAGGACGAGCGTGACGAGGGCGATGATCACGGCCGCGGCTGCCGCCGAGTGGATGTCGCCCTTGCCGAAGGCGTCCTGGTACACCTTCATCAGCGGACTCCAGGTCGTGGAAACGGAGTTGGTGAGCGGCTTGAGGGTGGTCGGTTCGCTGAACACCTGGAGCGTCGCGATGATCGAGAAGAAGAAGGTCAGCACCAGCGAGGGCGCCACCATCGGGATCTTGATCCGCAGCGCGATCTGCAGCGGGGTCGCACCGTCCAGCTTCGCCGCCTCGTACACCTCGGCCGGGATGGCCTGCAAAGAGGTGTAGATGACGATCATGTTGAAGCCGGTGCCGCCCCAGACCGCGATGTTCGACAGCGCGGCGTACAGCCCTCCGCCGTCCAGCAGGTCCGGCTGCGGCATCCCCAGCTTGTCGAGGACGAAGTAGAAGGGGCTGACGTCCGGCAGGTACAGGAAGCCCCACAGCATCGCCGCGACGACGCCGGGAATGGCGTACGGCAGGAAGATCGCGAGCCGGGTGAACGGCGCGAGCCGGACCCGGTCGGAGTCGAGCATCAACGCGAAGAGCAGGGCCAGGCCGAGCATGACCGGAATCACGATGGCGCCGTAGCCGAGCACGCGCAGCGCGCCGGCCGACAGCTCGGAGTCGGTGAGGGCGTCGGTGTAGTTCTCCAGGCCCGCCCAGACCTCGCTGCGGGCGCCCGAGCCCAGGCCCAGCCCCTTGACCTGGACCTTGTGGAGGCTGAGCCAGACCGTGTAGCCGATGGGCAGCGCGAAGAAGAGGGCGAACAGGATCGCTGCGGGGAGGAGGAAGAAATAGGGGGCGCTTCGCGCTCGTTTGAGGGTGGTGGTGGGAGACGGGAGGGCATACGGGGCCCGCTTGACCCCGTACGACTTCCGGCGTGCGCTCGTCACTCCGCGACCTCGAAGCCCTGCTTCTTCATGTCGGCGACCGTGTCGTCCTGCATCGTCTTCAGGGCGGCGCCGAAATCCGACTTGTTCTTGGCGGCCTTGCCGAACGCGTCCTTGAAGGTGGTGTACGCGACGTTCACGTTCGGGCCCCACGCGGAGGGCGCGGTGGTCTTCGCGATCTCGGAGGCCTGGGTGTAGAAGTCCGGCTGGTTGGAGAAGAAGGCCGGCGGCTCGGCGAACGCGTCACTGGTCTGCGCGGTCGTGGCGGCGGGGTAGATGCCGCCCTCCTTCGCGAGCGCGGTCAGCGCCTCGGGGTCCGTGTTCAGCCAGGCGGCGAACTTCGCGGCGGCCGACTTGTGCTCGGAGTCCGTGGTGACGGCCGTGGAGGAGCCGCCCCAGCTGCCCGTCACGTTCTCACCGGCCGACCACTGCGGCAGCGGGGCCATCGCCCATTTGCCCTTGGTGTCGGGCGCGGCGGTCGTCAGGGTGCCGGGCGCCCAGACCGCGCTCACCCAGGCGATCTGCTTGCCGGTGTTGACCGCCTTGTTCCAGGCCGGCGTGTACATCGGCTGGTTGTCGATCGCGCCCTCCTTGACGAGACCGCCCCAGAAGTCGGCGACCTTCTGGGTCGCCGCGTCGTCGATGCCGACCTTCCACGTCTCGCCCTCGGTGGTCCACCACTTGGCGCCCGCCTGCTGAGCGAGACCCGCGAACTGCCCGGAGTCGTTGGCGGAGAACGTGGTGAGGTCCGTCTCCGGGGACTTCTTCTTCAGCGCGCGGGCGGTCTGAGCGAACTCCTCCCAGGTCTTGGGGACTTCGAGTTCGTACTGCTTGAAGAGGTCCTCGCGGTAGTAGAACATCATCGGCCCGGAGTCCTGCGGGATCGCGTACACCGCGTCCGAACCCAGCGTCGTCTGCTGCCAGACGCCCTCGGCGAACTTGTCCTTCACGCCGTCCACCTCACCGGCTATGTCGGCAAGCGCGTCATTGCTGACCAGCGTCGGCAGGGCCTGGTACTCGGCCTGCACCAGGTCCGGGGCCTTCTTGGCCTTGTGCGCGGTGAGGATCTTGGTGACGAGGGTGTCGCCGGACGCCTGCTTCTTCACCGTGACGGTGATCTGCTCATCCTTGCCCGGGCCCTTGTTCCACAGGTCGGCGACCTTGTCCATGCCCGGCGTCCAGGACCAGTACGTCAGCGAGACCGGCCCCGAGTCGGCCTCGCTGTCGTCGTCCGAAGAGCCGCAGGCGGCAAGAGCGGTGGCGCCGAGCGTGACGGCGACCGAGATGGTCACGAGGCGACGCAGCTTCGTGTGTGGCATGGATGTATCTCCCTGACCGTGGTCTCCGCCTGCTGCGGAGGCCTGCCATGCTTCTGTGAGCGTTCACAGTAGAGAAACATCCAGGACACTTGTCAATGGTTGTTGCTGTGCGGTTATGTTGGGCTCACGCCGACAGCGTTGTGTGTGCACGTTCCCAAATGATCGATAAATCGGGAGAGATCCATGCCGGAGACCACGCCCAAGGGCCTCACCGGGCTCGCCTTCGGTGGGGACTACAACCCCGAGCAGTGGCCGGAAAGCGTCTGGCACGAGGACGTCCGGCTGATGCGGGAGGCGGGCGTCACGATCGTGAGCGTCGGGATCTTCTCCTGGGCCCTGCTGGAACCCTCACCCGGCGTGTACGAATTCGACTGGCTCGACCGACTTCTTGACCTTTTGCACGAGAACGGGATACGAGCCGACCTCGGCACGCCGACGGTCGCGCCGCCGGCCTGGTTCTACCGGGCGCACCCCGAGGCGCTGCCGATGGCCGCCGACGGGACGCGCTACGAGTTCGGCTCGCGCGGCGCCATCTGCCACAGCAACCCGCACTACCGCGAGGCCGCCGCCGCCATCACCACCCGGCTCGCCAAGCGGTACGCGGACCATCCCGCGCTCGCGCTGTGGCACGTCCACAACGAGTACGGCGTCCCCGTCTCGGCCTGCTACTGCGAGTCCTGCGCCGCGCACTTCCGCCGCTGGCTGGCCGCGACGTACGACACCACCGACGCGGTCAACGAGGCTTGGGGAACCGCCTTCTGGGGCCAGCGGTACGCGGACCTCGAGCAGATCAACCCGCCCCGGGTGACCCCCACGGTCGGCAACCCGGCCCAGGCGCTCGACTACAAGCGCTTCGCCGACGCCACCATGCGCGAGAACTTCGTGACCGAGCGGGACATCCTGCACCGCCTCTCGCCCGGCATCCCGGTCACCACGAACTTCATGACCGCCCTCAGCCAGTGCGACTCCGTCGACTACTGGGCCTGGGGCCGCGAGGTCGACCTCGTCAGCAACGACCACTACCTGATCACCGACGGCCGCCGTACCCACGTGAACCTCGCGATGGCCGCCGACCTCACCCGCTCCGTCGCCGGCGGCGCCCCCTGGTTGCTCCTCGAACACTCCACATCGGGCATCAACTGGCAGCCCCGCAACCCCGCCAAGGCCCCCGGCGAGATGGCCCGCAACTCCCTCGCACACGTGGCCCGCGGCTCCGACGGCGCCCTGTTCTTCCAGTGGCGGCAGTCCCGGCGCGGTGCGGAGAAGTTCCACTCGGCGATGCTGCCGCACGCGGGCACGGACTCGCGGGTCTGGCGCGAAGTGGTCGAACTCGGCGCGTCTGTAGGCGCGTTGGCGCCGATCCTGGGCAGCCGCACCGTCGCCGACGTCGCCGTCCTCTGGGACTGGCAGTCCTGGTGGGCGCAGACCCTCCAGTGGCGCCCGAGCGAGGATCACGACCCGCGCGAACGCGCCGACGCCTTCTACGAAGCCCTCTACGACCGCCACCTCACCGTCGACTTCGCCCACCCCGAAGCCGACTTGTCGGCCTATCCACTTGTCGTCGTGCCCGCCCTGTATCTGATGACGGAAGCCGCCGGTCGGAACCTGCAGGAGTACGTCGAGAGCGGCGGCACCCTCGTCGTCTCGTACTTCTCCGGCATCGTCGACGAGCACGACGCCGTGCACGACGGCGCCTATCCGGGCCCGCTGCGGGACGTACTCGGCCTGACCGTCGAGGAGTTCTCGCCGCTGCTCCCCGGTGACCAGGTCCGCGTCACCGGACCCGAGGGCTCCGAACTCACCGCCGACGTATGGACCGAGTTCGTGGTGCCGCGCGGTGCCGACACCGTCTGGGCGTATGCCGACGGGCTCGCCGCGGGCCACCCGGCCATCACCCGGCACCGGCTCGGCGAGGGCACGGCCTGGTACGTCTCCACCCGCCTGGCGCAGGACGGCCTCGACGCCCTCCTGGGCTGGGCAGCCGAGGACGCCCGCATCGCTCCGCGCGCCGACCTGCCGCGTGATGTCGAAGTGGTGCGCCGCAGTGGCGAGTCCGGCACCTACCTCTTCGCGATCAACCACACCTCGTCGGACGCCAAGGTGCCGCTGGAGGCGCACGGCACCGAGCTGCTGACGGGCGAACGCGCCGCGGGCCGCCTCGCGGTTCCCGCGGGAGCCGTCCGGGTCGTACGACTCGACGGCTGAGCCGACTCCCCTCCGCCCGTGCGAGCATCCGAGCCGCGGGCGGAGGGACACCCCCCAACCCATCACGTCGAAGGGACGACGGACGACGATGTTCCATCCCAGACGCACACTCAGGGTCCTGCTGCCGCCGCTCGCGGCCACTCTCGCCCTCGCCGCCCTGCCCGCACCGTCCGCGCAGGCGGCGAGCACGCTCCAGAACACCGGCTTCGAGGCCGACGGCGCCGGTGTCGCGACGCCCGGCGGCTGGTCGGAGTACGGCTCCACCGGCGCCTCCTTCGTGGAGTCCGGTGGTCGCAGCGGCAGTTACCGCCTGACGCACTACGCGTCCTCCGCGTACAAGGTGGAGACGTACCAGTACCTCTCCGGGCTGACCAACGGGAACTACACCCTCAGGGCCTGGGTGCGCTCGGGCGGCGGGCAGAAGTCCGCCCACATAGCGCTGAAGAACTGCGGAAGCGCCGATCAGCGCACCGATCTGCCGGTCTCCAGCAGCGGCTGGATCCGCGTCGTCGTCCCCATGAGGGTGACGAACAGTCAGTGCACGATCAGCATCAACTCCGATGCGAACGCCGGCAACTGGATCAACGTCGACGACCTGACCTTCACCGCAGGCACGACAAACGCACTGGCCGTCAAGGGCTCTGACGTCTCGTCACTCGCCAAGAGCGAGGCCAAGGGCGGCGTCTACCGGACCAGCTCCGGCAGCACGGGGGACGCTCTCGCCATCCTCAAGTCCAACGGGCAGAACTACGCCCGCCTCAAGGTGTGGGTCAACCCGGCAGACGGCTACAACAACAAGGCCCGTGTCCTCGCGATGGCCAAGCGCGTCAAGGCGCAGGGCATGAAGCTCCTGGTCGACTTCCACTACTCGGACACCTGGGCCGATCCGGGCGCCCAGTCCAAGCCCGCCGCATGGGCCGGACACTCGTACAGCCAGTTGAAGACGGACGTCTACAACCACACGTACGACGTCCTGAACGCCCTGAAGGCGCAGGGCACCACGGCCGACATGGTGCAGGTAGGCAACGAGATCAACGGCGGCATGCTCTGGAACGAGGGCTCCACCGACAACTGGGGCCAGCTCGCCGGACTGCTCAACTCCGGCTACGACGCGGTCAAGGCGGTCAACTCGTCCACGACCGTCGCACTGCACCTCGCCAAGGGCGGCGACCTCGCAGGCACCCGCTGGTGGTTCGACAGCGCACGCTCGAACGGCGTGAAGTTCGACGTCATCGGCCTGTCGTACTACGGCTACTGGCACGGTTCGCTCACCGACTTCCAGACCACCCTGGACGACGCGGCGACCCGCTACGGCAAGCCGGTCTACGTCGCCGAGACGGCCTACCCCTTCCGCCTGGGCAGCGAGGACGCGCACGAGGACATCATCAACACGACCGGTGAGCTGGTGGCCGGATACCCGGCCTCGACGGCCGGGCAGACAGCCTGGTTCCGGGACATCATGAACATCGTGGAGGCCGTCCCGGACAACCGCGGCCTCGGTGTCTTCTACTGGGAGTCCACCTGGACCGCGGTCAACGGCAATGGCTGGGACCCGACCGATCCCTCGTCGGGCAACGCCTGGGAGAACCAGGCCCTGTTCGGCTACGACGACCGGCCGCTTCCGGCGATGTCACTGTTCAACCGCCGGTGACCCACTGACGGACACCGGCTGACCGAGAGCCCGCCCACGCGCGAAGCATGGGCGGGCTCTTTCGTCACGTACCGCCGCTGCCGATACCGCCATCGTCGGCGCCGGACGTCCAGAACGGCTCGCGCAGCTTGAACTTCTGCAGTTTCCCGGTCGCCGTACGCGGCAGTGTTTCGACGAAGTCGAACCGCTTGGGCGTCTTGAAACCGGCGAGCCGCGTACGGCAGTGGGCGATCAACTCCTCGGCGGTGACGCCCGATCCGTCCGTCACGACGAGCGCGGTGACCAGCTCGCCCCACTTGGCATCCGGAATTCCGATGACCGCCACCTCGCGCACGGCCGGATGCGAGGTGATCACGTCCTCCACCTCGATCGACGAGACGTTCTCGCCGCCGGTGATGATGACGTCCTTCTTGCGGTCGGAGATCACCAAGTAGCCCTCGTCGTCGACGTATCCGCCGTCGCCGGTGTGGAACCAGCCGCCCGTCTGCGCCTTTGCCGTCTCCTCGGGCTGGTCCCAGTAGCCGTCGAGGTTGTGGTTCGAGGCGGTGAGCACCTCGCCGTCCGCGTCCACATCGACCCGTACGCCGAGAGCAGGCACGCCTGCCCGGCCCAGCCGGCGGGCGCGTTCAGCGGTCTCCAGGTCGTCCCACTCCTCACGGCCGCGGTTGACCGTGACGAGCGGGGAGGTCTCGGTGAGGCCGTAGATCTGGATGAACTCCCAGCCGAGAGCGCTCATCACGCGCTCGATCGTGCGGGTCGGCGGCGGCGCGCCCGCACAGACGATGCGAACCCGGTCGCGGCCGGGGATCTCGCCGTCCCAGTCGGCCGCCGCGTCGAGCACGGCGTTCAGGACGGCGGGCGCCGCACACATCAGCGTGACGCCGTGCCGCTGGACGCGGCGCAGGATCTCGGCGCCGTCGATCTGGCGGAGCACGATGTGCCGGCCGCCCACACCCGTCACGCCGTACGGCATGCCCCAGCCGTTGGCGTGGAACATCGGCAGCGTGTGCAGATAGACGTCACGGTCGCTGATCGTGGTGTGCAGACCGAACACCGTCGCGTTCAGCCACAGATTGCGGTGCGTGAGCTGAACTCCCTTGGGACGGGCGGTCGTTCCCGACGTGTAGTTGATGCTGGCGGTGGCGTCCTCGGCCGGCTCGGCCCACTCCCGCGGCTCGGTGCCGTGGAGGAAGAGCTCCTCGTCGTCGCTCTCGCCGAGCACGAACTTGTGCTTCACATCAAGCGTGTCGAGCACGTCCGCGCAGGACGCGTCCGCGTAGACGACGGACGCCCCCGAGTGCCGGACGATGTAGTCGATCTCCGGCTGGGTCAGCCTGAAGTTGACCGGCACCAGGACCCGCCCCCACCCGGAGACCCCGAAGAACGAGGTCAGCAATCGCGCCGAGTTCTGCGAGACCACCGCGACGCGCCCGCCCACCGGCACTTCGAGCCGGTCCAGCCGGGCGGCCTGCGCCTGTGCGAGCGCCGCCAGTTGCCGGTAGGTGAGCTCTCCGAGACTCGGTCCTGGCTGTTCCGGTTCGTCGACGACGGCGACGCGGTCCCGATACACATGCGCCGCGCGGTCGAGGAAGTCACGGACGGTAAGCGGGTAGTACACAGGAGCACCTCCGGGTCGGTGGATTCTCCGTACGTACCCCGGCTGTCACCGCGACTCGCGCGCCGTCGCCCGCCGCCGAAGGATCGCCAGCACCTGCTCACCCCAGCGGACGGTGGCCTCCTCGAACTCGATGCCGCCCAACAGCGTGAGATATGGGCCCACACGCTCGGACCGGGTCAGATGCTCCTCCTCGGTGCGGCCGTCGAGCAACCGCAGCCGGAGTCGTTCGTACCGGGCCAGTTTCGCCCGCGCCCATTCGATGCGCTCCTCGACGGCAGTGCGTACGGCCGGGCCGTCGCCCTCGTCCACCGCCTGCAGCTTGACCAGCAGCTCGTCGCGGATCGCGGTGGGCCGGGGCGGGGTGGCCGTGAAGTCGTACAGTGCGCGCCGGCCCGCCTCCGTCAGCGCGAAGAGCCGCTTGTCCGGCCGGCGTTCCTGCCGTACGACCCTGGCCTCGATCAGCCCCTCGGACGCCATGCGGTCCAGCTCGCGGTACAGCTGCTGGGGCGTAGCCATCCAGAAGTTGGCGACCGACGCGTCGAAGGTCTTCGCCAGGTCGTAGCCGGAGGCCTCGCCGTCCAGAAGCGTGGCCAGCAGAGCGTTGCGCAGTGCCATGCGAGGAGTGTACTGTCCGACACGACTAATCAACAAATTGACTATGAGGTGGGCCATGAACCCCTTCCGCAAGGCCGTCGAGGACGGCGACCACGAAGCCGTCGTCGCTCTGCTCGCCGAGGACGTCGTGTTCACCAGCCCCGTGGTGTTCAAGCCGTACGCCGGAAAGGCGATCACCGCGGCGATCCTGGGCGGCGTTCAGCGCGTCTTCGAGGACCTCCGCTACGTCCGCGAGATCGCGAACCCGGACGGCCGCGACCTCGCCCTCGTCTTCGAGGCGCGCGTGGGCGACCGGCAGATCCAGGGCTGCGACCTGCTGCACTTCGACGAGGACGGCCGGATCGACGAGCTCACGGTCATGGTCCGCCCGCTGTCCGGTGCCCAGGCGCTCCAGCAGGCGATGGCGGCCCGGTTCGAGAGCATCGAACGAGAGGCGGCGGGCGCGTGAGAACCCCGGAGCGTTAGCCTGATCTCCTGCCGCGACCAGGAGATCTACGTTCATGACAGCGCCCCGATCCGAAAAGGTGGACGGACCCGGGGAACTCCGTGTGCCCGCCGGGCGGCCGTCGCCGTGGCACGGACAGGGACCGATCGTGGCGGTGGTCGCGGCCGGCGGCGCGCTGGGCGCGAGTGCCCGCTACGGGGCCTCGCTGATCTGGCCCACGCAGACCGCCGCCTTCCCCTGGACCACGTTCTGGGTCAACGTCATCGGGTGTGCCGTGATCGGCGTCTTCATGGTCGTGATCAGCGATGTGTGGGCGGCGCACCGGCTGGTCCGCCCCTTCTTCGGCACCGGCGTCCTCGGTGGCTTCACCACCTTCTCGACGTACGCCGTCGACATCCAGAAACTGGTCGACGAGGGCCGCCCCCGGACCGGTCTCGCCTACCTCGCCGCCACCCTGGTCGCGGCGCTCGTGGCGGTGTGGCTCGCGGTGACGGCGGCCCGCCGGGTACTGGCATGGAGGCGGCGATGACAAGGCTGACCGGCGACGCGCTACGGCTGACGATCTTCATCGGCGAGAACGACACCTGGCACCACAAACCGCTGTACTCGCAGATCGTGCACCGGGCGCGCGCGGCGGGACTCGCGGGCGCGAGCGTCTTCCGGGGTATCGAGGGATTCGGCGCGTCCTCGCTGATCCACACCTCGCGGCTGCTGTCGCTGAGCGAGGATCTGCCGGTGGCCATCGTCATCGTGGACACCGAGGAGCGCGTACGCGCCTTTCTGCCGGAGCTCGACGAGCTGGTGGGGGAGGGGCTTGTGATCCTCGACGACTGCCAGGTCATCAGATACGTAGGCCGCGCGGGCCGCGAGAAGGACCCCGCCGCCGAGGGTCGGAAAGGCAAGAAGCCGTCGTGAACTGGCTGTTGGTGATCGCCGGCGGAATGGTCGGCGCACCCCTGCGCTACCTCACCGATCGCGCGGTGCAGTCCCGTCACGACACGGTGTTCCCCTGGGGCACCTTCACCGTGAACGTCGTCGGCTGCCTGATCCTGGGCACGCTGACCGGCGCGGCTGCGGCCGGCGCGGCCTCCTCGCACCTCCAGCTGCTGCTCGGCACCGGCCTGTGCGGGGCGCTCACCACGTACTCGACGTTCTCGTACGAGACCCGGCGGCTGGCCGCGGACGGGGCCCGTTTCTACGCCGCGGTCAATGTGATCGCGAGCGTGGTCGCGGGGCTCGGCGCGGCCTTTGTCGGGGTTTCGGTCGCTGAGGCTCTGTGGGGGTAGTCGACCGGGTCGACCGGGAGCCGGTCCCGAACCCTTGACAGTCACCTCCCGTTCCCCGGAGGATCACCCCCGTGAACCTGTCAGACAGCCAGACAGGTGGCTCGGTCCCGCGGCGCGTCAGCGCGATGGAAGCGGTGCTCAGTCATCTGCGGAGTGCGATCGAGCGCGGCGAGTACGCCGTGGGGGACAAGCTGCCGTCCGAGGCGGAGCTGTGCCGGAGCCTTGAGGTCAGCCGGCCGGTGCTGCGCGAGGCGCTGCGGGCCCTGCAGACGATGGGCCTGACCGTGTCCCGTACCGGCAAGGGCACGTTCGTCCTCTCGAACGGTCCGGTCGTCGACCCCACATTCGGCGACTACGCGGCCAGCGACCTGATAGAGGTCCGGCGCCATGTCGAGATCCCCGTCGCGGGCTACGCCGCCGCCCGCCGCACGCCCGAGGACCTCGACCATCTCGCCCACCTGCTCGACCGGATGGAGAGCGAGACCGACACCACCGCCTGGGTGGCCATGGACACGCTCTTCCATCTCGCCGTCGCGCAGGCCGCGCAGAACCCGGTCTTCCGCCGTGTGATCGAGGAGATCCGCGACGCACTGGCCCGCCAGTCCGCGTTCCTCAACGAACTCGGCGGCCGTCGCGAGCAGTCCAACCGCGAACACCGGGCGATCCTCGAGGCGTTGATCGACGGCAGCGAGCACGACGCCACCGAAGCCATGGCCCATCACCTCGACCGCGTCGAGACGACCCTCACCGCGATCGTGCGACCCGAGGGCGCCGAAAGCCCCGACGGCCCCGAGAGCACCGACACCCCCACAGAAGGCGAGACCCCGGAGTGAGCGAGCAGTCCCTCGAAAAGGACATACGGAAACCGGCGAGTCACGTCGACGCCGGCGACGCGGGGTACAGCAAGTCCCTGAAGTCCCGGCACGTCAACATGATCGCCATCGGCGGCGCCATCGGCACCGGCCTCTTCCTCGGCGCCGGCGGACGGCTCGCCGACGCCGGGCCTTCGCTCTTCATCGCGTACGCCGTCTGCGGTGTCTTCGCCTTCCTGGTGGTGCGGGCGCTCGGCGAACTCGTTCTGTACCGGCCCTCCTCCGGCGCCTTCGTGTCGTACGCGCGGGAGTTCCTCGGTGAGAAGGGCGCGTACACCGCGGGCTGGATGTACTTCCTGAACTGGGCGACCACCGGCATCGCCGACATCACCGCGGTCGCCACCTACACCCACTACTGGGGCATGTTCTCCGACATCCCGCAGTGGGTGATCGCGCTCATCGCGCTCGCCGTCGTCCTCACCGTGAACCTCATCTCGGTGAAGTACTTCGGTGAGCTGGAGTTCTGGTTCGCGATCATCAAGGTCGGCGCCCTGGTCGCCTTCATGTTCATCGGCATCTTCCTGCTGGCCACCCAGCAGCCCGTGGACGGCAACACCCCCGGCCCGTCCCTGATCACCGACAACGGCGGTCTCTTCCCCAACGGCCTGCTGCCGATGCTGCTGATCGTCCAGGGCGTCGTCTTCGCCTACGCCTCCGTCGAGCTGGTCGGTGTCGCGGCGGGCGAGACGGAGAACCCGGAGAAGATCATGCCGAAGGCGATCAACTCCATCATGTGGCGCGTCGGTCTCTTCTACGTCGGCTCCGTGGTGCTCCTTTCGATGCTGCTGCCGTGGTCGTCGTACAGCGCCGGTGAGAGTCCCTTCGTCACCGTGCTGTCCAACATCGGCATCCCGGCCGCCGGCGGCGTGATGAACCTGGTCGTGATGACCGCCGCCATGTCCTCGCTGAACTCCGGCCTGTACTCCACCGGCCGCATCCTGCGCTCCATGGCTATGTCCGGCTCGGCGCCGAAGTTCACCTCGGTGATGAGCCGCAGTCAGGTCCCGTACGGCGGAATCCTGCTCACCAGCGGTATCTGTGTCCTCGGCGTCGGCCTCAACTTCGTCGTCCCCGCCGACGCGTTCGAGATCGTGCTGAACTTCGCGGCCATCGGCATCCTCGCCACCTGGGGCATGATCATGATCTGTCACCTGATGTTCTGGCGGAAGACCCAGGACGGAGAGCTGGAGCGCCCCAGCTACCGCCTGCCGGGCTCGCCCTGGACCGAGCTCGTCACGCTGTTCTTCCTCGCCTCCGTGCTGGTACTGATGTACGCCGACGGGGGAGCGGGACGTACGACCGTGATGTGTCTGCCGCTGATCGTGGCGGCCCTGGTGGCGGGATGGTTCGCCGTACGGGGCCGGGTGGCGGACGTACGCAAGTCCGGAGCCGACGCGTGAGCTGCCTCAACACCCTTGCTGCACAGGGCAGTTCACTAGCTGTGGCGCCCACGATCCGGGAGCCGCTGCACGCGCCCGTCGCCCATCTCGTACGCGGCGGTGTCATCGAGGGCATCCACTACGGTTCGGTCGTCGTGCTCGGCGCCGACGGGACGGTGGAACTGCAGATCGGCGACATCGAGGCGGCTTTCTACCCGCGCTCGGCGCTCAAGCCCGTACAGGCGGTGGCACTGCTGCGGGCCGGGCTGCCGCTCGACGGGGAACTGCTCGCGCTGACCGCGGCCAGCCACTCCGGTGAGGAGCGGCATCTCGACGGAACCCGGCGGATCCTGGAACAGGCCGGGCTCCCCGAGGACGCTCTGCGCAATGTGCCGGACCTGCCGTACGACCCGGTCGTACGAGAGGCCTGGGTCCGCGCAGGGCGGCTGCCGTCGCGGCTCGCGCAGAACTGCTCGGGCAAGCACGCGGCGATGCTCTACACGGCACATCTGAACGGCTGGTCGCTCGAGGACTACCTCGACCCCGCGCATCCGCTCCAGCAGGCGATCGCGGAGATCGTCGAGGATCTCACCGGGCAGGCAATCGCGGCGGTGACGGTGGACGGTTGCGGCGCGCCCCTGTTCTCCATCTCGCTGCACGGGCTCGCGCGCGCCGCCGCCCGGATCACCACCGCACCGCCCGGCACCCCCGAGGCGCGGGTCGCCGACGCGATGCGCGAGCACGCCGAGATGGCCTCCGGTTCCGGCCGCGATGTCGCCTCGCTGATGCGGGCCGTGCCGGGTCTGCTCACCAAGGACGGCTTCGAGGGCGTACACGTCGCGGCGCTGCCCGACGGGCGGGCGGTCGCCGTGAAGATCGCGGACGGGGCGGACCGGGCCCGGCTGCCCGTGGTCGCCGCCGCCCTCGCACGCTGCGGCGTCGACCCGGCCGTGCTCGCCGAGTTCGCCCAGGCGCCCCTGTTCGGGGGCGGGGAGGTGGTCGGGAGCATCCGGCCGGCCCGCGCACTGGAACCGCTGACTGAGGCCTAGAGGGTTTCTGATGGACCTCCGCCGAGATCCATCAGAAACCCTCTCCACCCCTTCTCCTGAAAGTAGAGCCGCACCGACATGACCGCCGCCGCAGCCCATCGCAGCGAGCACGACCTGCTCGGCGACCGTGACGTCCCCGCCGAGGCGTACTGGGGCATCCACTCCCTGCGCGCCAAGGAGAACTTCCCCATCACGGGCACCCCGATCTCCGCCTACCCGCACCTGATCGACGCACTGGCCGCCGTCAAGGAGGCCGCCGCCCGCGCCAACGAAGAGCTTGGCCTGCTGGAGCCCGGTAAAGCGGCGGCCATCGTGGAGGCCTGCCAGGAGATCCGCGACGGGAAGCTGCACGACCAGTTCGTCGTCGACGTCATCCAGGGCGGTGCCGGGACCTCGACGAACATGAACGCCAACGAGGTGGTCGCCAACCGGGCGCTGGAGCTGCTCGGGCACCCGAAGGGCGCGTACGAGTTCCTGCACCCGAACGAGGACGTCAACCTCGGCCAGTCGACCAACGACGTCTATCCGACCGCCGTCAACATCGCCACCATCTTCGCGGTGCGCGGGCTGCTCCAGGCCATGGCGGTCCTGCAGGACGCCTTCGCCGCCAAGGCCGTCGAGTTCCGTGACGTGCTGAAGATGGGGCGTACGCAGTTGCAGGACGCGGTGCCGATGACGCTCGGTCAGGAGTTCTCGGCGTACGCGGTGATGCTGGACGAGGACCGCAGCCGGCTCGCCGAGGCGGTCGAGCTGATCCACGAGATCAACCTGGGCGCGACGGCCATCGGCACCGGGCTCAACGCGCCCGCCGGGTACGCCGAGGCCGCGCGCCGGCATCTCGCGGAGATCACCGGGCTGCCGCTGGTCACCGCCGCCAACCTCGTCGAGGCCACGCAGGACTGTGGGGCCTTCGTGCAGATGTCCGGGGTCCTGAAGCGGATCGCGGTAAAGCTCTCGAAGAGCTGCAACGATCTGCGGCTGCTGTCGTCCGGGCCGCGCGCGGGCCTCAACGAGATCAACCTGCCGCCGGTGCAGGCCGGTTCGAGCATCATGCCCGGCAAGGTGAACCCGGTGATTCCCGAGGTCGTCAACCAGGTCGCCTTCGAGGTGATCGGCAACGACGTCACGATCACCATGGCGGCGGAGGCCGGTCAGCTCCAGCTGAACGCCTTCGAGCCGGTCATCCTGCACTCCCTCTCCGAGAGCATCACGCATCTGCGCGCCGCCTGCCTCACCCTCGCCGAGCGCTGCGTCGCCGGAATCACGGCCAACGAGGACGTGCTGCGCAAAGCCGTCGAGAACTCCATCGGCCTGGTCACCGCCCTCAACCCGTACATCGGCTACGAGGCGGCCACCGGCATCGCGAAGGAGGCCCTCGCCACCGGACGCGGAGTTGCCGAACTCGTCCTGGAGAAAGGCCTGTTGCCCGCCGACCGGCTGGCGGCGCTGCTGCGGCCGGAGATACTGGCGGGCTCGCGGGCCAACTGAGACGCGCGGGTGCCCGCGGTGTGCTGGTCGGGCGCACGATGATGGCGCGGGCACCCGTGCCCACCCGCCTCGGCGGGACCCGAACGGCAGAATGGTGATCATGGCAGTGTCTTCGTCGTCCCTCACCTTCCGGCCCGTCCTGGACCGTATCGCCGCCGAGATCGAGAACATGCCCGCACGTGGGCGGCCCGCCGACTACATCCCGGCGCTCGCGGCGTGCGACCCGCGTCGGTTCGGCATGGCCGTCGCGGAACTCGACGGCACGGTGTACGGCGTGGGGGACTGGCGGCAGCCGTTCTCCGCGCAGTCCCTCACCAAGGTCTTCACCCTCGCGCTCGTCCTGGCGGGCGGGGGCGACGTCCTGTGGGAGCACGTAGGACGCGAGCCGTCCGGCAATCCCTTCAACTCGCTGGTGCAGCTGGAGTACGAGAACGGAATCCCGCGCAATCCCTTCATCAATGCGGGCGCCCTCGTCGTCACCGACCGCCTGTACACCCAGACCGGAGACACGGTCGGCACCCTCCTCGATTTCCTGCGCGCGGAGAGCGGCAACGCGCAGCTCGCCATCAACAAGGACGTCGCCACCTCCGAGTCCGCCCACGGCGACCGCAACGCCGCGCTCGGCCACTTCATGGCGTCGTACGGGAACATCGGCAATCCGGTCCCAGCGCTCCTGGACCAGTACTTCCGGCAGTGCTCCATCGAGGCGTCCTGCGCCGACCTCGCCGTCGCCACCGGATTCCTCGCCCGCCACGGCATACAGGCCGACGGCACCCGGCTCCTGACCCGCAGTCAGGCCAAGCAGGTCAACGCGGTCATGCTCACCTGCGGCACCTATGACGCCGCGGGCGAGTTCGCCTACCGCGTCGGCCTGCCCGGCAAGAGCGGCGTCGGCGGCGGCATCATCGCCGTCGTTCCCGGCCGCTGCACGCTGTGCGTGTGGAGCCCGGGCCTGGACGAACGGGGAAACTCGGTGGCGGGCGTCGCGGCCCTTGAGCGTTTCACGACACTGACGGGACTGTCGGTGTTCTGAGGCGGCGGTTCTCAGCTTTCTTACTGCTGGGTCTGGTTGTTGCGCCATGCCCAGGCTGCGATGCCGACGCGATTGCGTACGCCGAGTTTGCGCTGGATGTTGGCCACGTGGGTCTTGGCGGTGCCGGAGGTGATGAAGAGTGCGGTGCCGATCTCCGCGTTGGTTCGTCCTTCGGCCACAAGCCGTGCGACCTCGGCTTCCCGGTCGGTCAGCGGTTGCGTCCGGTCCGGGCGGTCGCTGCTGGAGCGAGGGGTGAGGTGGCGCAGCAGACGTACGGTGACGGAAGGGCTGATCAGGGCGTCGCCTGCCATGGCGGCGCGGACCGCTTCGGTGAGCAGGGCGGGTCCGGAACGCTTGAGCAGGAAGCCACAGGCGCCGTTGGCCAGGGCGGCGTACACGTATTCATCGAGGTCGAACGTGGTGACGACGAGGACCTTGGTGGGTTCTGCCGCGTCGGGTCCCGCGAGCACGCGGGTGACCTCCAGGCCGTCCGGCTCGGGCATGCGGATGTCGGCCAGGACGACGTCGGGACGGAGCCGACGGGCAAGGTCGATGGTGGTGGCGCCGTCTGCGGCCTCGCCCACGGTGCGCATGTCGGGCTGCGCGTCGAGGATCATCCGGAAGCCGATCCGGATGTCGCGCTGGTCGTCGGCCACCAGGATGCGGATCGGTGCCGTTGCCATCGGGTCCGTTGTCATCGGGTCCGTGGTGGTCATGACGCCTCCGGTGTCGTCGCCTGCGTCGCTCGCGTTGTCGTCCGCGCTGAGGGGGACTACTCCCGCCGCCGCGCGCACCGCGATCCGCCGAACGGCAGATGACCTCCCTGCGCCCGGTTCCGATCTCCGCCGGACGGCAGATGGCCGGCCCGGCCGGCGTGCCACGAGGCTGGTGATCGGACCGAAACCGGCCTTCGAAGCGGCCGGAATCCCCCTCAACCATGGAGGACTGATATGTCGTCACATTTGTCTGCGTCAGATCGGCGGCAGACGGACCGGCGGGCCGGTCTCCGCCGGCCACTCGCCCTGACTGCTGTGGCGGTGCTCGTCCTTGCCGCAGGCGCGAACGCCGCCGCCGCCCCGGCCCTCGACTCGCCGGGCGGCCGCCACACGGCACCGGGCGGATCCGCCGAACCCACCCAATCCGCCCTGCCACAGCTCAAGCGACTCATCCAGCGGCAGTCCGACGCATGGAACCGGGGCGACGGAGCGGCCTTCGCCGCCACGTACGCCGAGGACGCGGAGTTCATCACCTTCGACGGCACACACCTGCGCGGCCGACCGGAGATGGCCCGCAACTTCCAGATCTACTTCGACAACTACACGAAGGGCACTCGCCTGGTCTTCACCAAGGTGCCCGTGACGCTTCGCTACCCGGCGCCCGGGACCGCCGTCATGATCACCACGGGCTGTGTCGCCAACCCCGGAGAGCCCGAGTGCCGTCCGGACAGCCACTCCATCCAGACCTATGTAGCCGTCAACCGCAAGCAGGGCTGGGAGCTTGTCTCCTTCCAGAACACCCGGGTCCAGGGCCTCCTCCCACCACCGCGCTGACGTCGCTCGTCCGACGGCAAGCTCAGCCGGTTTCGAGGGATGGTCGCCGTTCGGTCAGACGGCGGTCACACGGACGCTGCCGATCAGAGGGACGTGCGTTGCTTTCTCGCCACCCGGCGTTGACAGGCTGCCCGAGTGTTGGCCATGGGTTTCTCCGTCGATCTGCGTCGCTGTCAGGTGCTCGGACTTGTGGGTTCGGGCTTTCTCGCGGCGGGGGGTGAGACGGCCGGGGCCCTGCCGGTGCGGGAGCTGCTGGCCCCGGCCTCGGCGCGGGCGGCGCTCGGCCTGGTCGGTGTGTACTTCGGGGTGGTGCTGCTGATCGCCGCCTGGGCCCTGCTGGGGCGGGTGATCCGAGGGCCCGAACCGCCAACTCCACGCGCGTTGTTGGTAGTTCTCGGCGTGTGGGCCGCGCCCTTGCTGCTCGCGCCGCCGCTGTTCAGCCGGGACGTGTACAGCTACCTCGCGCAGGGCGCCATGGTCGACGCGCACATGGACGTCTACACCCACGGCCCCGCACGGCTCGGCGGACCGCTCGCCGACGAGGTGGCGCCCGTGTGGCAGCACACCGCGACGCCGTACGGTCCCGCCTTTCTCGCCGTCGCCTCCGCGCTCTCCGGGCTGACGCGGGGCGAAATACCGGCCGGGCTGTTCGGGATGCGGGTGGTCGCGGTGCTCGGAGTGGCGCTGATGGCCGCCGCCCTGCCGAGGCTCGCCCGGCACAGCGGCGCTGACCCGGCCGCAGCACTGTGGCTGGGCGCGCTGAACCCTCTCGTTCTGCTGCACCTCGTCGCCGGCGCGCACAACGACGCCATCATGCTCGGGCTCCTCGGCATCGGACTGGTGGCCGCGCTCGGCCGCTGGCCCCTCCTCGGCGCCGTACTCGTCACGCTCGCCGCCCTGGTCAAGGTCCCCGCCGTACTGGGACTCGCGGCCGTCGTGGCACTCCAAGTGCGCGCAGGGCGCGGCCTGTTGAAGGCCACCGTGACCACCGCGGCCGCCGCGCTCGCCACAACCGTCGCCGCAACCGCCGTCGCCGGAACGGGATACGGCTGGATCAGCGCCCTCAAGACACCCATCTCACCGCACAACTGGTCGCCCACCAGCGTCCTCGGCCGTGCCACCGGCTCCCTGCTCGAGGACCTGGGCAGCGACCTCGCGCCCCTCGCCCTGCCTGCCTGGCATGCCCTCGGGCTCGTGGTCACCGTCGTCGTCATACTCGCCATATGGCTACGCCGCCCCCGGCTCAGCCCCGTCTACGCACTCGGCCTCAGCCTGGCGACAGTGGCGGTCCTCGGTCCGGCCATCCGGCCCTGGTACGCCCTGTGGGGCCTGTTCCTCATCGCCGCCGCGGCACCCAGCACTTCCGTACGCCACCGGGTCGCCGCCGTGACCGGAGTGCTCGCCCTCGGCGTCCTGCCCAGCGGCAGCCCACCGGACGTGGAGCAGCTGGTCCTGGCCGTGTCGGGCGGCGTGCTCGCGGTGGTCGTGCTCTGGCAGGCCCACCAGACGTCGAACGCGCCGGTCCTGGAGCGGACCGCATGAGGCTTCCGCGTACGGAGCGGGGGCGGCTCGCCTTCGTGCTGGTCCTCGTCGCCGCCGTGACGGTCTTCACCGCGACTGTGCCGCTGCTGCGCGGCTGGTTCGACCTGCGGGTGTACCACGGGGCCGTGGACGCCTGGATCCATCACGGCGGCCGTATCTACGACTACCACGTGCCGGGGACGACGTACGGCTTCACCTACCCGCCCTTCGCGGCGGTCAGCATGGTGCCGATGGCGCTCCTCGGACTGCATGCCGCGATCGCCGTCGGACTGCTCCTCAACCTCGCGGCGACAGCCGTGGTCCTCGGCATTCTGGTCCCGCGCGAGCTGCGTAGGCACGGCTGGTTCGCCTTCGCCCTGGTCGTCTGCATGCTGGCCATGTTCGAGCCCGCCCGTGACACTTTCACCTTCGGCCAGGTCAACCTTCTGCTGCTGGCCCTGGTCCTCGGCGACGCCTGGCTGCTGTCCACGGGGCGGGGCCGCTGGGCGGGCGTGGGCATCGGACTCGCTGCCGCGATCAAGCTCACGCCCGCGATCTTCATCGCTCTGCTGCTGCTCGCCCGGCGCCCCCGCGCCGCCTCGGTCGCGGCGGCCGTCGCTGCGAGCGCCACCGCCCTCGCGGCCTGGGCGGCACCGGAGCCTTCCCGCTTCTACTGGACCGAGGCCGTCTGGGACACGACCCGCATCGGCCGCTTCGCCTATGTGTCCAACCAGTCCCTGCAAGGCGTACTGGCCCGGCTCGCCGACCCTGCCGAACCGAGTCGTATCGCCTGGGCCCTGGCCGCCCTCGCCGTCCTGGGCGTGTGGGCCTGGCGCGCCCACCGGGCCATCGCCGCCGGCGACCTGATGGGGGCCTTCGCGCTGACCGGGCTCGTCGCCTGCCTGGTCAGCCCGATCACCTGGGTGCACCATCTCGTGTGGCTGCTGCCGTCCTTCGCGATCCTCGTCGAGGAGGGGCTGCGGCGCCGGCGGCTGCTGTGGGCCGCGGGCGTGTCGTATGTGCTGCTGTGCAGCAGCGTGGTGTGGCTGTGGTTCGACGACGCGTCCGGCATCGACGGCTTCCTCGGCAGCAATATCTACGTGTGGATCACCCTCGGCCTGCTGTTCGCGCTGCCCGTTGGTCAGACACGCGTGAACCATCTGCTGCGCAGCACCACGGCCACGACACCCGCACCCAGACAGGCCGCCCCCGAGATCGCCCCCGCCGCCGTCCACCGGTCGGAGCCGCTGCCGACCACCATGGCCGCGGGCACCGGGTCCGGACCCGCCTGCGGCACGACACGAGGGGGCACCAGCGAGCCCACCGGCTCGACCCGCCCCGCGGCCCCGAACCCCCAGTCGAGCAGCGAGCGCGCCTCGTCGTAGACGGCGAAACGGTTGCCCGACCGAGGGTTCATCACCGTGACGACCAGGGTGCGCCCGCCCCGGCGCGCGGCGGCGACGAGTGTGTTGCCCGCCTTGGAGGTGTAACCGTTCTTGACGCCGACCAGCCCTCGGTAGGGCTTGACTCCGTCGGCTCCGGTCAGCAGCCGGTTGGTGTTCTGGATGTCGTACGACTTGCCCTTGGCCGGGAATCTGGCCGTCACCGTGGCGCAGTACCGCGCGAAGTCCGCGTTGCGCAGCCCGGCCCGCCCGAAGACCGCCAGGTCGTACGCGGACGACACCTGGCCCGGCGTGTCGTACCCGTCGGGCGAGACGACCCGCGTGTCGCGGGCGCCGAGCGCGCGTGCCTTGGCCTGCATCTGGGCGGCCGTGGCACGCCAGCCGCCGTTCATGGCGGCCAGGACGCGCACGGCGTCGTTGCCCGAGTTGAGGAAGACGCCCCGCCACAGGTCGGAGGCGCGGTAGGTGCGGCCCGGCTCGACGCCGACCCGGCTGCTGCCGTCCCCGACCCCCTTCAACTCCCGCTCCGTGACGGTGTGTCGGACCGCCGCAGGCAGCACCGGCAGCACGGTCACCGCGAACAGAGCCTTCAAGGTGCTCGCGGGCGGCAGCTTGCGGTGCGCGTTGTGCGCGGCCAGCACCTCGCCGGTGCCCGCGTCGGCCACCAGCCACGATCGTGCGGAGAGTCTGCCGGGCACCTTGGGCGCCCCGGACCTGAGCCGTACCTGCGTCCCGGACCTGTACAGCCCCGTCGGCCGCGAAGCCGCCGGGCTCGGCGCGAGCGGCTCGGCTCCCGCGGGCGCGGTGGAGGCGTCGGCTCCGGTAGCTGCCACGGCAGGGCCCGGCGCGAAGGCCAGCACGCCGGCCACACAGGCGGCGGAACAGCAGACGGCGACACGGCAAGAGAGTCCGATAGTCATACCGCAAACGTAGGAACGCCCCGGTCGCATCCTCGGCTACCAGGGCCGAGCCGCGGCATCGAGCACCCGGATGCCGCATCGGCCCAAGCCGAGAACCGGGGGGAGGCTCACCGACCTCCGGGCACGGTCGGCTGGACCTGCCGCAGAAACGTGGCGTTGTCCGGCGTGTCCCGCATCCTCTCCAGCAGGGTTTCGAGCCCCGCCTGCGTGTCGCCGCGGGAGTGCAGGGCGCGCCGCAGCCCTCGTACTGCCGCCAACTCGCTTGCAGGGACCAGGAGTTCTTCGCGACGGGTGCCGGACGGAGTGATGTCGACGGCCGGATAGATCCGCCTGGACGCCAGAGCGCGGTCCAGGCGCAGCTCCATGTTGCCGGTGCTCTTCAGCTCCTCGAAGTAGAAGTCGTCGGCACGCGAGCCGGTCTCCACCAGCGCTGTAGCGAGGATCGTGAGCGAACCGCCCTCCTCGGCGAGGCGCGCGGCACCAAAAAGCCGCTTGGGTCCGGCGAGCGCGGCGGCGTCCACACCGCCGCTGAGAGTGCGGCCACCGGCGGCGGCAGCGTTGTTGTGCGCCCTGCACAGCCGGGTCAGCGAGTCCAGGAGGATCACGACGTCCTGGCCTGCCTCGACGAGCCGCTTGGCACGCTCCACAGCCAGCTCGGCGAGCGCGATGTGCTGCTTCGGCGCCCGGTCGAAGGTCGAGGCCAGCACTTCACCGCGTACGGAACGCCGCATGTCGGTGACCTCCTCGGGGCGCTCGTCGAGCAGCACCACCATCAGATGGCACTCGGGGTGGTTGCCGGCCACGGCGGCGGCCAGCTGCTGGAGCAGCACCGTCTTGCCGGTCTTCGGCGGGGCGACGATCAGGCCGCGCTGGCCCTTGCCGATCGGCGCGACCAGGTCGATGACTCGAGTCGTCAGCCCGCCCGCCGGGTGCTCGAGCCGCAGCCGCTCACGCGGGTGCAGCGGGGTGAGATCGCGGAAGTGCGGGCGGGAGCGCAGCTCTTCGGGCCCGCGGCCGTTGACGCGCTCGATCCCGGTGATGGCGCGCGACTTGCCGCCTCCGCCTACGCCTTCGACGAGGTCGCCCCTGCGCAGGCCGTACCGGCGGATCAGCGCGGGGGAGACCTGGAGGTCGGTGGGCTCGGGCAGGCAGCCGGTGGCACGCAGGTGGCCCTGCCCGTTGGAGGTGATGTCGAGTACGCCGATGGCCTGCTCCTGCGTGTGCGAAGTAGGCGGGCGTTCGAGTGTGGTGGTCATGTGGGTGGGTCCTTTCGCGGACGAATCCATGGGTCATGGGTCATGAAGGGGGAGAGGCCGAATGACAGGGCGGCATGGTCACGCCCAGCACGGCGGAGACATCACCTCTCGTGCGGCAGGCGAGAACGCCCATGGCCGTACGTGAAGAGAGGTGGTGCGGAGAAGCTGCTGCGCCGGTCGGAAAGAGACGGGCGGATCAGCTGACTGAGATGAGATCGGCACCGGCGCCCGAGAAGGGGCGTACACAAGTGCTAGAACAACCGTAGCACAGAGGGATTCTGTTCAGCGGCGGGCCAGGAGCCCGTACAGGAGCGGGATGCGCGGGGAGCTGTCCGGCAGGCGCCACCAGCCGGAGGGCGTGCGGTTCATCTCGGGCCAGCGGGGCCACGGCAGTTCGTCGCTCTCGCGCAGCCGCTCGATCCGCAGGCCCGCACCGACAAGCGCGCCCACGACCTCGCCGAGACCGTGCATCCACTCATAGCTGTCGATGGCTCCCTGAACCGGCGGGCCGTCCGTGTACGTGTACCTGCCGCTGCGGTGCACGGCCGTCCCTCGCCCCAAATAGTCGTGACGCAGGAGAAGTTCGGAACCCTCGCCCTCACCGGGTTTCGGACCCAGGGAGTTGAGGAGGGGATGGAACTCGGCGATGTACAACCGGCCCTCCGGCCGCAGGAGTTGAGCGACCGTAGCTGCCCAGCGGTCCAGGTCGGGCAGGTAGCACAGGGCGCCCTTGCCGGTGTAGACGACGTCGAACCGCCGCCCGCCGAGGGCTTCGACGGCGTCGTACACATTGGCCCGTGCGTACTCGACGTCGACGCCCGCACGCCCGGCGATGTCGGCCGCGGCCTTGACCGACGCCTCCGAGATGTCGAGGCCCACCGCCCGGGCGCCGCGATGGGCGAAGGCGATCGTCTCCGTGCCGAGGTGACACTGAAGGTGGAGCACGTCACGGCCGGCCAGTTCGCCGACGTCCTCCCACTCCCAGGCGGCGAACCAGCGCTCCGGGTCGAGGGAGGTGTCAAGGCCGTAGAACCGGCTGGCGAGGTGGACGGGGGTGCGGGCGTCCCAGTTGGCCTGGTTGGCCCTCATCATCCGCACGTGCTCGTCGGTCATGGTCT
Organism: Streptomyces sp. NPDC048825; assembly: GCF_043198355.1. Lineage (NCBI taxonomy): Bacteria > Bacillati > Actinomycetota > Actinomycetes > Kitasatosporales > Streptomycetaceae > Streptomyces > Streptomyces sp. NPDC048825. Next base: position 183,836 of record NZ_JBICUR010000017.1, read on the forward strand.
TATCCAACCGTGGACGGGCGCCGAGTGGGAAGAACCTCCGGATGCTCCCGGATGTGGCGGCCGTCCGGCAGGACAATCATGGGGAGGTGTCGATTCGGCTCCGGCCCGTTCGTCGGTGGGGTGTCAGGACCTCATGAGCACCAGGAGAGATCATGAAATACATGCTGCTGGTCTGCGGTGACGACACCGCCGACGCCTCCGGCATGGCCCCCGTCGAACCGTGGGTCGAGGAGCTGGGCGTCCAGAAGGGCGTACGGCTGCACGGCCACCGGCTGCGGCTCCCCGCCGAGGCGGTCACCGTACGGGTGCGCGGCGGTGAAGTGCTGCGCACGGACGGGCCGTTCGCAGAGACGAAGGAGTACGTCGCCGGGTACGACATTCTTGAGTGTGACGGCATGGAGAAGGCCATCGAGGCGGCCGCGAAGCATCCCGTGGCGACCATCGGAGCCCTGGAGGTGCGCCCGTTCTGGGAGGACGAGGACGCCGAAGGAGAGATCCGCCGCCTGGACGACGAGCTGACGCGGGCCACGCGCGAGCGGGACATCGACGGGATGGTGGCCTGTTACGCGCCCGACGTGGAGGTCTTCCACCCCATGAGCGGTCTGGAGGAGCGCGGGATCGATGCCTTCCGCAAGGCCCAGGAGTGGTGGTTCTCCACCGTCACCGGACCGGTGAGCCGTGATGTGCTGGAGTTCCGCGTCCGGGTGGACGAGAGCGTCGCGTTCAGCCACGCCCTCGTCCGCATGCGCGCCACGCTCACCACCGGCGAACCGCTGGACAGCACGGTGCGGGTGACCACCGGCTACCGAGCCGCGGGCGGCCGCTGGCAGATCGTCCACCAGCACCTTTCGGTTCCGTTCGACGCAGGTGTGGAGGAGACCCGGTCATGAAGTACGCACTGTTCATCTGCACCCCCGTCGGCGGCGAGGAACTCAGCCCCGAGCAGATCGCCGACGACCCCCGCTTCGCCTCGTACATCGAAGAGGTTGTCAGCCGCGACATCGTCAAGGGCGGGGCACGGCTGCGGCCGGCCACCGACGCCACCACCGTGCGCGTCCAGGGCGACGAAGTGCTGCTCAGCGACGGGCCGTTCGTGGAGTCCAAGGAGTACGTCGCCGGTATCGACATCATCGAGGTCGCCGACCTCGACGAGGCCATCTCGCTCGCCTCGAGGCATCCGGCCGCGCTGGGCGGCGGCTCCGTCGAGGTGCGGCCGGTCTGGGAGTGAGCAGTTGGGAGTGAACGGCGTCGAGGAGGCGGTGGCTGCCGCCTTCCGCGAGGAATGGGGCCAGGTCGTCGCCACCCTGATCCGGGTGACCGGCGACTGGGACCTCGCCGAGGAGTGCGCGCAGGACGCCTTCGCGCAGGCCCTGGACCGGTGGCGGCGCGACGGAGTCCCGCGCCGCCCCGGCGCGTGGCTGACCACGACCGCACGCAACCGCGCCCTGGACGTGCTGCGCCGGGAGGCGGTGGGGGCGGCGAAACTGCGGGAGGTGGCGGTGCTGGCGCAGGACGGCGGGCCGTACGACCCGGACGACGAGGACGACAGCGGAGTGACGGACGACCGGCTGCGGCTGATCTTCACCTGCTGCCATCCGGCGCTGCCCATGGAGGCGCGGGTCGCCCTGACCCTGCGTACGCTCGCGGGGCTGACCACGCCCGAGATCGCCCGGGCCTTCCTCGTACCCGAGGCGACGATGGCGCAACGCCTGGTGCGGGCCAAGCGGAAGATCCGCAACGCCGGAATCCCGTACCGAGTACCGCCCGCCCATCTGCTGCCCGAGCGCACGACGGGTGTGCTGGGCGTCGTGTACCTGCTGTTCAACGAGGGGTACGCCGCCACGGCCGGTGCCGATCTGCTGCGGACGAACCTGTGCGCGGAGGCCATCCGCCTCGCCCGTGTGCTGGCCCGGCTCATGCCCGACGAGCCTGAGACGCTCGGCCTGCTGGCGCTGCTGCTCCTGCATGACGCCCGTCGCGGCACGCGGGTGGACGCGGCAGGCGAGCTGGTGACCCTGGAGGACCAGGACCGCACGGCATGGGACCGCGCCGCGATCGACGAGGGCGCAGCCCTGCTGGAGACAGCCCTGCGTCGCGGCCGGCCGGGGCCGTACCAGATCCAGGCCGCCATCTCCGCATGCCACACCACCGCCGCCGCGGCCGAGGACACCGACTGGGCCGATATCGCCGCGCTGTACGGGGAGTTGAGGCGCTTCGTGCCCTCCGCGGTGGTGGAACTCAACCGCGCGGTGGCCGTCGGCATGGCCGAGGGACCGGAGGCCGGGCTGGCCCTCCTGGCCGAGCTGGAGAAGGCGGGCGACCTGACCGGTTACCACCTGCTGCCCGCCACCCGCGCGGATCTCCTGCGGCGCATGGGGCGAACAGCGGAGGCGGCCGAGGCGTACGCGCGGGCGCTTGAGCTGGTGGAGAACGACGCCGAGCGGCGCTTTCTCGAGAAGCGGCTCGCGGAGTGTCGATCGGTATAGGTGGCGTTCGTCGGGGGGTGAAAGCACCCACACGACGCTGGAGGAAACCATGACCGCCACCGCTCCCACCCGCCGTACCAAGAAGATTCCCGCGCTCCTCCGCCTGCGCCGTCGCCCCCTGCCACCCGGCGCAGGCGGTGGCAGAGGGCCGGTCGAGCCCGACATCTGGCTCGCGGGCCTTCGCCTGGGGAGCTGAGGGCTTCAGCCGAGCGCGCTGTGGTTCACAGAGGGCGAAGCTCCCCTTGTCAACCACAGCCGGCTCGTGCCTGGCTAAGCTGACCTCGATGTTCACCCCGCAGGGCCCCACGTTCCGCGAGCTCGCCGTTCAGGCGTTGTCGTCCGTCGAGCACGGATACGACCTGCTCGCGCCGAAGTTCGACCACACACCGTTCCGTACGCCGGACCCCGTACTGCGCTCCGTCGCGCGGGAGCTGGAGCGGATCGGACCGTTCGACAGCGGTCTCGATCTGTGCTGCGGCACCGGCGCGGGCATCGACGTGCTGCGCAGCGTGTGCCGGGAGCGGATCACCGGCGTCGACATCAGCGCGGGCATGCTCGCCGTCGCCCGCGAACGGACGCGTGCCGCCGGGCCCCCGGTGGCGTGGGTACGCGGCGACGCCCGGGCCCTGCCGTTCGGTCCGGCCTTCGACCTGGTGGTGAGCTTCGGGGCGTTCGGCCACTTTCTGCCGCGGGAACTGCCGGGCCTGTTCGCCCAGGTGCACTCGGTGCTGCGGCCCGGCGGACGGTTCGCCTTCCCCGTCGTGGCACCGGCCCGCCCCGGCTCTCCCGGCTACTGGGCGCTGCTCGCGTTCGACACGGCGATGCGGGTACGCAACGCGGTGTGGCGCCCTCCGTTCGTCATGTACTACCGCGCCTTCCGCCTCAGCGACGTACGCCGCGAACTGATCCGCGCCGGCTTCTTCGTGGACCTGCACACACTCCCCGAGTTCGGCCGCAGGGACGACGGCAGCCCACGCTGCCGGATGGTGGTGGCGACGCGCCAGGGGTAGCCGAAACCTGGAGGATCAGTGCTTCCCATCGAGGGCGACTGAGGTGACAGAGCAGCTTTCGCAGCGCAGGCACAGCGGGCGGATGTCCACCGCGACAGCACTTGTGGGCGCCGTCGCGCTGCTGGTGCTCACAAACCTGCTCAACAACCGGTGGGCGCCGTCCTGGATCGTGCTCACCTCCGCGATCGCCTCTGCCGCGCTGATCGTGATCACGTTCCGTGCCGGTGGCGGCTGGGCCGACCTCGGACTGTCCCGGGACACGCTGCGCCGCGGCCTCGGCTGGGCGCTCGCCCTTGTCGGCACCGTCGCGGCGGTGTACCTGTGTGCGGCGGCGATGCCTGTCACCCGCGGGCTGTTCGAGGACGAGAGGGCGAGCGGACTGAGCGGCGCGGAGGTCGTCGGCCGGGTTCTGATCAAAGTGCCGATCGGCACGGTGCTGCTGGAAGAGGTCGCCTTCCGCGGGGCGCTCTACGGACTGGTGCTGCGCGCTCGCGGCGCGGTCGCGGCCACCGTGTTCTCCTCCGTGCTGTTCGGCCTTTGGCACATCCTGCCGTCGCTCCATCTCACCGACTCCAACCAGGCCGTGGGCTCGCTCTTCGGGGATTCGGCCCTAGGTACCGTCCTGTCCACTCTCGGCGCCGTGCTCCTCACCGCCGCGGCAGGCTGCCTGTTCTGCTATTTGCGACACCGCACCGGCAGCCTGCTCGCGCCCATGGGACTCCACTGGGCGACCAACGCACTCGGCTACGTGTTCAGCTCCGTGCTGGCCTGAACCGGCCTGAACACAGAACCGGAACGGCGGGTCCTCGCCCTCCGGCGAGAACCCCGAACTCTTCGACCGCGACGGAACCGCTCCTCCTACAGGCGCTGCGGCAGCCACGCCAGCTTGGCCGCCTCCTGGTACGCGCCGCCGCCCTCGTGGTCGTTGAAGTCGTACACCTCGATCGTCTTGTCCTCGTGGGCCCAGGCGTTGAAGGCGGCGAACACCGTCGACGGCGGGCAGGTCTGGTCCTCCAGGGCAGCCGAGAACAGGGCCGGCGCCCGGCCGCGCGCCGCGAAGTGCACGCCGTCGAAGTAGGACAGCGTGCGCCGCACCTGCTCGGTGCGGCCGCGGTGCGTCTTGAGGTAGTTGCCGATCTCCCGGTACGGATCGCGGTCCGTCAGCGTCGTCGCGCGCGGGAAGTCGCACAGGAACGGCACGTCCGGGGCGATCGCCGCCAGGTCCGGTACGAGTCCGGCGACCGCGATCGTGATGCCGCCGCCCTGGCTGCCTCCGACCGCCGCGGTGCGCGAGGAGTCGATCAGCGGATGCGAGCGGGCCGCTTCCACGGCCCGTACCCCGTCGGTGAACACCCGCCGGTAGTAGTAGCTTTCGGGATCCTCGACCCCCCGCGTCATGAAGCCGGGATACGCGGGCCCGCTGCCCACCGGGTCGGGTGTGTCACCGCCGCCCCAGCCACTGCCCTGACCCCGGGTGTCCATCACGAAGTGCGCGAAGCCCGCCGAGGCCCACAGCAGATGCGTGTGCGGAAGGCCGCGCCCGCCGCCGTATCCGACGAACTGGACGACCGCCGGCCGTGGCGTGTCCGCCCAGGCGGGAAGTGTCAGCCAGCCCTTCACCGGGTGACCCCCGAACCCGGCGAACGTGACGTCGTACACCTTCACGGTCTTGAGCTGCGTCTCGACCGGCTCGAAGGAGGCGTCCAGGTCGTACTCTCGCGCCTCCTGAAGCGTCTTTGCCCAGAAGGCGTCGAAGTCCTCGGGCTCGACGGAGGCGCTGCGGTAGTCCCGGAGCTGGTCGAGGGGCAGGTCGAACAAGGCCATGGATGACCGCCTTTACGGGATCACGGGTCAGGTGCGGATGATCACACCGTACGGGGGCCGTCAGCGGGCCACCAGACCCTTTTCCGCACACCGGTCGGGCCCGGTCATGCCCAGCGTCGGCCCCACTCCGGTCCCGTACGGGCCCACTCGCGTTCCCACTCGGCCATGCGGTGGCGCAGGGCGACCCGGCGTACGACGAAGCGCCCGGCCAGGACGACGGTCGCCGCGCCGCCCGTGGCGCAGCCTCCCACCGCGAGCGCTTGCTGCCAGATCGCCGTGCTGTCCGCCGGGGCGCCGACGACCCGGCCCGCGTCGTCCAGCCATACATGGGTGTGGTCGCCGGGGCGCGTGCCTGCCGGGACCCGGGCCTTGCCCGTGCGCTCTCGCTCGCCGGGCTCGGTCCAGCGCACGCCGACCCAGTAGGCGGGCTGCTTGGCGCCCGTGGCGTTGGGTATCGCGGCGGGCGCCTGCTCGGTGACCTCCGCGCGCACCCGATGGCGTTCGGCCCGTTGCTCGGCGGCCGCGCCCCGCGCTGTGTCGAACGCCTGCCGGCCTATGACGAGCCCGGTCAGCGGGGCGCCGACGCACAGCAGGACGGCGACGACCAGGGCTGTCCACGCCTCGACCACGTCGCAGCGGCGGCGCAGCGGATTGGGCCGCCAACGCCAGCCGCGCACCCGCGTGCCCATGTCCACACCTCCTCATCGCTCGCGTCCGGCTGTCCCCGTCTCCGTCCGGTCCCGGAGCGGCTGGTCAGCTTCGTACGCCACCCGAGTTCCCCGTCGGCGCCGAACGGACCCTCTGAGTTGTCATCCCGTGGCGGTCAGTGCGCACGCCCGCCGGATCCGCCCGCCCACGACTGATCCGCGCCCCACGTGGAACCCGCGGAAGGGCACGAGGAAAGGCGGCGCGAGCCATGAGCAAGGAGACCCGGGCCATCACCGTCGGCATCGACGGTTCCCGCGCCAGCCTGGACGCCGCCGACTGGGCGGCCCGCGAGGCTCACCGCCGTCACCTCGTTCTGCGCCTGCTGCAAGCCGGCCCCGACCCCGTATCTCCGTCGGACGGCGGGCCGTCCCGCGTGACCATCGACCGGGCCGCCGTCCAACTCGCGTACGCCCACCCGGCTTTGGACATCATGGCCCGCCGCACGGAAACCCCCGCGGTCCCGGCGCTGCTGGCCGCAGCCGCGGAGTCGGAGGCGCTGGCCCTCGGCTCCCTCGGCTTCAGCGACTTCGCCGGTTTCCCGGTCGGTTCGGTCGCCCTCGCCGTCGCCTCCCGCGCCGAGCGCCCGGTGGTGCTGGTACGTGCGGGCGAACTCCCCGAGGACGAGCGCGTGCCCGTCGGCGAGGGGACACCTCCGGCAAAGGCCCCGTACCTGCCGGTGGTCCTCGGCCTGGACCTGGCGCGCCCGGCCGACGGCCTCATCGGCTACGCCTTCGACGCGGCGGCCTTCCGCGCGGCACCCCTGCACGTCATGCACGCCTGGACGCTGCCCCCGCCGCCCGGCTACGCCGTCGGCGCGCGAACGCGGGACGACACGGCCGGCCAGGAGGAGGCCAACCGCCGTTCCCTGGGGGTGATTCTGCACCCGTGGCGGCACAAGTTCCCGGAGACGACTGTCGTGGAGCAGGTGGTGTACGGACCGGCGGGACACCACCTGCTGAAGGCGTCGATCCAGGCGGGGCTGCTGGTCATGGGCCGCCGCGCCACGGTCGGAGGGGGCCTCGGCCGCGTGGCCCACTTCGTGATCCACCACTGCACCTGCCCGGTCGCGGTGGTCCCTCACGACTAGCGCTCCGCTGGAGGTTCGGTTCGAAGCTGCGGGTTCGTTGTGGCTGGTCGCTCCCCCACTCTCGGCTTCGCTCGAGCGGGGGGACCCCCATCGCGGCGGAGCCGCATATGTCACAGCCCCGCGCCCCTATCGAGGCCTGCGGCCCCTCAAGCGGGGGCGGTACCGCACCGGACTTCGGCAAGTCCGCTCAGGGCGCGCGGAGCAACGTCAGCCGAAGCGCTCGATCCGGATACGGTCCACCGGCTGCCCCGCCTCGACGAGGAGCCGTGACGCGTGTTCGGCGAACCCGTTGGACCCGCACACATAGGCCTCCCACCCGCCGTCCGGCCCGTCGGCCAGGAGCGCCGCCACCTGCGCGGCCGACAGGCGCCCCACGGGCACGCCGGGCGGCGCGCTGCGCGTGAACACGGGCGTGGTTTCGGCGCCGTACTCCGACGCGTAGATCAACTCCGCTGGTCCGCGGGCCGAGACGAGCAGGCGCAGCGGCACGGACAGTGCGCGCGCCCGGTGGTGGCGGACCATCGACATCAGCGGTACGACGCCGGAGCCCGCGCCGACGAGCAGGGCGGGCCGGTCGCCGGTCCAGGCGAAGAAACCGCTGTTCGGGCCGCGGACTTCGATCTGGTCGCCCGGTTCGGCGACGGTGTGGAACCAGCCCGACACCTCGCCTCCCTCGACATGGTCCAGCGTGAGCTCGATGTGCCCCAAGTCGTCGGGTGGCGATGCGATCGAGTAGTGCCGCTGGGCGGTGTAGCCGTCCTCCGCCGTGAGCCGCAGCATCACGTGCTGGCCGGGCACATGGCCGCGCCAGCCGGGCACGGCGAACCGGAAGGTGGCCGCGCGCGGGGTCTCGCGGCGGATCTCGGTGAGCGTGGCGCGCTGCCAGGTGGTAGCCGTGTCGTTGTTCACGGCGATGCGGCCGGGCACGGCGAACCGGGTCGGGGGCGTGAAGGTCCCGGTCACGTGAAGGTCTTCGGTCGTCGGAGTCTCAGTCACGGGAGTAGCGCTGCTCTTCCCAGGGGTTGCCGCGGTGGTGGTAGCCGTTCTGCTCCCAGAAGCCCGGCTCGTCGTGGTCCAGAAGCCTGAGACCCGCGATCCACTTGGCGCTCTTCCAGAAGTACAGATGCGGTACCAGCAGCCGCGCCGGACCACCGTGTTCCGCGGGCAGCGGCTCGTCGCCGTACTCCCAGACGATCCAGGCGCGCCCGCCGGTCAGATCGGCCAGCGGGAGGTTGGTGGTGTACCCGGTGTGGGAGTACGCGACCGCGTGCGTCGCTTCCGGGACCGGGCGTACGAGGTCCAGGAACGCGTCCACCGACACGCCCCCGAAGCGCACCCCGAACTTCGACCAGCTCGTCACGCAGTGGATGTCGCCCTCGTACGCCGACGCCGGCAGCGCGTGCGCCTCGTCCCAGGACCAGGTGCGCGGATCGGCCACCAGCCCGTCGACGGTGAACGTCCAGTCCGCGGGCGCCAGTTCGGGCGTGACCTCGGCGGACAGGACCGGCCAGTCGTCGCCCGCGTCGTACTGACCTGGCGGCAGCCCCGCGTTGGGGACGCGCGGGCGTCCGGTGAAGCCTCGGGTGACATGCATCGATCCACGGTACCCGGCGCCTGCGTGGGGAGTGGGTTCGGGGAATAGCCGCCCGGCGATCTTCCCGGCATGCTGAGCTGAGCAGGCGCAGCCCGGTGGAGAATCCCGGTGGACAAAGCCCGGTGGAGAAAGAGGAAGCAGATGCCCAAGGCGTACGTCTTCACGCGGTTCGGCGGTCCGGAGACGGAGGCCCTCGTCGACCAGGACCGGCCGAGCCCCGGCCCCGGTCAACTCCTGGTCTCCGTACGGGCGGCGGGCGTGAACCCCGTCGACTACAAGCAGCGCAACGGCTACGCCCGCCCCGGCCAGGCCGCGCGCGAGCTGCCCGCGGTGCTCGGTAACGAGGCCGCGGGAGTGGTCGAAGAGATCGGCGAGGGAGTCACCGGCTTCGCGGTGGGCGACGCGGTGTTCGGCAACCCGGTCGGCGGCGGCTATGCCGAGTACACCCTGCTGCCCGTCGCGGTGACCGCGCACAAGCCCGACTCGGTCTCCTTCACGGACGCGGCGGCCCTGCCGGTCGCGGGGGCGACGGCGTACGACGGCATCCGCCAGCTCGACCTGCCCGCCGGTTCGACCCTGCTGATCACGGGCGCCGGCGGGGGCGTCGGGGTGGCGGCCACTCAGATCGCGCGCGCTTTCGGGGTGAAGGTCATCGGCACGGCCGGCGCGGGCAAGAAGGACTTCGTCGAGTCGCTCGGCGCCGTGCATGTGCCCTCGGGCCCGGACTTCGTGGCCGATGTACGGGCCGCCGCCCCGGACGGCGTGGACGCGGTCTACGACCTCATCGGCGGCGAGGTCCTCGAAGCCGCAGCCGAACTCCTCACCGACCGCACGAAGTTGATCACCGCGGGCGGCAAGGACATAGTGGGCCGCCTCGGTGGCGCCCCCGTCGCCCGGGCCCGCACCGCCGCGATCCTCGACGAGGTCGCCCGCCTCGTGGCCGACGGCAAGCTGAATCCCTTCGTGACGCAGACCTTCCCCCTGACCCGCGCCGCGGAGGCACTGCGGCTGGTGGAGGATGGCCACGCCCGCGGAAAGATCGTCATCGAGGTCACCGGCTGAGCACTGCGTGTGGAACGGCGGTCGACCGCCTCGTGGCGGCAGCCGGGGGCCGTGTAATGTTGCCGTCCGGCTGCGGACCGCCCCAGCCGTGCAGGGACCGAGGAGGTGAGCCCCATTACCGCTGTGTCAGCTCGGGTGCTCTCGCCTCAGGGGTTCACCGCCGCCAGGTGACCGGGAGAGTGCCCTTCGGGTTCTCGAAAGGTTCTCGGCTTCCATGCCCTTCTCCTCCATCCCTTCCGTTTCGTACGCCGCTGTCGTCACTGCGCTCCGGTCCGCGGGCTGTGTCTTCGCCGAGGACGAGGCGCGGCTGATCGTCTCCACCGCCGGCACCCCGGCCGAACTCACCGCCATGGTGGACCGCCGCTCCGCGGGCCTGCCCCTCGAACACGTCCTGGGCTGGGCCGAGTTCTGCGGTCTGCGCATCGCCGTCGAGCCGGGCGTCTTCGTGCCGCGCCGACGTACCGAGTTCCTGGTCCGGCAGGCCCTCGCGTCGGCCCCGGAAGCACCGGCCCTCGTCGTCGTGGACCTGTGCTGCGGCTCGGGCGCGGTGGGCGCCGCGCTCGCGGCGTCCCTCCCCGGTGCCGAGCTGCACGTCGCCGACATCGACCCGGCCGCGGTGCGCTGCGCCCGCCAAAACGTCGGCGAGCGCGGCCACGTCCACGAGGGCGACCTCTTCGAGCCGCTGCCGCGCACTCTCCGTGGTCGCGTCGACGTCCTGGCCGCCAATGTGCCGTACGTTCCCACCGAAGAGGTCGGCCTCCTGCCCCCCGAGGCCCGCGACCACGAACCCCTCGTGGCGCTCGACGGCGGAGGCGACGGGCTCGACATCCTGCGCCGGGTGACAGCCGAGGCCCCGCAATGGCTGGCCCCCGGCGGCTCCCTCCTGGTCGAGACGAGCGAACGCCAGGCATCCGTCGCCGTCGAAACCTTCGCCGACGCCGGGCTCGTCCCGCGCCTGGCCGTGTCGGAGGAGCTGTACAGCACGGTCGTGATCGGAACGAGGTTCTAGTCACACGACACCTACCCGGTTGTGCAACTAGTTGCATAAAGCCCCGCCCCTCGTCTACAACAGACGGCAAGACACCGCGCACGGAGGGGCCCATGAGCCGTTACCCGCACCTGATGACCCCGCTCGACCTGGGTTTCACGACCCTGCCCAACCGCGTACTCATGGGCTCCATGCACGTGGGCCTGGAGGAGGCGGAGCGCGGCTTCGAGCGCATGGCGGAGTTCTATGCGGCCCGGGCCCGCGGGGGAGTGGGGCTCATCGTCACGGGCGGCATCGCGCCCAATGAGGCGGGACGGCCGTACGAGGGCGGGGCCAAGCTCACGACCGAGGCGGAGGCCGGGCAGCACACCGTCATCACCGAGGCCGTACACCGCGAGGGCGGCAGGATCGCGATGCAGATCCTGCACTTCGGGCGGTACGCCTATCACCAGGACCTCGTCGCGCCCAGTGCCCTCCAGGCCCCGATCAGCCCTCATGTCCCGCACGCGCTCACCGACGACGAGGTCGAGCGGACGATCGACGACTACGTCCGCGCCGCCCGCCTCGCCCGGCAGGCCGGCTACGACGGCGTCGAGATCATGGGCTCCGAGGGCTATCTCATCAACGAGTTCATCGCCACGCAGACCAATCACCGCGAGGACCGCTGGGGTGGCTCGTACGAGAACCGCATGTGCTTCCCCGTCGAGATCGTCCGCCGCGTACGCGAGGCGGTCGGCGAGGACTTCGTCATCATCTACCGGCTGTCGATGCTGGACCTGGTGCCCGGCGGATCGACGCTGGACGAGGTGATCATGCTCGCCCGGGCCGTCGAGGCCGCCGGAGCGACGATCATCAACACCGGTATCGGCTGGCACGAGGCGCGGATCCCCACCATCGCGACCTCGGTGCCGCGCGGCGCGTACGCCTGGGTGACCAAGAAGGTCATGGGCGCCGTCTCGATCCCGCTGGTGACGACCAACCGCATCAACACCCCTGACCTCGCCGAGCAGTTGCTCGCCGACGGCTACGCCGACATGGTGTCCCTGGCCCGCCCGATGCTCGCCGACCCCGACTTCGTCAACAAGGCGCGGGACGGGCGCCCCGAGGCCATCAACACCTGCATCGGCTGCAACCAGGCCTGCCTCGACCACACCTTCAGCGGCAAGATCACCTCCTGCCTGGTCAACCCACGCGCCTGCCACGAGACCGAGCTGGTCCTCACACCGACCCGGCGGCGCAAGCGCGTAGCCGTCGTCGGGTCGGGCCCCGCCGGACTCGCCTGTGCCGTCTCCGCCGCCGAACGCGGCCACGACGTCACGCTCTACGACGCCGCGGGGGAGATCGGCGGTCAGCTGAACGTGGCCCGCAAGGTCCCCGGCAAGCAGGAGTTCGACGAGACGCTGCGCTACTTCCGTACGCAGCTCGAACTGCGGGGCGTGGAGGTGCGGTTGGGCAGGTACGTGACCGCGGACGACCTCGCCGGCTACGACGAGACGGTGATCGCCACCGGGGTCACGCCCCGTACCCCGGAGATCCCCGGCGTCGACCACCCGAGCGTCGTCGGCTACCTCGACGTGCTGCGCGACAGCGTGCCCGTCGGCGACCGCGTCGCGATCCTCGGCGCGGGCGGCATCGGCTTCGACGTCGCCGAGTACCTGACCGACGGCGGCGACAAGGCGAGCGAGGACCCGGCGACGTACTTCCGGCAGTGGGGCGTCGACATGGACCACCGGACGCCCGGCGGCCTCGCCGCGCCCGAGCGGCCCGCGTCGCCGCGCTCCGTCCACCTCCTGCAGCGGAAGGCCTCCAAGGTCGGCGCCGGGCTCGGCAAAACCACCGGCTGGATCCACCGCACGGAGCTCAGGCACCGCGGGGTCACCATGATCCCGGGTGTCCAGTACGACCGGATCGACGACGAAGGCCTGCACGTCACCGTCGGCGGGCAGAGCACCGTCCTGCCGGTCGACACGATCGTGCTCTGCACCGGTCAGGAGCCGTGCCGCGACCTGTACGACGAGTTGCGTGCCGGCGGTCGCAGTGTGCACCTCATCGGCGGCGCGGACGTGGCCGCCGAACTGGACGCGAAGCGCGCGATCAAGCAGGGCACGGAGCTGGCGGCGGCGCTGTAGGCGATGGATCAGCAATCGGCGGCGTACCGCTGCGTACCTAGGATGAGTTCATGTCATTGCCGCACGCCATCCTCACCGCCCTGCTGGAGAAGCCGTCGTCGGGCCTTGAGCTGACCCGGCGTTTCGACAGGTCGATCGGCTACTTCTGGTCGGCGTCGCATCAGCAGATCTATCGCGAGCTGGGCAAACTGGAAGCCGAGGGCTACATCCGGGCCCTCCCGGCCGAGCAGCCGGCCCGCGGGCAGAAGAAGAGCTACGAGGTCCTGCCCGCGGGCCGTGCCGAACTCACCCGCTGGACCGCAGCCTCCCAGGACCCGAAGCCCCTGCGCGACCCGCTGCTGCTGCGTCTGCGCGCCGCCGCCGTGGTCGGCACCGCGGGCATCGAGGCGGACCTGCGCCACCACCTCGACCTGCACCGGCGGCAGTTGGCGGAGTACGAGGAGATCCAGCAGCGGGACTTCCCGCCCGGCAGCCACACGCCCCAGAACCGGCTCCAGCACCTCATCCTGCGCGCCGGGATCGACCTGGAGACGTTCTGGACCCGCTGGCTGATGGATGCGCTGGAGGAGTTCGAACGACTGCCTGCGCAGGACCCGCCTTCCCGGGATTCGACGGTGTGATCAGAGCCGGTTGGGCTTGGCGCGACGACGCAGGACCCAGGCTGTAGCCCCGACGCCCGTCGCCACCAGGACCCCGCCCGCCGTGTAGGTGACGGTGCTGTAGTCCTTCGCGGTGCCGCCCGTACCGCCCATGACCCCGCGCGTCGTCGTCGCCGTCGGCGAGGGCGACCGCGTCGGAGACGCCGATGGGGTGGCCGTCGCGGAGATCGTGGGACTCGTGCCCGTGGACACGGTGATGGACTGGGTGCCCGCCGTCGTGCCGTTCTCGCAGACCACGATGACGGTGTACGTGCCCGCGCTGACGCCCGACCAGGAGGCGCTCTGGGTGCCGGTGCCGGACAGCGCCGCCTGGCGTCCCTGAGCGAAGTTCGTCTGGCCGCTGGACAGCAGCGAGGCGTCGCCGCCGCTCGGGCACGAGGTGGTGTTGACCTGGACCGTGGACCCACTGGAGGTCACGGTGATCTGGGTGTTCACCGCGGCAGCGGGCCCGGCAGTGAGGGCCAGTGGCAGCGCGGCGGTGGCCGCCACGGTCAGACCGGCGCGGACGAACGTCTGAGTAGTACGCATTGGACTGCCCTCCGGCGGCACGGTTGGCGGTACATCCCATGCGCCGCCGAGGGTTGGGAAACGCCCGTGCTGCCCTGGGACGAGCCAACGTGCCCTTCACGGCCTCCGCACGCGGGGCGGGCCCGGTCAGGTGACGGAGTCCTCCGTACGGCGCACCGCGGACGGCGCACCACGCAGTGTCACCGGACCGGCGGCCCGGTCCCACCGCACGCCTTCGCTACCGCCCGGCCGCCCCCGTGGTCACCGTCCGCTCCGCCGAGAAGCCGGCCACTCGGCCCCCGGTCATGGCCCGTGCCGTAGCCGGGTCACACCTTGCGGTACGTGTACGCCTCCGAAGCCGCCGCTTCCACCGCCGCGAGGTCCGCTCCCGACGATGCGGTGACGACCGCGGCGACCGCGCCCTCGACGAAGGGGGCGTCCACGAGGCGGGTGTGGGCCGGGAGCTCGTCGCCTTCGGCGAGGAGGGTCTTCACGGTGAGGACCGCGCTGCCGAGGTCGGTGAGTACGGCGACACCGGCGCCGCGGTCCACGGAGGCCGCCGCGGCGGAGATCAGCTCGGCGCTGGTGCCGAGGCCGCCGCCCTCGACCCCGCCCGCCGGAGCCACCGGCGCGGTCGTGCCGCCGCCCGCGAGCCCTGCCGCCAGCTCAGCGACCGAGGCGGCCACCGCGGCACTGTGCGACACGAGCACGATCCCCACCAGCTTCTCGTCACTCACCGGCCGCCTCCTCGAGAGCCGCGATCAGCAGGGCGGAGGAGGTGGCACCGGGATCCTGGTGCCCGATGCTCCGCTCGCCCAGATAACTCGCCCTGCCCTTGCGGGCCTGCAAGGGCGTGGTGGCCAGGGCGCCCCCCTCGGCGGCGGCCCGAGCCGCCGCGAAGGACTCTCCGAGCGCGTCGACCGCGGGCACCAGCGTGTCGATCATGGTCTTGTCGCCCGGCGCCGCCCCGCCGAGCTGCATCACCGCGTCCACCCCGGTGCGCAACGCGTCCGTGAGCTGCTCCTCGCTGACCTCGGCCGCGTCCCCGAGCGCTTTCCCGGTGCGGCGCAGCAGCGTGCCGTACAGCGGACCCGACGCACCGCCCACCGTCGAGATCAACTGACGCCCGGCGAGCATGAGAACGGCGCCCGGCGTGCCCGGCGCCTCCTTCTCCAGCGTGGCCGTCACGGCCGTGAAGCCGCGCTGCAGATTGCTGCCGTGGTCGGCGTCGCCGATCGGCGAGTCGAGGGCGGTGAGCCGCGCCGCCTCGCGGTCGACGGACGCGGCGGTCGCCGTCATCCAACGGCGGAAGAAGTCGGCATCGAGCACAGGATCTCCTCGCATGGTGCTTGCGTAGTCGTAGGGCTTGTCCGGGTGCTTGTCCGGTAGGGGAGTTGACCGGTCTCAGGTGCCCCAGCGCAGGCCCGCCGTGCGCACCGGAGCGTCCCACAGCCGCAGCAGTTCCTCGTCGACCTGACACAGCGTCACCGAGGCTCCTGCCATGTCGAGCGAGGTGACGTAGTTGCCGACGAGTGTGCGCGCCACGGCGACGCCACGCTCGGTCAGCACGCGCTGCACCTCCGCGTTGAAGCCGTACAGCTCCAGGAGCGGCGTCGCACCCATGCCATTGACCAGGACCAGCACCGGATTCCTGGGGCTCAGGTCCTCCAGAATCGCGTTCACCGAGAAGTCGGCGATCTCCCGCGACGTCATCATCGCGCGCCGCTCACGGCCGGGCTCGCCGTGGATGCCGACGCCCAACTCAAGCTCGCCGGGCGGGAGATCGAAGGTGGGGCTGCCCTTGGCCGGAGTGGTGCAGGCACTCAGGGCGACACCGAAGCTGCGGGAACTCTCGTTGACCTGACGGGCCACCGCCTCGACCCGCTCCAGCGACTGGCCCTCCTGCGCCGCGGCACCCGCGATCTTCTCCACGAACAGTGTCGCGCCGGTACCGCGCCGCCCCGCCGTGTAGAGGCTGTCGGTCACCGCCACGTCGTCGTTGACGAGCACCTTCGCCACCTGGATGCCCTCGTCCTCGGCGAGCTCCGCCGCCATGTCGAAGTTGAGTACGTCCCCGGTGTAGTTCTTCACGATGAACAGCACTCCGGCGCCGCTGTCCACGGCGGCAGCCGCCCGTACCATCTGGTCCGGCACCGGACTGGTGAACACCTCGCCCGGACAGGCCGCCGACAGCATCCCCGGACCCACGAACCCGCCGTGCAGCGGCTCGTGCCCCGAACCACCACCGGAGACGAGGCCCACCTGCCCGGCGACCGGAGCGTCCCGCCGTACGATCACCCGGTTCTCGACATCCACGGTCAGCTCGGGATGCGCGGCGGCCATGCCCCGCAGCGCGTCCGCGACAACCGTCTCCGCGACGTTGATGAGCATCTTCATTCCGTACCTCCGGGTGAGGTGAGCAGCCGTGGCCGCGTCCTGGATCTCTCAAGGCCTGCGGGTCAAGTATCGATCGCCGAGTGCGGTTGGGCACTGGTGGGAACGGCAGATCTCGTGCCCGCTTGGTGACGGCATCGGGTTTGGCGAGGCGGCGTACGGCTACCCGGACAGCGTGTCAGCGACAGATCAGCAGGAACTCGTCCGTTTCCTCGAGGACCGGTTTGCCTGTGCGCAGGCGTGTACCGACTGCGCGCGGGTGTGTGCGCTGCGCGCGAGTCTGGCCGATCTCGACGGTCCCGAAGATCAGCAGCAGCTGCGGCGCCAGAGCATCGTGTGCGCGGAGGTCTGCGACGCGACCTGCCGCGTGCTGGCCGAACAGACCTGGCAGGACGAGGCCGGAACGCGCGCCCAGGTCGAGTGGTGCCGAGCCGTCTGCCTGGAGACCGCGCATGTCTTCGACCGGAACCCCGACGCCGAGGAGGGTGCGCTGGCCTGCCGGGACTGTGCGCGCGCATGCACGGACTTCCTCGCCCTGCTGAGGTGACGAGTTTGCTGGAGTGACGGCCGGCCCGCGGTGACGGGCCGCCGCCCGCCCCGCGGCCTGTCAGTCGCCGAGCGTGCGGCCCACCCGTACGTTCCAGCGCCCGGCCCGCCCGCTGAGCTCCGTCGCGGTCAGCGGCGGTACGTCGATGCGCCAGAACGCCGGCTCCGGGGCACCGAGCGCCCGTACCACCACGGCCCGTACGATCTCCGGCTCGACGACTGCGAGGGTCCGGCCCTCGAACTGCCCAGCCGCATCGAGCCACTTGGCGACCCGGTCACACAATCCGCGTACGGATTCACCGCCGTGCGGTGCGTACGACGGATCCGCCAGCCAGCGTGCGACCGCCTCCGGCTCCTCGGCGCCCACCTCCGTCAGGCTCGCTCCGCGCCAGCGACCCACGTCCAGTCCCGCCAACGCGGGCTCGTCCGCGGCTTCGAGGCCGAGCCCGGCGGCCGTCTCGCGACAGCGCACGCCGGGGGAGACCAGGGCCCGGTCCCCAGCGGGCAGCGAACCCGCGGCCGCCTCCGCGAGCCGTAGCCCGGAGGCGTCGAGGGCGCATCCGTCGTCGAAACGCGCCTCCCGCAACGCGGCACTGATCGCTGGTGAGATCAACATCACTCGGCTGGTCATCGGCCCACTCTCGTACTCAACACCCACTCAAAGCCCTTGCCCGCACCGGGAATTGGCGCATGACCAGGACAACGGCGCACGCTCCGGCACCACGTGCGCCCTTGGCCACCTCTCCGCTTCGCGGTACGGTCTCGTCGATATTGACGACGGTTCGACGGAAGCCGGTGAGAATCCGGCACGGTCGCGCCACTGTAAACCCGTACCGATCGCCTTCCACCAAGGGCTGTTCGGGCCGGGCAAGTCAGACCCGTGGCCGTCGTCCTGTGCACCACCAAGACGGGACGCGAGTTCCCCAGGAGGTCCTGCCACATGGCGCAGTCCATCGCTCAGCCGAGCGCAACCAACCCCGCCGCACCGGCCGCCGTGCCGGCCAAGCTGCCGATCGGCGCGATCGCCCCCTGGGCGGTCTTCTTCGGCATCCTGATGCTGGTCCTGCTCTACTTCGTCGGCGCCGAACAGGGCGCCACCTCGCTCGTCTCCGGTGAAGGCGTGCACGAGTGGGTGCACGACGCCCGCCATCTGCTCGGCTTCCCCTGCCACTGACGGCGACGAGGAAGCGTACGAGCACATGGACTCAGCAACCGTCAGAAATCTCCTGGTGCGTGGCATGCTCGCGGGACTCGCCGCGGGCCTGCTCGCCCTGGTCGTCGCCTATTTCCTCGGCGAACCACGCGTCGACGAGGCCATCGCATTCGAGGAGGCCCACGCCCACGAGCACGGCGGCGAGGAACTCGTCAGCCGCACCATGCAGTCCACCGCAGGCCTGAGCACCGGCGTCCTCGTCTACGGCGTCGCGTTCGGCGGCATCGCCGCCCTCGCGTACTGCTTCGCACTCGGCAGGATCGGCCGCTTCGGGCCGCGTGCGAGCGCGCTGCTGCTGTCGACCGCGGGCCTGCTCGCGGTCTACGTCGTGCCGTTCCTGAAGTACCCCGCCAACCCGCCCGCCGTCGGCAACCCCGACACCCTCAACCAGCGGACCACGCTGTACTTCCTGATGGTCGTGCTCAGCGTGCTGCTGGCCGTCGGCACGGTAATCCTCGGCAAGCGCCTCGCACCACGCCTGGGCAACTGGAACGCCACCCTCTCGGCGGGAGCCTTCTTCGTCCTCGTCGTCGGCCTGGCCTACGCGCTCCTGCCGTCCTTCGACAATGTCCCGGAGGGCTTCCCCGGCACCCTGCTGTGGCAGTACCGGCTGGCTGCCCTCGCCATCCAGGTGACGCTGTGGACGGCGTACGGCCTGGTATTCGGGTACCTCGCGGAGCGCGTGCTGGCTCCGCGTTCGGCTGCCGCCCGGCCCAAGGGGGCCACGGCTGTGGCGCACTGAGCCGTTGACCACAGGAAGGTCCTCGGAGCGAAGCTGCCGAGGGCCTTTCCCGTGTACGCGGCCGCGCTCGTGTGTTCCCAATTTCTGAAACAAGTTCTACCGTGTGCGCCGTCAGGACCGGGCCGCCGCCACGCCCCACGGCTGGGGCGGCAGGCCAGTGGGAGCCAGGAGGCGCCGTGCATCTCGAATACACGCCGGAGCAGCAGGAGTTGCGCACAGAACTGCGCGCCTACTTCACCGAGTTGGTACCGGAGAACGTGCACGCCCGGTACGCCGACTCGGCCGCGCAGAAGCGGTTCTACCGCGAGACCATCCGCCGGCTCGGCTCCGCCGGCTGGCTCGGGGTGGGCTGGCCGAAGGAGTACGGCGGGCGCGGGCTGAGCCCGATGGAGCAGTTCATCTTCTTCGACGAGGCCGCCCAGGCGGGCGTACCCCTGCCGCTGATGGCGCTGAACACGGTCGGACCGACGATCATGCAGTTCGGAACCGAGGAGCAGAAGGCGTACTTCCTGCCGAAGATCCTCTCCGGCGAGATCGACTTCGCGATCGGCTACAGCGAGCCCGACGCGGGCACGGACCTGGCCGCTCTCAAGACCAGGGCTGTTCGGGATGGCGACGAGTACATCGTCAACGGTCAGAAGATCTGGACGACGAACGGTGATACGGCGGACTGGGTGTGGCTGGCCGTCCGTACCGACCCCGATGCGCCCCCGCACAAGGGCATCACCATGCTCCTCGTGCCGACCTCCGCCCCCGGCTACTCCTGCACCCTCATCAACACCCTGGCCTCGCACGACACCACGGCCAGCTACTACGAGAACATCCGCGTCCCCGTCTCCCGCCGCGTCGGCGAGGAGAACAAGGGCTGGCGGCTGATCACCAACCAGCTCAACCATGAACGCGTCACCCTCGCCGCCCACGGCACCATGGCCATCCGCGCCCTGCACGACGTGCAGCGCTGGGCCATGGAGACCAAGCTCGCCGACGGCCGCCGAGTCGTCGACCTGCCCTGGGTGCGCCGCCGCCTCGCCCAGACCCACACCAGGCTGGACGCGATGAAACTCCTCAACTGGCAGATGGTGAACGCCGTCCAGGAGGGCACCCTCACCCCGCAGGACGCCTCCGCCGTGAAGGTGTACGGCTCCGAGGCGCGCCGGGACGCGTACGCCTGGCTCATGGAGATCGTCGCCGCGGCCGGAGCCCTGAAGGAGGGCTCGGCGGGCGCGGTGCTCCACGGGGAGCTGGAGCGCGGCTACCGCTCGGCCGTGATCTTCACCTTCGGCGGCGGGAACAACGAGATCCAGCGCGAGATCATCTCGTGGATCGGCCTGGGGATGCCGCGGGTACGGCGTTAGTGAGTTGTGACCACCGACGCTAGTTGTCACATACCGAGGATGGTTGGCACCAAAATTCTCCGTGGCGATGGTAGCCCCAGCCGGTCAAGATCGAGTGGGTACCGTCTGTTGCTTCGCGAGTTCCCCGTTGGCGCCGCGTCCGAGGTTGCCCGTGGACGTACACCAGCGGCAGGGGGTGTTCTGACCGGGCTCTCGGAGATGCCGTTCGCGGGTTCGCGGGCGGTGGATGACTGATCCGAGATCGTCGTCGCTCTCGTGCAGCCCGGCGGATGCGAGGAGGAAGTGGGTGACGGCCTCGCCGGCGGCGAGTGTGTTGAAGGGCATCACGCTGGGTGCGGGTACACCGCGGACGTACCGGGCTTGCTCGCGTTCGGCCTGGGGATGCATTTCAATGGCGAGTTCGGTCGGGTCTATGAGGCCGTTGCACCACATGCAGCCGATGCCGGGGGCGATCAAGCGTGTTGCAGTGTGGATCCGTACTCTGCCAGTGTCCAGCGCAGATCTCCCGACGTCGAGCGCCCGCTCCACGAGTCGATGTGCCCTGCGGCCGTCAATTGGTCAAGTGCATCTGTGAACTCCGTTGTGGCCAGGCCGCACGCGCGTGCAAGCCGATCCGCTTCCGCTACTCCGTAGGCGTTCTCAGGGGCGGTATGGGCCGCGAGGCACACGATAATGAGCTGGGAAAGCGGTGCGCAGTCCGTACGGATGCGGCAGGCGGCTCGCAGCGCCCAGTCTGCGGCGGCGAGTCGGTCGGGGCGGGCCGGGCATTGGGCGAAGAGCCCGATGTCGAGGAGTCGGACGACCACAGCGCGTGCGTTGTCAGGCGTTGCGGGCAGGGTCGCGCATAGCCATCGTGCCTGGTGCAGCTCCCGCCAGGAATCCATGGCCGGTTCCAAGCGCAGGCTGCGCAGTACCCCGAGTGGCAAGCGGACGTGAGCTGATTCGTTCATGCGCAAGGCGCATTGCAGTGCGATCAGCCGAGCGGCAGGTCTGGTCTCAGTCGGCAGTGCGGAGGAGAGGTAGTTGAGCATCTCCCGCACTCGGGTCTGTCTGTCCGGGCCTCTGGGGATTCGGCGCCTGCCACTGATGACCGCGTGCGCTGACGGCGTCGTCGCGGCGTTGATGAACGTGTCAGGAACGACGGCTGCTTGTGAGGTGGCGGCGGCGCAGGCCGTGCACGCGTCCGCGAGGCGCCATAGCCGACCGCCTCGCTCGCGTGCGAGCACGAGCCGGATGGGCCCACCGCAGCCTCGATGGCGCGGGTGCCAGCTGCAGCCGCGCTCGTGGCACTGGCAAGTGCGAAGGTGCGCGGGGAGGGGATCGCGGCGGGCGTGTCGTGCCAAGTGGGCCAGGAGCTCCGACCGAGCGGATGTGCCGCTGAGTAGTCGCCCGCTGTGGGAGCACTGCTGGCACACGAGGATCGGTCCGCCGGGCTGCGGGCGCAGTTCCACGGTCCAGGCGCGCCGGACACCGGGGCGTGTCGTGCAATGCCTCATGGGGGGCGTGGTCCTCCCGTACTGTCTGCGCCGTACCCGCAGAGGGTGACGTGGCCCGCACACGGTAGTGCAGACATCTGCCCTCCGCCTGATGTCGTCACCTGCAGAAATAGGGCAGAAGTCTGCACTGACAGGGCAGTGGTCTGCACCGTCGGATTGTCGGGTGACGATCTTCCCGCCCGACCCGGATTTCGAGGCGCTGCGTCTGGAGCTCGCGCGGCTGCGGGCGGCGCGGGGCTGGAGCTATGACGAGCTCGCTGCTCGAAGCGGCCTGGCCAGAAGGACCCTCATCGAGATTGAGCAGGGGCGAACCATCGGCACTCTCAAGACCTGGCACGCCCTCGCCCATGCGTTGAACACTCCACTCGACGAGCTCTTCGGAATCCTGTGTGAGGGGCACGAGACCCCGGGGTCGACCGGCGCCGACCGTTGACTGGGAGGGCTCAAGCCAATCACCCGGACCGGCGACGCGCCCCGAACCTCTGATCGATGTATCGAATACCCGTGTCGTGAAATAGGGCTGTTCGGTGGACCTTCCGGCATCGGTGCTCCCGAGGCGGCGTGTTGCCTGGCACCTTCGCGTGCATGCGCTCTTCATCCACACGGCGGCACTGGGACGGCAGCCCCGCCGTCGCCTTCCCCCGACGCTCACTGCGTATCGAACACGACAGTCCCAGCCGGCTCCTGCGCTGCGCTCAGCGTGATCGCTGCCGAGAGTGCGGCAACCCGATCGAGTGGTACGACCGTAACTTCGCCCGGCCCGTCCGCCTGCACCCCCGGGAAGTACCCACGGCCAAGGTGCCCACCGCTCACCGCTGGCACGTCAGCTCCGGCGTCGCCCATCCGGCCGACGACGGCAGAGACTGGTGCCGCCTGGCGCACGCCCTGGTCTGCCCCGCTCGTGACGCTACGCCCGAAGCCTCCGCGCTGGACGGTCTACGTCGGGTTCTGGCTTTGAACACGCGCCGTCTGATCGACACCGGCGTGTTCACCCCAAACACTCCTCCGAGCCGGACAACGGCACAACCGGACGTCTGCCGACCCGCCAGACCTATCGTGCAGTTCCTGTACGTCCGTTACCTCGCTGCGCACCCCGTGGACGAAATCCAGTGCGTGGCGCAGACGCGGCACCGCGACCGCTGCTCGCAGAGCCTCCTCGACGCGGACGCCCCCGTGGGCGTCTGGAGGCTGGTACCCGCCACGGCCACACGGGGGCAACTCGCTTTGCCCTGTGAGCTCATGGCTGTATATGACCTCACCGCCCTGCCCTACGCCGAGCAACTGCGCTGGCGCATGCAGCGCTGCTCCATTCACGCTGCAACGCCGTCAGCAGCGGACCTCACGCTGGCCGACTGGGAGCCCTTCGACCCCATGCTCCACCGAGCGCACATCCACAACCGTCTGCCGAACCACGTCCGTCGTCCACACCCAACGCAACACGAGCATGGAACGGCTGGGTCGTGACATCGCACCACGCCATGGAAATCCTGCTGATCAGGCCGGCTACCAGTGCCGAGCTCCACCGAGCGCGTCACACGGTGCCTCTCGCAGTGAACGTCGACCGCACCCGGTTGATGGCCGTCCATCCGGGCAAGACGCCTGGCCGCGCGCTGCGGTCTCTACGCCGACGGTTGCACCAACTTCTGCCCATCGACGTCCTGACCACTCACCACCCCGACCAGCACGGGCCGGTCCTTCTCAACCTCGAGCTCAGCCCTACCGCGCGAGCGGCGATCAGCCAGGCCGCAGCCACCAGAGGACAGCGGCCTGGAGATTTCGTCGGCCGGAGCGTGACCGCAGCCCTGGAACGGAACGAGAGGAAACGATCTCGACAATTGACGGCGCAGCTCGAAGACCTGCTCGCTCTCCATTCCTCCGAGGACGTGCTCGCCTGCACGGCACCACATCCTGCTCCGCCGTCGTGGCCCGGCTGTACCTGACTCATACGCCGCCTATCGCACCGGGCGTAGCCACTCGCACCCCAACCCTTAGCCCTTCTCCTCTGTGGAGCCCTTGTTGCACACGCCCACCGACGAACAGGCTCACGCCGTCGAAGCATTCCGAGAGGGCCATCACCTCGTGCTGCAGGCCGGCGCCGGCACCGGAAAGACCAGCACGCTGACCCTGCTCGCCGCCAGTACCAAACGCCGAGGGCGCTACCTCGCCTTCAACAAGGACATTGCACGCGACGCCTCCTCACGCTTCCCGCGATCCGTGATGTGCAAGACCGCCCACGCCACGGCCTACGCAGCTCTCGGCCACCGCTTCGCTCACCGGCTCAACAGCCCCCGCCAGCCCGCGTGGAGGATCGGCCAGGCCCTCGGCATCACCTCCCCTATCCGTATCGGAGATCACGAGATCAGTCACAGGACGGTGTCGCACAGCGTCCTGCGCACGGTCACCCGTTTCTGCCACTCGGCTGATCGCACCCTTGCTTCTCACCACGTACCCGCGCTACGCGGCCTGAGCGCGCCGCACGAACACGCCCGCCTCGCCGACGTCGTCGTGCCGTTCGCCGACAAGGCGTGGGGAGACCTGCAGAATCCCGAGCAGGGTGTGGTCCGTTTCGAGCATGACCACTACCTGAAGATGTGGGCCCTGACCGAACCAAGGATCGACGCCGACTTCCTCTTCCTCGACGAAGCACAGGACACCAACCCGGTCCTGGAACAGGTCTTCGCCGCTCAACGCGCCCATACCCAGCTGGTCATGGTCGGCGACTCCGCCCAGGCGATCTACGGCTGGCGCGGAGCCCGGGACGTCATGACTGGCTTCGACGCCAACCACCTCACCCTGACCCGTTCCTTCCGCTTCGGACCCCTCCTTGCTGAACAAGCCAACCGCTGGCTCGCGTTCACCGACGCGCCCATCCGGCTGACAGGAACCGAGGCGATCCCGACGAAGGTTGGCCTCGTGACTTCCCCGGACGCGGTGCTGTGCCGCACCAACATCGGGGCCATGACCGAGGTCATGAGACTGCTGGCCGCCGGCCACCGTGTCGCGCTAACGCGGGGAGGGCAAACACTCGTCGCGCTTGCGCTGGCTGCACGGGACCTCAAAGCGGGCCATCGTACTGCGCACCCAGAACTCGTTCTCTTCGCCTCCTGGGGCGAGTTGCAGGAGTATGCGGATCACGATCCCGCTGGCCGTGATCTGCAGCCCTTCGTAGAACTTGTCGACCAGCACGGGCCCGAGGCCATCATCGCCGCGGTTCACGCACTGACCGACGAGACCAAGGCCGATGTCACAGTGTCCACGGCCCATAAGGCCAAAGGCAGGGAATGGCCCTCAGTAAAGATCGCCGATGACTTCCCGCCGCCCCCGGACAGCGACCGACAGGACGACTGTGGTCGCCCAATCCCGGAGCCCGTGAACGAAACGGACGCCCGCCTCGCCTACGTTGCAGTGACGCGCGCCCGTAGTCGACTTGACCTCGGTGGTCTTTCGTGGATCGAAGATTTTCCAGCCGCCCCAAAGCGTTCGTGACAAGCCCAAAGAGTGCCAGGACGTTCTTCGTCTGCTGGTGGTACGCGGCTCGCACCCTACTGACCAGCGAAAATGGCTACGGCCGAGGCATGAAGTGAGTTGCTGGCCCGGGAATGGTCCGGATCTTGGTCTGAGAGTCGATCCGCCGGAGTACGCCGTTCCTACCGGCCAGGAAAGGTCCTCGGTTTCCGCCGGGCTCGGCTGAGGGGCGGGGGCGTGGCACCACCGACGGCCGAGTTGGCTCTCGGGGCGCCGGAGGTGTCGCCCCCTGACCACGGCGTGGCGGACTGCCTGGGCCTGGTGCCGGACGGGACGGGCCGTGGAGGTCGTCGGATTCACCATCGCGGAGTTCATCCTCCGGCAGATGATGCACCAGCAGATGATCAAGGAGGTTCGCGCAGCGTTGCCGTTTGGACAGGAGCGGCCTATCACACAAGCTGCGGTTGTGAAGATCGGCATCATCGGCGCGGGCTGGTGGCAATCTGCCCTAGACGAATGAGTCCGATGTCGGGGCCGGTGCGCGAGCTTGAAGAGAGAGCGCTCAAGATCATGTTGCTACGCAGGACCTGAACACCCTCTTGACCGCGCTGTACGTGAAGATCGACGACGAGATCGCAGGGACCCGGTGGATGGGACGGCCGCCGCTGCTGACCGACTCCGAGCTCGTCTGCCTTGCCGTGGCGCAAGCCCTGCTCCGCAGGTACCGGTCCAGGCACGCCGCTCGCGCAGCGCGACGGCGAGGTCTTCCAGGTACGTGCCCACGCCGTCCCGCCCGCCGGACTGCTCGGCATCACCGTGGCGGCCGGCTGCTTCGGGGTTCTGCTCGGCAGGCTCAGGGGTAGAGGCCGGCCCGGAAGGCGAACGAGACGAGTTGCGCTCGATCACGTGCGCCGACCTTCGTCATGGCCCGCACCGCATGCGTCTTCACGGTGAACGGCGACACGAACATCTGGGCCGCGATCTCGTCGTTGCCGAGACCGCTCGCGACGAGAACGACCACGTCCCGCTCCCTGGGTGTCAGAGCGTCGAAGCGTCGCAGCAGTTCCTGGTCGATCACCGGGGGCGGACTGTCGGTCATGTGACCGATGAGCGCGGCCGTCGCGGCGGCCGACAGCGCACCGCCACCGCCAACGACCTCGGTGATTCCGGCGACGAGTTCAGCGGGGCTCACGGTCTTGCTCAGGAAACCGTTGGCGCCCGCGCGAAGGGCGGCGAGAACGATGTCGTCCTGGTCAAAAGTGGTCAGCACGATCACTCGCATCTTTTCGGGTGGGTGCTCTTTGCGGATCCGGCGGGTGGCTTCGACACCGTCGATGCCGGGCATCCGGATGTCCATCAGGACCAGGTCGACGGGGTGGTCCCGGAGGAAGGGGACAACCTGGAGTCCATCGGAGAGATCACCCGCAACAACGAGACTTGGGTCGAGCCGGAGCATCGCTTTGATGCCGGCCCTTATCTCGTCCTGGTCGTCGACGATCAGAATCCGCGTCATCAGACGACGGCTCCCAGCGGGCTGAACTCCGCATGGACCCGGAATCGCCCCTCGTCACTGTCGATCGTCAGCCGCCCGCTGGAGGACTCGACGCGTTCGCGCATCCCCACGAGTCCGAGTCCGCTACCCGAGCCGGAGCCGCGCAGTGCGTGATCGACGCGGTTCTCCACGGTGACGCAGATCCTGCCGTCGCGCTCGCGCACATCCACCGTTGCCGCCCCTTCTCCATGCCGGTAGGCATTCGTGAGTGCTTCCTGAACGACCCGGTAGACCGTCACGCCGACGCTGGGCTCCACGAAACCGGCGGGGATGTCGATGGAGGGACGGACGTCGAGGCCGATGCTCTCGAAAGAGGCGACAAGGCCTTCCAGGCCGCTGAGCGCCGGTGTCGGCCGGAGCGCCTCGTCGTCGGAGATGTCGTCTCCGAGGCGGAGGAGCGCGAGGATCCGTTGCGTTTCGACGACGACGGTACGGGCGCTGGACCTGGCTGAGACGAGGGCCTGCCGGGAGGACTCGGCGTCTTCGGGCAGCCCGATCTCCGCGGCACCGAGATGCATGCTCAGCATCGCGACCTGGTGGCCGATGACGTCGTGGAGGTCCCGGGCGATGCGGAGCCGTTCCTCGGTCACCCGTCGGGTGGCTTCGATCTCTCGGGTGGCGATGGCGCTTTCGGCCCGTTCCTCCAGGGTGCGCCAGTGCTCTCGATGGATGCGCAGCGCGGCCCCTGTCGCACCTCCTGCTATGGCTGAGAAGAGTGCGGCGGCTCCCACGATCGCGCCGCCACGGAATCCTCCCAGCGTCATGAACGCCCCCAGGAAGAACGCCGCCACGATGCCGGTTCCGACCAGCGGCTGCTTCCCCCTGACGGTGACCGAGAACAGCACGAGCACCGCCATCATCCACACCGACAGGGGGTCGTGGCCCACCGCTGTGACGGCGAAGGACGCCGCACTCGTCACGACCAGTCCTGCCCACGGCCTCCACCATGAGAGGGCGACACCGCCACCGGCGAGGAGCACGGAGAGGGCCGTCGGCCAATCCGACCCTCGCAGGATCACTGCCACGATCTGGCCGGTGAAGACCAGCGCGGCCACCGAATAGGCGATGAGGTGCAGCGCCTCGGGGCGGCGGACCCACAGGGGTGCCACGGGCCCGTCCTGGTTGTTCTGCGCCTTGACCATGGCCTGATTCTCGCCCACGTGTGCTGCGGCCGTGTACCTCGAATGATGTAGACGGCGAGCCCGGTCCGGGCGATGGGGACGGCAGAACTCATTCGATTCGAAGTGGATGGCAGAACTACTTCGTTCGAAGTACACGGCCCCTCCCGAGGCCGCTGAGACTCCTCATCGAGGCGACCGTCTCACACCATCACGATCACAAAACGGGACACCCGATGACTCAGACCACCGTGACTTCGAGCACGACCACGACCTCGACGACGCTCTCCGGGCTCCGATCGCTCTACCTGATCCGAGTCGCCTTCTCCCTGATCTGGGTGGCACTCGTCGTCACGACCTCCGCCTCGCTCGTGTCGACGGACAGGCCCACAGTGATCGCGGCCGTGCTGCTCGTCATCTACCCCCTGTGGGACGTCGTCGCCACGCTCCTCGAGCGCCGCATGGCCGGCACCGGCTCCACGGACCGCGTCGGTACCACCAACGTGGCTCTCGGCCTCGCCGCCACCGCCGGGATGATCATCGCCGTCTTCTCCACCATCGGGACGACCCTGCTCGTGTTCGGCATCTGGGCCCTCCTTTCCGGAGCGATCCAGCTCGTCGTGGCGATCCGGCGCCGACGCACCGTCGGTGCCCAGTGGCCCATGGTCATCAGCGGCGGACTGTCCGTCCTCGCCGGTGCCTCCTTCGCTGCCATGTCCGCCTCGGCGACGAGCAGCCTGTCCACCATCGCCGGATACTCGGCCTTTGGTGCCTTCTGGTTCCTTGTCTCCGTCATCGCCCTGAGCATCCGCAGCCGACGCGAAAAGCGTTGACCACCGCCGTCACCACGGGCCTGGTTGACACGTACTCCACCCCCACCCTGCTGCGGATGGCGGCCGCCGGCCGGCTGCCCACCGCGCAGCTGGTCACGCACACGGATGGTCACGTTCTTGATCCACAGGTCTTCCAGGTGGAGGGTCGCGTTCCCGCTGACGCGCATGGAGGAGGCGTACGACGTCTTCTCTCAGGCATCCGAAACCGGTGCGCTCAAGGTCGTGCTCGGCGGGGAGCAGCACGAGGTCGTCCCCGCTCGGGCGGACTGACGAGAGAGAGGTGCCGGGGCGCGGGACTCGGCCTGGCCCGAGACGGCCGTCTGCGAGGGCATGTCGCCGGCCCACCTCCAACCATCGGGCTTCACGCCTCCAACTCGACAGTGATCTCCGGCGGTTGGTGCAGCGTGTTGTGGACCGTGCAGTGGGACGCGACGGCCAGCAGGGCCGCGTGGCGCTGGGCGGAGAGGGCGGGCGGCGGGACGACGGTGACTCGGACGGATGCGACGCGGGCCGGGCGGTCGGGAGCCATGGTGAACTCCGTACGAACCCGCAGGCCCGAGCGCTGCAGGCCGTGGCGGTGCAGATAGCGGCCCGCGTAGAAGGCGACGCAGGTGGCCAGCGACGCGGCGAACAGCTCTGTAGGCGTGGGTGCGGTGTCCCTGCCGCCCGCGTCCGTGGGCTGATCGACCATCAGCTGATGACCACGGACGTTCACGGAGTACACGTCCCCTTCGACATGGACGACGTCCAGCGTGTGCACGTCCGGTGCCTTCGGTTGCTGCTGCATGCTCGCCTCTGTCATGGGGGTCACCTCGTGTCGCTGCTGGTATCTCCCGCGCCTGCCGCCCGTCCGGCCTCCAGGCGGGCGACCGGGACGCGGAACGGCGAGCAGGAGACGTAGTCAAGTCCTGCTGTGTGGAAGAAATGCACGGAGCCGGGATCGCCGCCGTGTTCGCCGCACACACCGATCTTCAGGTCGGGGCGGGCGGCGCGGCCCTCGGCGACGGCGATGCCCACCAGGCGGCCGACGCCCTCGCGGTCGACCGTCTCGAAGGGTGAGGCGGCGAACACGCCCTTGTCGAGGTAGGCGGAGAAGAACGCCGCCTCGACGTCGTCGCGGGAGAAGCCCCACGTGGTCTGGGTGAGGTCGTTGGTGCCGAAGGAGAAGAACTCGGCCTCCTCGGCGATCCGGCCCGCCGTGAGCGCGGCCCGGGGCAACTCGATCATCGTGCCGACCGGGCAGTGCACAGGGACGCCGGACTCGTCCGAGACATCGGCCACCACCTGCTCCACTTCCCCGCGGACCAGCCGGAGTTCCGTGACGTCCCCGACGAGCGGCACCATGATCTCCGCCTCGGAGGAGCCCCCGGCCCTCGTGCGCTCCACCACCGCCTCGGCGATGGCCCAGGACCGTCTCCATCATGCCGGGCATGGAGAAACGCGCTCCGGAGCGCACGGACACCAGCAGCGGGTCGTCCGGCTGCCCGAGGCGCCGTCCGGCGTCGGACTCGATGGCCGACAGGTGCCGGGAGACTTCCTGGGACATTCCCTCCGGTTCGGCGCCGGTGGCCAGGAAGGCCCGGCACGCCTCGGTGGAGACGATGAAACCCGGCGGGACGGGCAGTCCCAGCCGGGTCATCTCGGCGAGGTTCGCGCCCTTGCCGCCGAGCAGGCCGACCAGGTCACGGCCGCCCTCCGTGAAGTCGTACACGTAACGGACCATGACACTGTTCCTCGGCTCCCAGCTCCGTACGGCAGCTGTGTGGGCTTCCGTCCCTTCCAGCCTCCTACGGCCGTCCTGGTGAGGGCAGGTGCCGCCTGACCCTCCCGATGGGGCCGGTCGGCCCAAGCGCACACAGTGCCCGGTGGAAGACGCTGGTGTTGGAGAAGGGGTGAACGAAATGACCAGCACGATCGAGCGGCTCCCCGGCCGGTCCATGCTGTTCGCCCCGACCGACTGGGCGGAGGCAGGCTTCCCTGTGATGGACACCGTTCCCGAAACGCACGGCATCCACGTGGAAGAGCGCCTGACCGACGGGACGTATGTGCTGCTGGCCGAGCTTCCGGGAGTCGACGCCGAGGACATCGAGATCACTATCAGGGGAGGCATCCTGACCCTGCGCGCCCAGCGCAGCGTGGTGACCGCCGAGAAGCAGTTCGTCTACGGCCACTACACTCCGCTGCCGACCGGGGCGAAGGGCGACGAGGCCACGGTGGAGTACCAGCATGGTGTCCTGACCATCACGATGCCGGTGCTGGAGACGGGTCCCGGCACCGGAGCCACCCCGGTGCGGGAGCCTCTGAGCGTGACTGTGCCCTGAGCCGCACATGAATGAGTCGTGACTCGCACAACGGGTTCGCAGCGGATCCGCTCTTCCGGTGGCTCCCCCTGTGTCCACGAGCTGCTGGTCCTCCGGCGGGAACGGCGGCTGAGCAGTTGCGCCCCCGAGCGGCTCATGCCCGGCATGCGGTCTTGCGCCCGCCCGCGACGGCCCGCCGGCCAGTCACGGGCGGGCCTGACCGTTGGGCCGAACGTCCCCGGCAGGGACCGAACAGTCCCTCGCGACCGGCTGTTCCGGGTGTGACGGTGAGAGTGAATCTGGAGACTGCCCGACAGTGAGGCGGTGGGAATGATGAGGCTGGAACTGCCCCTGGTCGTGGGCGTGGATGGATCGGACGGTTGCCTGGTGGCACTCGACTGGGCGGTGGATGAGGCCGCCCGGCACGGTCTTCCGCTGCGGCTGGTGTACGCCTCCCTCTGGGAGCGCTATGAGGGCATCACCCCGTCGGTCAGTACGGAACGCCCGTCGGAGCAGGTGATGGCCGACCACATCGTCGCCTCCGCGGCGGAGCGCGCCCGGCGGCGCAATCCCGACGTGAAGGTGTCCACCGACGTCCTCCCGGCCGAAGCGGCGGACGCGCTTCTGCGGGAGAGCAACAGCGCCTCCGCCCTGGTCACCGGGTCGCGGGGCCGTGGCGAGCTGAAGGGACTGCTGCTCGGTTCCGTCGGGCTGGCCGTCGCGGCCCGCGCGCACTGCCCGGTGATCGTGGTCCGGGGCGACAAGGCCGGCCTGGCCGGTACCCACGAGCGGATCCTCCTCGGGGCCGAGGACCCCGCTGCCGGCGGAGAAGCGGCGCGGTTCGCCCTCCGTGAGGCCGAGGTACGTGGGTGCACCCTCGACGTGGTCCGGGCCTGGCGCTGCCCCGCGCACGAAACCGCCGATGTGGCCGCGCTCGCCGAGACACCTGCCCGGTACCACGAGAAACGGGCCCGAGCCCAGGCGGACGAGCTGCTCCGCGGCCCGGTCGCCGACCACCCGGACGTGAGGGTGCGCCCCACGACGGTGGAGGGAACCGCCCGCAAGGTGCTGGTGGACCGCTCAGCCGCGGCCGACCTCGTGATCGTCGGAGCGCGGCGACGGCAGGACCACTTCGGGCTCCAGCTCGGCCGGGTGGCCCACACACTCTTGCACCACGCCCAGTGCCCTGTGGCGGTCGTGCCGCAGCACCCGTGAGCGCTGCGGCGCCGGGACCGATGGAGACGTCACCGACGGGTCATGCCCTGTCAGCCCCTCGGGTGCCACCACGGACTACGGCGACGGGGCAGTGCGCGTGGTGCAGCAGGGCCTGGCTGACCGAGCCGAGCAGCAGTCCCGTGAAGCCACCGCGGCCGCGGGCACCGGCCACGACCAGCTGCGCCTCGCGGCTGGCCTCGATCAGGGCCGGGCGGACCCGGGAGCGGACCAAGCTCCGCCGCACGGCGACCCGGGGATGGCGTTCCTGCCACGGAGACAGCGTGTCGTCCAGCAACCGCTGCTCCTCCTCGCGGAGCCGCTCGATGTCCACCACCACGTTCAGAGGATCACCAGGCCTCTCGTAGGCCCGCTCGCTCCAGGTGTTCCACACGTGCAGGGCCACCAGGTCCACGCCGCGCAGCGACGCCTCGGCGAAGGCGAACTCGACGGCTTCCTCGCCCGCCGGTGAGCCATCGACCGCCAGCAGCACGGGACCGCTCGGGTCCGGCCGGCCGCGCACCACCAGCACCGGGCAGCGGCCGTGCGCGGCCAGGTGTACGGCGGTGGAACCGAGCAGGATGTTGCGAAACGCGCCCAGTCCGCGGCTGCCGACCACGACGAGCGAGGCGGTACGCGACTCGATCTCCAGCACCATCAGCGGCTCACCGACGGTGACCTCTCGCGTCGTCTCCACGTGTGGCGCGGCCCTGCGGGCCCGCTGCTCGGCGTCGACCAGTGTGCCGTCCACCAGCTCGCGCATCCCCGCCGCGGCCGGATTCCACGGGGGTCCGCCGGGCGGTACGTGCATCGACGGCCACCCGAAGGCGTGCACGAGCCGTAGGCCCACGCCGCGCAGGTCGGCCTCGTGCGCCGCGACCTCCACCGCGCGCAGGCTCGACGGCGAGCCGTCCACTCCCACGACGACCGGATTCGCCACGACAGACCCTCCCTCTCACCTGGCGGCCGGTCCTGATTCCGGCTCGGGTCGGCCGGCGCTGGTACCGCCGCGCTCCTTCCAGCCTTCACCAGCGTGCGGCACCCCGCAGCGTGCGGTGCAAGAGACGAACCAACAGGCCACGAGCACGCGAGGCCGTGGCGTGGCGGCACTCGGAGGCAGGGGTGAGGCTGGAAGGGCAGTGAACGGACGGGCGGCGGGGAGATCCCCTGGAGGTGCCATGACTGGTGCGGACGGGCGTCGGCCGATTGTGGTGGGCGTCGACCCGGACCCTTCGAAGCGGCTGGCCCTCGCCTGGGCCGCCGACGAGGCGGATCGACGTGGCCTTCAGCTGCGGCTCGTCCACGCTCAGGGTGTGCCGACCGGCGGATACCGGTCGGGGGAGGTGCGGCCGTCCTGGGAGGAGTGGAACCGGGCGCTGCACGGCCTGGGTGATCAGGTGCTCAAGGAGGCGGTCGCCTTCGTCGACTCCCGGCGCCCGGCGGTGGAGGTGTCGACGCTGCTGGCGGAAGGAGAGCCGGCGTGGGTCCTGCGCGAGGAGGCCCGTGGCGCCGCCCTGGTCGTGGTGGGCTCCTGGCACCTGAGCAGGCGGCGCGAGATGTTCTCCTCCGCCTCCGTGGCCCTCCCGCTCATCGCCCATGCTCCTTGCCCGGTCGCGGTCGTGCCGGAGCCGGAGCACGTCACCCAGCAGCCCGCGTACTTCGTGGTCGGCGTCGACGGCAGTCCGCATTCGGCCGCGGCGGTGGATGTGGCGTTCGAGGAGGCGGCCCTGCGCGGAGCGCTCCTGCGGGCCCTGTACGTGTGGCATCCGCCGCTCCTCGGTGTGCTGGACGAGGACGCCGCGGTGCGGGAGTGTCGCCGGGTGCTCTCGGAGACGGTCGCGGGCCGCACCGCTGCGCACCCGGAAGTGGAGCTGCGCCATGAGGTCATACGCGGACACCCGGTGCAGGTTCTGACGGAGGCCTCGGAACACGCCCTGGGCCTGGTCGTGGGAACCAGGGGCCACGGAGGGTTCACCGGCATGCTGCTGGGCTCGGTCAGCCAGGGAGTACTGCACCACGCCCGGTGTCCCGTCATCACGGTCCCGGCGTGAGGCAGCGAACGGCCCGGGACCTGTTTCCCGGACGGCCCTGTCCTTATCGGCCGGCCCGTCACACGATGAGAGAGCGCCGCCGATCATGAGCGGCGAACAGGCGAGTACGGACCCGCTGGTACCGGACGGAGGGAGCGACGAGGCGGCCGGTGCCACGTCCGGTTCCAGCCCGCGTCCTCCGGTACCGGAACTCCCCGCCGACGAGGTCTTCTCCGCGCTGGGCACCTCACGGCGCGGCCTGCCGACGGCTCAGGCACGGGCCAGGCTGGAGAAGTACGGGTCCAACGAACTCCCGCGTGCGGGGCGCCGCGCCGTGTGGCGGCAACTGGGTGCCCAGTTCACGGACCTCTTCGCGGTGGTGCTGATCGTCGCCTCGGGGATCACCTTCCTGGCGTACGCGCTGGAGGAGCCGCGTGACATCGGCACCTTCCAGCTTGCGGTGGCGATCCTGGGCGTCGTGGTCCTGAACGCCGTCATCGGCTTCGCCCAGGAGTACTCGGCCGAACGAACGGCTCAGGCCCTGGAGGCGATGGTGCCCCACACCTGCCGGGTGCTGCGCGGCGGCGAACGGCTGGAGCTGCCCGCCGGGGAGCTGGTGCCGGGTGACGTGGTGGTGCTGGAGGCCGGGGACGCCGTGTCGGCGGACTGCCGGGTGGTGGAGGCGCACGAGCTGGCGGTGAACAACGCGCCACTGACCGGGGAGAGCAACGCCGTGGGCCGTACGGCCGACCCGGTGGCCACCGGACCGCCGCTGGAGGCCCGCAACTGCGTGTTCATGGGGACCGACATAGTCGCCGGATCCGGGCGGGCCGTGGTCTTCGCCACCGGCGCGGCGACCGAGTTCGGGCGGATCTACCGGCTGGCCGCGGCCGCTCCCCGGCAGAAGACCCCGCTGCAGCTACAGGTGGCTTCGATGGCGCGGCGGGTGGCGGGGGCCGCCCTGGCGATCGGTGTCCTGATGTTCGCCGTGCGACTGCCCACCGGGGAGTCCGCGGTGACCCTGTTCGTGTTCGCACTGGGCGTGATGGTGGCGCTGGTGCCGGAAGGGCTGCCCGCGACGCTGTCGGTGTCGCTGGCGATCGGTGTACGGCGGATGGCACGCCGCCATGCGCTGATCAAACAGCTGCTGGCGGTCGAGGCGCTCGGGTCGACCACGGTCGTGTGCACCGACAAGACCGGGACGCTCACCCAGGCGGAGATGACCGTCACCCAGGTGTGGGCGGGGGGTGCGCCGCACCCCGTGAGCGGTGTGGGGTACGAGCCGAGCGGTGAGGTCGCCGACGCGGCGCGGGTAGGCGAGCTGCTGCGGGTGGCGGGCCTGTGCTGCAACGCCCGGCTTGTGCCACCTACGGGCCCTCGGGAGCACTGGCGGGTGCTCGGCGACACCACGGAGGGAGCGCTGCTCGTCGTCGCGGCCAAGGCCGGTCTGGATCTGGGCGTGGAGGAGGCGGCCGCGCCGCGGGTGACGGAGTTCCCCTTCGACTCGGACCGCAAGCTGATGACCACGGTGCACAAGACGGGCGCGGGCTACCAGGCGTGCGTCAAGGGAGCGCCCGGAGAGCTGCTGGCGCGGTGCACCGACGTGGAGTGGGACGGGCGGCGTGGGCTGCTGACCGGGGCGGACCGGGCGGAGGTCGTCGCGGCGGGTGACGCGCTGGCGTCGCAGGGGCTGCGGGTGCTGGCCGTCGCGCGGCGGGAGTTGGACGGGCCACGCCCCGCGCAGGACGAGGCCGAGTCCGGACTCACGCTGCTGGGACTGGTCGGCATGCTGGATCCGCCGCGTCCGGAGGTCACTGAGGCGGTCGCCGTCTGCCGCCGGGCCGGCATCCGGATCGTCATGGTCACCGGCGACCATCCGCTGACCGGGGAGGCCGTGGCCCGTCGAGTCGGGATCGTACGGCGACCGCATCCGGCCGTGGTGACGGGCGCCCGGCTCGACGCGATCGACGACGAGGCGCTCGACGCGCTGCTCGCCGAGCCGTCCGAGCTGCTGCTGTGCCGGGTCAGCCCCGAGCACAAGATGCGTGTCGTCACCGCCTTCCAGCGGCGGGGCGAGGTGGTGGCGGTCACCGGGGACGGCGCGAACGACGCCCCGGCGCTCAAGCACGCCGACATCGGCGTGGCGATGGGAGTGTCGGGGACCGATGTCGCCCGGGAGGCGGCCTCGATGGTGCTGCTAGATGACTCGTTCGCGTCCATCGCGGCGGCGGTGCGGCTCGGCCGCGCGGTCTACCAGAACATCCGCAAGTTTCTCGTGTACCTCTTCAGCCACAACATCGGGGAGCTGGTCCCGATCCTGGCGGCGACCTTCGCCGGATTCCCGCTGGTGCCCATCAGCGCGGTACAGATCCTGGCGATCGACCTGGGATCCGATGTGCTGCCCGCCCTGGCCCTGGGCGCGGAACCGCCGGAGCCCGACGTGATGGACCGCCCACCGCGCTCCCGCCGGGAACGCCTGTTCTCGGCCGCTGCCGTAGGGCGGATCCTATTTCTGGGCGGCATCCAGGCGCTCTGCGTGACCGGAGTGTTCTTCTGGCACATCGGTTCCTCGGGCATTCCGTTCGACGACTTCACCGAGGACACCCTCGCCTACCAGGAGGCGATCACCATGGTCCAGGCCGGGATCGTGCTCAGCCAGTTCTTCAACGCACTCGCCGTACGCACCGACCGCCAGAGCATCCTGAAAGTGGGACTGCTGTCCAATCCCGCCCTGCTGGCGGCGGGCGGTTTCGGCGTCGCCCTCATGGCCGCCATCAGCTATCTGCCGCCGCTGCAGGCCGTCTTCAACACCGCCCCGCTCGACGCCGCCGACTGGGCGGTCCTCGCCGGGCTCGGCACCCTGCCCCTGATCGCGGACGAGGCCCGCAAGGCGTGGCTGCGCCGCCGCGCCGACCGCCGGAAAGGAGCCCCACGGTGAAGGTGATCATCGTCGGCTGCGGACGGGTGGGCTCGACCCTCGCCGGTCTGCTCGCAGCGGAAGGGCATGACGTGCGGGTCGTCGACCGGCGTCCCAAGGCGGCCCGGCGGCTGCCCGACAGCCCCCGCATCCGCTTCCACGAGGGCAACGGCTACAGCCGGGCCGTGCTCCAGGCCGCCGGGATCGAGCACACGGACGCCTTCGTCGCCGTCACCTCCGGGGACAACAGCAACATCGTCAGTGCGCGCACGGCGAAGGAGACCTACCGGGTGCCGATCGTCCTCGCCCGCATCTACGATCCCCGGCGCGCCGACATCTACCGCGACCTCGGCATTCCCACCATCGCCAGCGTCCGCTGGACCGTGCACCAGATCCACCAGATGCTGCTGCACCGCCACCTGAGCCCCGAACTCAGCTTCGGCAACGGAGAGACCCTGCTCGTCCGTTCCGAGGTGCCCGACTACCTCATCGGGCGGCGGCTGACCGAGTTCGACGTCGACGGCGAGATCCGCGTCGTCGAGGTCACCCGCGCGGGCCGCTCCCTGATCCCCGCGCACAGCACGCCGGCGCAGGCGGGCGACCTGGTCACCTTCGCCGTCGCCGCCACCGCGCTCGGCAGACTGCGCGGCTTTCTCGACAAGGAGCTGGGGACGTGAACGTGCTCATCGCCGGCGCGGGACGCCTCGGCACCCAGATCGCCCAGGTGCTCTCCACGGCCCGCAACAAGGTCACGCTGATCGACAGCGACGACGACCGCGTGGCCGAACTTCAGGGCCGCATCCCTGGCGTGCTGCTGGTCGCCGGGGACGCGTGCGCACCGGCCCTCCTGGAACACGCCGGTGCGCTGACCGCCGACTTGGTCGTCGCCACCACCGGTGATGACGAGGACAACCTCGTCATCAGCCTGCTCGCCAAACGCCAGTTCTCGGTGCCCCGCGTGGCCGCCCGCGTCAACGACGCCGACAACGCCTGGCTGTTCGACGCGCGCTGGGGCGTCGATGTCGCCGTACCCGCCGCCACCCCGCTGATCTCCCTCATCGAAGAGGCCACCGGGGCCACCGACACGGTCGCCCTGCTGCGGCTCAGCAAGGCCGGCGTCGACGTCATCGAAACGGCCATCACTCCCCAGTCCAGAGCGGTGGGCCAAGCTCTGGGCGAGGTCAGGCTGCCCGAAGGGACGGTTGTCGCAACGATCGTCCGTGGCGGACAGCCCACCGTGCCGGATCCGGCGATCCGCCTGCGGGCCGGGGACGAGCTCCTGCTCGTTTCGCATTCCGCGACCGAACAGGAGATCCACGCGGCGTTCCAGTGATCCGCCCCGATGCCAGGCACGCCAGGCTGCCAGCCACCGTGGCGGGGCCGTGTGCCGGACCCGCGCTACAGGCGCCTCAGTGACGCTTTCCCGCTCCTCGCACCACCGCGACCGGACAGTGTGCGTGATGCAGCAGGGCCTGGCTGACCGAGCCTAGAAGCAACCCGGCGAAACCACCGCGCCCCCGCGCACCGACCACCACCAGATGAGCGGAGCGGCTCGCCTCGATCAACGCCTCCCGCGTCCCGCCGTGCACCACCCTGTGTTCCGCCACAGCACCCGGGTAGCGCTCCTGACGGGCGGCGAGCGCCTCGGCCAGCAACCGCTCCTCCTCCTCGGCCAGTGCTCCCGGCGGGTTCGCGTACGGCATCGACGGATCCTGCGGGGCGGGCATCGGCGCGTTCCACGTGGTCCAGGTGTGCAGCGCCACCAACGGCGCATTCCGCAGGGCGGCCTCGGCGAAGGCAAATCGACGGCCTTCTCCGCCGCGGCCGAGCCGTCGACGCCCAGCACGATCGGACCGTCGGCGTGCGGCTGCTCGCCGACGACCAGCACCGGACAAAGGCCGTGCACCGCCAGATGCACCGCCGTCGACCCCACCAGCAGCCCGACGAACCCGCCCATGCCCCGGGGTCGGACCACCATCAGCTCCGGCACGCGACTGCGCCTCCAGAACGGTCAACGGCTCACCGGTCACCACGACATGACTGACCTCGACCTCCGGCGCCACCACCCGCGCCCGTTCGAGGCCTCGGCCACCAGGTGATCAACCATGTTCTGCAGCCCGCCCTCCGGCGGTCCCAGCGGTGACGGCCCCAATGGCACATGCGTCGCGGGCCAGACGAACGTATCTAGGTGTATATCTGAGCATTTCATCGGTTACTGCCGAGCAGCCCAGCGCCGCCGGACGCTGTCCTCGTGCTCGGCCTGCTCCAAGGCCAGGTCACTCCGGTCCAGGGCCTCCCGCAGGCGGGGGATCCAGTGGCGCCGCAGGGCACGGACCCGGTGCCGGGTGCTGCTGACCTCCGCGCCTACCAGCTCGGCGGCGGCGTGGGCGGCCGCGTACTCGGCTGCGGCGCGCACGGCACGGCCGTAGGCCGCCTCGGCGTGCACGAGGGCCGTGTTGGTGGGAGCGGCGGCGGTGGGCGGACGGGAGGGTACGGATGTGGAAACCGCCGCCGGATGGCGTACTCCCATGGAGGTGGTCCAGTTCACCGTGACCTCGGCGGCGCCGATGCCTGCTGCGGCCGAGTCGAGGGCCTGTTCCCCGCCCAGGAGCAGTCCGTGCAGCAGCCAGCTCTCAGCATCGGACAGAAGATCCCGCCAGGCCCGCCCGGCTGCCTCCTCCGCGCGCAGCAGCCGTTGATGCTCGGAGCGGAGGATGCGCAGCTTCTGTTCCAGCAGGTCGGCGCCGCGCTCGGCGACGTCGAGGCTGTGCCGTAGGCGCATGCGTCCCGCACGACCGGGCGGCGCAGAGCGGGCGCCGGTCATCGGAACGCCTCCGCGCCCGGGGCGTCCTTCGCCCCGTGGGCGTCAAGGAGGGAGACGGGGAGCATGGAGAGCTGACTGCGGGGCAGGGTGAGCAGCGCCCGCCAGCCGCGTTCCAGCGAGGCGTCGAGACCGCGCGGTTCGTCGCTGCGCTGGTCGGCGAAGTCCCGCAGGAACGCCTCCTCGAAGTCCAGGTAGTGGCGGTCGGTGGGGCTCAGCGCCGCCTGGCCGACCAGGTCCGCGAGATCGCGAATCTGGCGGGCCCGGGCCAAGGAGGCCAGCAGTTGCGCCGCGACGTCGAGGTGGTCGTCGCGGGTACGTCCGGGGCCGGCGCCCTTGCGCATCAGCCGCGAGAGGGAGGACAGGGCGTCCAGCGGCGGATACACGCCCCTGGCGTGTACTGAGGGCGAGAGCACGATCTGGCCCTCGGTGATGTACCCGGTCAGGTCCGGCACGGGGTGGGTGACATCGCCCGCGGGCATGGTGAGCACCGGCAGCACGGTGACCGAGCCGGGGCGGCCCTTGATACGTCCGCAGCGTTCGTACAGGGAGGCCAGGTCGCTGTAGAGGTAGCCGGGGTAGGCGCGGCGGGCGGGGATCTCCCCGCGGGCGGCGGAAACCTCGCGCAGTGCTTCGGCGTACGTGGTCATGTCGGTCATCACCACGAGGACGTGCCGTCCTTCGGTGAAGGCGAGGTGTTCGGCGACGGTGAGCGCGATGCGCGGGGTGAGGATCCGTTCGATCACCGGGTCGTCGGCGGTGTTCAGCAGCAGGACCAGTTCCCCGGCCGCCGACCGTTCCTCCAGGGCGTCGCGCACGAAGGAGGCGTCGGCGTGGGTCAGTCCCATGCCCGCGAAGACGACGCTGAACGCCTCACCCGCGGCGGTGGCCTGGGCGGCGATCTGGGCCGCCAGTTCCAGGTGCGGCAGCCCGGCGACGGAGAACACCGGTAGCTTCTGCCCCCGTACCAGCGTGGTCAGGGCGTCGACGGCCCCGACACCGGTGAGCACCGGCTCGGACGGGGGCTCGCGGCGCACCGGGTTGATGGGAGCGCCCCCCACCTCGGCGGCGTGGGAGCCGAATACGGGCGGGCCGCCGTCGAGGGGCTCGCCCCGGCCGTTGCAGACCCGGCCAAGCCAGTCCGTGCCGACCGGGACGCGCAGCGGGCTGCCCGAGAATGCCGCGCGGACGCCCTCCGGATCCATGCCCGCGGTGCCCTCCAGCACCTGGACGACCGCCAGGTCGCGGTCGGCGTCCAGGACAACGCCGTGGCGCCGTTCGCCCGACGCGAGGGTGATGCGCACGTACTCGTCCCAGCCGATCCCCGAGACGCCTGCGACGATCGCGAGTGGTCCCCGGAGTTCACGCACCGCCGTGTACTCGATCCCACCGGACAGGCTCATGGATGCGGACGGGTTCATGGGCGCACCGCCCCCAGCCTGGCGAGCATGGTGTCCCGCCGCGCCGCCACCCCGGCGGCGTCGTGCGGACCAGTGTCCTCGCGGGCGCGCAACAGCGGACCGAAGTCGACCTCCTCGACCGAGGCCGCCGGGACACCGGAGTCCACCAACTCGCGGCAGCGATCAGCGACCGCCAGGACTGCGTCGGCCAGCGCGGCCGT
Organism: Streptomyces sp. NPDC048825; assembly: GCF_043198355.1. Classification (NCBI taxonomy): domain Bacteria; kingdom Bacillati; phylum Actinomycetota; class Actinomycetes; order Kitasatosporales; family Streptomycetaceae; genus Streptomyces; species Streptomyces sp. NPDC048825. The sequence continues at coordinate 225,505 of NZ_JBICUR010000017.1, forward strand.
CTTCTCCGCGCCGCAATACGCGTCCCGCTCCGACAGCGCGCTCTGCTGCAGCACGCCCTCCCGGATCAGCCTCCCCGCGAGCACGCTGATCCGCTCCCGCGCGGGCAGGGCGGCGATGCCGATCAGGTCCACGAGATCGGCCAGCCGGTCGGCCTCCGCCAGCACTGCTCCCACCCGGTCGCGGCGCCGGTTCCACGCCGGATCTCCGGCCTCCCGGTGCCCGGCGGCCAGGACAGGTACGTCCCGGGAGAAGGACCCGGCCCAGGAGACAGCCGGGTAGTGGCGGGCGTAGGCGAGGTCGCGGTCGAGGGTCCACAGGCAGCGGACGAAGCGTTCGGTGTGCGCGGTCACCGGTTCGGTCATGTCCCCGCCCGGCGGGGACACCGCGCCGATCACGGTCACCGAGCCCCGGTCGCCGCCGAGAGTGGTCACGGCGGCGGCCCGCTCGTAGAAGGCCGCGATGGCGGAGGCCAGTCCGGCCGGGTAGCCCTCCTCGGCGGGCAGCGCGCCGGTACGGGAGGCGAACTCGCGCAGCGCCTCGGCCCACCGGGAGGTCGAGTCGGCGATGACGACCACGTCCAGGCCCATGTCCCGGAAGTACTCGGCGACGGTCACCCCCGTGTACACACTCGCCTCACGGGCCATCATCGGCATGTTGGAGGTGTTGGCGATCGTCACGGTGCGGTCCGCGAGGCGTCCACCTGTGCGCGGGTCCTGGAGTTCCGCCAGTTCGGTGATGACGTCGGCCATCTCGTTGCCGCGCTCCCCGCAGCCGACGTAGACGATGACGTCCGCGTCGCACCACTTGGCGATCTGCTGCAGCAGCACCGTCTTGCCGGTGCCGAAGCCGCCGGGCACCGCCACCGTGCTGCCCCGGGCCACGGGGAAGAGCAGGTCGATCACCCGCTGGCCGGTGTTCAGGGCCTCGTGGCTGTCGACGCGCTCCCGCACCGGACGCGGCAGGCGCACCGGCCACAGGGCGCCGACCGTCACCTCGGTGCCGCCCACCACGGCCACCACCGCGTCGCGCGCATGGTCTCCGGCGACGGCGATCTCCTCGACCGCGCCCCCGCAGCCGGGCGGCACGAGGACCTTCACCGGCACCGGCCCGGCGTCCTGGATCTCCCCGAGTGCCTGTCCCTCGGCCACCTGCTCGCCCTGCGCCACCAAGGGGGAGAAGGACCAGGTGCGTTCCTCGGCCGCAGCCCGATGCGCGCCGGGCAGCAGCCAGTCGCCGGCCCCGGACAGGGGGCGCAGCAGACCGTCGAAGATCCCGCCGAGCAGTTCCGGACCGAGCCGCACCGACAGCGGACGGCCCTGGGGCAGCGCCGTCTGCCCCGGAGCGAGGCCGCCGGTGTACTCGTACGCCTGGGCGGTGACCACGTCACCGCTGATGGCCACGACCTCGCCGGGCAGCCCGGCGGGGCCTATCGAGACCAGGTCGTACATCGCGATGCCGCTCGTGTACTCCATCTCGACCAGCGGTCCGGTGACGCGCAGGATCCGGGTGGCCGACTGCCGGTCAGTCGGCCGTCGACGCGTCTCAGCGGCTTCCGTCACAGCTCCCACAGGCTCCGCACCTCCGCTCCCATACGGTCCAGCGCGCGGTCGGCCAGCGCGGTCAGCGAGAGGTCGACCCGTCTCCCCGGCACCCGGGCCACCACGCCCCCGTCGGCGTGCTCGCTCACCTCGGCGCCGGGACCGAGGAGGACACGGGCCCGGTTTTCCAGCCGCTCCCGCAGGGACGCGAAGCCATCGGTCCCGCGCAACTCCCGTACGCGTTCGGCGGCCTCGAGGCGCAGCTCGTCGTACGACTTCCGGCGGGCGGCGAGGGCGCGGGACCTGGCCTCCCGCCGGGCCCTGACGAGGAGGTCACGGGCGGCATCCGCGCCGTCGGACTCGCCCTGCCCGCGGGCCTCGTCGAGGATCGCTCGGGCCTCGGCGCGGGCCTGGCCGAGCAGGGCTGCGGCCTCCCGCTCGGTGCGGGCGAGGAGCGCTTCCGCATCGGCGTGAGCGGCCCGCAGCAGCTCTTCCCGGACGGGCCGCAGTGCGTCCGTCGTCCGGTCGGTGGCCGGGGTCGTCATGGCGGCATCACGGCGGTCAGTGGGCGGCAGCCTCCGGGGGCGGTCGAATCCGACTCCAGCGCCTCGGCCGCAGTAGGGGTGAGGATCACCAGGTCGATACCGTCCGGCAGGCTGCGCCAGATCCGGCGTACGTCGTCGGGGCCGTCGGCGATGAGGACGACCGCTCCGGCCAGGGCCAGACCGGCTACACGGGCGCGTTCTCCGATGGCGGCGACGGTGCCCATGGGTCACGCCTTCCCGATGAGGATGACCGCGACGACCAGCCCGTAGATGGCGATGCCCTCGGCCAGGCCGACGATGACCATCGCCCGGCCGAAGAGTTCTGGCCGCTCGCTGAGCGCCGCGAGGGCTGCCGCACCGGTGTAGGCGACGGCGATGCCCGCCCCGATCGTCGCCCCGGCCACCGCGATCGCGGCGCCGATCAGGGCGGCGGATCCGGAGCCGGACTCCTGTGCCGTCGTGGTCGCGGCCTGCGCGGATCCGCCGCTGAGCGCCAGGGCCAGCACCACGGTGGCGGCCACCAGGAGCACGGCGTCGGCGGCGACCATCCACCACAGGGCCGTGCGGCCCGAGCGCCGCAGCACAAGGCGTACGGCGACGAATCCCGCGACGATGACGGGCAGGGCCAAGAACCAGGCGAACACGATTACTCCTCCCTCGCCGGGCCTTGCCGGACAGGCTTCGCTGTTACGGGCGGCCCGGCAGCGGCTGAACCCGCGATGTGCTCCACGGGCAGGTGCCAGGGCCTGAAGGGGCGGCCCTCACCCTCGAAGAGCCGGGAGAACAGTTCGTAGAACTCCAGCCGCAGCGCCTGGACACCCGCCACCAGCGCCTCCAGTGAGAAGGCCAGGGCATTGCCGAGCAGGAAGACGAGCACCGCCGCGACGACGGCCACCGGGCCCTGGCCCGCCAGCGCGGTCGTGCCGTCCCAGACGATCGCGCCGAGCGCCGCATGGGTCAGGCCGAAGGCCGCGAGCCGCGCGAAGGACACGACGTTGGAGCCGATCCGGACCACCGCGTCGAAGAGCTGGATGCCGGTCTGTACGGCACCGCCCGGACCGCCCGCTGTGGTCGCGTACAGCCCCACCCCGGCCAGGCCCAGGCCGACGACGGCGATCACGGCCCCCACGACGCCGTACGCCGCCTGGCCGAGCCACACATACCCGGCGATGACGGCGAGTCCGAGGTAGAGCGCCGCCCCGGCGATGCCGGTCGTCGCATACAGAGCCGCCACCGGTCCACCTTCCCGCCACCGGTTCACGATCCCCGCGGCGTAGGCGACGGCGAGCAGCACGGCGCCGAGGCCGACGGCGGCGGCCAGCAGTCGCATGGGCTCCTCCAGCGGTTCCAGCCACAGCACGGGAAGCACCCCGGTCGGGCCGAAGAACTCGCCGTACGCCACACCGGCCACAGTGGCGGCCAGCCCGGCCCCGGCGACGAAGGGCCACAGCGGACGCAGCGTTGCGATACGGCGAGGCCGCCCCGCCCGAAGCAGGAGCGCGATGGCGACCAGCAGCAGCCCGTGCCCGGCGTCGCCGAACATCAGGCCGAACATCACCACGTAGACGATCCCGGCCGCCATCGTGGGATCGAGGTCGGCGTAGGGCACGGTTCCGTACGTCGTGACCAGGGGCGTGAAGGAACGCCGCACGGTCGTCGCCGCATACCCCGGGGGCGCCGTGCCCGCTCCGGTCAGCAGGGTCGGCGGGTCGACACCGCGCGGGGTCCGCAGCGGCACCAGCGCGCCCCCGGCACCGGCGATGCGCGCCGCCGTCGCGCCCACCTCCGCCTCGGGGCACCAGCCGGCCAGCGCCGCGATCGCACCGTGCCGGACCGCGCTGCCGAGCCGTTCCTCCAACTGCGCCTCACCTGCCAGCAGGTCTGTCCGGCCCTCGCGCTCCAGAGCGTCCAGATCGGGGGCAGCCTCGCTGAGAACGGGTTGTGCCGGCTCGGCGCGCAGACGCTGCAGGTGGGTCGCTGCCGGCCCGCGGACATCCGGCCCTCCGTCCCCGGCCAGGTCGATCTCGACGCAGCCCGCCTCGGCGATCCGCACCAGGCTCTCCCGCAGCGCCTGCTCGGGGGCCACGACGGCCACCCTGCGCATCCGGACCGGTACCGCCGCTTCAGCCCGGAGCATCCAGCACCTCCGCGGACCAGTCCCCGGGGCCGCCGCCCCGGACGGCCAGTTCCAGCGCTCCGCGGGTCCGCCACGCATCTGCGGACAGCAGCGCCACGGCCCCCACCACCGGCTGTGGCCCGAAGTGGGACCGGCGCAGCAGTTCCCGGCCGTCCCGCTCGACCGCGTCCCACCACCGTGCCTCCGCCCGCCACAGGTCCGCCGCCTCGTCGATGTCCTTCAGCAGCCACTGCGCCGTGGCTGGCAGCGCCTGCCGGAAGTCGGCGTACGACCCCGCCGTCACCGCTTGCGGGCCGAGCAGGCGGGCTGCTCGGCGGGCGGAGACGTCAGGCATCCGGCGGCCGACGACGAACACCTCACGGCCGAACAGCAGGGCGAGCCGGGCCGCCGCCCAGCGCGCCGCGTCGGGAACGGCGGTCGCGAGCCGTAGGGCGGCGGAGACCCGCATGCCGGTGGCGACCGCGGCCGGGGAGTCGCCCCCGGGGTCGCCCCAGACGGAGGCCGCCAGCGCGGAACGCAGCTCCGACGGCGTACGGGTGCGGGCGAGTCGCGTCCAGGCGATCGTCAGCGCGCCCAGGCGGTAGGGCGGGGGGTGGAGGCGTTCCGTGCCCGCATGTCGCGGTTCGACCGGGGCGGGGCCGGGGGTTTCGGCCGAGAGGGAACGCAGCTGGTGTTCGGTGTTGGAGATCTCGAATCCGGCGGCGAGTGCCCGGATGGCATCGGTGCCGGTGGCCGGTTGCCAGCCGGCGAGGACCCGCAGATGCCACAGCAGAGTCGCCGAGACCGCACGCTGGGCCTCGGCCGGGGTGGCGCCGGGGGTGACGTCGTGCCGGTACGCGGTGGCCGCCAAGTAGCGCAAGGCGTCATCCAGTGTCGGGGACCCGGCCACGTTCCGGACGCCGTCCGCGCCCAGGCACCTGGTCCACAGAGCCCGTGCCCGGGTCACACCGGCCACCCATCCGGCTCCCATCAGGGATCACCCTCCCGGGGCCTTCCGCAGCCCGGAGCCCGGTGAGGCGCCGGTGCGGGTGGCGATCGCTCCTCCGCCGCGAGGTCCTCCAGCACCAGTGCGAGCACACGGTCGGCGAGTGGGGACATCCGGGTCCGGGCACGTTCGCGTACGGCGGTTGCCTCGCGCTCGGCCGCAGCGCGCAGTGCCGCCGCCTCGGCCTCGGCGGCACGCAGCACATGCTCGGTCGTGCGCGCCCGTAGCGGACGGGCCTCCTCACGCGCCTCGGCCACGATGGCCTCGGCCTGCCGTTCGGCTTCCTGACGGCGTGACGCGGCGGCGTCGGCGGCCCGCTCACGTATGGACCGGGCTTCCGCCTCCGCCTGTTCGAGCAGGGCCAGGGGTGGTGCGAGTTCCGCACGGAGTTCGGCGGAGCGGTCCGCGGGGACACCGCCCGGTGCGGCTCGGCCGGGCGAGGCCGCCGGCCGGAACCGTGTCAGAAAGTCCCGGAAACCCGCCACGAACTCTCCTCCAGGTCGGTCCAAGACCCTGCTTCCACTCTCCCCGTGGAGCGCTTCCCAGTCTCTACGGTGGAGGGAAACCTGTCGCGTCGCACTGGGCCACCTGTCCCGCACCGGGGGCCGTTCGGCCCGGAGGCCACACCACTGCATCGATGCGAGACTGACCCCGTAGGTGGACGGCGTCCCCTGGGAGGCGGCCGTGAGCGACTTCGAGCACAGCTCCGCGGAGAAGGAGGCCCGCCGCGCCACGCCGGGCCGCCCCTGGACACCTCAGGAAGAACCGCGCCGGGACGCGCTGCGCCGCTATCTCGCAGCGGTCGCCGCCGCCGCGTCGGCAAGGAGCACCGAAGAGTCCGAGCCCGCTGCCGGAAAGGAAAGGGCCGAGCCGCCGGCCACGGCCGCGCCCTCCGCCCAGGTACCGGTCGTACTCCACGTGCGGGACGTCATGCAGGTTCCGGCGGTCTCCGTCCCCGGCGACATGCCGTTCCTGGACGTGGCCCACGCCCTCGCCCGCGAGCAGGTGAGCGCCGTACCGGTGGTCGACGCCGACGACCACGTGATCGGTGTCGTCTCGGAGTCGGATCTCCTGGCCAAGGCCGCCGTCATGGCGGAACCGCACCGGCACGGACCTGTCGGCAGGCTGCGGCAGCACCGCCTGTACGAGAAGAGCCACGGCGACACGGCGTCCACCTTGATGACCTTCCCGCCGGTCACCGTCCACCCGGCGGAGCGCGTGGCGGATGCCGCGTGGACCGCCGCTCACGCGCGGCTGAAGCGGCTGCCTGTGACCGACCATCGCGGTCGGCTGGTCGGTGTGGTGAGTCGGCGAGATCTGCTGCGGGCGCTGATCCGGGACGACGCCGAGATCCGGGCCGAGGTCGAGTCCCTGGTCGGTCAGCATCTGCTGGATCCGCGCGCTGTCGAGGTCGCCGTGGAGAACGGGGTGGTGACGATGGCGGGGCGACTGGACAAGGCCCTTGGCCCGGAGCTGCTCGTATCGGTGCGGGACATCGACGATGTGGTCGATGTGATCGACGAGACGGAAGCCGACTGAAAAGGCCATCGAGACCGAAGAGCAGACGGACAGGCGTCGGTGATGCCAAGGCAACCCAACCAGCCCGGGCCGCTGGATGTCCCCCGGCGTCTGCGTCTGAGCGCCGAGCTGGAGATGATCGCCGAGCAGCTCAGGTCGCTGGCCAGGGCGCAAGACCAGTTGCATGACCTGTACGAGGCGGTCATCGGCCGGGAAGTGGACTTGTCCGTCGTGCTGCAACTGATCGTCGATACCGCGATGGAGCTGGTCGGCGCCCGCTATGGCGCGCTGGGCGTGCTCGATGAGAAGGGCAGATACCTCGATCGATTCATTCCGGCCGGCCTGTCCGAGCAGGAGCGGGCCGACCTGGCTGGGGTGGAGTTCCCGCACGGCCGCGGCCTGCTGGGCCACTTGATCACCCACCCGGAACCGCTGCGGGTCGATGACATCTCCGCCCATCCGGACTCGGCCGGCTTCCCGCCCGGCCATCCGCCGATGCGCACCCTGCTCGGGGCCACGATCAGCACCCGCGGCAAAATCTACGGGGACCTCTACGTCGCCGAGCGGCGCGACGGGCAGCCCTTCGACGTCCACGACGAAGCCCTCATCGTCGCACTCGCCGGCGCCGCGGGCCTGGCCATCGACGATGCCCGTCTCTACGAGCAGACCCGCTTCGACGCCGAACATTTCCAGCGACTCCTCCTGCCACGCCTGCCCGACCTGCGCCCCTTCGGCGCCGCGGCGGCCTATCGCCCCGCCATCACACCTGGCCACATCGGCGGAGACTGGTACGACGCCCTCCTGGTGCCCGACCACGCCTGCGCCGCTGTCATCGGCGACGTCGTCGGCCACGACCTGCAGGCCGCGGCCGCCATGGCCCAGATCCGCAACATGCTGCGCGCCCTGCTCTACGACCAGCGCACCTCGCCCAGTGCCGTTCTCGCCCACCTTGACCAGGCCCTCGCTGCGATCACCGACGAGCACGTCACCACCGCCTGCCTCGCCCGCATCGAACCCGCCCAGCCGGGCACCTGGACACTGCGCTGGAGCACCGCAGGTCACCCTCCGCCGCTGCTGCTCACCCCCGACCACCAGGCAAGCTATCTGCACGCCGACCCGGACCTGCCGCTCGGCGTCGACACCGCCCAGCCGCGCAACGACCACACCCACCCCATGCCGGCGAGCTCCACCGTGCTCTTCTTCACGGACGGGCTCGTCGAGCACCCCGCGCACGCGATCGACACCGGACTGGCGCGCCTGGCCGACCTCGCCACGGAGCACGCCGCCCTGCCCCTGCAAGACTTCGTCCAAGCCCTGGCAGACCACCACCCCAGCGACGGCCACGACGACATGGCCATCCTTGCCCTTTGCACCCCGCGCGCCTGACAAAGCACCTCAAGCAGGCACACGGGGAACCGGGCCCATCAAGCGACGCCGGTCACGGACGCGGCCCGGAGGACCCGAGACAATCACCGCTGCCGCCAAGGCGCGGCTGTACGCCGCTCGGACTTCCCCCTTCCCCCATCCGCGTCGGTCGTTCACTGTGCACAGCAGCCGCGATGGGGGCGTCGCCCGCCGCGGGCGGCTGTTCCCTGCGGCCGTGGCATCCACGGGCGCACGTCACCGGGTGTGGGCGACGAGGAAGTCGGCGCTGCCGGACAGCGTGGTGAGCCGGGGCGTGTCCTCGTCCTCGATGCGCACGCCGGACCGTTCGCTGAGGACTTCGACGAAACTCAGGAAGTCCAGCGAATCCATCTCCAGCACGTCACGGAACGCGTCGTCGGGTTCCAGCGTGGCGACGTCGGTGTCGGGGATGACGGAGGAGATCGATTCCCTGATCATGTCCAGTGCATCGGTTCGGTTCATGTTCACAGCTGCTCCGGGTTCTGCAGGAGGCGGGTGACCGCCGTGAGGTAGCGGGCGCCGACGGCACCGTCTGTCGCCCGGTGGTCGGCCGAGAGGGTCGCCGTGACCACGGGCCGCACGCCGAGCAGGCCGTCGACGGCGCACGGCCGGTCGGCCACCCGCCCGAAGCCGACCAGGGCCACCTGCGGCGGGTAGATCACACCGAAGACGGTTTCCACGCCCTGGTCGCCGAGGTTGGTGACCGTGATCGTGGCGTCGGACACCTCGGAACCACGCAGCCTGCCTGTGCGGGCCCGGGTGACCAGATCCTTCAGGGCGCTCATCAGTTGGGTGAGTGTCAGGGTGTCGGCGTGGTGCAGCGCGGGGGCGATGAGCCCTCCGCCGCGCAGGGACACGGCCACGCCGAGGTGGACGCCTTCGCCTGCCGTGAAGTGGTCATCGGTCCAGAAGCCGTTGAACTCCGGGACCTCACTGGCCGCCAGGGCCACCGCCTTGAGCAACAGGGCTGCGGGGAGCAGCCGTTCACCGACCGGGCTGCGCCGGTTGTGCTCGTGCAGCCAGGCCATCGCGGCGGCCATGTCCACGGTGGTGGAGAGGTAGTAGTGGGGGATGTCCCGGTTGGCGCGGGTCACCAGGCCGGCGATCGCCTGGCGCATGGCCGCCGCCCGGTCTTCGGAAGGACGGGCGGCAGAAGGCCGTACCGCGGAAGGACGTACCGCGGCGGCGCCCGCGTACGCGGGCCCGGCGGGGGCCGCCGGGCCCGGGGCTGCCTGGCGTACGTCCGCGGCACGGACGGCCGACTCCCTGCCCGTCCCCGTCACCGTGGCCAGATCGACACCCAGTTCGGCGGCGAGCCGCCGGGCGAGCGGGGTGGCCCGCACGCGTGGCGGCCGAGCAGTGGCTCGGGCGGCCGCCGCTTCCTCGACATCGGTGCGGGTGACGCGGCCTCCTGTTCCGGAGCCGTGCAGCGTCTCCAAGTCGACGCCGCTCTGCTCCGCGAGGTGCCGGACCAAGGGGCCCGCCTCGATGTGGCCGCGCTCCCGAGCGGCGGACGGCGCCGACACCGACACCGGGACCGGGGCGGGTTCGGGTGGCGGGGATGGGGGCTCGGAAGGCTCGCCTTTCTTCGGTACGTGGCGGACAGGTCGTCGCTCCGCCGCCTTCTCGGCTTCCGTGGGGCCTTCGGGCTTCCTGACCTTCCCCGGTTTCCGGGCTTCTTGCGGCTTTCCCGCTCCTTCCGGTTCCCCTGGCTTCTCCGCCGTCGGCCCAATGAGCGCGAGCGGCGTGCCCACCGGCACCGTCGTGCCGGGCTCGACGAGCAGCTCCGTCATGGTCCCGGTTTCGAAGCACTCCACCTCGATCGTCGACTTCGCGGTTTCGACGACCGCGACCGGGTCTCCCTTGTGGACGAGGTCACCGGGCCCCACCAGCCATTCCAGGAGCGTGCCCTCGTCCATGTCCGCGCCGAGGGACGGCATGGTGAACTCGGCCATGATCAGTGCACCGCCCGGTAGACGGCCGCGACGATGCCGGCGGTCTGTGGCAGGGCGGCCTCCTCCAGCTGCCGCGCGTACGGCATCGGCACCTCGGCGCTGCACACCCGCTCGACGGGCGCGTCCAGTTCGTAGAACGACCCTTCCGCGATACGGGCGGACACCTCGGCGGCGAGGCTTCCCGTACGCCATGCCTCGTCGATGACCACCGCACGGTGAGTACGGGCCACGGAAGCGGTGATGGCCGCATCGTCGAGGGGACGGAGCGTGCGCAGGTCGATCACTTCCGCGCTGATGTCCTCGGCGGCCAGCTCGTCCGCCGCCGCGAGGGCCTTGGGCAGCGAACCGCCGTATGTGATCAGGGAGATGTCGGCGCCGGGGCGTCGGATCGCGGCGTGGTCCAGGTCCACGGGTTCGGTGGGCGGGAGGAGTTCGCCGGAGACGTTGTAGAGGCTTCCGTGCTCGAAGATCAGTACGGGGTCGGGGTCGGCGAGCGCCGGGGCCAGCATGTGGCGGGCGTCCTCCAGGGTGGCGGGGGTGAGGACGCGGATGCCGGGGATGTGCGCGTACCAGCCTTCCAGGCTGTGGGAGTGCTGGGCGCCGAGTTGCCGTCCGGCGCCCGTCGTCATGCGGATGACCAGCGGCACGGGCAACTGGCCGCCCGACATGTGCAGCAGGGTGGCGGCGTTGTTGAGGATCTGGTCGAGGGCGAGCAGGCTGAAGTTGACGGTCATGATCTCGACGATGGGCCGCAGCCCGGCCAGGGCGGCGCCGATGCCGGCGCCCACGAACGCGGACTCCGACAGCGGGGTGTCACGGACGCGTTCGGGTCCGAACTCCTCCAGCAGGCCGAGGCTGACGCCGAAGCATCCGCCGTAACGGCCCACGTCCTCGCCCATGAGGAAGACACGGTCGTCGGAGCGCAGGGCCTCCCGGAGCGCCTCGCGCATCGCCTCGCGGTAAGTCGTCTTGGCCTCTTGCGTTCCGCCTCCCATGGTCAACTCACCGCCTCCGCCGAGGAACTGGTGACGTGGCGGAGCAGGTGCTCGACCGGCTCCTCGGGTGCCTGTTCGGCCGCTTCGACGGCGTGGTCGATCTCGTCGGTGATCCGCTGCTCGATCCGGGCGAGTTCCTTGTCACCCAGCTCACCGTTCTCGCGCATGCGGTCCATGAGAAGGCTGATCGGGTCCCTGGACTTCCACTGCTCGATCTCCCCCTTCTCGCGATACCGGTCCGGGTCGTACATCGAGTGAGCGCGGAAGCGGTAGGTGCGCAGTTCCAGGAAATGCGGTCCGGTGCCGGCCCGGATGCCCTCGACGGCCCGCCTGGCGGCATGTTCGACGGCCTCGACGTCCATGCCGTCCACGGCCCAGGCGACCATGCCGTAGGAGGCGGCGCGCATGGCCAGGTCGGTCTGTGCCTCGTGCCGCTCCAGGGCCGTGCCCATGGCGTAGAGGTTGTTCTCGCAGACGAGCAGCAGGGGCAGCTTCCACAGCGCCGCCAGGTTCGCGGTCTCGTGGAACTCGCCCTCGGCGAACGCCCCGTCGCCGAAGAAGCAGCAGGTGACGCGGGACTGTTCCCGCATACGGTCGGCGAGCGCGAGGCCGGCGGCCAGCGGGAGCCCGCCGGCGACGATCGCGTTGCCGCCGTAGAAGCGGCGGCTCGCGTCGAACAGGTGCATCGATCCGCCCCGGCCACCGCTGCACCCGGTCGTCCGGCCGTACATCTCCGCCATCACGGCCTCGGCCGTGATCCCGCGGGCCAGCGCGTGGCCGTGTTCGCGGTACGTGGAGACGACCGCGTCCTCGGGTGTCAGTACCTCGTTCACGCCGACGGCGACGGCCTCCTCGCCGATGTAGAGGTGGACGAAGCCGCGGATCTTCGCGGCGCTGTACAGCTCGACGCATCGCTCCTCGAAGCGCCGGATGCGCAGCATCGCCTCCAGCTGGTCCGTCCGGTGTCCGGCGGCCCCTCGCCCGGCGGGAGATGCGGTGCTCGCGTTCCGATTGGCCGTCGCGGTTCTCTTGGCGGACCTCGGTGCCGCCGAGTCCTTCCGTGTGCGGGTGGGGCGGGCCGCGCTCATGCCGATCCCTCCAAGGTCGACAGGTCGCCCGTCGGCAGGCCGAGTTCACGCGCACGCAGCAAGCGGCGCATCACTTTCCCGCTGCGGGTCTTGGGCAGGTCCTGGTCGAACGCGATCTCCCTCGGCGCGACGGCGGGGCCCAGCTTGCGGCGGCCGAAGGCCAGCAGCTCCCGCTCCAGATCCGAAGTCGGCTCGACACCGGGGCGCAGCGACACGAACGCCTTGACGACGTTCCCGGCGACCGGGTCCGGCCGTCCGATCACCCCGGCCTCGGCCACCGACGGGTGCTCCATCAGCGCGCTCTCCACCTCGAACGGGCCGATCAGGTGCCCCGCCGACTTGATGACGTCGTCAGCCCGCCCCACGAACCAGTACCAGCCGTCCGTGTCCCGGCGGACCAGGTCACCGGTCAGGTACCAGCCGTCCGCGAACGCGGCGTCGTAGCGCTCCTTGTCGTGCAGATAGCCGCGGAACATCGACGGCCAGCCCGGCCGCAGCGCCAACTCGCCCTCGACGTCAGGGCTTTGCAGCTCCGTGACCCTGCCGTCGGTGACCAGTGCCCGGCCGTCCTCGCCCTGCTTCAGCACGGTCGCGTCGACGCCGGGCAGCGGACGTCCCATCGAGCCGGGCCGGATCTCGCAGGCCGCGAAGTTCGCGATCATGATGCAGCCGGTCTCCGTCTGCCACCAGTTGTCGTGCACCGGCAGGCCCAGCACGTCCCGGCCCCAGACGACGGCCTCCGGGTTGAGGGGCTCGCCGACGGAGGCGATGAAGCGCAGGGCCGACAGGTCGTAGGAGCGCGGCAGGTCGTACGGGCCATGTCGCGGGGTGGCACGCATGAGCATGCGCAGGGCCGTAGGGGCGGTGTACCAGACGCTGACCCGCTGTTCCCCGAGGATCCGGTACCAGCGCCGGGCGTCGTAGTCGCCCTCGTCGACGACCAACGTCACGCCGTGGACGAGCGGGGCGATGATCCCGTACGACATGCCGGTGACCCAGCCGGGGTCGGCGGTGCACCAGTACACGTCCTCGGGGTGCAGATCGAGCGCGTACGCGGCCGTCGCGTGATGGGCGACCACCGCCTCGTGGACATGGACCGCACCCTTGGGAGTGCCGGTGGTTCCGCTGGTGAAGTGCAGCAGGGCCATGTCGTCGGGAGAGGTCGGCGGGATGGTGAAGGTGTCCGGGGCAGCGGACATCAGGTTGTCGAAGGAGGCGGTGCCGGGCAGCTCGCCGGCGCCGGGGCCGACGATCAGGACGTGTTTCAGCCCGGGAACCGACGCCCGGCGCTCGGCGACCTTGCGCCGGTAGAGGGCCGCGGTGGTGACCAGGACCTGCGCGTCGCCGAGACGCAGCCGCTGCTCCACCGGGTCCGGGCCGAAGGCGGAGAAGAGCGGGCAGAGCACGCTGGTGTTCTTCAGCGCGCCCAGCACCGCGGTGTACAGCTCAGGACAGCGGCCGAGCAGGGTGAACACGCGGTCCCCGTGCCCGACGCCGAGGGAGCGCAGGACATTCGCGAAGCGGGCCGTACGACGGGCCAGTTCCCCGTACGTGACGGTCGAGACGGAGTCGTCCCGGGCGACGCACCGCAACGCGACCTTGTCCGCGTGGTCCGAGGCCGCGTGCCGGTCGACGGCCTCGTGGGCCATGTTGAGCCCACCGTCGGGCAGCCCGCCCAGCGCGCTGCGCGCCTGCGACCAGGTGAAGGCGGAGCAAGCCCGGTCGTAGTCGGTGAGACAGGGCGGCACGACCGGTGCGGTGTCCTTGCGGATGGTTTCCCAGTGCATGGGTGCTCCTCCCGGCACTGCCCTGATCTCCAGAGTCGCCGAGCACGGCGTCGGCCGCACTTCGACCGGAGGAAGTGGCCCGATGGGACCAGCGGCGGCCGCTGCCGGCGTTCATGGAGCCGGGGGCCGCCCGCTTCTTGCGGGCCCGAATTGCACGGTGCGCGGTTTCACTCCGCTTCGCCGTGTCTCCTTGTGGCCCTCGGCTCAATTCCATAGAACCGCCGCTCAACGGGAGGTTGTAGGGCCGAACGGCCCGGAACAAGGGGCCGACCGACCTGTTCGGACCTCTGTCGGCCGGTCGGTTCACTCGCGGTGCAGCACGACTTTGAGAGCGCCCGTGGTGGTGCCGTGCGAGAACACCTCGTAGGCGTCCTCCATCCGATCGAGTTCGAAGGTGTGGGTGACCAGCTGTGAGACGTGCAGGCGTCCGAACCTCACCAGCTCCAGCAGCCACGGTATGGAGTACGTGTCCACCTGGCCGGTACTGATCGTCACGTTCTTGCGCCACAGGGATTCGAGATGCAGCGTGACCGGTTTGCCGTGTGTGCCGATGTTGGCGATGTGCCCCCCTGCGCGGACGGCGCGGGTGCACAGGACGAAGCCGTCCGGTTCCCCCGACGCCTCGATGACCGCCTCGGCCCCCGGTCCCTCGGACAGCTCGGCGATCATCGTCCCCGGTAGTTCGGCGGCATCGGCCCCCACGCGGGCGGCGGCTTCCAGCCGGGCGGAGGACAGGTCCACCACGATGATCCGGCGGGGCGAGTAGAGCCGCGCGACGACGACGCAGGCGAGACCGAC